>JAIXKK010000074.1 GCA_026954325.1 Bryobacterales bacterium | reverse complement strand
GGCCTATGCCTGGGACCGCGCGATTCATCCTCCGACGGGCACCATCAACTGCCTGGCGCTGAACACCAAGAAAGAGATGAGCGGGGTGACGACGACGAGCGGCCTCGCCTGGAAGATTCCGGGGCGCGTCGGGGATTCCCCCATCATCGGCGCGGGGCTCTATGTCGATCAGGACGTGGGCGCGGCGGGGTCCACCGGACGCGGCGAGGAGAATATCCGCATCGCCGGCGGCCACACCATCGTCGAAAACATGCGTCACGGGATGTCCCCCAAGGAAGCCTGTCTCGATGCGGTGAAGCGCGTGGCACGGAATTACGATAACGATCCGGCGAGACTGGCGAAGTTCGATATCAGCTTTTACGCGCTGCGGAAAGACGGAGAGTACGGATCGGCCACGCTCTGGAGCGGGACCACGAAGAACGGGCAAGTGCGGCCGCGGCAGTTCGCCGTGAATGACGGCGGGAAGAGCCGGCTCGAGAACTGCGCCTATCTTCACGAACGGCGGTGAGTGCGCCGCCCATGATAAATTTAAACATATCCTCTCACCATCGCCACGGTCACCGCTTCTAATAATGTCAGAATCCTCAGCAAACGCCGGTCGGCGATTCCAGCAACTTGTCGAGATCATGGCCCGCCTGCGGGCGCCGGGCGGGTGTCCCTGGGACCGGGAACAGACCTTCGATTCCATCAAGCCCTACACGCTCGAAGAAACCTACGAAGTGATGGAGGCCATCGACAACCGCGACTGGCGCGCGCTCGCCGAGGAGCTTGGCGATTTCCTGTTGCAGGCCGTCTTCTATGCCCAGATGGCCGCCGAGGAACGGCATTTCACCATCGAGGATTCGCTCGAGGCCATCAACGAGAAACTCATCCGGCGCCATCCGCATGTCTTCGGAGATGGAAATGCCAAAACATCCGATGAAGTAAAGGTGCGTTGGGACGAGATCAAGCAACAGGAGAAGAAGGACCGCGGAGAGCAGCCCCAGGGGATGCTGGACGGCGTGCCGAGGGCGATGCCGGCGCTCGTCGAAGCGCGGCAGATCAGCTCCAAGGCGGCCGCGGCGGGCTTTGATTGGGAGAACGCCTCGCAAGTACTCGAGAAGGTTCACGAGGAGATCGCGGAGTTGGAGCAGGCGCGGAACGCGCGGGACCGCGGCGAAATGGAGGGTGAGATCGGGGATCTGCTGTTCACCATCGTCAACCTCGCGCGGTTCCTGAAAGTGGATCCCGAACAATCGCTGCGCCGCACCAACGCGAAGTTCCGGAAGCGGTTCGCGCACGTGGAACAGTCACTGGCCGCGCGCGGGAAGACCGTCAGCGCCTCGACTCTCGAGGAGATGGAGGCGCTCTGGCAGGAGGCGAAAAGCTTGTGATCGAGACGCGAAAACTGACCACCATTGCGGAATACGAAGAAGCGGTGAATCTTCAGCGGGAGATCTGGGGATTCGCGGACGTGGAGCTGCTGCCGCGCCGGTTGTTCGTGGTGGCGAACAAAGTGGGAGGGCAGACGTTTGGGGCCTTCGACGGCAGCCGCATGGTGGCGTTTCTGGTTGCCATCCCCGGACTCAAGTCCGACGGATCCATTTACCTGCACAGCCATATGCTGGGCACGCTTGCCGGATATCGCGACCGCGGGCTGGGACGAAAGCTGAAGCTGATGCAGCGCGAGGAAGCGCTTTCCCGCGGCATCAAGCTGATCGAATGGACCTTTGATCCCCTGGAATTGAAGAACGCTTTCCTCAACATCGAGCGCCTGGGCGCGGTGGTGCGGCGGTTCGTTCCCAATCAATACGGCACCACCTCGAGCCACTTACACGGCGGCTTGCCGACAGACCGCTGCGTGGCCGAGTGGTGGATCGATTCCCCTCGCGTACAGGCCATTTTGAACAACACTCCTTTGCCGGCGGCGCCCGTTGAAGCGCGCGTTTCCATTCCATCGAACATTGACACCCTGCGGCAGAAAGACGCCCGGCAGGCGCGCGCCGTTCAGGACATGGTGCGCGAACGTTTCCTCGAATACCTGCGCCGGGGTCTCGAAGTATCGGGCTTCGAAAGGACCGAGGAAACGGGCGCTTACCTGTTTTCCCCTCGGCAGGGTTGAGGAATCACTATGTCATTTCGCATTGATCAGATCACGCTGCGGCACATCCGGATGCCGCTGGTGCATTTCTTCGAGACGAGCTTCGGGCGGACGTATGAACGCGCCATGATCCTGGTGGAAGTATCGGGCGGCGGAATCTCGGGCTGGGGGGAAGCCACCTGCGGGGAGAACCCCTTCTACAACGAGGAATGGACCGATTCGGCGTGGCTGATTCTGCGCGACTACGTGGCGCCGCGCGTGCTTCACCACGAATTTGGCGCGGCCGGCGAAGTGGGCGCGCGCACGGCGCACATTCGCGGCCACAATATGGCTCGCGGCGGTTTGGAAGCGGCCGCATGGGATCTGGAAGCGCGCCTTCTCGGCAAGCCGCTCTACCAGCACATCGGCGGCGGCGCGCGCCGGGAAATCCCCTGCGGGGTCTCCATCGGCATTCAGGACACCGTGGCGCAACTGCTTCAGAAAATCGAGACCGAGATCAAAGCCGGCTACCAGCGCATCAAGATGAAGATCAAGCCCGGCTGGGACATCGATGTCATCAAGGAGGTGCGCAAGGAGTTCCCTTCCATCAAACTGATGGCGGATGCCAACAGCGCTTACACGCTGAAGGACATCGATCATCTGCGCCGCCTTGATGAATTCTATCTGATGATGATCGAACAGCCGCTGGCGCACGATGAGATCATCGACCACGTTCCGCTGCAAGCCGCGCTCCAGACGCCCATCTGTCTCGATGAATGTATCCGTTCTTCCCACCAGGCCGGGCAGGCCATTCGCATGAAGGCTTGCGGCATCATCAACATCAAGCTGGGCAGAGTGGGCGGATTCGCGGAAGCCGTCAAGGTGCACGATGTCTGCCAAGCCAACAATATCCCCGTCTGGTGCGGCGGAATGCTCGAAGCGGGAATCGGACGGGCGCATAACATCGCCATGGCTACGTTGCCGGACTTCGTGCTGCCGGGCGATGTTTCCGCCAGCAAGCGCTACTGGTCCCGCGATATCATCACGCCGCCCGTCGAGGTGACCGGCCGCGGCACGATCGTGGTGCGCGATGAACCCGGCTTCGGCTACCCCATCGACATGGATTTTCTGAAGCAGATCACGGTCAGGGAGGAGACCCTGCGTTGAGCACGCAGAGTCCTTCTGCCGCCACCGCCGGTGATCTCCGGGTTGTTTCAGGACAACCTTCCCTGATCCGCCTCTATGCGCTTCTCACCCTGATGGTGTTCTTCTGGGCGCTGAATTTCGTCATTGCGCGCATTGCTCTGCGTTATTTTCCTTCGCTGCTCGCCGCCAGCCTGCGCGCCCTGATCGCCGGATTGCTGCTGCTGCCCCTATATTTCTGGAAGGGCCGCGAGTTCGATCATGAGCCGTGGACGCGGAAGGACATTCCGATGCTCCTGCTGCTCGGCGTGACGGGCGTGACGTTCAACCAGGTGCTGTTCCTGCTGGGGTTGGAGCGTACAAGCACGCCGCATGCCGCGATCATGACGGGCATCATGCCGCTTCAAGTACTGGTGATGTCCGCCTTCTGCGGCCTCGAGCGGCTGAACGGATTGCGGCTGGCCGGGATGGGACTGGCGCTCGGAGGCGTAGGCGTCCTACAGACCTCGCGCTCCATTGGGACGAGCGCCACTTTGCTGGGCGACGCTCTCGTGCTGCTTTCGGGCACCGCGTTCGCGGCCTTCGCTGTAATCGGCAAGAAACTGACGGCCAAACACGGCGGGCTCACCATCAACACGTTCGCCTTCCTCGGCGGCGGGTTGGTGCTTCTCCCCGTAATTGCCTGGGAAAGCCTGAGCTTTTCCTATACGCACGTGGCGCCGGCCGGTTGGCTGAGCCTGCTCTACATGGCTGCTTTCCCATCAGCCGTGGCCTACCTCATCTTTTACTATGCGCTCACCTACATTCCCGCCTCGCGCGTGGGCAGCTTCAGCTACTTGCAGCCCATCCTGGCGACCATTCTCGGCGTGCTCCTGCTGGGCGACCATATCTCGTCCGCCCTCGTGCTGGGCGGAGCATTAGTGCTCACCGGCGTCTTCCTGACGGAGCGCGGCTGATGGCCGGATTCATCCAGCTTCTCAAAGAAAATCCCAACTACCGCCACACGTGGATGGGACAGGTGGTCAGCGAAATCGGAGACCACTTCAACAACATCGCGGTGTTCAGCCTGGCCGTCAAGTACGCCGACTCGGGACTCGTGGTGACCGGCGTCCTGCTCTCGCGGGCGATTCCGGCCATTCTCGCCGGCCCGCTCGCCGGCGTGCTCCTCGACCGCATGGACCGCAAGCGCATCATGATCACCAGCGACCTGGTGCGCGCCGTCGTGGCGCTGGGCTTCATCTCCACCATCCATTCCTCCAGCAGCAAATCGCTGTATCTTCTGAGCGCGCTGCTCATGCTGGCGTCGCCGTTCTTTACCAGCGGACGCTCCTCGATTCTTCCCGCCATCGCCACGCGCGAGCAGTTGCACACGGCGAATTCGCTCACGCAGACGACGCAATGGACCACGCTGACCATCGGAACCATGCTCGGCGGCGCAAGCGTGTCACAACTGGGGTATCAGTGGGCCTTTTTCCTCAACGCGTTGTCGTTCCTGTTCTCCGCATGGAGCATTTCGCGCCACCGCGTGCCCGGCGGCGCCTTCCGGGCGCAGCGTACCGCCCTCACCGAAAACGAAGTCGCCCGCCCGTGGCATGAATATGTGGAGGGGCTGCGCTACATGCGTCGAAATCCCCTGCTGCTGGGCATTGCGGTCCTCGGCCTGGGATGGGCCAGCGGCGGCGGCGCGGCGCAGATCCTCTTCAGCCTGTTCGGCGAGAACGTCTTTCATCGCGGAGCGGCGGGAATCGGGACCATCTGGAGCTTCGCCGGAGTGGGTTTGCTCATCGGCGGATTCATCGCGCACACCTTTGGCCCGCGGTTAAGCTTCCTGGGATACAAACGCACCGTCGCCTTCTGCTTCCTGGTGCATGGCGGCGCTTATATCGTCTTCAGCCAGATGAAGCAGTTCACCCTGGCGCTCGTGTTCATCGCGCTTTCCCGCTGCGCCATCGCCATCAGTTCGGTGATGAACTTTTCGCAGCTCCTGCGGCATGTCGCCGACGAATTCCGCGGGCGTGTCTTCTCCACCTATGAGACGCTCACCTGGGGGATGATGATGCTGTCCATGACTGCCGCGGGCGTCGCCAGCCAGTTCTACAGCCCCCGCACGATTGGGGCGTGGTCCGGAGCCATCAGTTCGCTCACGGCATTCTATTGGCTGGCCCTCGAATGGTACGGGCGGCTCCCGGAACCGGCCCGCGACGGCATCGAACCCGAGGAGGTGGAAGTGCATGAACCAACCGTCTAGCCCGCTGAGCGGCAAACTCGTGCTGGTGACCGGCGCGGCGAAACGGGTGGGCCGCGGCATTGCGCTCCATCTCTCGAGCGCGGGCGCAAGAGTGTTGATCCATTACGGCTCCTCCGAAGCCGAAGCGCGACGGACGGCGGAGGAATGCGGGGCCGCGGGAATGTATCGGGCCAATCTCGAGAGCGTCGCGGAGATCACGCAGATGTTCGCCGCAATCGAGCGCGATCATGGAAGACTCGACGGGCTGGTGAACAACGCCGCGCGGTTCACGCGCTTCCATCCCTTCGACATCACCGAGGCGGATTGGGATTTCATCCATGCGGTGAATCTGAAGAGCGTTTTCTTCTGCTGCCAGCAGGGCGGGAAGCTGATGCGCAAGCACGGCGGCGGGCGCATCGTGAACATCAGCTCGCTCGGCGGATTGCGCCCCTGGGCCGAACACGCCCACTATTGCGCGTCGAAGGCGGGCGTAATCATGCTCACCAAGGCATTGGCGAAGGCGCTCGCGCCCGGCATCACCGTGAACTCCGTGGCCCCCGGAGTGATCCCCTTCGGCGCGCTCGATGAAAGAGCCGAAGCGATGGTGCGCGCCACTCCGGCACAGCGCGCCGGCACGGCGGAAGAGATTGCGGAGGCCGTGGCCTACTTCCTCGGGGCCTCGAACTTCGTGACCGGCCAGATCATGGCCGTGGACGGGGGCTTGAGTCTGCGGTAGCGGGAGTTACCGTCCCTCCGGTGATTCATACTGCTTCACCTCCACTCCCGGCGGAGGCTTGTAATCGAGCACCGTACCCATCTTGTGGCGCAAGACCTTGTCAAAATACGCGGCGGCATACTTGCTCAGCAGATCCAGGGTTGCCTCCGCCCCCGGCCGCTCGTTCAGCACGTCGAAGTCGAGAAAACTGCGCAGATGCATCGCCGGGGTGCGGATGAGGATGTCGTAGACTTGCCCGCGGACGAGGCGGCCCGGCTCCCGTAGCTCCTCGTGAATGATGGCGAGGGGCTTGGGAAACGCAGGCCCCGCCGGAAAGCCGTCCAGGTTCAGACAGAGTTTGATGCGTGAGTCCTCGCGGGTGAGCGCCATGGCTGCCTTTGCGCCCGTCAAGTGGCCGAGAGCGCCTGCCTTCCGCCAGTCAATGCTGCGCAGGAAAAGCTTGCTTGCCGCCATCTGGTCGAGGGCGAACTTCGCGTCCGCTGTCCACACTTTGACGCGGTCCGCTTCGAATGCGGGGATGTTCGCCTCCGGCGGCTCGAACCACCCCGCGGCGGCAAATCCGGCAATTCGGCCCTCCGAAAGCGTGGTGGCGAAGACCTCGTAGGTGGGATCCAGCGCGAGAACAATATAGCCGTAGCTGACCAGATTGCCGAGGATGGTGGTGTACCCCAGGCTGCTCGCTCCGAGCATCGGAAAGAAGACAAGCAGGGGAAACCGGCCATGAAGCACTTCGCCTTGGGCGAGAACCTTGGGCCTCGCCTTGGAAGCCGGTTCCAGCGCTCCATCCAGCGCGGAGCGGAGCAGATCGTCTCCCAACGCTTCGCGCCATTTCGAAAGGTCGGGCAGGTATTGGGCCTTCGAGCCGGTTGCGGGCATGCAGGGATACCAGACGTGCACGACAAACTCGCGGCGGTCGGAAGGGTCCGCGGTCAACGGCTCGTCTCGCGCGGCGTCCCGGGCGACGAAGGTCATGCGCGCGGGCGTGTAGCGGCCTTGGGGCTCGGGCAGTTGGGCCGAAAGCGTAGTGACCAGAAGCGTGATCCAGAGCGAGCGAAGGCCCATCGCGGACTATGATAGCCCGTTTCAGTAGCTCAATTTTCCAAGTATGTTGCGAAGGTAATCCCTGGTTTCCGGGATGTCTGGGACGGCGCCATCGCGGTCCACCCGGCCCGCCCCCGCGTTGTAAGCGCTCAAGGCAAGTTCGAGATTCCCCTGGTAGCGTTCGAGCAGTTGTTTCAACAGGCGCGCGCCCGCGTGGACGTTCTCCTTGGGATCGAACGGGTTCCGGACGCCGAGTTCAGCGGACGTAGCCGGCATGAGCTGCATCAGGCCCTGCGCTCCTTTAGAGGAGATGGCGCAAGGGCGGAAGCCGCTTTCCCTCTGTATGACGGCGCGGACCAGGTCTTCTTTGAGCCCTTGCCGGCTGGAGGCGTCTTTCACCAACCCGTCCACATCCGATTGCGGCAGGGGATCGCAAGGAGCCTGAAGGGATGACTGAGCAGGCTCCGGCGGCGCGGAAGGTGCAATATTTTCAATTGGTTCTCTGGGCCAGGGAGTGGTGAACCAGGAGGAGGAACCATTCAAGTGGCTCTCCCCGGCCGGGCCGGCCACCTGCCGGCGTACAGAGGCTTTCTGTTTCGCAATGGAAGCCGCCATTGCCTCGGGCATCGGGGGTTGGGGTGTCTGCTTAGCGGGCGGTTCGGCCAGCAGAGGAAAGCAGAACAGCAAGCAGGCGCAAGTCCGCACTCTTTACTTATCGGACGAAGTAGCGCAAAGGTTGAGGTTTGGCTAAGGCCATTGGGAATTGGAGGCTTAGGGCAATTTTTCCCCTCCCCGCAACTACACTTGGAGTTCCTTGCCGACGATAAAAAGGTATATGCATGACAGGCGTATACAATCCCGAATGCTGTGCGCGGACCTTGTGAACATCCAATGGAAAGAATCCTCCGGAAAGGTGCGGCGCGCTGTCGCCAACCTCGAGGATATTTCCCTCTCCGGCGCCTGTCTCCAGTTGGATCAGCCCATCCCCCTCAAGACCGTTCTTCGCATCAGCTACCCCAAGGGCCAGCTCATTGGGTTTGTCCGGTATTGCGTCTACCGCGACATCGGCTACTTCATGGGTGTCCAGTTTCAGGACGGCTCCGCCTGGAGCCGGAGACACTTCAAACCGCAGCACTTGTTCGACCCCAGGCGCTTGATGACGCGGCCCGCGCCAAGAACCTCCACCCCGGCAGCCGAATTGGACCTACCGCCTCAGTAGCTCAGTAGCGGGCCAGCCAGCGGAGTTTTTCCACCAATTTGTCCGCATTCGGCAGATAGGCCTCTTCAAGCGGCGGGCAGTACGGCACCGGCGTATCCGGCGCCGCCAGGCGCAGAACCGGGCCGTCCAGGTCCTCAAACGCCTTTTCCGTGATCCGGGCCGCGATTTCGCCGCCGAACCCGCCCGTCAGGTTGGCCTCATGAAGGACAATGGCCTTGGAAGTCTTGCGGACGCTCGCCAGGATGGTTTCCTCATCCAGCGGCGTCAGCGTCCGCAGGTCGATAATCTCGACGGATACACCTTCCTTCTCCATCCGCCCGGCGGCTTCCGCCGCCACGTGCACCATCGCCGAATACGTAATCACTGAAATATGCTTCCCTTCACGGAACACATTCGCTTTGCCGATCGGTACCGTATACTCCCCTTCCGGCAGTTCGTCCTTCACGCGGCGGTAGAGCGCCTTGTGCTCGAAAAAGATCACCGGGTCGTTATCGCGGATCGCGGACTTGATCAGACCCTTGGCGTCGCGCGCCGTGGCGGGCAGCACCACCTTCAGCCCCGGCGTATGGGTGAACCACGCCTCATTCTGCTGCGAATGGAACGGTCCGCCGTGAATGCCGCCTCCGCAGGGAGCGCGCACCACAATCGGCGCGGGAGCATTCCAGCGGTACCGGCACTTGGCCGCGTAGTTGACAATCTGGTCGAATCCGCAACTGATGAAGTCGGCAAACTGTATCTCGGCCACCGGCCGCAGCCCCATGAAGCTGGCTCCAATGGCCGCGCCGACGATCGCCGACTCGGAGATAGGCGTATCCACCACGCGCCGCTCGCCGAATTGCTCCAGCATTCCCGCCGTAACCTTGAACGCTCCGCCATAGATCCCGATGTCCTCTCCGAGCAGGAACACGTTCGCGTCGCGCTCCATCTCCTCCCGGATCCCTTCCCGGATCGCTTCCACGTAAGTTGAAGGCATGGTTCTAACTCCCGTAGACGCCGTCGAGAAGTTCAGAGGCATCCGGGTACGGGCTGTTCTGGGCCCATTCGATGGCTTCGTCCGTTTCCCGGCGGATGCGGGCGTGGATTTCCTCAATCTCGGCACTGCTTCCCCACCCCTGGTCCAGGATGCGCTTCTCCATACGGCGGATGGGACACAATTCGCTCCATTCCTCGAACAAGTGCTTCGGCACGTAGTCGGCGGGGTCGTGCGCGGAATGGCCCGTCATGCGGAACGTCTTGCACTCGATGAGGTAAGGACCCAGGCCGGCGCGCGCATGGGCGGCCGCTTTGACGGCGGCATCGTGCACCGCAAGAACGTCATTGCCGTCCACGATCACCGACGGCATGCCGTAACCCGGAGCGCGGTCGGCAACATTGCGGCAGGCCATCTGCTTGCTCAGCGGCGTCGAATAGGCGTACTGATTGTTGTTGCAGATGAGCACCAGCGGCGCCTTCCGCACCGTGGCCAGATTGATCCCTTCATGCCAGTCCCCGCGGCTGGTGGCCCCGTCGCCGAACCACACCCACGCCACGTCGTCCCTGCCCTGGTACTTGATGGCCATCGCCGCGCCGGCCGCCACCGGGATGCTCGCCGCCATGGCGCTGATGATGGCCACCAGCTTCCGGTCGAGATCGCCCATGTGCATGTTCCCGTCGCGGCCGCGCGTCAGCCCCCCGGCACGGCCCATATACTGGGCGAACACCTGCCGCGGGGCCACTCCCCGGATGAAGTAGAGCGCCAGGTCGCGGTGGGAGGGAAACAGCATGTCCGACGGCCGGGCCGCAAGACCGGAGCCTACGGGAATCGCCTCCTGCCCGCGTCCGACGTACACCCCGCCGACCACCTTGCCCTGGCGGTACAGCCGGCGCTCGATGCGTTCTTCCACCTCCCGCATCAACGCCATGTAATACAGCGATCGCCGCGCAAGATCTGCCCTCTCGTGGGATTCGGCAACCTGTTCCGGATTGAGTTCTTGGAGCTTGACGGCTGGCATGGTGTTCCCTGCAATGACTGTCACCTGCTGGCCCATGGCAGGCCCGCAAACGTTCAGCCCAAACACACAAGTATAAGCGATTTTTAATCTTCGAGGATGACCGACGCCATCCCCTGCCCGGCGGTGTGCGTGAGCGAGAGGGAAATGCGTCTCACCCCAAGCCGCGCGGCCACTTCCGCCGCCACCCCATGCAGGCGTAACACCGGTTTTCCCCCCGCTAGATTGACCACCTCGAAGTCCTGCCAGCGGATTCCGCCATGCCACCCCGTGCCGATGGCTTTCATCCCTGCTTCCTTGGCCGCGAACCGCGCCGCGTAGCGCTCGTAACGGTTGGCCTTGCGCTCCACATAGGCGATTTCGCCCGCCGTGTACACCCGGTCCCGGAACCGGTTCCCGTATCGTTCCAGCGCCTCGCGGATACGGCTCACTTCCGCAAGATCGATGCCCGTGCCCACGATCACAACTCGGCTCCGGTGCTGGTGATCACCAGGCGCCCGTGCTTGACGCCCTTTGTGCTGATCAGCATGTCCGCGATGCGCCGAACCGCGGCGGACTTGCCCCGCAGCACCAGCACTTCCAGACAGTGGTCGTGGTCCAGGTGCACATGAAGCGTCGAGAGCACCTGGTGGAAGGCTTCGTGCTGGATATCCGTGAGTTTTTCGCTCAGCATGCGCACATGGTGGTCATAGACCAGAGTGACGGTGCCCACGACGGCGGCGTCCGGGCGTTCACCGGCTTTTTCCACCAGTTCGTCGCGAATCAGGTCGCGAAAGGCTTCCGAGCGGTTCGTATAACCCTTCCTGGCAATGAGGGCGTCGAATTTCTCCAGAAGGTCGGAATCAATGGCAACGCCAATCCGGCTGAGAGCGCTCATGCGTAAGCCAGAGTAGCGGGCATTTGTGAAACGCGCAACGTCGTGCCACGCTTTTCAATTTCGTGATACCGTCTCTGATAGAGATATGCATATTCCCGATGGCTTCCTGTCAACGCCTGTTTGGGCCTGCGCCGGTGTTGCAAGCGTACCGGGAGTCGCCTACTTCGCCCGCAAGAGCCGCACCGCCCTCGAGGACGGTCAGGTTCCGCTGATGGGCGTCATGGGAGCATTCGTGTTCGCCGCCCAGATGATCAACTTCCCCGTGGGAGTGGGCACCAGCGGGCATCTCGTCGGCGGCGCGCTGCTGGCCATCACCTTGGGTCCCGCGGCGGCGTGCGTCGTCATGACGGCGATTCTCACCGTCCAGGCGCTGCTGTTCCAGGATGGCGGCGTGCTCGCGCTCGGGGCGAACGTCTTCAATATGGCGATTGCCGGAGTGGTGGCCGGATACCTTCCCTACCGCTACTGGGGCGCAACGCGCCATCGTAGACTTGCCATCTTTTGCGGTGGGTTCCTTTCGGTGTTCGTCAGCGCCTGCCTGGCGATGTCGCAGTTACTGCTTTCCGGGGTCCCCATGCCGCCCGCCGTCGCCATGTTGTCGCTGGCGCTGTTCGCGGTGAGCGCGGCGATGGAAGGGGGCATCACACTGGCGGTGGCGGGGGCGCTCGAGCGGTTGAATCCGCGTTGGGTTCAAGGCTCGGAAAAAGACGCGCGCGCGGGGGTTGGCTTCATTCTGGTGACCGCGCTGCTGCTCGCCTCCGCGGGCGCCCTTCTCGCCTCGGCGCTTCCCGACGGTCTCGAGCACTTCGCGGAGAACGTGGGCATCGCCGGACAGGCAAAGGCCTTCCTTGCCTCGCCGTTCGCCGATTACGAGGCGCGGTTTCTTCAGGTAGAATGGCTGCGCAAGGCCGTGGCGGGAATTCTCGGACTCGGCGTGGTCTATGCCGCCTGCCTCGGCCTGGGTAAGATTGCCGCGCGCAGGTCCGGCGCCGCCCGGAGTGTCTGAACTTGCATTACCTCGTCCTTGAACGCTGGAGCCGCGGCGACAGCTCTTTCCATCGCCTGGACGCCCGTGTCAAGATCGCGGCTCTCCTGCTGTATCTCGTAGCCATCGCCACCACCCATCCCTTCCGGTGGAGCGCCTTCGCCGCATTCGCGCTGCTCGTCCTTTCGGGAGTGATCGCGGCCCGGCTGCCCCTGGGCGGGATGCTCCTGCGCGCCGCGGCGGTGCTTCCATTCACGGCCACCTTCGCGGCCATCAGCGCCCTCGCGGGAGATACGGACGCCGCCTTTCGCTTGCTCGCCAGGAGCTACGCCTCCGCGCTTGGAGTCCTGCTGCTGGCCGCCTCGACGACGATGCCCGCCTTGCTCCACGCCGCTTCCTCCCTGGGCTTTCCCCGCATTCTGGTATTAGTGCTACAGTTTCTCTACCGGTATTTATTCGTGGTTACGGACCAGGCCCAGCGTATGCGCTCGGCCGCGCTTTGCCGCGGCTCCGCCCTCCGGCGGGGCGCGAAGAGGGAGCGCTTCCGCGCCGCCTCCGGAGTGCTTGCCGTTCTGTTTGCGCGCTCTTATGAAAAGGCCCAGGGGATCGAACGCGCGATGCTGGCGAGAGGGTTTGACGGGCGCATCCACTTACTCTCGTCTCCACGTCTCGCATGGCGGGATGCCGCATTTCTTGGCTTGGCCGCCTCGGCAACGCTCGGATTGCGGTTCTTACTTACCATCTCCGCATGACACCGCTCATCGATGCGCGGAAGGTGCGATATCGTTACGCCGACGGTACGCTTGCCCTCGACGGGGTGGATTTCCAGCTATTCGAGCGCGAGACCGTGGCCTTGCTGGGTCCTAACGGATCGGGTAAGACGACTTTTGTCCTGCATCTTACTGGTCTGCTACATGGCGAAGGGATCATACGCGTCTGCGATCTGGCGATGAGTAAGAAGAACCTTCCGAAGATTCGCGCAAGAATCGGAATGGTGTTTCAGGATTCCGAAGAACAGTTATTCCTGCCCACCGTATTGGAGGACGTGGCTTTCGGCCCGCGGAATCTCGGCCTATCGCCTGAAGAGGCAACGCGAAGGGCAAAGCTCGCGCTGGAGCAGACGGGAATGGAGGAAGCCGCGGCGCGCGCCCCCTATCACCTCAGCGCCGGCGAAAAACGCCGCGTCGCGCTCGCCGGGGTGCTGGCCATGTCCCCCGAAATCCTCGTCCTCGATGAGCCCACTACTTTTCTCGACCCGCCCGCCGAGCGCGATCTGGTCCGCCTGCTACGTGAATTACCACAGGCGAAGATACTCGTAACACATGATATACCTTTCGCCCGCGCGCTCGCCACGCGCGCCGTCTTTTTCGAGAAAGGAAAGATTGCGGGGCATGGCTCGATAGATGATGTCGTCCGGCGGTTTCAATGGGAAATTTAGAACCCGCGACTTAGGACGCTTCCGTTTTCTTCTTTCCCTTTCGGAACTCCGCCCAACGTTTCTTTTGCGCGGCCGCAATCCGTTCCCGGGCCGCCGAACTCAGATTCCGTTTTCGCCCGCGTTTTTTCGCCGCGGGCGGCGCGGCCGCGGCGGCAGGAGCAGGGCCCCGGCGGCCTAACATCGCGCGAACCTGACGAATTTGCTCATCAATTCGCTGCTTCTGTAACTCGAGGCCTTCGAGAGCGGCGGCGAGAAACGTGGGATCCTGAGCTGTCTTTCGTGGTCTGGCCATTCCTTCTCCTATCGACCACTAAATATCTCGTAAAGCCAATATGTTTGTCAAATCAACGCACCGAATCGATTAGTAGAGTTACCGGTCCGTCGTTGCATAATTCGACATTCATGCGGGCCTGAAATACTCCCGTTTCGACAAGCAGTCCCTTTGCCCGGCATACTCCGATAAAGTGCTCATACAAACGTTTCGCCTCCTCCGGCGGCGCGGCCTGGTCGAAACTCGGGCGGCGCCCTTTGCGGCAGTCCCCGAATAGAGTAAATTGCGAAACTACCAGCAGACCGCCGCCGCAATCGGCGACGCCAAGATTCATCTTCCCCGCCGCGTCGGGAAAGATGCGCAGCGCAGCGATCTTTTCCGCCAGGTACTCCGCATCCGTCTCCTTGTCGCCCTTTCCCACCCCAAGCAGGATCAGAAGACCTTTCGCGATCCCGCCGGTTACCTCCCCATCCACGGTCACACTGGCACGGCTCACCCGTTGGACTATGGCGCGCATGATTGTCCGATTCTCCTTGTGCAGACTATCGCAGCGGGTCGCTGTAACGAGACCCCATTCAATTCCTAAGAGTAATACGTGAACCCCGTGGCCAATATAGGTCTATCCCCCGATCAAACCGCGCACCCTCTTCCGCCGATAGAGTGGGCGTGCTGAACAGACGCCGCAAACGCCTCCGCTCCACTGACGGCTACTACCGCTTCGAATCCTCAAGAAGCCGCGAAGTGATACAGGGCTCCGGATATGGCGACTTCATCCGGCTGAGAGACGAATTCGGCAATGTCTGGCGCGGCGAGGCCGAACCGCAGGCCGACGACACCGTCCGTTACCGGTTGCGCGATGGCAACGGCCGCACCATCAGCGGTATTTGCGTCGGCGGCGATGTCGTGCTTCGCGATGAACGCGGCAACGTCTGGCGCGGTTTCATCGACTGAGGAGCGAGTCTCTCCAGTCCGCTGCCTGAAGAATTCGCGTCAACGATGCCATGCGTTGGGTTACCATGGCAAAGGTATGCCTACTGGCGCGGAATTATTTGCTTCCTCTGTTGTCAAACTCGGAATTGATACGATCTTCACCCTCGTTGGGGATCATCTGAATGAAGTCCTGCTGGCCCTCTCTCAGGCCGGAGTGCGGATCATTGATCAACGGCACGAATCCGGTGTCACGCACGCCGCTGACGGATGGGCGCGCATCCATCGCAAGCCCGCGCTCACGCTCGTAACCGGCGGGCCCGGACACACCAATTCGCTCACTGGAATCGCAACGGCGCACCTGAACGGCACGCCGTTGATTGCCGTCAGCGGAGCCGCCTCCACTGTTTTCGCGGGACGCCAGGTTTTTCAAGTCATGGACCAGGCGTCCATGGCCGCACCCTCCACCAAATGGAGCGCCGATGCCGTCAGTCCGGCGCACATTCCCTACCTGTTGGGGCGGGCTTACAACGAGGCGAACTCGGGCCGCAAGGGAGCGGTTCATCTCTCCATCCCGGTGAATGTGTTCGCCTCTTCCACGGACACTTCGCTGCCGATGCCTCCAGCCCGGTCTCAACCCTGCCTCGCGCCCTCGCGGGAGGAAGTGGAACAAGCGATCGGAACCCTGTTTCAGGCTGAGCGCCCCGTAGTAATTGCCGGAAGCGGCATCTGGTGGGGAGAGGCGGAACGGGAACTCGAGCAGTTTCTCAAGGTCACGCGCCTGCCCCTGTTCACCGTCACCATGGCCCGCGCCGTCATCTCCGATCAGGCGCGCAATGTCTTCGGCTACGCCGACCCCGCCATCAACAAGGGATGCCTTCCCGCGTTTCAGGAAGCCGATGCCGTCCTGCTGCTCGGCAAGCGTCTCGATTACCGGTTGGCGCTCGGCGGCCAGCGGCTGTTTTCCCCCTCCACGAAGATCATCCAGGTGGACCTGCACGCGGCCGAACTCGGCGCGGCGCGGCCAATCGCGCAAGGCATCTGCGCCGGCGTGAAAGCCACCCTCGAAGCCATGCGGGAACTCGCCGGGACCAAACCCTGGGCACCGCTCGATAAGTGGACCCGCAAGCTGCGGAAGTACGCGACCGAATACCAGGCAGGGTTGAACAAACTCGCCGAAGACCGGAGTTCCCCGATGCACCCGGCGGCCGTCTTCGCGACACTTCGCGACGCGCTGCCGAAGAGTACGCTCTTTGCCTGGGACGGCGGTGACTTCGTCCACTGGGGACGCGCCATGATTCCCGCCACCCAGCGCGGTGGTTGGCTGCGGCTGGGCCCCATGGGAACCATCGGCTCGGCGCTGCCCATCAGCATCTCGCTTCAGATGGCCAATCCCGGCAAGCCCGTCGTAATGATTACCGGCGACGGCTCGCTCGGCTTTTACCTCGCCGAACTGGAGACGCTCGTACGCTACAAACTTCCGGTTGTGATCATCGTCGGCAACGACGGCGGATGGGGCCTCGAGCGCGAACTCCAGCGCGAACTGACGGGCAATGAAACCGTTGCCTGCGAATTGCAGCAGACGCGTTATGACGTCATCATGAAAGGCTTTGGGGGCGACGGCGAAACCGTCGAGCGCATCCAGGACCTTGCTCCCGCCGTCAAGCGCGCCTTTGCCTCCGGCAAGCCCTACCTCCTGAACCTGGCCATCCAGGGATCGCGTTCTCCATTCACCGAGTGGCAGATCGCCGGCAAGAAAAAATAAAACCTATTTGCGAGGGGAGTCCCGGTGGACTTCCTTCACTTGGTAACCGGCGCGGGCGAGACGCTTCCGGATCTCGCTCGCCATCATGACGCTGCGGTGCTGGCCTCCGGTGCAGCCGAAGGAGATCGTAAGATAGCTCTTTCCTTCGCGAATGTAGTGGGGAATGAGATACACCAGCAATTGCGTGATGCGCTCCACGAATTCCCGGGTCTGGGGAAAGGAGCGGACATAGCGCGCGACGCTCGGGTGCCTGCCGGTGAGGTGTTTGAATTCGGGAATGTAGTTGGGGTTGGGCAGAAACCGCACGTCAAACACCAGGTCGCTATCCGGCGGCACCCCATGGCGGTACCCGAAACTGGTGACACGGATCAGCAGTTTCGACTCTTCCCGCGCGCCGCGGAACTTTCCGGCAATGACCTCTCGCAGTTCATGAACATTAAACCGCGTGGTATCAAAGACATAGTCCGCGATGGCGCGCACCGGAGCCAGCATTTCCCGCTCCTTTTGCAGGTTCTGCGCCACCGAAGCCTGCTTGCCGAGAGGGTGCGGCCGCCGTGTCTCGCTGTAGCGGCGGACAAGCACCTCATCATCGGCTTCCAGGAAAATCAGCGTCGTCCGGAGTTCCGTCCGCAGCCGCGAATAGATTTCCGGAAACTGCCGCAGTGAATCCCCCTCCCGCACATCCACGCCAAGCGCGGCGCTGACGATGTTCGGTGACGACTTCGTCAATTCCGCAAACTTCGGAATCAACGAAGTAGGCAGATTATCCACTGAATAGTAACCGAGGTCTTCCAGGCACTTAAGAACAGTGCCTTTCCCGGAACCGCTGAGTCCGGTGATGATCACCAATTCCGGTTGGGGACCGCTGGGTTTCGCCGGACTCTCGGATTTCGCCATCAGAACAATCTTCAGGATTCGATGAGATCGAAGTGGCCGTCGCGCCGCTTCACCAGTACATGCAGGCGGTCGGATTCGGCGTCGCGGTAGACCATGTAGTCCTCTTCTCCGATTTCCAGCATCGCCTCGTCCACGGTCATCGGTTTTGCTGCTCCGTCATTGCCTACCTTGAACACCTTGCTCGAGGCGGGGCGGGCCTTCCTGGCTGCCGGTTTGGCCGCCGGCCGCGCCGCGGTCCTGGATTTCGCAGCCGGCGGGGCGGGCGCGGCGGGTTCCTGTTTGGACTTCGCCGCCGGGCGGCGTTTGGTGTCGCGCCACTTGGCCCGCGACTTGACGATCTGCTTTTCCAGCTTGTCGATCGCCCCCGTAATGGCCTGCAATTGATCCACGTTCGAGTGCAGCACCGCCAGCGGATGATCGTAATATTGGACCGTGATCTCCGCGTGGTGAAGGTGGCGCTCGGTGGTAAGAATCACACGCGCTCCCTTCTCGCCCCCGCGGTCCAGCAATTTCGCGAGCTTGGCGAACTTTGCGCCAAGCTTCTTCTGCTGCGCGGGTGAAAACACGGCCCGGCCTGTGTAGTTGATTTTCATGAAATTCTCCAATGAGAAGGACCGTTGCCGGCATGCGCGTTCCCTCTATTCGCGCCGCCGGCGCACATGCGTGGACGGAATTCCCATGTCCTCGCGATATTTCGCAACCGTCCGGCGCGTTACCTCGATGCCTTCCGATTGCAGCCGTTCGGTAATCTGCTCATCGGTCAGCGGGTGCGCCGGATCTTCCTCCTCGATCATCTTCTTCACCCGCCGCTTGAGAATGAGCAGTGGCGTACCCCCGCCTGAAGGCCCCTGAACGGCTTCCGAGAAGAAGAAACGCAACTCGAAGACACCCTGCGGCGTATGCGCGTACTTGTTGGCCACCGCCCGGCTGACGGTGGAGGCGTGTACGCCGATCTCCTCGGCTACTTCCTTGATCATCATCGGCCGAAGGTAATCGAGCCCGCTTTCCAGAAACTCCGTCTGGCGGCCGATGATCGCCTGGCAGACCTTGAAAATGGTTTGCTTGCGCTGCTCGATATTCTTCATCAACTGGAGCGCGGATTGGTAACGCTCCTTCATGTAGTTCCGGACTTCTTTGCTCGGCTCCTGCTCGCGGTCGAGCAGTTTGCGGTATTCAGGATTCAGCCGGATCTGCGGCAGGTCTTCGTCGCTGATCTGGATGATATAGTCATCGCCATCCTTGGAGATGTACACATCGGGCTGGACGACGCGCGCGCCGACGCTCGAATACCGCAGTCCCGGGCGCGGATCCAGATGGCGGATCACCTCCATCGCCGTCCGGATGTGCTCGAGCGGCCGGCCCATCACTCGGGCCATTTCCTTGAACTGGCCCTTCTCGAGCAACTTCATATGCTCCGATATGATCTGCCAGGCTACGCCGCCCTTGCCGTTCCTGCTTTCCAGTTGCAGCAGCAGGCATTCCTGCGGCGTCCGCGCGCCAACCCCGGCCGGATCGCAGGATTGGACGGCTTTCAGCGCCGCCGCCAGATCCTCCGCCTTCAGATTGCCCGCCGCCTCGAGATCTTCCAATGGTTCGGTGAGATAGCCGTTCTCATCCAGGTTGCCCACAATCGCATCGGCGGCGTCGCGAACGCCGTCCGTCAGGACCATGAGAGCCAGTTGCTGGTCAAGGTGGCTCGTAAGCGTGACCGGCGAAGACAGAAAGGTTTCAAAGGGCGGCTTGTCCACCGATTCCGCCGCCGGGCTCTTGTAGCCGGGATCGAGGTAGTCGTCAAAATAAGAGCCGAAATCGATTTCGTCGAAGCTGTCCGTCGTCTGTGCCGGAGCAACCTCGGCGGCTTGGCCGTCGGCGGGGGTACGGTCGGGCTCAGCCTGTTCAGGCTCGAAATCCGCGCCGCCCTCGATCGCCTCCATCTGCGACTCTACCTGCAAGGGTTGCGTGATGCCGCTGTCAGCGGGGTTGGCAACACGTTCGGCCTCGAGCAGCGCCTGCACTTCCTGCGGCGTAAGCTCCTCACCCCCTTCTGATTCCTCGAGAAATGGGTTGTTGGCCATCTCCTCCGAAATCATCTCCTTCAACTCCAGGCGGGTCAGATGGAGCACCGTCACCATCTGGACGAGACCGGGCGTGAGAATTTGCTTTTGCGAAACCCGTAGCTGTAACCTTGGCGAAAGCAATCGTACCTCTGAGGTTCATTCTATCAGTGCCGCCGCCCGAAGTGCTCTCGCCGCGGACTGGCCGAGCCGTGTGTCCTCCGATACCCTAAGAGTATGGCTCGGCTCGTCTGGGTGCTGGTCTTGTGTTGGCCGGTCTTCGGGAAATGGTGGCGCGTGGAGAGCGGCCCCTTCGTTGTGTTCTCCGATGCCGGAGAACTTCCCGCCGCCATCACCGCGCAGCGCCTGGATCTCGCCCGGAGAGCCATCACAGGGTTGGGCGCCGGGCGCGGTCCGCTGCCGCTGCCGGTGACGGCTTTCGTGCTCTCCGAGCGCCGCTTCGACACGCTGCGTCCCGCCGCCAACACGAAAGGCTTCTACCAAAGCGCGCCCGAGCGTGATTTCATCGCGCTGCGCTGGGGTTCACCCGATTTCCCGCGTGTGGTCCTCCACGAGTACGTCCACATGCTGCTTAACCACGGTTCCGGACCCCTGCCGCAGTGGCTCGAGGAAGGTCTGGCTGAATTTCACTCCACCATCGAGGCGGCGGGGGAGCGCGTCCGCCTGGGCCTTCCCGTGCCCGAGCATGTGCGCCTCCTCGCGGCCAGCCCCTGGCTGCAAGCGGCGGAGTTGTCGCGGATCAACAAAGACTCCCGAGAGTTCAATGAAGGGACCCGGGCCGGAGTGTTCTATGCAGAAAGTTGGGCCATGGTGCACATGCTCCGCCTGAGCGAAGACTATCGCAAGGGATTCCCTTCTTTCCTTGCGGCGTTACAGAAAGGCGGCGGGCAAGCCGCCGCGTTCTCCCAGGCATTCGGCAAATCGTTCTTCGAGGCGGTGACTGATCTCAAACTGTACATGGACCGGCAGAGTTTTCCCGTCGCGCAGTACAAGACGGATCTGGAGCCGGCCCCGCAACTCTCCGCCCCCCGGCAGGTTCCCGGTCCGCGCGGGGAGATGTCCTATGCCGAACTCGCCCTGGCGACAGGCCACGCCGAAGAAGCGCGGAAAGTATACGAGCGGATCTCCGAAATAAAGCCGGCGGACTCGGAAACCGCCTTCGCCCTCGGCAGGCTCGCGCTGGCCCAGAAGCGGAATGATGCGGCCGCCCGGTACTTCGAGATGGCGGCGCAATACCCCAATGCCGCCGCCGCTGTCTTCTTCGAGTACGCCATGCTCTTGCGCGATACGGGCGCAAGCCGCGATCTGGTGCGGAAGAATCTATTCGAGGCCGTGAACCGGAACCCGGGTTTCGCCGAAGCGCAGTTCCTCTTAGGCGCCGCCGCGTCGAACGAAAACCGGCATGCCGAGGCCATCCCCTACCTGGAACGCGCGGCTGCCATCTTCCCTCGCCAATCCTACTTCTGGCATGCTCTCGCCATCAGCTATTTCGCCGGCGGCAGGAAGGAGGATGCTCAGCGCGCGGCCCGCAGAGCATTGGAGTCCGCCGCCACGCCCCGGCAGGCGGAGATGGCGCGCCAGGCCGTACGGCTCACCGAAACGCCGGATGCGCCGGCGCGCGCAATACGTCCCGAGGTCAACGTGCCCGATAGCTGGCGCAACAAGGAAGGCGATTCGCGCCTCGATGGCGTGCTGGAACGAATCGATTGTATAGGTAAATCAGCCCGTTTCCACGTGCGCGGCGAAGGGCGTTCCACGGTCTTCCTGGTCGAGAACCCGGGAGAGGTCCTCTTGAAGAACCTCTCCTCGGTTACGTTCGAATTTCACTGCGGAGCGCAGAAGCCCGTGCCGGTGGTTGTGGAATACAAAGCCCGCGCGGATTCCGAACACGGTACCGCGGGTGTCGTGACAGCGTTGGAGTTTCGCTGAAATTACGCGTGGGCCGTGGAGTGTTTCGGTTTTGCCTCCCGCGGCGTGTTGCGAAAGTGCTGATTGAGCCACGACTCAATCGCCTTCTTCTGTTCCGCGGGTACGACACGCTGCCATCTCAGTTGACCGGTTTGCTCATGAAATTCCGCAATCAGATAAGCACCGGTATTGTAAACGTGAATCACGTCCCCTCTACCATGCGAACAATAGTAAGAGGCGTTAATGGTGTGGCGGTCCTGCATTACTCATTATAATAGCACGATAAGATTCGCTCGTGTTAATGAAGCTTAATCGTTACATCCCTTGAGGTGACGGCGTGCGTTCCAACAAGGGACGCGCGGGTTGCGGGATCCCGCGCGATGTCAACAACGTTTACGTGAGCGCCTTCAATCACGGATTCGATTCCAAGGTTTACCTCGACGCCATCCCTCCGGACCGAGTGGTACGGAATCATCCCGCCGGCCATGCCCTTTGAACCCGAGTTGAGCCGTACCCAGCGCTGGATGCAGGCCATCATTCCGCACCCGGGCGGCGCGCTCCAGGCCCTGTCTTCGGATGAAGCAAAGCGTATCATACGTTCACCTCCAATGAGCGTGAGTACGTGCGTGCGAGGGAATGCCCGCGCCGCTGCCGGCCACCAGAGTCTGGCCGGCGACGGTGGGGCATGTCTCTCGCGCATGCTGTCCGGTGATCAGCTATTTTTAGCCGTGAGCCTTAATGCGCGGAATTTCCCGCACCCATGAGTCCGTTCAACACATGGCGGATTTCCCATTCGACCCCTTCCAGAGTGGCGTCCGGCATGTCTTGGTGGCTTGAAACGAATCTGGGGCGATTGTCCACGTAGTGATCGGGATCCCTCATCTCCCGCGTAATTCGCGAGGGCGGGGCGTTCTGCTCGCGGCGGTAGTAGTTGATGTGGCGGCGGACGATTCGAGGCGAGGCGAGCGTTGCCTCGCGGCCGCCGGGCAGGTTGTCGATGGATGGATCGACCGTGATCAGGAGGTCGATCGAGACCTCGGATCCCCGGATTTGATCACCCGACGATTGCGTCCGGCGCGAGGCGAAGTCGTACCAGGCATGAGTTCGGGCCACCTCTTCGCAGAACCAGACGGCATTGAAGGCTCCGGCGCTGTAGCCGTAGACGATCAGGGCGCCTCGCGGGTCGAACACGCCGGGACCGAACACCCACCTTGCGGCTTCGTTTCGCACGTCCATGCATTGGGTACGGCATTGGTCCGGCCCGGCTCCCGTCATGCACGGATCGTAGGAGTTAGTGAGCGTGCGGCCATGGTGACGGCGCGCCGCCTCCTCGAGTTTGGTCTTGATTTCGTCGTACGCGATCATGGAGTGGGTCGGCAGTTCGATGGGCGGCGCTTGTATGGGGCCCACCGGAACGTAGACGTATAGGCCGGTTCCGGTAAGGCCTTGGCCGCCTCGCGGGTTCCGGCTGATGTAGCCGCCGAAGAAGAGCAGGGTGTTCCGCACCGGCTGGTTGCCGGCATGCGCGCCAAGCCGATCCACCAGTTGCCGCCGGTTTTCGAACAAGAGCTTCACAGACATGACGTCCTCTGATTCATCGCGCAAAGCACAAAGAAAAGAGTCCAACTTTTTTCGGGACCGGGCGGCTACAGCCGGGCGTAGATCGGCTTCAGCGCGGGGTAGAGGGCGCGGTAGGTTTCGTAAGCGCGCTGGTAGTGATTGGAAGCGGGTTCGGAGCGGGTGACTTCGCGGATGGCGAGGCGGCAGGTTTCCTCGACGGAGCCGGTTTCGCGGCTGAGGGCAAGAAGGGCGGCTCCGTAGGCCGAGCCTTCCTGGGTTTCGAGCGTGGTGACGGTCTTTGAGAACACGTCGGCCAGCATCTGGCGCCAGAAAGCGCTCCTGGCTCCGCCGCCGGAGACGCGGACGGAGCGGATGGGGACGCCCATGTCCTCGATGATGCGGAGGCAATCGTTCTGAGAGAAGGAGACGCCCTCGAGGATGGCGCGAATCATATCGGCGCGCGTATGCTTGGCGGTGAGGCCGACCCAGGCGGCGCGGGCGGTGGCGTCGAGGTGCGGAGTGCGCTCGCCCATGAGGTAGGGAAGCCAGAGAAGACCGTGGGCTCCGGCGGGGGATTGGGCAGCTTCGGCGGTGAGGGCGTCGTAATCCATGCCGGGGGCGAGTTGGTTGCGGAACCACTGGAGGCTGAGGCCGGCGCCTTGCGTGACGCCCATGACGTGCCATTTGCCGGGGACGGCATGGCAGAAGGTGTGAACGCGGCCGAGCGGGTCATAGGCGGGCGTGCCGGTGTGAGCGAAGACGACGCCGGAGGTGCCGAGGGTGCAGGAGACGATGCCGGCTTCGACGATGCCGTTGCCGACGGCGCTCGAGGCCTGGTCGCCGGCGCCCGCAACGACGGGGGCGCCGGGAGGGAGTCCGGTGGCTCCGGCGGCGAGAGCGGAGACAGTGCCGGTCACTTCAGGGGATTCATAAACCGTGGGCAGCCACTCGGCGGGAATGCCGAGCTTTTCGCACATTTCCCTCGACCAGCGGCGGTGGACGACGTCGAAGAGGGCGGCGCCGCTCGAATCGGAGACATCGCTCGCGAATGCGCCGGTGAGGCGGTAGCGGATGTAATCCTTGGGGAGGAGAACGCGGCGGACGCGGGCGTAGCGAGTGGGTTCGTGATCGCGGACCCAGAGGAGTTTGGGGAGGGTGAATCCGGTGAGGACCGGATTGGCGGTGTAGGCTAAAACATTTTCCGCTCCGATTGTTTGATTGATGGAGTCCACCTGGGGCTGGCTGCGCTGGTCGCACCAGATGAGGGAGGGGCGGATTACGGCTCCGGCGGCGTCGAGGATGACGAGGCCGTGCATCTGTCCGCTGAGGCCGACGGCGCGGACGGAGGCGCCGGCGATCCCGGCCTGATGAAGGACTCCGCGGACGGCGGCCTGTGCGGCGTCCCACCAGTTTTCGGGGCGCTGTTCGGCCCACAGCGGGCGCTGCATGATCATGTCTTCGTGAGGAGCGGTGAAGCCTGCTTTCACGGCTCCGCGGTCATCCACGAGGATGGCGCGCGTGCCGCCGGTGCCGATGTCGATGCCAAGCCAGTACATCAGCCGAAGATTATCGCACCTATCCGGTTAGAACCGGAACTGCAACGTAAATTGAAAGGCGCGCCCGTCGTTGAGCGTGTTCGTAATCTTGCCGAAGGCCGGGGAGCTGAGATCGAAGTTCGGCTCGGCGAATTGGGGCGTGTTGGTGAAGTTGACCGATTCGGCGCGAAAGGTGAGGGTGCGCTCCCCCCGCACGGCCCACGTACGGGCCACGGACGCGTTGAGGTTGCGGATGCCGCCGCGGCGGAAGGTGGAGACTCCGATGTTGCCGCGCACCGCTCCCACGGGCATGAAGGCGAATGCGGAGCGCGGGAGCAGGGCTACCGCGGTGTCAGGGTTCCCGATGGCGCGGCCGAGAATGGAAGGGTCCACGATATCAGGGCGGTCGCCGCTGGTGCCGTCGGCGTTGCCGAACCCGGGGGCATCCGAACCGGAGATCACAGTGAAGGGCATGCCCGTCTTGGCGAGGAAAATGGCGGAAAGGGCCCAGCGCCCGAGCAAGCCTCGCGCAGCGCGGTGGGCGCCGGGCCAGGCAGGGGTGGAGTAACGGAACCGCACCAGCGCCGCGTGCGATTGGTCGAAGACGCTCGGTCCTTTGAGATCCTGCCGCACAAGGTATTGGTATTGCGGAAAGCCCTGCTTGGCGTCGTCGCCGGCGGCCGTGTTGGTGTAGGCCGATCCGGTATCGATGGCCTTGCTGAACCAGTAGGAGGCATCCACCGTGAGACCGCGCCAGGAGGGGATGACAAGCGTGGCGCGCCCGGCGTCGAAGTAGGCGCGGGAGCCATTGATGACGGGACGGACGTCGAAGTAGCGCGGGTCGGGGCGGCGGTCGTTGATGGTGGCGGTGGTGAGCGGGATGCCCGGCACATCCACGGCGCGATTGAGGTGCCAGAGCATGAGGAGTTTGTGGGTGCGGCTGCCGACGTAGCCCAGTTGAAGGCGCCAGTTGCCGGGGAGCGGCGTTTCCCAACTGAAGTTGTACTGGTGCGAGTACGGGGTCTTCAGATTGCGAGGAACGACAAACAAGGTGCTGCGCCCATCGGTGCTGATGACTGCATTCCGGAGCGGATCGAGCAGGTCCGGCGCCTGCACCTCGAT
>JAIXKK010000129.1 GCA_026954325.1 Bryobacterales bacterium | reverse complement strand
GACCAGCACTATTACGAGACGCGCCTGAAACAGGAACACGCGCACATCATCTGCCTGCGCTGCGGGAAGGTGGAGGAGTTTTTCGGTGAGCCGCTGCACCGGCTGCGCAAGCAGGTGGAGTCGCATTTCGGATTTCAGATCCTCATCACGCGCACGGAAATCGGCGGATACTGCTCGCACTGCCAGGTATTGAGGGCGCGGGAACTCGACGAAGTCCGCGACGGAGACCGCCCGGCCCGCGCGCGAAAAGCCTGAATGAGCGCCATGGAAGCAATTGGCCGGCAGGCGGCGCTGCTGGTGATTGACCCGAGCGGCAACCGCCAGCGGGTGGTTGTGTGGCCTTTGCCGTTTACCATCGGCAGGCAGGCCGAAAGCAACCTGGTGCTTCGAGACAACCGCGCCTCGCGCAACCACGCCCGCCTGCTCGAGGAAAAAGGCGACTATTACATTGAAGACCTCAACAGCAGGCACGGCGTGGAGGTCAATGGAACGCGCGTGGCCGGGCTGCGCAAGCTTTCGAACGGCGACCGCATCGAGTTCGGCGTCGAGGATTCCTACCGGCTGATTTTCACGCTGGAGGAAGCGGAAATTCAGCGTCTGATGGATCAGCTCTCCTCCTCGACGCGGTCCGGCGCTCCCACGAGTCTTTCGAAGCTGCGGGCGCTGGTGGAGGTGGCGCGCACGGTCCAGAGTTCGCTCTCCACCCTGACGGTGCTTTCGGCGGTAGTGGATGCGGCGCTTACGGTCACCTCCGCGCAGCGAGGCTTTCTGCTGCTGCGGAACGGCGATGATCTGGATATCGTCGTCGCGCGTGACCGGCGCGGGGCGCAGATTCCGGCAAGCGAACTGCAGGCTCCGACGCGCCTCATCCACAAGGCCCTCAACAGCCGCCGTGAACTGCTTTCGATGAACTTCGATCCCCGGCGGCAGTTTCAGGATGACCCGGAACTCTCGACGGCGAACCTCCCGGCGAGAAGCGTGGTCTGCGTCCCGCTGGTGAGAGTGCGCACGGGAGGCAGCGAGGAAACGATGGTGATGCACGCCGCCGAGGACACGGTGGGCGTGCTGTACCTGGAGTCAAAGGCCGACGCGGCCAGTCTCTCGGCCGGGGATCGCGAACTGCTGCAAACGCTGGCCATCGAAGCGTCGACGATTCTCGAGAACGCGCGACTGCTGGAGCAGGAACGCGAGCGCCACAAGATGGAGGAAGAGCTGAAGATCGCTCGGGAGATCCAGCAGAGTCTGATGCCGCGCCGGCTGCCGCAGTCGGGCTGGTTCCGCGCGGCCGCGGCCAGCATTCCCTCCCACCAGGTGGGCGGCGACTATTGCGACGTGCGCCAACTCGAACCCGATCTCTGGGCCTTCGTCGTCGCCGATGTCTCCGGCAAAGGCGTCAGTTCCGCGCTTCTCGCCAGCCTGCTCCAGGGCGCCTTTCTCGCCGCCGGACACGCCGAAATGCGCATGGACGCCATGATGGCCCACGTCAATCAATTCCTCACCGAGCGCACGGGAGGGGAAAAATACGCCACCGTCTTTTGCGGCGTCCTCCACAAGGACGGGCACATGCGCTGGAGCAACGCCGGCCACTGCCCTCCGCTCATCATTCGCAAGTCCGGGGAAGTCGTGAAACTCCCCGCCACCAGCCTGCCCCTGGGTATGCTCGAAGACGCCGAATTCAGCGTCGAGACCATGCGACTCGACCCCGGAGACCGCATCGTCGTCTACACCGACGGCGTTTCGGAAGCCCGCAACCGCGACGGCCAGTTCTTCGAGACCAAACGCCTCGAGTTGCTGTTGCGCGACAACCCGGGACGAAGCTGCGCCGAACTGATCACCACCCTCACCGATGCCGTGGAATCCTTCACCGAAGGAATGCCGCAAAGCGACGACATCACCGCCGTGGTTCTCGAGTACGAGCCGGAGGCTTGAAGCTACGCCGGACAGGGGGCTCCGAGGACGATATTCACGAGCACTTGCAGGTCAACCACGTCGGTGCGGCCGTCGCGGTTCAGATCCTCGGTCCCGAGCGGCGGGGAGACGCCGAGCACCACGTTCACCAGCCGCTGTACATCCACGACATTCACCGCGCCGTCACGGTTGCAGTCGCAGCGGGATACCGGCGGCACAATGAACAGGGTGACGCTGGGCGAAGGCACGGTCGTACTCAGCGCGCCTCCGCTGACCGCCACGTCCGCCAGGCGCGTGATCGCGTTGGACGCGCTCAATTGATACACCCGCGCCGGGCCGGAGGCCGCAAAGTGAGAGAGATTTACGGTCACGGGTGTGTTCCCGGTGGTGTACTTGCTGATTACCATTATGGTCAACGCCCCATCGTAGGCCCTGGTGGAAGCGAAGACCGACACGTTGTCCGGATCCGGCCCGGCGGCCGAGACGCTCATCTCGCCGAAGGCGGACTTCGCGCCGTCGTAGTTGCGGTACATCCGGATCGCTTTGTAGACGGGAGTGGAAGCATCGGGCGTCGTCCAGCGCGCCGCCATGTCCAGGCCTTCGCGTCCGAAGATGCCGAGGATGTCCGCCTGCGCGGTAGCCCCGTTGATGTGGCCTTCGGCGCCCCAGTTGTACTCGGTGACGGCAATGGGAGTACCGGCGGCGTAATAGGTATCGGCCCACTGCCGCAGGCGCGGAATCAGTTGCACCTTGTCGTTGATCCAGGTTTCATCGACGTAGTTCGGGTCCCACAGGGAGCGGGTGGAACGGTTGCGACGCTGCTGTATGGCGGTGGTGACGTCATTGCCGAACTCGCCGCCCTGCGGATAGTAGTGGACGCTGAACACATCGAGCAGATGCCGGCCATCCTGGCGCAATTGATCGAGCAGCCAGGGCAGGTAGTCCATGTTGCCGTGAGCGGCGCGGTCGGGGAGATAGCTCCAGCCGTGCAGACTGCCATACTGCTGATCGGCTCCGCTGAGGACATAGCCGCTCCAGCCCCACTCCTCGGGCCCGACGATCAGCGCCGTGGGGTCCGCCTGCTTCAGGGCGGAAGCGTAGTCGAGGATGCGGGCGCGAATCTCCTCCATGCCCGCGCCCGCCGGATGCACGTCCCGGTGCGTCGAGTGCCAGATGCTGTGTTCGTTGTCGAGGATATAGTAGCGAAGACCGCCGGCCGAAGCCTGCCCCCAGCGGGAGACCAGAGCCTGCGCCCAGCCCTTCTGGAACGCGGCATCCGCCGGGACGTTGGCGTCGTTCGGGTCATTGCCTGTAATGTTCTGGCCGGTGCTCTTGAGAACTCCGTTGCCCGCATCCGGAAACCACTGCCAGTCATTTCCGGTCTGGGTTCCATATTTCGCCTGGGAGAAACCGGCGAGTTTGGACCGTCCCGCGCCCAACTTCGCCACCCAGCCGATGATGGGGATGGTCAGCATGGGTTCGGCTCCACCGGCGCGGCTTTGGCTGATGAAGGTATCGCCCTGCTCGCCCGCGATGGAACCGGCATACGCGATGCTTTCGAAATACCAGTCGGCGCCGCGGTTGTCGGCATTCTGCATCCAGTTGTAGCGGCTGGTGTTGTTCCCTCCCATGCGGTTCAGGGGGAGGTTCAGGTCGGCCAACTGCGTAGTGGAGGCACAGGCGACTCCGTAAACGCGCGGATCAATGCGGCGCAGATTCGCGGAGGCATCCACGGTGATTGCCGCGGCGGCATTCTGCCCCCAAACAGGTCCGGCCAGACAGAGGCTCATGAGGAACATAGCTGTGGCGCCCGGCATCGTGGTTAGTATGAACCAAATCGAGTACTGGTACTATTAGTGAATTCGCTGAGGTTGATTTGGGAGGAAATTGCCCTATCCGGGACTATAATGTCAGTAGATGACGCGCCGCGTTTTAGTTTGCGGTACGTGGCGTGGGGCGCTTGCCTTTCTCCTCTTGGCATGTCCGGCGCTTACCTGTGCGGCAGGATTGTCTCTGCCGGAACGGACAGGAGCCCCCGGATCGAGCCTCACGGCGCCTCTGAGTTTCACGGCGCGGGGTGACGCCATCACGGGGCTGCAATTCGATGTACAGTACGACAGCAGCGTGATGAACGTCACCTTCACCGCCGGGGAAGGTCTGCGCGCCGCCGGGAAGAACCTTTACAGCGCCCAACCGGACTACAACCGGCGCCGCGTCCTGATAGTTGGCTCAAACCAAACCCCCTTGCCGGATGGCGTTCTCCTGAACACATTCATTAACCTCTATCCGAACGCCAAGCCGGGGACGTACACGTTGACCATTTCCCACGCCCTGGCCACAAATGCCGCCGGAGATAACCTCCCTCTTTCCGTAACGGCGGGCAACATCATTGTGAAGGGCGGACAAGATCAGGTGGTGCGTCTCTCTCCGGATGGCGTGGTGAATGCGGCCAGCATGGCGGCGGGTCCGGTAACCCCGGGAGAGGTGATCACCCTCATCGGATCGGATCTTGGCCCGGTCTATCCGGTGCAAGCCGCCGCGGATCACCTGGACACGGAGTTGAACGGCACGCGGGTGTTGCTGAACGGGGTAGCCGCGAGTCTGCTGTTTGCCAGCCCGAATCAGATCAATGCGATTGTACCGGTGGAAGCCGCGGGCTCTGAAACGGTAAGCCTCGAGGTGCAGACGGAGGGCGCTACTCGCGCCCAGACCGCGGTCCCCTCCGCGGGCGCCTCTCCCGCCCTCTTCACCGCCGATGCGACGGGCGCGGGACAGGCCGTGGTGTTCAACCAGGACTCGAGTCTGAACACCGCGCTTAACCCCGCATCGAGGGGATCGGAAATTCTCCTCCTGCTCAACGGCGCCGGTCCGGACCGGCAAGCCGCCATATCCGTGCTGATCGGCGGGGCGGCGGCCGGGATTCTGGATCTTTCTCCCTCTCCCGGTCTCGTTCCCAGTTTGACACTGATCCGCTGCCGCGTACCGGACCAAATCCTGGCAAGCCAAACCAGCGCGCTCACGGTGACCGTGGGGACAAGCGCGAGCCCATCCGGTGTCACTCTGTCGGTGCGGTGATAGCCTGGCTCCGGGGTATCCTTCCCCGGAAAATCCTGCTAAAGATAAGAAGAGCTTGCGGATTCGCGCGGTGACGAGCGATAAGAAGAGTATGGAAGTGTGCGGAGAACGGCCTGTAAGGAGCCGGGCGCCGCTGGATACTGCCGTGAGCAATGACATGGAGATTCTGCTCTCCGCGCTCAATCACATGGACGCGGCGATTGCGGTGACGGACGCCGAAGGCGTCTTTCAATGGGTGAACCCCGCCTTCACCGCGCTCACGGGCTACACGCTCGAGGAAGCCAACGGGCAGACGCCGCGTCTGCTCAAGTCGGGCCATCATGAGCAACAGTATTATAGCCGCATGTGGAGCGCTTTGCGAAGCGGCAAACCCTGGAAAGGCGAGTTCATCAACCGCCGCAAGGACGGCAGCCACTACGTCGAGGAGCAAAGCATTACACCGGTGCTTGATTCCGCAGGCGCGGTACGGCGCTTCGTTACCGTCAAGAGGGACGTCACTTCGGGGAATTCCAGACGCGGCGCCCTGGTCCGTTCGGCGGGGAAAGACGGAGTCTGCCACTTCTTCAATGGCGAATGGCTCCAGTTTCGTGGATGCGCCTCGCATGAGGAACACGGCGGCGGCTGGATGGCGGGAATTCACCCGGAAGACAGGGCGGGTCTCACCGAGGCGCTCGATTGCGCATTCATGAGGCGCGCCAGCCTGCAAGTGCGCTACCGGCTGCTCCGGCATGATGGCGAATACCGTCAAATCCTGGATTCCGGAAATCCCCTGTTTGATTGCGAGGGTGTTTTTTCGGGCTACCTCCACGAGTGTGAGGACATCACGGCGCGCGAGAGCATGGAGGGAAGCTACCTGCGGAACATGCTCGACATCTGGGAGCACTCAAGCGACGGCATGCGTCTGACGGATGCCGGCGGAGTAGTGCTGCTGGTCAACAATTCCTATTGCCGGATGGTCTCCCTCGATCGCGGGCAGATCGAGGGACAGTTGTATACGGTGGTTTACGGCGGAGAAGACCGCGACCGCGCCCTTGCCGCCTACCGCAACCGTGTGCAGCGCGGCGAAATCCAAACGCGGTTCGAGCGCCAGTTGAATTTGTGGAATGGGGAGACCCGGTTTCTCGAGGTGTCGGCGGCGGCGATTCAATCGGCGGAGGGGGTTCGCGTACTCACGATCTTCCGCGACGCCACCGAGCGGAAACTGGCGGAAAGGCGCATTCAGGAACTCACCGATCGTCTCGTGCTGGCAACACACTCAGCGGGAATTGCAATATTTGATCATGATTTTTCGACAGGCTGCTCGGTATGGAACGATACCATGCACCAGTTGTTTGGAATCGAGCCGAAGACATTTCAAGGGACATTGGACGAGTTTCTCGGCAACGTGCATCCGGAAGACCGGGAAGCGATATTAAGGCACATCGAGGTAGCCTGCCGTGCGGGGTCCACCGGCCGTGTGGAGTTCCGGATCAGCACCCCCAAGGGAACCCGGGTTGTCGAGGCGCAGGCCACCTGCCAATTTGACGAGGAAGGCCGGCCGGCGCATCTCGTGGGCATGAACCGCGATATAACGGAGCAAAAAAACGCGGCGCGGGCGCTCAGGGAAAGCGAGGAGCGCTACCGCTCCGTGATCGCCGCCATGGCGGAGGGCGTTCTATTGCTTGACGCGGAGGAAACCATCCTGACGTGTAACGCCTCGGCGGAAACTATTCTCAAGCGGCGTTCCGAGGATTTGATCGGGATGCGCATTTGGGATCAAGACATCGAGTTCATCACCGAGGACGGGGCCCCCTGCCTGCCGGAGGAGTATCCGTGCCACCTCGCCATTCTCACTGGCCAACCTTCGCTCGGGTGTGTGGTCGGCCTGCGCCGGAACTCCGGAACAACGTGGATCAGCATCAACTGCGAACCTCTCTTCGAAGAGGGCCGCACCGTCCCCTACGCCGTTGTGGCGTCGTTTACCGACATCACCGCGAGGAAACTGGCGGAGGAAGAGATCAGGCGTCACTCCCGCGAGATGGAGGTCCTGGTGCGGAAGCTGGCGGAAGAGAAGGAGCGCGCCGAGGCGGCCACACGCATCAAGAGTGAATTCCTGTCCTCCATGAGCCACGAGATCCGCACTCCGATGAACGGAATCATCGGCATGACGCGAATCCTGCTCGATTCCCCGCTCAGCGCCGAGCAGGAGTCCTATGCCCTGGCCATCCGGCACTCCAGTGATGCGCTGTTGACCATCGTCAACGACATTCTGGATTTTTCGAAGATGGAGGCAGGCAAGCTCGAGTTGGAAGCTCTGCCCTTTGATCTGCAATCAGCGGCCGAGGATGTGCTGGATCTGCTGCGGGTGAAAGCGCATGAGAAAAATCTTGACCTGGCGCTGTGCTACGCGCCGGAGGCGCCGCGCCGGTTCATCGGAGACTGCGGGCGGGTACGGCAGATTCTGGTCAACCTGGTGGGAAACGCCATCAAGTTCACCGATCGCGGGCATGTACAGGTAAGTGTCGCCTGCCTCGGGGCGGGTCCAGAGGACGCGCGGGTGGTGGTGGAGGTGGAGGACACGGGCATCGGAATTCCCGCGCAGAAATTGCCGCAGCTCTTCATGATGTTCACGCAGGGCGACGCCTCGACGACGCGGAAGTACGGAGGCACCGGCCTGGGTCTGGCGATCTCGAGGCGGCTCGCCGGTCTGATGGGAGGCACGCTCACCGCGGACAGCAGGTATGGGGAAGGATCCACGTTTCGCGTGGAGTTGAGTCTGCGGCAAGCGCCATGCAAGCAAGCCGAGGATCGCAAGATGCCCAAACGTGTTCTGGTTGCCTGCGCTCCCGCGATAACCCGCGCCTCGCTGGCGAGTCAATGCCGCCAGTGGGGCATGGAAACGGATTCCGCCGAAGAGCCGCGGGCGGCGCAAGAACTGTGTAAGCCCGGCCACTACGATGTGGTCCTCTGGGACGCGAGCTGGCCGGCGCCGCGAACAGAAGCGCCACTGCTATGGATCACTTCCAACGGCGCGGCCGCGGACGGCAGGCATCCGCGGCTCTCGCCGCCGGTACGCGCTTCGCTGCTGCGAAAGGCGCTCTTGAGCCAGTTGGAGGCGCCGGGCAGCGGGTATTCCGGAGGGCCGGCGGAGGGCAGTGACAGACCGGCGGCGCGTTCGGGAGAGGCTCCCTTCCAAGGTTCGCGCGTCCTCGTGGTGGAGGACAACTCGATCAACCGGGCGGTGGCGAAGGCTCTGCTCGCGAAGTTCGGCTGTAGCGTAAGTCTCGCCTGCAACGGGGCGGAAGCGATCAGGATGGCTGCCGGCGCCTCCTTTGACCTGATCTACATGGATTGCCAGATGCCGGAACTGGACGGCTACCAGGCGACGGAAGCCATTCGCTCTCCGGATTCAGCCAACGCGCGCACCCCGATTGTCGCCCTCACGGCCTCGGTCCTGCAATCGGACCGCGAGCGGTGTCTGGCCGCCGGGATGGATGACCACGTAAGCAAGCCGATCTCTCCGGAGACGCTGTTGGCGTCGCTCGAAAAGTGGCTGGCCAGATAAGTTCAAGCCGCAAGGGCGTGGCGCGCCTGCAACTCGACGAGCGCCCTCGCGACGCGCTCCCGGTGCTCGGCTTCGAAAGCACTGTATGGCTCGGCCATGGCATCCATGCAGATTCCCAATAACGAGAGGGCGTACTTCAATCCCTTCAGGTAGCTGGAAGCGTAGGTTCCGGCCGAGTAGACCCCCTCGCTAACGTCCAGAACGGCCTGCTGGAGCCGCCGCGCCTCGGCGGTGTTGCCGGAGACGCATGCCTGGTAGAGCGAGACATAGAGGGAGGGAAACATGTTCGCTCCTCCATTCACGCCGCCTGTGGCCCCCACGCTCATTGCGGGAACCATCAGTTCCTCGGGACCCATCAGGACCGCGAAATCGGGACGTCTCTCGCGTAGCCGGCAGATGCGCTGAAAGTACATGAGATCCGCGGAACTGTCCTTCAGTCCGGCGACCGCGGGGATTTCCATCAGTTGCCGCACGGTATCGGGCTCGAACACGACTCCGGTGTGGCTCGGCATGTTGTAGAGGAACAGGGGTAGGGGAGAAGCTTCCGCCATCCGGGCAACGTGGCGCAAGAGTTCGGTCTGAGCCACGGGGAAGTAGGATGGTCCGGCATAGACCACCGCGTGCGCTCCCGCGGTTGCGGAGAACTCCGCCAGTTCAAGGGCTTCCTGGGCGGAGGGGTGAGTAATTCCGACGAGAACCTGGGCTCGGCCCGAGGATGCCTGGCAGACGCGCCGCACCACCTCTCTCTGCATCTTGCCGCTGAGACTAGGCCCCTCGCCGGTGGTTCCCAACACGAACAGGCCCCGCGCGCCGCCTTGAATGACATGCTCGGCGAGCCTGTCGAGGCCCTCCGGGTCGAGACGGCCGGCACTCGAGAGAGGGGTGACCATCGGCACGGTGATGCCGGAGAGAGGGTGAGACAATTCCATGCGACTAAACCCAGTGTATTCGAGTTTTCCGGGAGAGTCCCAGTCCCCGGCCTGTTCAGTACCTTCTCACGGTGGTGGGCGTAATCGCGGGGAGCGCGCGGACCGGCGATCGAGGGGAATGGCTGAGGTACTCCCGGACTTCTTCGTCGGTCAGGGTGGGAAATTTTTCATACCATGACTCGATGGCGCCGAACGGTTCGGGTGAGATAAGGTAAATTACGTCGTTGGCCAAGGGCCACAGGCGGACGAGGCGTTCGCGGGGGAGCACGGGAGCGGCGAAGATCACCGACCGAGCACCGTTTTCGCGCAGGGCGGCAATGGCCTCTTCGACGGCCAGGCTTTCGCTGGCGCCGTCGTCAAGGAGGAGGACATTTTTTCCGTTCACGCCGTGCGGCGGGCCCCAGAGAACGGAACAGGGCAAATTCAGGGGGCGGGCCACCTCAAGGCCCACGACCGCTCCGCCGCGAGGAAGGGCCACGACCACGCAATCCTGGCGGTGTGCATAGTCCGTCAGACAGGTGGCAAGCAGGCGGCCTGCCTCGCTCCGGTCCTTCAGTTTCGTATGCATAGACTCCTGATACAGTCGTGAGCAATTCGCTCGCCAGAGGGGCGGGATGAGCGCCTGCCGGCGCGGCAAGCCGAATGCAGATCAGAACTGCGTGGTGGAAGCGAAATCACGCGCCGTGAGGTTTGTGGCGTCCTTTCACGTTCGGACCCCGGAAGAGATTCTGCATGAACTCGGCGCGAGCCGCGGCGGGCTGAGCAAGGAAGAAGCGCTGCGAAGGCTGGAATTGCACCATCACAACCGCATTGAAACACTGCGTCAGGAAACCCTTCTGCCCAAATTCGTGGCTCAGTTCACCCACATGATGGCGGTGCTGCTGTGGATTGCCGCCGCGATAGCCTTCGTGGCGGGAATTCCGCGCCTCGGATTCGTCATTTGCGGGTTAAATCTCATCAACGGGCTGTTCAGTTTCTGGCAGGAATACAAAGCGGAGAAAGCATTACAGGCACTGCGGAGGCTTCTTCCCCAGGTGGCGGAGGTGGTGCGGGACGGCATGCGGCAGAGGATCGATGCCGAAACGCTGGTTCCGGGCGATCTGCTGGTGTTGAACGAAGGCGACCATATCTCGGCCGACGCGCGCGTCATTGATTGCACTCAGCTTCGGGTCGACCAGTCGTCCTTGAGCGGAGAAAGCCGCCCGGTGCGCAAGACGGCGGAGGCGCAGGCGGATTCCGAACATGCGATCAGCGAGTTTTCGAACATAGTTTTCGCGGGCACCAACGTCACCGCGGGCAACGGACTGGCGGTTGTCTTTGCCACGGGAATGCACACCGAATTCGGAAAGATTGCGCGCCTGACGCAGACTTTGCGCGAAGAGCCGAGTCCCCTCGAACAGGAATTGACACACGCGACGCGGGTTGTGTCGTATGTCGCATTGGCGGCGGGATTCCTTTTCTTCGTCATCGCGGCCGCGCTCGGCACGCTGCCGCTGTCGCAGAGCTTCTTCTTCGCCTTGGGCATGATTGTCGCGTTTATTCCAGAGGGATTGCCGCCGGCTCTCACGCTGGCGCTGGCGCTGGGAGCGCAGCGCATGGCGAAGCGCAATACGCTCATCAAGCGGCTGTCGGCCGTGGAGACATTGGGATGCACTACGGTTATCTGCTCGGACAAGACGGGAACACTCACACGGAATGAAATGACCGTGCGCGCCTTATGGACGCCCGAGGACAGCTACGAGCTTACCGGCAGCGGGTATTCACCAGCAGGGCGGCTGCTCTTGCACGGGGAGGAAGTTGTCGAGACCCCGAAAGGGGTTACGCAGCTTTTGCATGCCGCCGTTCTCTGCAACAACGCAAGATTGGCGCCTCCGGATACACTCTCTCAGTCCTGGAGCGTTCTCGGGGATCCTACGGAAGCCGCCATGCTGGTGGCCGCGCGTAAGGTGGGGATGCACTATGAATCAGAGTCGCGCCAGTACCCGCGGACGGGGGAAATAGCGTTCGACTCGCATCGCAAACGAATGACCACGGTCCACGGCAGCCTGGCCTGCGTGAAAGGCGCGCCGCATGAGGTGATTTCGCTGTGCACGCGGATACACGAAGGCACCGAGCGAGCCATGAGAGGGGAAGATCGGGAACGCGCGGCGCTCGCTTCGGACAGCCTGGCCGCGCAAGGACTGCGTGTTCTCGCTGTCGCGAAGAGGACTCTGCCATCCGGAATGCGGGACCACTCGAGCAAGGCGGTGGAATGCGACCTCACCTTCCTGGGCCTGCTCGCCATGGCGGATCCGCCTCGCGACGGCGTCCTCGAGGCCGTCGGCAAATGCCACAGGGCCGGCATCCGCATGATCATGCTCACGGGCGACTACGGCATCACGGGTTCCGCCATCGCGCGCCAGATCGGGCTTGCGAAAGAACCGGCGGTATTGAACGGCTATGATCTGCAGTCGATGCCGGAGGAGGAGTTGACCAGCCGGCTGAGCGAGGATGTGGTCGTGGCCCGTGCGACGCCGGAGGACAAACTGCGCGTGGTGCGCGCGCTGCAAAACATGGGGCACATTGTCGCGGTGACCGGCGACGGGGTGAACGATGCGCCCGCGCTCAAGAGGGCCAATATCGGCGTGGCCATGGGGGCGCGCGGCGCGGATGTGGCGAGAGAATCGGCGGACATCATACTGCTCGATGACAACTTCGCGACGATTGTGGATGCGGTGGAGGAAGGGCGGGCGGTCTACGCAAACCTGCGTAAGTTCATCACCTACATCTGCACCAGCAACGCGCCGGAGGCGGCTCCGTTCCTGTTCTATGCGTTCAGCGGCGGCCGTGTTCCCATCGCGTTGAACGTGATGCAGATTCTCTCGATAGACCTTGGCACGGACATGGCTCCCGCGCTCGCTCTGGGCGCGGAACCGCCCGAACCGGGCATCATGGACCGCCCGCCCCGCCGGCTCGACGAGCATCTTTTCAACCGGCGCATGCTGACGCGGGCTTACCTGCTGTTGGGCATTCCGCAGAGCATTCTCGCCATGCTGGCCTTCTATTGGGTGTACTGGCGCAACGGCTATGCGGGGCGATGGGTGGATCTTCCGGCGGAAGGCGTGCTGCACGCGCAAGCCTGCTCGCTTACTCTGGCGGCGGTGATTGCCACACAGATCGGGAATCTCTTTGCCCAACGCACCGAGCACACCAGCATCTTCCGCGTGGGGCTGTCCGGCAATCCGCTGATCGGGTGGGGGATTGTTTCGGAGTTTGCGGTACTGTTCCTGCTGCTCTACGTGCCCTGGCTGCGGAACGCGTTTGGGACGCTGCCGATTAAGGCCGCGGATTTCGGGCTGCTGGCGGCGATGATGCCGGCGCTTCTGATCGTGGATGAGATACGGAAAGCCGTGGCGCGGTATATTCGGACCAGGTGATCCGTTTTAGCCCTTCATATACTCGAGGAAGCGCCGGGCGTACTGATCGAGCGTGGCGATGCCGCCGCCATCGGCGAGCGGCGAGCACATCTCGTAGGCGACGGTGCCTTTGAACCCGGTGGCCACCAGACCGCGCAGGAATCCGCGGTAGTCGATGAAGCCTTCCCCCATCGGCACGGCCTGGACGAAAGGCGTCCGCGGTTCGTAGTTCACCAGTCCGGCGTCGTAGCGGAAGCGCGGGCGGGTCTGATAATCGGCGATTGTCGTATGCACGGTGAGCGCGCCCATATGCCGCGCGGCTTTCTCGACGTCCTCGCCTTGCAGCGCGGGCGCCCAGGCATCGAACATCGCCTGGCAATTCGGCTCGTTCACGGTGCGGATGAGGTCATGCATCGTCTCATAGCCGACCGCCATATCGTGGTGGTTCTGGATGCCGAGGGTGACTCCCAGGTCCCCGATGCGCCGGGCGCATTCACGGAGGGTCTCGACGATCAAGCGCCACTGGCGGGAGTAGTCCGAGGCGGGGTTATCGTAGCCCGTGAAGATGCGCACCTTGGTGGCGCCGAGATCGTAGGCCAGACGCGACAGTTCGAGAATGTAGTGCGTCTGGATTTCGCGGTGCGGCACCTCGCCGTGTTCCAGGTCCGCGGTGAGGTTGTTGTATCCGGCAATCACCACGTGGTTGAGCTTGCTCTTCTCGATCAGGCGCCGCAGATTGGCGCGTTCCTTTGGTCCGTAATCGAGGATGGAGAGATGAGGCCGCTTGGCCATGAGCATCACGCCGCCGAAGCCGAGCTTGGCGGCTTTCTTCACGAAATCCTCCACGCTGAGGAACGCCTGGCCCCAAAGGCCCGCGTAACTCACCGAATGTAATAAGTAACCTTGGATCATCTTTTTTGCCCTGTCTATCGAATACCCAGCAGCTTTGCCGGATTGGTTTTCACGATCTGATCAATTTGATCGACGGTGACGCCCTGCTCGCGCAGTCCGCGGAACACCTGCTCGAGGCCGTCGGGATGGAGCGGATTGCCTTTCTGGCCGAAATCGCTCGAGAGAATCACGGAGCCGAAACCCACCTGCCGCATGGCGTCCGCGTACCGAGGGAACGTGAATTCCTTCTGTGTTCCAACGACGGCGTTTCCGACAAACTCGATCATGGCTCCCATGGCCGCGGCCTCTTTCATCTGGGGTACGGACATGCCGACGTACTTGAGCATGGCGTGCGTCACGACGACGGAGGAAACACCGCCGTCACGGGCCTGCTTCACCATCATCAGCACTTCGGCGGGGCTCGAGTGGCCGGTGGCGAGAACCAGGTGATGTCGCGCGATGATACGGATCACGTCGAGGACGCCCGGCAGCAGTTTACCGTCCTTGGAGACGGGGACGAAGGGCCGATTTTCGCCGCTGACGCGCACGTGATTCCGGGAGTCGTAGGTGGGCATCCAGACCACTTTGCCATAGCCGCCCTGGACGCGCGTCATGCGCTCGACGGCCGCGGGGTTGACCCCGCCGACGGTGAGATTCAGCGCGATGCCGCCGAACACTTCGATGCCGGGGACCTCCTGCCGCGCCAGGGCGGCCCACGCCCCGGTGGGCTCGTAGTGGTTCTTCAATACCAGGCCGCGGAAGCCCTTCTCTCTGGCGAGGCGGACGAGATTCAGCGCGTCGATGGAGCGCGGGGTGCTGTCCGGACCGGAGTGGGCGTGGATATCCACGACTCCGCGGAGGCTCTGGGGGCGGGCGCCGGGCGTGAGCAGCAATAGGAGAAACAGGCAAGTCATCGGCAAAGTCCCTGCTAAACTGGTAGTTTATGGCAAAACAATATCCGGCGGCGCCGGCCATGTCGATTGACTCGAACAAGACTTACACGGTGACGTTTGAAACATCCCGCGGCAACATTGTTTGCGACCTTTTCGCCAAGGATGCTCCCGCGACGGTCAACAATTTTGTTTTTCTGGCGCGTGAGCAGTTCTACGATAACACCACTTTTCACCGGGTGATCGCAGACTTCATGATCCAAGGCGGCGATCCCACGGCAACCGGGCGCGGCGGCCCGGGGTACCGTTTCGAAGACGAGTTGAAGGACAATCCGCGGCGCCACCAGGCGGGTTCGCTCTCAATGGCGAACGCAGGCCCGAACACCAACGGGAGCCAGTTTTTCATCACTCACATCGTCACCGACTGGCTGGACGGAAAGCACACCGTCTTCGGCCAGGTCACGCAAGGCCAGGACGTGGTGAACGCCGTGAAACAGGGGGACAAACTGGTCAGCGTGAAGGTGGAAGAGAAGTAGGGCTCCACGGAGGGAAGTGCGGCCGCCCCGGCATCTCGCCCAAGGTGGCCCATATTCCACAAGAGAGCGGCTCCGAGCAGAACCGGGGATCGCGATCTCGTCATTTCGCGGCAAGACTACCCGGTCAGGTGGTTATAATCGAGTTGCCATGAAAACATCATCCGGACGCCGCGCATTCTGCCAGTTGATGACGGGAGGCTCCCTCGCCGCACTCGCCCCCGCCGGTGTGGAACCCGCGGGCAATACATACGTCAATCCGCGCAAGGTGCTGTTGTGGGAGAGCACGCGCAAGGAGTTTCGCGAAGCGCTCGAAGGCGGCAGGCTGAAGGCGATGATCGTGCCCACGGGGAGCACGGAGCAGCACAACGAGCACCTGGCGATGATCAACGACACGGCGAGCGTCACGCTGGTGGCGCGGCAGGCGGCGCTGCTGCTGTATCCGCAGGTGATGGTGGCCACCCCCGTATCGATTGGGATCTCCCCGCATTGGATGGACCGCAAGGGGACGCTTTCGCTCAAAAAAGAGACGTTTCTCGCGGTGGTATACGACATTTGCGAAAGCCTGCAAACACACGGCGTGCAGAAAATTCTTGTCCTCAACGGACATGGAGGAAACGTTCAGCCCTTGCGGCAGAACGTTCCGGAGTTCGCCAAGAAGCTGGGCATTCAGATGGAAGCGCACTCGTATTGGGAGGCGTACACGCCGGAAATCGTCAAGCGCTACATGGCGAGCGGGAAAGCTCCCGGACACGCGGCGGAATTCGAGACCTCCTTCGCGATGGCCGCCTTTCCGGAGCGGATCCACTGGGAGGATGTGGACTACGAGAAGATCAAGCCGCGCCTGCATATTAAGGATCCGAAGTCGGCGATCCAGGAAGAGGAATTCGCCAAGGAGGCGAAACTCGCCACGACGGCGAAGGGCGAAGCCATGATCAACATTGCGGTGAAATGGACGGCGGAGCGGCTGCGCGGCATGATCGGGTGAAGCTGTTTCGCCGCCAAGCATAAATATCAATTGGACGAAACGAGGCTTGGCTGTTGTCTCCGCGGCATGGCCGGTTAAGGTTCACACGATATTTCACAAAATTATTTCTTTTATATTCCTATATTTAGCGAGCAACCCTACAATTTCTGCTTGTTTCCTGGAGTAGTCTGAAATCGGGTAAAAAATGTTGACCGCCCAAGAGAAGGCAAGGCGGAACAACAAGCGCAAGCCGCCGGCGAAAGCGAGCGGTTGATGAAAGGAATTGTAGAGAATGAAATTCTTCCCCATCCCGGACCCGCGGAACGGCGGAGTGACGAAGCAAATGCTGGCGGACCTGCAGCAGGCGGGCGTTCTACCGCACAACATCGGCGCGTTCGCGTCGGAACAGAACTGGATCGAGGCCACCGGCGTGGGCGCTCCCAAAGACGGCGAGGGCGCGAAATACTGGCGGGACAACGCGACCATCTGGCAGAGCACCACGGACGCATTCCAGTACCTGATGATCGACCGGGCGGCGGATGGCGGGATCGCGCGGATGCCGCTTAATTTCAGTGATTCGACGTTCCGCATCTATTCGCTCGAGACGGCGCAGTTTTATCAGCAGTACGCGAAGCATTTTCCGGTGATTCCGCGGCTGGTTCTGAAGACGATGAATCGTTACGATGCGGGGCGGTTGAACTTCAGTTCCGGCGCCGCCGTGGATTATCCGCTGGGCATTCTGCTGGCGGATCCGACGGGACCGATGGCAGGCTTCCGGGCGACATTTCCGAGCAACATGGCGCTGCGGTTCAATCCGCAAAGCGGCCAACCGGAGGCGTTCTACTGGGCGGACTATGTGCGCGAGTATCCCTTTGACTGGACACCGGCGGCTCCGGTGGCTCCGGGCGGAGTGCAGAAGCTTAGCGACGCGGAACTGGTGAGCGCCATCGGCGGGGTGGTGGGGAGCGCCATGGCAGTGAAGGACAAGGCGTCCGCGATCCGGCAGTTGGCGGCGCGCTAAGGGCTTCGGTTCGGCCTTGCGGGAGGGAGATTGAGGGCCCACCCGCAGAGACCGCACTGCTTTTGGCGGAGCGGGTGCGGTCCGGCGGAGGAGAGTTGCGCGGTTGAGCCATGTGCTCCCCGGCTCTCCTCCGCCTCATTTCCAAGAAAGCCGTTCGCGCAAGTGCTCCTTACCGGGCTGTGGGTCCGCGAATTCCGTCTACAGTATGAGTTCGAGTTGTGGAGGCGAGTTTCCGGAAGCCTGCCACCACACCGGGCGCCTTGCGGGGATGATCCTCCTGCCTGGCGGCGCTCCCGGCGCGGGCGGCGCGTCATCCCCGCCGCCCGCGCGAATTGACCTGGACATTGCGTCCGCGAACGTGGGCCGCGGGCGCAACAGGCCGCGACGCTTTTGGGTGAGGCGGCTAGCGGCCCGGCAGCGGGGGAGACAAACGAGGTTGAGCTTGAATGCTCCCCACTCCTCCGCTGCTGTTTTTTTGGATCTCCCTTCGCGCGTCTCCGGGCGCGGGGGCGTCCTTGCGGCGCGGCCCGCGCCTTAATGTGGGGTGAGGGATTCACGAGCGGACTCCACGGTAATCGCGCGCGCGCCGGCACTGGCGGAAATCTTCACGGTAAGATGCGCGCGGGGAAGCCAGCGGGCGAATTTTTCCGGCCATTCCACTACAACGACAGCTTCGCGCTCAAAGATCTCGTCGAGGCCGAGCGCCTCCAACTGGCGGGGAGAATCGAGGCGATAGAGATCAATGTGGTACACGCGAGCGGGATCCCCGTACTCATGAATCAGAGTGAAGGTGGGGCTGGATACTTCCTCCGGCATGGCCGCGTGCAAACCTTTGGCAATGCCCTTGACGAGAGTGGTTTTCCCGGCTCCGAGATCCCCTTGCAGAAACACGAGCGCGCGAGAGGGGAGCAATGCCGCGAGGAGTTCCCCCAACGCGATCATCTCCTCCTCAGTGGCTGCTTGAAAGGTTTGAGAGTTCATGCATCGCCCCTGGAAGAAAATGGAGCAGGTCGGTGGCGATGAGGGATTTCTCACCTAACCGGGCGGCCCCCAATTCACCTGCCCGGCCGTGCAGCCAGACGGCCGCGGCAATCGCATAGTCCGCATCTTCGGGAAATTGCGCCATGAGGCCGGAAATGAGTCCGGTGAGTATATCCCCGGTTCCTCCGGTCGCCATGGCCGGGGTGCCGGTAGGATTGATCCAGACGCGTCCGTCCGGGAAGGCAATGATGGTGCGCTGGCCTTTGAGGACGATGGTGACTTCGCGGTCGAGCGCGACCGTGCGGGCCGCTTCCACGCGCCGGTGCTGGACATCCGGCACGCTGCAAGCGCACAGGCGCGCCATTTCACCGGGGTGAGGAGTGAGGACACGGGGTCCGCCTGGATGCACGTAGGGACCAGCCAGAGCATTGATGCCGTCGGCGTCCACTACAGCCGGAGTTGGGCATTGTTCGAACAGCGTTTGGACAAAGGTTACTGTGTCGGCATGGGTTCCCATGCCAGGGCCGACGGCGAGAATGCTCTTATGGGCCGTGAGGGCGTCGAAGATGGGATAGGCGCCGGCGGCGATAGCTCCCGCGTCCGTCTGCGGCAGAGGGGAGGTCATCAATTCGGGGGAATGCGCCGCGATGCCGGCGATGGCGTCGCGGGCGGAGGCGACGGTGACAAGGCCGGCTCCGGAACGTAGGGCGGCCATCCCGGTCATGGCCGCCGCTCCCGTCTTACCCACTGACCCGGCAACGACGAGGACGTGCCCGAAGTCGCCCTTATGGGCTCCGCGACTGCGTGGACCAAAGAGTCTCGCGAACCACGAGGGCTCCACGAGGGACAGGAACAAGACGGGATCCCCGGCATACAAAGAAGGGGGGCTGCCGATCGGCGCGATGGTGAGTTCCCCGACGCGGCCGCAATTGGGAGGCAGCACGTGGCAGACCTTCGGGGCGGTGAATGTCACCGTCGCATCGGCGCGGGCGCAGACTCCCTCGTTATCCGGTTCGTCGCTCGCCATGCCGGAAGGGACATCCACGGCCACGACCTTGGCGTAAGGAAACGCATGATTGATGGCCTCAATCCAATCGAGCACGTGGCCTGAAGCGGGGCCGCGAATGCCCGTTCCGAGAAGCGCATCCACGATCAGCGTGGCGTCGCGCATCCCGGGCGTGATCTCTTCGTGCACGCCGAGGCCACAGGCATACAGCATTCGCAGGTTTTCCGCGGCGTCTCCCGAAAGGTCCCGAGGCGGAGCGGCGAGGGCCACATGAAGGGACCGTGGGGAGAACCGCGTATGCAACTGCCGGGCGATGGCCATCCCATCCCCGCCGTTGTTTCCTTTTCCGCAGAGCACGACGATGCGATGCGAATCGAGCGGGGAGAATTTGGCGGCGAGGTATTCCACCACCCCGTGGGCGGCATTTTCCATGAGGATGATGCCCGGAATTCCGGAGTGGATCGTGAGTTGATCCACGTCACGCATCTGCTTTGCCGTCAATATCTTCATGCATGCGCTCCCATCAGCAGGCCCTCCAGGCGCCGCAAACTCCGCGGTTCTTTCTTGGCTTGACATTCCTCATACACGCTGCGCCAACAGCAAAGTCATGTCGTCTTGAAGTTCCGGAGATCCGGTCCATTGGCTCACCTCATGAAGGATCGCGGCCAGCACGTCATCGGCGGAGCGGTCTTTGTGCCGGCGAAGCAGTTCGAAAATGCGCTCCTCGCCGAACTGCTCTCCGTAGGCATTCTCCGCCTCCGAGATGCCATCAGTGTAAAACAACAGCAGATCCCCAGGATCCAGGCGGATCCGGCTTTCCTCGTAGCGGGAGAAGGGAAAGGCTCCGACAACGGTTCCGTTCACTTCGAGCGTACGGGGTTCGCCGCCTCTCACCAGGATGGGGGGCAAGTGGCCGGCGTTGGTATAAGTGAACTGGAGGTTGGACTCATTGAAGACGCCCAGAAAAAACGTGGCGTACTTTTCCGGAGTGGTGTGGGCGTAAAGGTGCTTGTTGAGCTGACTCACCAGTTGCGACGTGGAAACCGGAAACTCGCCGGCCCGGGAGGTTTCCAGACAATGGCCGATCTGGGTACGCACGGCGGACTGCACGGTGGCCATGAGGAGCGCGGCGCTGATTCCCTTGCCCGCGACATCGCCGATAGCGACGGCGATGCGGGAGTCATCGAGCCGCTGGTAGTCGTAGTAGTCGCCGGAAACCATGCGGGCGGGATTGCAGAGGGCCTTGAGGCGCAGGGAGGCAGACACCGGGATCGCTCGAGGGTAAAGCTGGTTCTGGACTTCGCGCGCGATTTCGAGTTCGGCCTGCAACCGTTCGCTCTCCTTGGCCACCACCAGCAGGCGCTCGATATTCGCCGTCATGCTGTTGAATGATTCCCCGAGACTGGCCAACTGATCCTGGCCCTTGATGCGGATGCGGTGCGAGAAGATCCCTTCCTTGATCCGCTCCGTTCCCTCATAGATATCGTGAACGGTGCTGGTGATGGTGCGGGTGAGGGAGATTCCGATCACCAGCGAACTTGCCTCGGCGATGAGGAAGGCGATGAAGAGGATGATGGTGAGGATGGGGATGAGGTCGCGCCAGTCTTCCACCTTCTGGGCAAAGAGGACGCGCAGGACCGCCGAAGGGCGGGTACGAATGTTGATGACCTCGTTTTCCACGTAGCCGGGTGATTCCCAGAGGAAGGCCGGCTGGGCAGTGGCCCAGATGACCTCGATATCGAAGCGATTCACCTTGTCGGGGACGCGGTTGCGCGGAGCGTCGGGATCATCCGACCCGCCGACGGGACTGTGCAACCGCAGGACACGGCGGGGATGGGCGGGGTCGTCTTCCCAACGGAGGAAGCCGACATTCCCGATGTTGGGGGCGAGGCTGGCCAGGAATCGCGAGGTGATGGGCATCATGATGGTAACGCGTGTACCCGGCCGCGTGAGATGGGTCCAGGCATACATCAGGCCGTCTTTGACGAGTAGCCCCCCGGCATCGCCCCACTCTTTGGACGGCGCTTGAATGGCGGCGTCCGGCGGATAACGCAAGGAACGGGAACCTTCGACGAGGATCTCGACTCCCGGCAGGCGGCTCGCGAGGAATGGGTAGACGGATTGCACGGCGCGCTCGCGCGATTCCTCGCCGGCGTCGCGAAGCCGCTGGGCTGTATTGACGATCATCGCCGTTCGCCGCTCGAGTTCGCTGGTCACCATGTAGATGGCGACTTGCCCGACGGCCGCATAGGCGAGAACGGCCCCCAGCGCAATGATCAGGAGAACGGGAACGAGGGCGATAAAGCCGTAGGCGACCAGGAGACGGTTCCTCAGCCGCCAGATGATGTGACGGAGCGAGCGGCGGACAAAGCGGATGAAGAGGACGAGTCCCATCCCGTACGCCGCCAACTGGCTGAAGGCGGAAAGTCCACCTGTCTTGAAGAGGAAGCACAGCAGCACGAGCAGCGCAAACACCGCAAGCAGCGCCCGGTCCCATTTGGTGAGAGCGCGCCACACGATGACGGCGTTGAACTCTGCTTGCTCGGAAGGCATGCCTATACGCGCGACCTGGCAATCGCGGGGATCATCTGTTCGAACTCCGGCAACGGCTCCTTGGGGTGCAGATAGTAGCGGGTGAGTCCATCCACCAGCAAGCTAAGCGCCGTGTCGGGATCATCCGCATATTGAAACAAGTTCAGGTCTTCCTTGTTGATCATCCCGTATTTGACCAGCGCGTCGAAGTTCAAGACTTCTTTCCAGAACGCGCTGCCGTAGAGGAGGATCACCATTTTCTTCTCCAGTTTCCGCGTCTGGGCAAGGGTCAGCAGTTCGGCGAGTTCATCCAATGTGCCGAAGCCTCCGGGAAAGACAATGAGCGCCTTGGCAAGGTAGGCAAACCAGAACTTCCTCATGAAGAAGTAATGGAACTCGAAGTTGAGTTCCGGCGAGATATGAGAATTCGGAACTTGTTCGAAGGGGAGTCCTATATTGAGGCCGATCGACTTGCCGCCCGCCTCCGCGGCGCCGCGGTTGGCGGCTTCCATGATGCCGGGCCCTCCGCCCGTGCAGACGACAAAGCGAAGCGGCTTACGGAGACTTTCCGACCACTCCGTGATCTTGTATGCAAGCTGCCGGGCTTCCTGGTAGTAGCGGGCCAGGGGATGCTGCCCGTCCTCAGGAATCCGGGCAGAGCCGAAAAAAACAACGGTGTCTCGGACCTGCTCTCTGCGGAAGTGATCGAGCGGGGCAAGGTACTCCGAGAGAATGCGGACGGAGCGCGCCGCGGGGGATTCCAAAAAGCCGTCGTCCTTATAGGCGGGGGGAATGTGGTTTTTGTCCATGAGGCGATATCCTTCAATTTTCGCACTGCTTCGCGGCCGCGGCCTCGAAGCTTACTTTTCCGCGCGAATGCCGGCAGTCTGGCTGAGTTCCGCCACCTTGCGCTCCAACTCGCGAACAGTCTTCAGCAACTCCGGCAGTTTCGGCAATGCGGTAATGGTGCGCAGCCACTGCCGCGCCTCGTAGGCAGGGGACCCGGAGATCACCGACCCGGCGGGAACATCGCCGCCGACGCCGCTCTGGGCGTAAACGACGACATTGTCGTGAATGGTGAGGTGGCCGGAAATGCCTGCCTGGCCGGCGAGAAGGACATTCTTCTCGAGGATGCTGCTGCCGGCAAGGCCAACCTGGGCGCAAATGATGTTGTCCTCGCCGACGACGCAGCCGTGTCCCACCTGGACGAGGCTGTCGATTTTCGCACCACGCCTGACGCGAGTTTCGCCGATGCTGGCGCGGTCGACAGAGGAATTGGTCTGAATCTCGACATCGTCTTCGAGGACGGCCACTCCGGACTGAACGATCTTATAGTGTGTCCCATCGGCGCTTTTGGCAAAGCCATATCCGTCGCCGCCAAGGATAACCCCATTTTGCAGCACCACGCGATTGCCGATGCGGCAGAACTCCCGGACCACGACATTGGCATGGGCGAGGAAGTGGTCACCGATGACGGCGTGCGGGTAGATCACGACATGCGGATGGAGAATTGCATTGCGGCCGATCACGACGTGGTCGCCAATAACGGCATAGGCGCCGATGGAGGCGTTTTCCCCGATACACGCGCTTGGGGAGATGACGGCGGTAGGGTGAATGCCGGCAGCCGGGCGCGGCGGCTGATAGAAGAACTCGAGGGCACGGGCGAAATCAAAATAAGGATTCGTGGAGAGGAGAAAGGCGATGCCGAGGTCCGGGATGGGTTCCCGCACCAGCATGGCGCCGGCCTTCGCGCGCCGGGCCTTCGGGCCGTACTTGGGATTCGCGAGGAAGGTGAGTTCGCTCGGGCCGGCGTGCTCCATCCCGGCAACCCCGGTGATTTCCAGGTCCGGGTTGCCGGAGATCGAACATCCGAGCCGTTCGGCGATATCTCCTAGTTTCATGAATCTGTCAGACTCCGGCCTTCTTGCGGCATTCCTCAGAACAGAAGTAAACAGTTTCCCCTTTGACGGAGGCTTGAATAGCCGCGCCGGCCACGACATAGGTGCCGCACTGCCGGCACGGTTTGAGTTCGCCGCTGGTGGGCACCTGCTGGGATGGGCGGGACTGGCCAGGGCGGCCCGAACCGGTTTCCTCCCTCAACAGATCAGCGAATCCCTTTGTCAGGATTCCCACCACCATGCGAATAAAGGTGATGGCGAAAATGCTGATCAGCGCATAAAGGAGGACTCGAAACATAAGCAGGGGCGGTTGACTAGCGTGGACGCCCCTTCCCGGAGAGCGTCACTTCTTTTTGGTCGATTTCTTCTGCGCCGGTTTGGCGGAGGGGTTGCTGTACTCCGTGGACACGCTGCCGGTCAAGGAGGAGATCATGTCCTTGGCGACCTGCGCATTCGCGCCGTCCGGCCGGAGTTCGATGTACTTCTGGAAGGCCTCCGCCGTGCCCGGAGGAGGCGTCACTTTGCCGTCCGCCGTCGTGGTAGCCTTACCCACGAGATACATACCGTACTGGAAGTAAGCGTCGGCGTAGTTCGGATCGAGTTCGGTGGCCTTCTTGAAGGCTTCCCCCGCGGCATCGGTTTGACCTGTATTGGTCAGAATCGCGCCGAGGTTGTAGTAGTAGCGGCCGGCGTTGGGAGGATCGAGTTGGGCGGCCTTGGTAAGCTCGTCCTGAGCTTCCTTGATTTTCTTCGCTTTCACGAGCGCGAGAGCGAAGTTGTTGTGATAAGCGGCATCGTCGGGCTTCAGTTCGAGAGCCTTACCGTAGGCTTCCAGGCCCTTATTCATGGACTCTTCCCGCTCGGGACCGGCTTTGCTTCCGGCGATGCCCATATAGGACTCGGCAAGCTGGGCCCAGATGACATTCTGCTTGGGGTCCATCTCGGCGGCCTTGACAAAGGAATCGCGGGCGGCCTCGTACTGCTTCTGTTTCAAGGCTTCCATTCCGGTGTTGAAGGCGTCGTTGAGGGCTTTGTTCTTCTGCATGGCGGCGCTGCGCTCTTTCATTGCCTTTTCGATGGCGGCGCGCTGCTCGGGCGACATGTCGCGGGCTTGTTCCTTGGTAATGGTTCCGGCCTCGGCGGCCTGCTGCATGGCGGCGGCCTTGGCTTTCATCGCGGCGAGATCGAAGTTCACGGGAACGGGATCGCCCAAGCGGGTACGAACGCCCTTCACGGAATCGCGCATCTTGCCATCCATTTCGAGGGTGACGTTATAGGTGCCGAGCGGGAGGCCGGCATGGAAGAAGTGGCCCTTCTTGTCCGTTCCCGTCTGATAGTTCCCCTTGATATCAGTACGCTCAATCTTGACGCACGCGCCGACACCCTTCTTGCAATCTCCCTTGGGGACCGGGTTGCCGTCTTCCCCTTTCACGTCGCCTTCAATCGCGCCCGTCTGAGCCATCGCCAGGCCTGCGAACAGCAGGGTGGCGGCGGACAACCAAGTCAACTTACGAAATGTGGCCATCATGCATGGACCTCCCGAGAAAAACAGATACGAAGCCAAGTTTCAGCATACTATACCCGTCGAAGGATATGACACGCAGGAGGCAGGGTTTGGGTGCAATCCAGGGGCAGTTCTCACGCTCTGCTAACCGTGCAGTGCTAACCGTGCAGGGTCTTCTCGGGCCTGCGGCGCCGCAGATGGGACTGGGCCTTGCGCTGCAACTCACCCAACTTCAACCCCGTCAAAGCAATCGCGATGCAGCCCGCCAGCAGCAGGGGGACGGTGATGACGAAGAACATGACACCTGAAAGGCCCTTCGCAGTCTGACGATCGACGCCGAGCAAGGTGAGCGCGGCCACGGCGAAAGCATTGAAGAATCCAATATTGCCCGGCGGGCCCGGGATAATGGTGCCCAACCGCAGCACCACCAGCACCACCGCGGCATGGCCGAAAGAAAGATCCACGCCATAGCCGCGAATCATGGCGTAGATTGGGACAACCTGCAGGCCGAGATAGAGGACGCTGGCGGCAGCCGCCATGTAAAAAGAGCGGGACTGCCCCATGGCGTGAAGGCCTTCGATGAGATGGCGCAGGACACTGAGCCAGCGGTAGCGCGCCAAGGCGTCATGCGCCTCGCTGCGGCGGTGGACCGCATAGCCGAGAAGGAGGGCCAGGGCCACCACGAGTACGGCGAGAATGCTGGCCCCATACTTGAGATTATTGTCCAGCCTGACGAAGAATGTGGTGAGAAAGAAGCCTAGAATGAGCCAGATGCCGTCCAGCATGCGCTCGATCAAAGCGCTGGACAAAGCCACGGGGAAGGATATGCTGCTCCAGTGGGATTGCAGATAACAGCGGATGGCTTCGC
>JAIXKK010000137.1 GCA_026954325.1 Bryobacterales bacterium | reverse complement strand
CTTCCCAAAACACCGGATACGCCCACTCCTGGCCGCCGCCCTCGCTTTGTCCGCGGCCGCCTTCTCCCCCGCCGCCGAGGCGCCGGAGATGAAATCCATCCCCATTCCCCGCTCCGAGGCCGAAAAGAAGGTGGTCGCCGTGCTCCAGGACATGGCCCGCAACGGGGGCACTTACCTCAGCGTCCCTAACCAGGATGCCCGGTGGCTGCGCTTTCTCACCGAATCCGCGGCCGCGAAACAGGTCGTCGAAATCGGCTCCTCCACGGGCTATTCCGGCCTCTGGTTCAGCCTCGCCCTGCTCCGCACCGGCGGCCGTCTCACCACCATGGAATTGGACCCCGGCCGCGCCGCCACCGCCCGCGCCCACTTCGCCCGCGCCGGAGTGGAACACATTGTCACCCTCATCCAAGGCAACGCCCATGAAGAACTCCGCAAGTGGAAAGGTCCCATCGACGTGGTCTTCATCGACGCCGAAAAGACAGGCTATATCGACTACCTCAACAAAGTGCTGCCCTTCGTCCGTCCGGGAGGCTTCATCCTCGCCCACAACATCGACATGACGCCGGACTACGTCAGGGCCGTCGCCGCCAATTCCGACCTCGAAACCGTTTATTACATGGAGGGCGCCGGGCTCGGCATCTCGAGAAAAATTCGCTGACCCGCATCCCTGCCTCCTTGTCCGGAAATGGAGCCATGCTCCTCCGGCGCACAATCCCCTTCCTCGCCTCCTGGTTCGGCCAACCCGCTGCCGCCGCCACGCCGCGGCGTGATTTCTTCGCCGGACTGAACCTCCGTTCCCCCATCACCGCCGCCGAGCCGTTCACCACCCTGAGCGGCTCCCTCATGCAGCCCGAGGTCGCCAAAGCCTGGCAATATGCCGTCTCGCGCTACGCGCGCCTCGATGAACTGCATGATGCCACCGGCAAGCGCATCGCCGCGCCCATCGGCTGTGAAGCCGCAATGGGTCACTCTCACTCTCGCCACCGCCGCCTGCCTCACCGGATTGGACCGCGAGAAAATCCGCGCCTTCCCGGCGCCACTGGAATGTAAAACGAGGTGATCATCCAGAAATCGCACCGGTACGTGGAGAGCGAGTCAACCGAAGAACTCGAGCGGGCAGTGTGTCCTATGACTGCCATGCTTCACTTCTTCAACACCAATGAGCCCGCCGGCCACATCTAGTCGCTCGCCGAATTCGCCGCCCTCGGCAAAAAGCACGACATCCCCGTTCTCAACGACATTGCCGCCGATGTCCCGCCTTTGTCGAATTTTTCCCGCTCCCTCCAGCTTGGCTGCGCCGCGTGAACGTCCTCCGCGACGCAGTGTCCGCCGTCCCAGGCGTTGCCGGCGAGATGTTCGTGCCCAATAGCGGCAATGGTCTGGAACTCAGCGTCTGAATGCTCGAACCCGAGGAAGCCGGCACTGATCAGCCCACCCGAGGACTATGGCTTCTCTGCGAATCGTATCGTAAGCGTCGCTATTGTATTTGCCTGCGTCAAGGGCTTTCCTCCGCTAACATCCTGCAGGAAGAACACCATGCCGTCGCTCACCCACGTCCCCGTTTGCGCCGATCCGCGGCCGTCTCCCGCGGCGAACAGACTGCCGTCCGGCTTTCCCACACGAACCTCCAAACTGTCCACCCCGGGAACGTTCCAACTGATGGTGGTCACCCTTGGCGCTCCACCGGCAATCGGGATCGGGTTGGGAAACGCCGCGAACGACCGCTCCACCGCCGGGCAGGGTGCGTTCAGCCCAGTCAGACACAAGTTGTCGTCAAACGCATTCGCGTCCTGCGCCGACAGGTTCAAAATGTCATAGCCCTGAGGCGTAGGATTGCTCACCGACACTTGTACCGCCGGGTTGCCCATCACCACGTTCCTACGAAACACGTTCTTCCCCGTCCCCGCCACTAATCTAATTCCATTTACGTTGCCCACAATCGTGTTTTCTTCAACCACATTCTCCTGTACTGCCGCGGCAATAAATCCAATTCCAAAATTATTTCCTGGAGCCACAAAACCATTTCCACTGATCCGGTTCGCACGGAGCCGGTTCCGGCGGCTGCCGCCGTTCAGTCATATGCCTCCGCACGGATTCGTCAGGTGCCCATTGCGAACCGAGACGTTTCCCTCCAACTCATACCCGGAACTTGCGTTCAGATAAAACCCCGCAAAGCAGGTGGTCGATGCCGTGACGCCGGTGATTTTGCCGCCGCTGCTGTTGTTCAGCCGAATGCCGAAGCCGCGCATTTGCCGCACCACTCCTGGTCCGCGGATGATTGCTCCGTTCTGTCCGTTGACGTCAATCCCGATTTCCGTGCCCACGCCCCCGCCCGAACAGGCGGTATCCGGATCGGCTTGGCCCGTGATGGCATAACCATCCAGGTCGAGTGTAATATCCGGGGCGCCGAAAGCGATGCACGGCGCGCTCTCCACGGCACACGTCACATCCCCTACCAGGACGCTGTTTTCCGTGATCGTCAACGTCGTGGTAATTGTGCCTTCGATTTCCTTTGCTGAAGCCGCCTGTGGCGACCACAGCACGCTCACCGCGAAGCAGATGAGGCAAAACAGTCTTCTATCGAGTTTCATGCCCGTTGCTGCCTTTCTCAGCAATTCTGATCTGTCCAACTTTGTATTCCATGGTCTCGCCCCTGCCGGTGACCAGCCCTTGTACGAAGAGTTGCATCCCCTGTTGGATCGTTCCGGCGCCCTCGCGAAGCCGCGCGGGAATTCGATTTTTTCCCGCCACCAGCACCATCTTCCCGTCCGGTCCCCTTTCGAAACGTCCCCGGGCTTCCATCCGAATTCGCAAAATGTAGACTTTCAGTGGTTCCAAAACGCCCTCGATATCCACCACGGAGAACAGCGCATCAGGCCTGTAATGCAGCGTGATCGTCTCTTTCGGTAAGCTGATCGTCACTTTCCCCACGCCTTCCATGCGCCGGAACCGGACCTCGCTCACCGCCGCGCACACCCCGCACGAGATGCCGCTGGTCAAAATCTCCACCTTGTCCACCTGGGCGAATCCGGCAACCTCCAGGAAGGCCATCACCGCCGCCGTCAAGAGAGATTTCGGGAGAACCATTCCTCTCCTCACCGGTATCGAAACCAAAGAAAGACCCAAGTTCCCGCCACCATCGCATTGACTCCCAAACTGAAAGCGATCATTGCCCGGATGCTCCACGAGCGCATGCCGCCGGGACGGCGGCGCACCAGCCATATCTCATACGCAAGGGCGAACAGGGCCAATGCGAAAAACACCGGCTGCAACCGCTCCAGCCAGTAGAAGCACGCGGCCCCAACCATCGAGAACAGGCCAAGTCCTGCCAGGACTTGCGGTAGCACTCATCAGCTCGGGGCGAGCAGAGCCGCGAAAATCGACAGCCCCCCTGCCCGTCTCGGATCCATGTGAACAATCCGTTCCATATACTCCGCCGGCGGCGTGATTATCCGGTGCGGCATTTGCCGTTTCTATGAGACTTAAGGCGCGGGCGTGACGATCCGCTGGAACTTCGGCTAGCCTCGCCAGCCGTACGGGACGGTCCCATCGCAGCCCAATCTATAACCTAGAATCGGTTGGAAGTCAATGATAAAGTGTAAAGTCCACAACGAACCCGCCCCCGGACTTACTTCCACCCCTCCCGCGCCGTATCGTACATCGCCACCACGTTCCCGGTCGGCGTATTCGCCTGCAAGTTATGGCACGGAGCCACCACGTAGCCACGCCCTCCCGCGAAGATGGACAAGTTCTCCCGCACCTCCCGCCGCACATCGTCCACGCTCCCGAACGGCAGCGTCCGCTGATTGTCCACCGCCCCGTGAAACACAATCTTGTCCCCGAAATCCCGCGCCAGCCCCTCCCGGTCCATTCCCTTGCACCGCCACTGAACCGGATTCAGCAGATCGATCCCCATTTCGATCAAATCCCCCAGCATCGGACGCATGGCGCCGTCATCGTGATGAAACACTTTCACTCCATACGAGTGCACCAGTTCGATCATCTGCGATATATGAGGCTTCAGAAACCGCCGGAACATGCGCGGGCTCATCAGCAGCGATTCCTGCGTTCCCAGGTCTTCCGCCACATACGAGAACAGAAGCCGGTCCCCCACCACATCCAGAATCCGCTTCGTCAGCGCCCGGTCAATCACCGCGATACGCGAAAGGATGGCATCCGCAATCTCGGGATTCGCTATCAGATCTTCCAGCGCCTGCTCCATTCCCCGCAGCCGGCAGTACAGGTAGAAAATCTCGCACCCGCCCGCCAGTTGAGGATAGTCGCGCCATTCGTCGCTCTGCTCCCGCAGTCCGGAAACGTCCCACTCCTCCGGGTCGGGCCAATCAAAGCCTTCCACATCCGCCAGACACTCCGCCCCGGCAAGCGGATGCACCACCGCCTCCTCGTAATAGCCCAACCCGTCCGCATAAGGCGCCAACCGCGTCCCGATATGCCACACGCTGAAGAATGACTGCAGGTGCCAGGTCTGCTCCGCCGCCCGCGGATGAGTGGGCGTCAACTGCACCAGTTTGTCCACGCCCAGCCTCTCCCACAGCGCCCGGTCACTGCCGCATCCAAGGTCCTTTTTCAGACGTTCGGTGATTTCCGCCGTCCCCCAATAATCGCAAGCCGGGCGGTCCGGCTTCGAACCGCCCATCGTCGTTTCCCATCGTTCCCGCGGGGTCATCATGTGTTCGCGAGACTATTGTCCCGCAACTCGAGGCGGCGGTTACTTCGATCCCGCGCCCAGCCACCCGAGAACCGTGTCCGTCCCCGCGTAGGCAAGTTCTTCATAGCGATCCGGCTTCCACCACCCCTGAATCGTCCGCACCTCTCCCACCGTGTTCGCCTTCATCATGCGGATCAGACGCCGCGCATTATTGAGCAGCGCCTGCAACGCCTGGCCATGGAGCTTCGTCAGTTGCTGGTTGTTCTGCTGCACGGCCTTGTCGTAGTTTGCTTTCGCCGTGTTGTAATTGGCCCGATACCCCGCTCCCTGGGCATTCGTCTGGAACCACTGCACCACGGCGCTGTCGCTCTGAAATCCCTTCATGTATTCATCGATGAGGTCGATCTCCGCCTGCGAGAACGAACTCGAGGCGTTGGTGAACGTCCAACCCACGTCGCGTTTGAAGAACATCTTGCGGTTCTCGCTCAGATGGATCTCCGCGCCCATCCCGGCCCCTCCGTCCACCGTCGAGTATGTCTCCCCCGTGATCCCTACAATGATGCCGGCATGCCCCGCCAATGCCCCCTGCCCGCGCATCAGAAACTTGTGCGCGCCGTCGCCGTCGATCAGGTAAATGTCGCCAAGCTCCAGCCGCGGCCGCACATCTTCATGGTTTTCATCGAACCCGCCCTTGAACTCCACCCGGTCGGAGCGCTCCACCGTAACCACCGGGTTCGTCACCTCTTTCCAAATGCCGTCCTTCTTCACCGAACTCGTCTTCACCGACGGCACTCCCAGTTCCACGTTCATTCCGAGCGGCGTATTCACCGTCGGTACGCGCTGGCCGATCATTTTCGCTCCGGCAGCATGATAAATGGCGCGCGCCGTCATGATGCAGGTGGTACCGCCGGACCCGGTCACCTTCACGGCCCCCTCGGACGTCTTCTTGTCGAAGTAGCCGCCGAGCGAATAGAGACAGGTGAGTTCGTCGTTCTTCGGTCCCATCCCGGCGTGCGCCCTCGCGATTGCCGCCACTCGCGGCCGGATGCCGTTCAATGAGATGGTAAGAAACTCCGGATAGAAGATGTACTTCGTCGAGTTTTCCTTCAGCTTTCCGTTGATCTCCGAGCAGCCGAGCATCGCCTTGCGCAGTTTGTGCAGGAAAGGGTTCACCTTGTACGCCCCCGTCTCGCCGGGCATGAGATATTTGCTCCCGGGCAGTACGGCAAACATCCCCGCCGCAAGCACGTTGATCGCGTAGCAATCGCTCTGCTTGCCGCTTCGCAGCATGGTCTTGAACGATTCCCGCATATCCGCATCCGAAGCTCCGGCCGCTACCTTCACCAGATACTTCCGTATTTCGTCCTCTGTCGAGTTTGAAGTGATCTTCTCCCGGATCTCTTCGGCTACTGTTTCCACCGCGGTCGGCATCTTGGTTGCTCCTCATCTGGTCATGCGCAAGTGAGCGCGCAATCCCCTCATCGCCCTCCGGAAAAAGGCAAAAATGTCGGCGGGCTAAGGTGTTACCCTCAAAGAAGCCCCCGTTCTCACAAGGAGATGCAACGATGACGAAATCTGCTTTGCTGGTTGTCGCAGCCGCCGCCCTCACCGCCGCCTTCACCATCGCGTTCGCTCAAGGAAAGAAAAAACCGCTGAGTCCCCCGGCAGAAACCTCCGTGACCATCGATGGCAAGACCCTCTCCATCCAGTATTCCGCCCCTTCCATGCGCGGGAGAAAGATTTTCGGTGACGGCGGCGTCGTGAGCCACGATCCCACCTATCCCGTCTGGCGCGCCGGAGCCAATGCCGCCACCTCGTTTCACACCGATGCCGATCTCAACATCGGCGGCCTCGCCGTCCCGAAAGGCGATTACACCCTCTTCGTCCTCGTGAACACCGATCCCTGGCAGTTGATCATCAGCAAGCAGACGCGAGAGTGGGGCCTGGCCTATAAGCAGGATATGGACCTCGGCCGTGTCAGGATGACCATGGCCAAGCCGCCCTCCCCCATCGAAACGTACAAAATGACCCTGTCCGGCGCCGGCGGAAAATCCGGCAAACTGCAACTCGAGTGGGAAAACGTCATCGCATCAGTTCCCATCACCGTGAAATAAAGCCAGAGGGCGCTGCACCCAAACAGCCAATGCTGTGCGTTTTCGGGCAGTTCCCTTGTAGGCCCAACCTGCGCCGCCCGTGCTCTCGCGCCCCTAAGTGCCCTCTTTTCTTGCGGAAGCGTCTTCTGTTCGTACCCGCGCGGCAAACTTTGCCTCTGGTCTCCTGCTTGCATCTTGCCAAGTGGTTTCCAAAGGAGGTTGATGTGACACAAACAGTTCCTTCCAAGGCCGCCGGGCGGGAGGATCCTCGTTATTTGTCGCCCGCGCAGCTTGCTCAGTTCGGCGTGTCGAGGTTGAACCGGTACGGCATTCTGCTGCAGTGCATGATGTGTGGAACAAGCTGGTCCCCGAAGCTCAGCGCGGATGGATCACTTCCGCCAGGCTATTGGCAATGTCCCAATAAGTGCAATTTGTAGCGGAGCGCCGTCCTCAGGGTGTGCCTGCCCGGGCATGGCGCGCCCGCTTCTGCTCGAGTCACAACGGAACCGCCCACAGATACATCGCCGCGTACGCCCGGAACGGCCGCCACCGCTCCGCCATCTTTAACAACTCCGCCGCATTCCTTGCGCCGCTCGCGCGCAGCAGCCCCAGGTCCGTCGCCGGAAATGCGTCCGCATCCCTTCCCAGCCGGACCGCCAGATACTCCACCGTCCATGCCCCCACGCCCGGTATCGCGGCCAGTCCTTCCGCCGTCTCCGCCCACGGAGCCTCATCAAGCCGCAGTTTCCCGCCCGCCGCCGCCTCCGCCATCGCGCGCAAACTTCGCACGCGCCCGCCCGTCAGCCCCAACCCATTCAGATCCGCCGCCGCCATCCTCCCCGCCTCTACGCCGCCGCAGCGCGCCGCCACGCGCCCCATCAGTGTATGCGCCGCCTTCACGCTTACCTGCTGCCCTAACACCACCCGCACGCACAACTCGAACGGATCCCAACAGCCCGGAATGCGCAGCCCTGGAGCCTGCTTCACTCGCGGCGCAAGCACCGGGCACCGCGCCAACATCCGCCGCACCGCCGCCGGATCACAGCCCGCGTCGAACATCCGGCCGGCGCGAGCGGCCGCCTCCGCACGGGACACCCGAAGCTCACCCGCCCGGTATCCCACCGTCACCACCCCTTCCCCGGTCCGCCGCCAGTACATCCCGTCCGCAATCTCCTCCGCCCCGGGCGTGCACCGCCACGACAAATACTCGAGCGCCCGGTCCCACGCGTACGGCGCCCTCACCGCGATCACTTCGCGTTGTGAAAAATGATCCCCAGCGTCCACCGCTCTCCCTCCGTCACCGGGCTCACACCGTGCCGCGCGTTCACCTTGTAATAGCCCCGTTTGCCTTGCGCGGGCCGGTGCCGGGTCGTGATCACCAGCCCATCCCCCTGCCGCTGCCGCAGCGCCCGCCCCATCGCCTGCGCCCGCGGAGCCTGCTCTACCAGCAGGAACTCCCCTCCCTCGTAATCCCGCCCCGGCTCGGAAAGAAAACACACCACCTGAAACGGAAACGCGATCTCCCCGTAAAGATCCTGGTGCAGGCAGTTGTAATCCCCCGCGCGATATCGCAGCAGGAGCGGCGTTGGGCGCGTCTGTCCATGCAAACGGCACTCTTCGAGCAGCCCATCCAGGGCGGGCGGAAAGCCGCTCAACCCGAGCATTTCCGCCCACTCGTTCGCGACTCCCGCCAGTGGCGGATACAGAGCATGGCGCAAATCCCGCACCAAATCCGGCAGCGGATCCCGGAAATACTGATACTCCCCCCGCCCGAACCGGTATTGCGCCATGTCGATGCGGCCGCGGAACAACTTCCCGTCCGCATACAACCCCGCCGTCCCTTCGCATTCCTCCCGCGATAACAACCCCGGCAGAACCGTGTAGCCTTGCTGAGTCAACTCGATCGCCGCGTCTTTTCTCCAGGTGATCTTCATGCCTGCTTCCCAGTTTCACCAATTCCCGCCGTGTTCCGCCATCCGTTTCTTGCGCCGGAATCCATGGCCCTTCACATGCATCCAAATTGGCAGAGGAGGAAATGTCATGATCACTCCGCGTTTACAAGAATTCCTCGATGAACAAAAGGCCATCTACAGTCACGACACCCACCGGCTCACCTACACCGCGAAAGACCTCGCGGAAGCCGATCATATTCCACCCTGGGAAGTGGCCAAGACCGTAGTGTTCGTCGGCGATGGCGCATTCGCCATGGCAGTGCTCCCGGCAAGCGAGCGTATCGATCTCGAAACGCTCCGCCACCAACTCGGCCTCCGCGCCGTTCGCCTGGCCAGCGAAGAGGAACTCGCCGACCTCTTCCCCGACGTCGAACTCGGCGCCATGCCACCGTTTGGCAACCTCTACAACAATCTCCCGGTCTACGTGGATTCCACGCTCGCCGCCGAAGAGAACATCGCCTTCAACGCCGGCACGCATCGCGACGTCGTGCACATGAAGTTCAAGGACTTCAAGCACTTCGTCCACCCCATCGTTCTCTCGTTCGCATTTCCCGCGTAATCGGCGCGATGCGCCAAAGCGCGCACCACGAGTTGGGGTGTTTTGCCGCTTCTCTTCCCCCGGCGCCGCCAAGAGGCGCATTGGGCGCTCAAGGCCTGCCTGCAGGCGGAATTTCATCAGTATCTCCCGGCGCCATCGATGAGCGGCAAAATCGCGGAGACCTTGGAGGGCATCGCTCGCCCTCGACAGGGAGAGAACATCGCCACCCGTCGGGGGGAGTTTCGACGTCCCCGGCGCTCACGCGGTGAAACGAACCGCTCCTTCACCAGGTGGCGATGCCGGGTCACCCGCCGGAAGGACTACGGACGTTCCCGGCGCTCACGCGACGGAACGGCAAACTCCTCCGCCGGGTGACGAACCTAATTATATATGCCGAAAAGCTACCCAAGCACCTTCTTCACCACTTCGCCGCTCACGTCCGTCAACCGGAAATGCCGCCCCTGATACTTGAACGTCAGCCGCTTATGATCGATGCCGAGCGTGTGCAGAATGGTCGCCTGCAAATCATGTACGTGTACGCCGTCCGAGACGATGTTGTAGCAGAAGTCATCGGTTTCGCCTAACGTGAGCCCCCGCTTCATTCCACCGCCCGCCAGCCACATCGTGAAACACCGCCCGTGGTGGTCGCGTCCGTAGTTGGCGTCGGTGAGCTTGCCTTGGCAGTACACCGTGCGCCCGAACTCGCCGCCCCATACAATCAGCGTCTGATCGAGCAACCCGCGCTGCTTCAAGTCCGCCACCAGCGCCGCCGATGCCTGGTCGGTCCCCTTGCACTGCAACGCCAGATCCCGGGGCAGATCGTTATGCTGGTCCCATCCCCGGTGATACAACTGCACGAAGCGCACTCCCCGCTCCACCAGCCTCCGCGCCAGCAGACAGTTCGCCGCATAAGTTCCAGGTTTACGGGAATCCGGGCCGTACAACTCAAACGTGCCCGCCGGTTCCTTCGACAGATCCATCAACTCCGGCACCGACGTCTGCATCCGGTACGCCATTTCATATTGCGAGATCCGGGTCTCAATCTCCGGGTCATGGAACGCGCTCTCCCGGATCTGGTTGATCTTCCCGATCACGTCCAGCATGTTGCGCCGCGTGTCCCGCGAGATTCCCGGGGGATTATCCAGGTACAACACGGGCTCCGTTCCGCCCCGGAACCGCACCCCCTGGTGATTCGAGGGCAGGAAGCCATTCCCCCAGAGCCTCGAAAACAGCGGCTGATCCACATTCAGCGCATTCGCCTGCGACAGCATCACCACAAAAGCCGGCAGGTTCTCGTTCTCGCTGCCCAGACCGTAGCTCACCCAAGCCCCCATGCTCGGCCGTCCCGGCTGCTGGCTGCCGCTCTGAATGAACGTGATCGCCGGATCGTGGTTGATGGCGTCCGTATTCACCGTCCGGATAATGGTCAAATCATCGGCTACCTTCGCGGTGTGCGGCAGCAGTTCGCTCATCCACGCTCCCGATTGCCCGTGCTGCGCGAAACGGAACATCGAAGACGCCACAGGCAGGGTCGCCTGGCCCGAAGTCATCCCCGTGATCCGCTGCCCCATGCGTACACTCGCCGGCAGTTCCGTTCCCTGCAAATTCTTGAGCCCGGGCTTCGGATCAAACAGGTCCATCTGCGAGGGTCCGCCCGATTGATGCAGGTAGATCACATGCTTCGCCGTCGGCGGAAAATGCGGCAGCCCGTTCAACGTGCGCGCCGAGGCGGGTTCGCCCAGCAACGCCGCCAGCGCCGCCGCGCCCAAACCCGTGCTCGTCAGTCCGAAAAAATGGCGGCGCGTCAATGCAAGCTTCAATTCGTCATGGGGGTTCATCGCCGGTTACTCCTTCGTAATCACTTCGTCCAGATTCAGAATCGCGCTGGTCACCGTGGTCCATGCCGCCAACTCCGCCGCGTTGCCGCTTGCTTTCGATTCACCCACTCCGAGGAGTTTCCTCGCCTCCTCCGGATTCCGCTGGAAGGTTTCCTCTTCTCTCTTCGCGAGCCCCGCCAGCAGCTTTACTTCCTGAGAACTCGGCGTTCGCGCGGCCGCCATTTCGAACGCCGTCCTGATGCGCGATGCCGCATCGCGCTTGCCTTGCGCAATCACTTTTTCCGCCAGCACCCTCGCCGCTTCGATATACGTCGGATCATTCATCAGCACCAGCGCTTGCAGCGGCGTGTTCGTCCGCGAACGCCGCGCGATGCACTTCTCCCGATCCGGCGCATCGAATGTCGAAAGCTGCGCCGGCGGTACCGTACGCTTCCAGAACGTGTACATGCTGCGCCGGTAGAGATCCTTCCCGTGGCTCGGCGTGTAGGTCTGGGCGCTGAACACATCCCCATAGGCAAGCTCTTCCCACAGACCCGGCGGCTGATACGGAAACACGCTCTTCCCCCCAATCTGCTCGTTCAGCAGCCCGCTCGCCGCCAGCGCATTGTCGCGCACAAACTCCGCCGCCAGCCGGAATCGCGACATCCGCGCCAGCAGCTTGTTCTGTGGATCGCGCTCCATCAGCTCCGGCGTCGCCTTCGAACTCTGCCGGTAGGCCGCGCTCATCACGATCAGCTTCTGCATCGCCTTCACGTCCCATTGCGTGCGGATAAACTCCGTCGCCAGCCAGTCGAGCAGTTGGGGATGCGTCGGCGGTGAACCCTGCGATCCGAAATCCTCCGCCGTCTCCACAATCCCGTTCCCAAAGTAGATCTGCCAGAACCTATTCACCGCCACCCTCGCCGTCAGAGGATTCGATGGATCAATCAGCCATTCCGCCAGCCCCAGCCGGTTCGCCGGGGCCCCATGCGGCAGTGGAGGCAGGCTCGCCGGCACGCCGGGAGTCACCTTCTCCCCATGATTGCGGTAGTCCCCACGCCCCAGAACAAACGTGTCCCGAGTCTGGGGCAACTCGTCCATCACCATCACGGTCGTGACCTGCTTGTCCAGCTTCTCCTTGCTCGCCCGTAAGTCCTTCAACTCCGCCCACGCCTCGCGTTCCTCCCGCGGAGCCGCGTACGTCAGGTAATAATCGTGGACCCGTTCTTTCTGCTCCTTTGACCATTTCCCTTCCGGCCCGTTCAATATCCCCCGCACTGGAGCATCCACGGCCAGTTGCCGCGCTTCCTCCGCGTTCAGCACCCGCGTATAAAGCCGCACGTCGTCCAACTGCGAACGCAGCGGCTTGTCGATCGCCTTGTTCCCCGTGCTCCACGGCGCGCTGTTCCCCACCGCACCGCTCAGCCTGTCCGCAACCACGTTCAACTCGGCCGGGACACCATCCAGGTAGACGTGCAGACCGGCCGCCTTCCCTGCTCCGTCATAGCTCACCACCACCTGCGTCCATTCGCCCTGCACCACGTATTTCTTCGTGCTCACTTCCGCGGTTCCCTGCCCCACCAGCCGCACATGCAGGTGCGCGCCGCGCTTCAAATCGCCGATCGACGCCGCCTCATCCGTACGAATCAGCACCCCTTTTCCATCCGCTACTTTGTGCAAAATGGCCTGCTCCAGCTTGTTGTTCAGCCGGAACCAGAACGCCGCGCTGAACGCCTCGCCTTGCGCGGCCGCCCAATCCACCTGCGTCTCGCCGTCGAAGGCAACCGATTGCCCCGCCGCCCCGCTCGAGAACGCCGGACTCCCCGCCGCCACCCTCGCCGGCTTGTAGTGCCCGCTGGCATCGGAGAAGCTCCCGTCCAATTCGAAATGCGCCACCGCATCCGCCGGTCCGTACGAAGGTTCCGCGCTCCGCTTCCAAGCCTCCACCTGCTCCGCCACCTTCTTCTCGGGCAGCGCCTTCTCCCGCGCTTCAATCGCTTTCTCGAGTTCCTTCATCCGCGCCGCCTGCACGTCATCCGGCAGCGCCAGCACCGGCTGCGCATTGCCCGCCCGCCCGTCCAAGCCCTTCTCGTCAATGTTGTGGAAGAAGGCGAAGAAACGGTAGAAATCGCGCTGGCTGATGGGATCGTACTTGTGGTCATGGCACCGCGCGCACCCCATCGTCATCCCCATCCACGTCACCGATGTGGCCTCGACACGGTCCACGTTGTACTCCACCATGTACTCTTCCGGAATCGCTCCGCCTTCGAAATTGATCATGTGGTTGCGGTTGAACCCCGTCGCCAGAATCTGCTCGCGCGCCGGCTTGGGAAGCAGATCCCCCGCCAGTTGCCACAACGTAAACTTGTCATACGGCATGTTCGTGTTGAACGCTTGGATCACCCAATCCCGCCACAGCCACATGTCCCGATGGCTGTCAATGTGATAACCATGCGTGTCGGCATACCGCGCCAGGTCGAGCCACTGCATCGCCATCCGTTCCCCATAGTGCGGCGATTCGAGCAGCCGGTCCACCTGCTTTTCATACGCATTCGGCGATTTATCCGCGAGAAACGCCCTCACCTCCTCCCGCGCCGGCGGCAACCCGGTCAAATCCAGGCTCAGCCGCCGCATCAGCGTCACCTTGTCCGCCTCCGGCGAAGGCTTCAAACCCTCTTTCTCGAGCCGCGCCAGCACGAAGCTGTCTATCGAATTCCGCACCCAAGTCTTATTTGAAACCTCCGGAATCGCCGGCCGTACAGGGGCCGTATACGCCCAGTGCGTGTGCCACTCCGCCCCCTGGTCAATCCATTTCCCGATCAACTCCACCTGTTCCTTCGTCAGCGTCTGCTCCGAGCCCGGCGGCGGCATCCGCCGCTTTGCGTCCGCCTGGCTCACCCTCTGAAACAATTTGCTCTCGCCGCGTCTTCCCGCGACAACCACCCGCATCGCGCTGTCTTTCTGGTCCAGACGCAGCCCCGCCATCCTATGCTTCGAGTCCGGTCCGTGGCAGGCAAAACACTTGTCGGAAAGGATCGGCCGGATCTGCCGGTTGAAGTCCACCTTGCCGGCCGTGCCCGTCTGCGCATGCATCCACGCGGCGCCGGCAAACACTACCAGCGGAAACCGGAGCGAACAGGAGAGTCCCATGAGAATACTTCCTTTTTATCACCTCCTGGAAACAAATGCCGCCTGGTCCTCGTTCCAGGAATTGTTCCCTGCCGTCCGGAAAGCAACGCCGGCATATTACTCACTCGGGTGGATGCCTCCTCGCTTGCCTCCTCGCCCAGGGCACAGGTTCAGTCCGCCGATCAGAACCTCCCCCTATCCGGCGTCGAACCGCTGTCCGAGTCCATTCACGACCGCTGGTGTCTGTGCGTCTTCGGAAGCCGGTTCCTCGTCTTCGCCGCCATCGCCGTCTACGCCGTCATCAGCCAGGCAACCATCCGCCGCACCCGGGAGATCGGCATCCGCATCGCCCTGGGAGCCGGTGTCCCGGCTATCCTCCGGCTCGTCCTTGGCCGCGGTATGGACCAACTCGCCTTTGGCATGGCGCTCGGCTTCGCAGCCGCCCTCGCCGCCCGCCGCCTCATGGCCAGCCTGCTCTTCGATGTCTCTCCCCGCGATCCCGTCACCTTTGCCGCCGTCATGGCCGTCCTTGCGGCCGCCGCCCCACGCGGACCGGGGCTATCCTAACGTGTTTCCTTCCAGCCTCGGCCGAGGACTGGCCCCGGTTCCGCGGTCCGAACGGAACCGGAGTCTCCACCAGCCGCAACATGCCCGTGAAGTTCGGCCCCGCGAAAAACCTCGTCTGGCGTGCGCCGCTCCCGCCTGGCCACCCTTCGCCTTGTGCCGAACAGCGGCGCGAAGCGTGGATGTGACGGCAAGTAAGCCGCCGGCTGGCCACCCGCTGGCCGGCGCTCAAACCTCAGGCTCCACCGTTTTCTTTTGTACCCGAATCGCCGTTGCGTCAGAGATGGCGATCATGCCTGTGTCCATGACTGGATCGAGCGCTGCCAGCAGCCTTTCGATGTTTTCCGGCGTATCGGCGATGATGATCACAACAGGCTGGTCGTGTGCGACAAGGCGGCGGTGATGAATCTCTCCCGTTTCACCGTAGCCCTCCAGCCCGCGAAATACCGTGGCGCCGGCAATGCCGATGGATTTGCACAACTCGACGATCGCGACGTAGAGCGGCTTATCCCGCGAGCGGTCCGATTCCGAGCAGTGTATGCGCAGCAGTTTAGCTTGATGCGGCATCGGCCGCCTCCGGATCTGTGCGGACAAGGCGAATGACATCCACGTCGGAAACCACGATAAGACCATCGCCCAGCATCTCCTCGATGGCGGGGGCAGCCTCGGCAATCTTTTCCGGCGTATCCACCACCGATATCATCACCGGCAGATCGTGGGAGAAGTGGAGGAATCCATGCTTGTGCGTGTGCCCTTTGACGCCGTAGCCAAGAATCCCGCGATAGACCGTGGCGCCCGCCACGTCCAGCATGCGGATCCGCTTGACGATTGCGTCGTAGAGCGGCTCGCCATGCCACTTGTCGTCCTCGCCGAGAAAAACGCGCATCATCTTCGCGGCCATTTGCTTGCGCTGATGGGGCGGGCGGATCCCGGCGCGTTTCCGGTCCTTGATGGCGGCCTTTACCACCGTTGTGTCCTGCACCTCGATGAGACCGTCAAAAACCATGTCATAGAGCGTCGGCAGCACCTCCTCGACTCTTTCCGCGGATTCGATGAACTCGATTCGAAAGGCGAACTCCGGAGTCTCGGGAGAATCCGAGCGATGGACGATCTGCCGGTTGCCGAAACTCATTCGGGAATGAGTCACGGTGGCGCCGGCCACCTTCTTGTGGCGCAGGTATTCGAAGACCGCGGCCCACAGCGGCTGCAAATGGTAGCGTGTCTCCTCGTTCACGTATATGGTCACCTTCCTGGCGGGACCTTTAGCAAGCATGCATCACCTTCCTTACGAACTCTCTCCGCTATCATTTTCCTCCTCGCGGGATCCACCGCGGGAGCCGCGGGCGTTTTGTGTTCGAGGACATGCCGCGACAGGAGAAAGGCATTGGCGATCGCGGTGGGGATGACCGCGCTGATTCCCGCACCCACGAGGTGGGGAGTATTGAGGCTCCCATGCTACACTAAGTGAAGTCCGCATTTACCCCATCAAAAGCAAAGGGAAGTCCGATGCCGAAAATGAAAACACACAAAGGTGCGGCCAAACGGTTCAAGGTGACCGGGAGCGGCAAACTGACTCGCCGCCATTCGTTTGCCCGGCACATCCTGACCTCGAAGGGTTCGGCCCGCAAGCGCCGTCTGGCGCAAGGCGTGGTCATGGACCCGGCCGATCAACCGAAAGTGAAGGTGATGCTCCCTTATTCCTAAGGGAAGCATCGCGGCGGTGCGAACGGCGCACGGCACGTGCCCGTCCATGCCCGCCAAAGGCCTCCGGCCTGTGATTCTAAAAAACGAGTAAGGAGAGAAACGTGCCGAGAGTCAAACGTGGTACGAAGCGGAGAGCCTCCCGCGCCAAAACGCTGGAACGCGCCTCCGGTTATTTTCTGACAAAAAGCAAGCTGCACCGCTCCGCCCAGGAAGCCGTGGAGAAAGCGCTGCGCTACGGTTACGTGGGCCGCAAGCGCAAGAAGCGCGAATTCCGCTCCCTGTGGATTGTGCGCATCGGCGCAGCCTGCCGCGAAGCGGGCATTTCCTACAGCCGGTTCATGGACGGCCTCAAGAAGTCCGGAATCGAGCTCAACCGGAAGATTCTGGCCGACCTCGCCCTGAACGACGCCGGCGGATTCCGTTCGCTCGTCGAGAAGGCGAAGGGCGCAATCCCCGAAGCGAGTTAAGCCATGGAATCAGTTCGCGAAGACGGATCCGAGTTCCTCGCCAGTCTCGAGGAGCGCATCGTCAAAGCGGTGGAACTTGTGGCCAGCCTGCGCACCGAAAAAGCCGCGCTGGACACCAGGCTCGAATCCACGCTTTCGGAAAAGACCGCCGCCGAACAGGCGCTGGCCGATTCCCGCGAAGAGGCGGCCGCGCTCCGCAAGGAGATAGACTCGCTCAAAGCCGAGCGCAAACAGGTTCGCACGCGCATTGAAAAACTGCTCGGGCAGATGGATCTCCTGAGCGCCGGCTGACACGCCCTATGGAGACCGGAAACAGGGAAAAACGTCCAATCCGGGTCACCATCGCCAATCAGTCCTTCACGCTGGTCACCTCGGGTGACGACCGCGAAGTGCTTGAACTGGCGAATCAAATCGATGAACTCATTGCCGGGATTGCCGCCCGCTCCTCGAATGCGGACACAGCGCGGCTGGCGATCCTGGCCTGTTTGCATCTCGCCGACCGCCTGCGCACCACCGAGCAGGAACTGAAGGCCATTCGCGACCGCGTGGAACAGCGGGCCAGGCATTTCCAGGGCCTGCTCGACCAGGTAATGGAGTGAATACTCTCCCTCTGAAATGAATCCTCTCTTATCCATACAGACTCCCATTCCGTTCGACCGGATCCGGGCGGAACATGTCGAACCGGCTTTGGACGAACTGCTACGCGAGGCGCGCGGCGCCATCGACGCCATTGCGGCGCAAACCGGTCCTCGAACATACGAGAGCACCCTCGCCGCGCTCGATGCCGCCACGGAAAAGGTGGAATATGCCATGGGCTTGGTACGTCACCTCGAGGGCGTCACCACCTACCCGGAACTGCGCGCCGCCCATAACGCCGTCGAGCCCAAGGTCAGCGAGTTCTATTCCCGCATCCCGCTGCATGAGGGACTCTGGCAGTGCCTGAAGTCCTATGCGCAGGCCTCCGGGACAAGCCTCACCGGCGTCCGCAAACGAAACCTCGAAAAGACTCTCGATTACTTCCGCCGCCATGGCGCGGATCTCGATGCCGCCGGCAAAGCCCGCCTTGCCGCCATCGATGTCGAACTCGCCGAACTCACCACGAAGTTCTCCCAGCACGTGCTCGACGCCACCAACGCCTACGACGAGGTATGGACCGGCAAAGAGCAACTGTCGGGATTGCCCGAAAGCGCCGTGGAGGCGGCGGCGGCATCCGCCAAGGCCAAGGGCAAGGAAGGCTGGCGGTTCACTCTCCAGGCGCCGAGCTACATCGCGCTCATGACCTACCTCGACAATCCGGCCGCGCGCGAGCGCTTCTACCGCGCCTACATGACCCGCGCCTCGAGGGGTGAACTCGACAACTCTTCCATCGTCCCTCGCGTCCTCGAACTGCGCAGAGAGAAAGCGCGTCTGCTCGGCTTCGCCGATTTCGCCGACCTGGTTCTCGTCGACCGCATGGCCAAGACCGGTGCCCGCGCCATGGAGTTCCTCGAGGATTTACGCGGCAGGAGCATTCCCTTCTTCGAACGGGAAAACACGCAGTTGCACGCCTTCCGCGGGGATTTGGAAGGAGGCGGCGCTCCCGGCTTGCAGGCCTGGGATATCGGCTACTACGCCGAAAAAGAACGCAAGGCCAAGTACGATTTCGACGAAGAGGAACTCCGCCCCTACTTTCCTCTGGAACAGGTTGTCGCCGGAATGTTTGCAACGGTGACGCGTCTCTATGGCGTCGCCATGCGCGAAGCGCCTGGAGTACCCGTCTGGGACAAGAACGTCAAATACTACGAAATCCTCGAGGGTTCGCAAGTCCTCGGCGGGTTCTACGCCGATTGGTTCCCCCGGGAAAACAAGCGCGGCGGCGCCTGGATGGACGCATTCTTGACCGGTTCCCCCGCCGTCCCGGACCGCGTTCACATCGGAGCCATCAACGGCAACCTGACCCCTCCGGTGGAGGGCAAGCCGGCTTTGCTGACGCACCGGGAAGTGGAAACCATCTTCCATGAATTCGGCCACCTCCTGCATCACTGCCTCAGCCGCGTCGAGGCCCGCGGTCTTTCCGGCGCCAACGTCGCCTGGGATTTTGTCGAACTGCCCTCGCAGATCATGGAGAACTGGTGCTGGGAGCGGCAGTCTCTCGATCTCTTTGCGCGCCATTGGAAGACGGGAGAGCCGATTCCCGAACACCTTTATCTCAAGATGCGCCAGGCGCGCAACTACCGCGCCGCCAACGCGCAGATGCGCCAGTTGAGTTTCGGCTTTGTTGACCTCAAACTCCACCGGGAATATGATGCGAATCAGGATGGAAGCGTGGTCGAGTATTCCCGCCGCATCCTCGAGCAATTCTCCCCTGCCCCGCTGCCGCCCGAACACGCCATGATCCTCGCCTTCACCCACCTCTTCGGAAGTCCCGTCGGCTATGGAGCCGGCTACTACTCCTACAAGTGGGCGGAAGTGCTGGATGCCGACGCGTTCTCACTTTTCCTCGAGAGAGGCGTCTTTGATAGAGAAACAGGACTGCGGTTCCGCCGGCAGATCCTCGAGAAAGGCAACAGCGAGGAACCCGCCGATCTTTACCGCGCCTTCCGCGGCCGTGACCCGGAACTGAGCGCGTTGCTGGCGCGTCAAGGATTACAGTGACACTCGCGGCCCCGATGGTAAAATGAAACCCTAGGAGAACCCCATGCGACGCGTCTTCCTTTCCATTTGCGCCCTTTTGGTTTGTCTGCCACTGGCCGCGCAATCCGGCAACACTCCGCGGCATGCCCCGCCCCTGGAGATTGCGATGCCCGATGGGACGAAGGTGAACCTCTCCCGGTGCGCGGGCAAAGTTTGCGTTGTCGAATTCCTGTTCACCACCTGCTCGCATTGCCAGGAAACCTCGCAAGTGATGTCCAGGTTGTATGCCGAATACGGCGCGCGCGGATTTCAGCCCTTGGGCGCCGCCTTCAACGAAAATGCGATGCTGCTGGTTCCGGAATTCGTTCGCAACAACAATGTCAACTACCCGGTGGGTGTTCTGCAGCGGGAAAAGGTTCTCGACTATCTGGGTTACAGCATGATGGCGCGGCTGATGGTGCCTCAGGTGGTCTTCATCGACCGCAAAGGAACCATCCGCTATCAATCCTCGATCGACGGTGGGGAGAATCTCCACTCCGAAGCCAGAATGAGGCAGATTATCGAGGAGTTGCTCAAAGAACCAGCCGGCGCCAAGAAGGCTGTGTCGATGAATAAAAAGTAGGGGAATGGATTGGATGAAACGCAGAGATTTTTGTCTTAGTCTGGCCCCGGCGGCCCTCGCCGGAATCGCCCAGGGTTTCGAGGCGCCGCGTCCGGCTCCGGATATCGTCATCAACATGCCCAACGGCAAGGCGCCGCTGCGGCTGAGCCAGTTCAAGGGCAAGGTGATCGCGGTGGAATTTCTTCTCACTTATTGCTCACATTGCCAGAAGGCCTCCCGCACCACGGAAATCATGTACCGTGAATACGGCGCCAAGGGCTTCGCGGTCGTGGGCGCGGCCATTAATCCGGGCGGTGATGTGAACGCCTACGCCCGCGATCTCAACCTCACCTTCCCCGTGGGATCCGTGGCTCAGGAAGTCTGCATGAGCTTCATGCAGGTGCCCATGACGGCGCGCCTTCTCATGCCGCAGGTCGCCTTCATCGACAAGGAGTTTCGCATCGCCGCCCAATATTCGGGCGATGCCAATTTCTTTCAGGTTGACGAAGAGAAGCAGATGCGCGAACAGATCGAGAAGCTGCTTCATCAGGGCGCCGCTCCCGCCGCCAGACGCCCGGTGCGCAAGAAATAGGCCAGTCCTCGTGGTCGCGCCCACATGCCGGCCGTGGCGCGGCCGGAAACACTCGGGTGGACGCGGCGGAAACGAAGCGGCTAGAATAAATGAAAGCGCGCCCGTAGCTCAGTTGGATAGAGCGCTTGCCTCCGGAGCAAGAGGTCAGAGGTTCGAATCCTCTCGGGCGTACCACTCCTCCACGTGATTTCGAATGTTCTGGTCCGCCGCGGCAATGGATCCCGGCGCGGGGGTGCCTGAGATTTGACAAACCGTACCACTCCGAAAGGTTCACTGCGCGAATGGCTGCCTTCCTGGCCTGAGGCCGATCAGCTACGGCAACACGAAGACAAAGTCCTCCTCGTATTAACACTGATCATCGGCGCCACAGTCGGTCTGGTGGTGGTTGCTTTCATTCTCCTCACCGAGAATCTCGCCTCCCGCTTGTACCCGCAAAACGCTGCCGCCTGGCGCGGACTCCTCATCCCCGTCTTCGGGTCCTTCGTGGCGGGCTTGCTTCTGTACCGCTACTTTCCCGACGCCCGCGGCAGCGGAATTCCCCAGACAAAGACGGCGTTGTTCATCCGTGACGGCTACATCAGCCTGCGCACGGTCATCGGCAAGTTCGGCCTCGCTTCCTTTACGCTGGCCAGCGGACTGGCGCTGGGACGCGAAGGCCCGTCGGTGCAGGTGGGCGCGGGCATCGCGTCGGTGTTCGGACGGCGCCTGGGACTGAGCACGGCGAACATCCGCGCGCTTGTTCCCATCGGCTCCGCCGCCGCTTTGGCCGCCGCGTTCAACACTCCCATCGCGGCCGTGCTCTTCTCCCTCGAAGAGGTTCTGGGAGATTTGCACGCGCCGGTACTCGGCTCCATTGTGTTGAGTTCGGCCACCTCGTGGATGGTCCTTCACCTGCTGTTGGGAGACGAGCCTCTGTTTCACGTCCCCGCCTACCAACTCGTTCATCCGGTCGAATTTGCTGTCTACGCCGTGCTCGGCATTGCCGGCGGCCTGGTGTCGATCCTGTTCGTGAAACTGCTTCTTTGGCTGCGCAGGCGCTTCCAGGCGATGCCGGAATCGACGCGCTGGTTCCACCCGGTGGCGGGCGGCTTGGCGGTGGGCATCCTCGGCTGGTTTAATCCCGATGTCCTGGGCGTCGGCTACGCGCACGTCAGTTCGGCTCTCAACGGACAAATGGCCGTGAGCGCCATGGCGCTGCTGGTATTTCTGAAGATTGCCGCCACCACAAGTTCCTACGCATCCGGCAACGCGGGCGGCATCTTCGGCCCCAGCCTCTTCATCGGCGCAATGATGGGCGGCGCCGTGGGCGGGGCCGCTCATCAACTGGCGCCGGACTACACCGGCAGCGCCGGAGCTTACGCCCTGGTGGGAATGGGCGCCGCCTTCGCGGGCATCGTCCGCGTTCCGCTCACCTCCGTCATCATGATCTTCGAGGTCACCCGCGACTACTCCATCATCGTGCCGTTGATGATCGCCAACATGATCAGCTATTTCCTCTCGGCGCGATTCCAGAAGGAAGCGGTCTACGAAGCCTTGCAGCACCAGGATGGCGTCCATCTCCCCGCCGGGGCCCGGCAGAAGGACCCTCACCTCGTGGTTGCCGATGGCATGCGCCCGGCGTCGGACCTCCTTTGGGCCGGTGATACCGTGCGCGAGGCTCTCGACACCCGGAAGGGCGGGCAGACCGCCTGGCCCGTCGTGGATACCAACGGCCTGCGCGGCGTGCTGTCCATCTCCCAGTTGGAAGAAGCGGCAAAGGGCGGCCGTGCCGGAACACGGCTCGCCGGTCTGCTTCCTCCCGAGGACCCCGAAGATCCAAAAACGGCTGAACATTTCCCCCACGTCCATCCCGATCACTCGCTCGATCTCGTCCTACGCCGCATCGCCTCATCCGGCATCAGCACGCTTCCCGTTGTCAGCCGGGCCAATCTGCGAGAGGTCATCGGCGTCATTTCGGTGGACGATGTTCTGAGCGCCTACGGTTTTGGCAAGCCTTCGAAGAAACCCGAGGAGTCGAAGACGCCGCCCCCCGTCACCAGGCTGACCAGAATTCTCGCTGTCGTCGTGGGCGTCGTGCTCGTGATCGTCATGATCAACTACTTCTACCGTGCACAACGCAGCGAGCGGGCCCGGCAGGCCTTCAAGACCGGGAATGAGTTGATGCAAAAGGAGCGCTACAACGAAGCAATCGAGCGGTACAGGGAAGCGCTCTCCATCTCCCACACCGGCGATTACCGCCTGGCGCTTGCGCAGGCTCTGGTCAGGGAAGGCAGATGGAGCGAAGCGGAAATCTACTTGCGCGAACTGGTGCGCGCGAATCCGGGCAGCGGTCCCGCGAACCTCGGCCGGGCCAGGGTTGCCGTGGGACTGGGAGACATTCAGGATGCCGTGGCGTACTATCACCGCGCCATCTACGGTTCCTGGCCCGCCGATGCGCGGCAGCACCGCATTGCGGCGCGCATCGAACTGGTGAACGCGCTCGCCAAAGCCGGGCAAAAGAAGCAGGCCCAGGCGGAGTTGCTGGCACTCGTCACCGAGATGCCCGGCGATCCGGACCTGCGCCAGAAGGCCGGAAACATGCTGCTCGATTTCGGAATGCCCAAAGAGGCCGCCGATGTGTTCCGCGCCGCCGTTCACCATGACAACACCGATGCCGCGGCCTACGCCGGACTTGCAAACGCTCTCTACGCCCAGGCAGACTACACGAATGCGCAAAATGCTTACCGTAACGCCGCCCGCCTCGCCCCGGATCATGCCATCTGGGCCCGCCGCGCCGAAGTGTGCGAACAGATCCTCGCTCTCGATCCCGTCGCGCGGCGCATCCCCGTCTCGGAGCGCTACAAACGCAGCCGGAACCTGCTCGAACTCGCCCTGGCCGCGCTTGACCAGTGCGGCGCCGATCTGGCGCCTGACCAGGCGGCCCAGGCACGCAAGGAACTCGCAGGCCGCGCCAGACCGAAATCCTATGGAGACGCTACCGAGAGCAACATCTCGCTGGCCGAGCAGTTATGGAGCGCCAGAAGCCCGCGGTGCAAGGCCGCATCGAGCGTCGATGAGCCGTTGACCAAAGTGTTGGAACTTCTCTCCAGGTAGCGCTGCCAACCTATTTTAGCTCCACGCATTTCGCTCGGTTTATTCACACTCCCGCCTCTCCCGTGTAACAGACAGAACCATAGCGGCGCACTCGCGATGGGCAAATTACGGTTCCCACCCATGAATGGTACGATTGTGGACCTAATGTCGGGTCCCGACACGCTAAACCGCCGAAGTCTACTGGCGGCAGGGGACATCCGTAGGTGTAGGTGGTCGTGCCGCTCTCCGGGTTGGTGGCGCTCACCAGGCACTTCAGAGAGGAGTACACAAAAGTGCGCTTTTGCCCGCCGGTACAAACCGAGGCAGGGGGCGTGCCGTTCTGGCAGACATAGGTCAGGTTGTCCAGCGCGTCGTAGGTGTAGTAGGTTGTACCCGCGCCGTCGGTTACCTGGACCAGCCGGTCCAGCGCATCGTATGTTAAGGTGCGAGTCTGCCGCCACTGATCGGTGAGCACTTGAACCTCGGAATTGTAGTCGACCTTTGCCACGCCGCTCGATGCCGTATTCGCCCCCCACGGACTGGGAGGAGTGCAGCATAGAAGGGCGCCGTTGCCAAAGGGACAACCGGGGATGCCGGCATCGTAGGCATATTCCGTATATCCCCGCGAACTGTCGGCGTATTGCCATTCGTCCTTCACAATCGAAGGATTACCGAAAGACGTGTACTGCGTCTCGCGAATCACGCTGTTGCCGAGATCGAACGCGGACGGCACGGAGTTATAGCTCTCCCAATCGTATTCGCGCAGTTCGATCGAGTTGCCGTTCTTGTCAATGGAATCAGTGCTGCCGGCCATCTTTTGCGGCGCGCTTGCGTTTCCCGTGACCTGGAACTCGGACTTGACAAACGGATTGCCCTGGGCCTAGTCCTCCACGGAATAGGGCCTGTTCCGGCCCCAGTTCCGGATCACTCCCGATCCCAGCGGCCCCAGTGTGCGGTAGACGAGGCCACGATACCAGGTGGAGAGAATCTTGCGATCGAAGTAAAAGTTCGTTGTCACTCCTCCATCCGGGGCTGTAATCGTGGAGGAGTCCCGGTTAATTGCGTAGGTCGAAATCTCCGGGTTGGTGCTGCCATGTTGATCGCCGTCATACAATTTGCGATGGGCAACTGGATTCCGAAGCCGCTCTTCATAGAATTTGACGTAGCCTCGACTAAGATGGTAATTGCGATCTGCAAAATTCCGCACGTTACTTCTTCGTTTCGGCCGACGGGTCGCTGATGACCAACGGCGCTATGGACACATCGATCTCTGTGAGAAACCGGAGTGTCACCGTGGGGTTGTTTGGATCGGCATCGGCGTCGAGCCTATACCGATAGGTCACCATGAACGACATGGGTGAATGCTTCGAAAATTGCCAGGTCCGCGCGTTTTCCTCTGCTGCAACAGCCAAGAGCCGCTGCCCATCCTCAGCCTGGGCTGTGACGGCGCGGCTTCCGTCCGTCGTGATCCTTACGTGGACCACACCCTGGATTTTTGCGGCGCGGGCGAGCGGCGGGTATAGCGGCACCGCTCCGCCCGCAATCATCGGCATAACGCTTCTTGATTGCTGGGCAACAATCGTTGGCAGGAACGCCGCCACGAGCAGCAGTTTGCTGAGTGACATGGCTTCACCTCCCGGCGTCAGTTGCCCCAAGGGTTGTGAGGAGTCGTCTCGGGATGGGTTTGCCGCCCCTTCGAATCCTTCATGTTGGTGAGGTAGTTCGTGAGGGTCTTGTCCACCAATCCCCAACTACTGTTCCAGATCTGGTACCTGCCATTGCCGTAAAAGAGAGAAGGCAGGCCGAGAGCTGATGCTGCCCAGGCGGAGGTTGTGTACCCCCGGTATTCCAACGAAAACGGGCTGAGCGTCGTCGCCGGGTTGTTATAGCGCGGGTCGCTTATGTCGGCAACGTGTGTGCCCTCGTGAGCGGCATCAATAGCCCAGTCGTTCGTGCCGCCGGTGATGTGCTTGGGGTCGAAGATGACATTGAAGCCCAGCTTGCCCGTCTGTTCGTTGTAAAACGGGATTGTTTGGGCTGCGGCTCCATCACCTGTGGGTCCAAACTGCACGTTCACGCTGTTCTTGTCGCTCTCGGTTCCCATGGTGCCCAAAGCAGCTTGCAGCCGCTGCTTTTCGGCGCCGTTCTTCATCTTGCCCACCCGCTTCTGAAGGTCCGCAAGCCCCTGCTTCAGATTGGCCGCCTTCTGGTCGAACTGCCTGTTGCACTTCTTGTCGTCTTCCGCGCAGGTGTTTACGAGATTGTAGAGTCCGTTCGGATCGACGAACTTCAGAGGGTTGTTCAAGGCGTAACTATAGCGATTCCAACTCTGCGGGTCCCAAGGCTTTGCGGAATTCAGCATCGGGTCCGGGCTAGTGAAC
>JAIXKK010000057.1 GCA_026954325.1 Bryobacterales bacterium | reverse complement strand
CACTCGTCGCCTTGACGTCGCCAAGCGGATCAGGATCGTGAAGTGAACAGTATTGTGTTTAGACCTCATCACGCTGCTGCGCAAGGAAATGACGCAGCAACCTGCATTGCTCAAGATCTTCGGCTTTCAAATCACCGATTCCGCCCTCGTTCAGGCCGCTGCCGCTTGAAATAATGTAGAAACTCCAGAAAGCCACCGCCTCGAAGGCGGTGGCTTTAGTAACGGGCTGTAAGCCCTGTTCCGGCCGAAGGCCGGCAAGATGATTCCCGCACCAAGCGGGCTTCAAAGAAGTAGACGGACTTAACCGTCTACTTTGAAGTCCTCATCTTGCCCTTCACTCACATTTTGGTTAGCAATGTATTCTGCCACGATCTCGTCCGTCACATTCCCCGAGCTACAGCAGAAGTATCCCCGTGCCCATAGATGCCGCCCCCAGAACTGCTTCTTCACGTGCGGGAATTCGGCCATCAGTTGATGCGCCGTCTTTCCTTTCAGCCACTGCAGCAACCGGCTGATCGTCACTTGTGGCGGGATCGACACGAACAGGTGCACGTGGTCTTTCGATACGTGCCCCTTCATAATCCGCACCTCGTGCTGCGCACAGATATCGCGGATCAGGTCCCGCGCTCTCGTCGCCACCTCACCTCTCAGTGCCGCACGTCGGTACTTCGTAATCCCCACCAAGTGCAAATGGATCTCGAAAACCGTGTGCGCGCCGCGTCGGTATTCTCCCATCCCTCAAGAGTATCCTGCGTCGCGCCCGCTGAAGCCGTCGCCTGGAAGGCGAGGGTTTTGACCCTCCCAGATTGGGACATTGCCGCGAATGATTACGTCATTTCCCCTGTTGCGAGCAAGTTTACTTCGCTGATGAATCCTTGTGGAGCAGACGCTTCCGCATTCCAATCCACGGCGGCTGGCGAGCGGAGGACGCGCTTCCCCAAAGCCAGCCTCGCGCATGCCGGCTTGCACAGCAGTACGTGAGAGCCAAATGGAGCCATGGCGAGCGACCCTGGGAAGGACGAGCAACACGCGCGTGGGCTGATCGAGCAACTCCCGCCGCACCAGTTCTCCGTCGTAGTCGGACCCATCGAGGAAGAATCGGAGACGGAAGACGAACGCAAGGATGTAGAGAGGTCCAGAGAGTGGCTGCGCCAGCGCGGAGCAAAGGCATTCCTCACGAGGAAGTGCTCCGGGATCTCGGTCTGACATTGGGCGATTTCTATCGCATGGCACATGGCAATGAGGATTGAGTGGACCCAGACGGCCCGCGTCCGGGGACGGTCCGGATGCGGGCGCGTGTCTGGCGCCGCGAACCTTCGCGCGGTGCCTGCCAAGCGTCGGCAGAGTGCCGGCGCGGCAAGCTGAGAGCTTGCGCCACAGGTTACTGCAAGCGAAGGAGCAGTGGGGGAGGCGTTCTGGCTACCTATTCATACCGCAGCGCCTCCACCGGATCCAGCCGCGCGGCTTTGCCGGCGGGCCAGATGCCGAAGAAGAGCCCGATCCCCACCGACACCACCACCCCCAGCGCGACGGCCCAAAGCGGCACGGCGGTCGGGAGGCTCGGAAACACGATGCTGGCGGTCTTGGAAATCATCCAGCCGAGCATCATGCCGAGCAATCCGCCCATGCCGGTGAGCACTACCGCCTCGGTGAGAAACTGGAGCACGATATCCGCCCGCCGGGCGCCGACGGCTTTGCGGACTCCGATCTCGCGGGTGCGTTCGGTCACCGAAACGAGCATGATGTTCATCACTCCGATGCCGCCCACCAGCAGGCCGATCGAACTGAGCACCACCATCACCAGGGCCGTCACGGCGGTGATGCGGCGGAAATCCTCGATCATCTGCTCGGCGCTCGAGATGTAGAAATCGTCCGGCTTGTTGTGGGGCACGCGGCGTTCGATGCGCAGCACGGCGCGCAGTTCGTCGGCGGCCTGCGCCATCTGGCCTTGCTTGGCGACGACAACCAGCATGTGCTCGACGGCCGAGGGGAACGCCTTGCGCATGGTGAAGTAGGGCAGCAGGAAGCGGTTGTCGTTCGCGCCGGGGGGCGAGGAGGCGGGGCGGTTCATGACGCCGGCAATCTGGAAGTGGTGCCCATCGAGTTCGACGCTCTTGCCCACGGCGTCGATGTTCGAGAAGAGTGCTTTGTAGACATCCTCGCCGATGACGGCGACGGGAAGGCGGTGGCGGTTCTCGATGTCGGTGAAGAAGCGGCCGGCTTTCATCTCCGCCTGGCCGCCGCCGCGCGCGTAGCCTTCTTCCGTGCCGCCCATGTCGAGGTTGTAATAATCCTGACCCTTGTAGCGCGCCACGTGGATGCCGCGCGAAGGGAAGAGAAAGGGGCTGACGTGATCGACGGAGGGGCAGCGCTCGGCAATGGCGCGGGCGTTTTCGAGCGTCAGCGGTTTTCGGGTGCGCTCTTCAGGACTCAGTCCTCCCACACGCGGGCCGATGCGGAATTTGAACACGATGAGCGTATTGCCGCCCATGCCGCGCAGCATGTTGGTGATGGCTCCATCGAAGCCGGCAAGGATGGAGCCGACGCCGATGATGGTGCTGGTTCCGATGATGACTCCGAGGGTGGTGAGGAAGGCGCGCAACTTGTGGGCGCGGATGGAATCGAGCGCGAGTTTGACTCCCGAAACTACGGCGCCGGCGGTCATCGCTCCACCCGCAGCGCTTCGATGGGATCGAGTTTGGCGGCTCGGCTTGCCGGATAGATGCCGAAGAACAGGCCGACTACCGTCGAAAGGCCCACGCCGGCGAAGACCGCTGTGACGGGCATGGCCATGGGGACGGGAGTGAAGTTGCGGACGGCGATGGCGAGCGCCCAGGCCATCATGACGCCGATCAGGCCGCCGCAGCCGGCAAGCAGCGAGGATTCGACGAGAAATTGCCGGAGGATATCGGAACGCCGCGCGCCGACGGATTTGCGCACTCCGATTTCCTGGGTGCGCTCGGAGACTACGGCCATCATGATGTTCATGATGACGATGCCGCCGACCACCATGAAGACGGAAACGACGCCGATGGCGGTGGCGGCGATAGCTCCGGTGAGCCGCTCCCAGAGTTGGGCGAAGGAATCCGAGGAGATGACGGCGAAGTTGTCGTCCTGGCCGGGGCGCAGTTTGCGCCAGGCGCGCAGGAGCATGCGGATCTCGTCCTGCGCCTGGAAGAGGTTTTCGTGATTCGAGGCGGCGGCGGCATAGCTGATGCCCTGGCGCGCGCCGTACATCTTGAAGTAGGTTTCGACGGGGATCATCACAAAGTTGTCGCGCGACACGCCGAAAGTGCTGCCCAGGGGTTTGGCGCTTCCGGCGACGACGAACGGGCGGCCCTCGATTTCGATCGTCTTGCCCACGGGATCGGCATTGGGGAAGAACGTCTCGCGCAGGTCGTTGCCGAGGAAGGCGAGAGTCATGCGGTGGTGGTCTTCCGTCTCAGTGAAGACGCGGCCGAACAAGGGCTGGATGTTGGAGATGTCGGCGATGTTCGGCGATGCGCCGAGCAGTTCGACGCCGAGCATGTTCTGGCCTTCGGCGGAGACGCGCGTCTGGCGGGAGCTTTGCATGCCGATGGCGCGGACAAGAGAGGAGCGGGAGCGGAGAAAGTCATACTCGCCGGGGCTCAACTCGGGATTTTTCCGTTGGAATTCCAGGAACTTCTTCGGGTCCCAGTTGCCGAAGAAGGCCATGCGGACGATGCGGAATCCGTCGGCGCCCATGTCGGAGACCGATTGGGCGACGTAAATATCCATGCCGTGGATCAACGACATGACCGTGATCAGCGTGGAGGTGGCGAGGATGATGCCGAGCAAAGTAAGGAAGCTGCGCAATTTGTTCGCCCGCAGTGAGCCGAAGGCGACACGCGCCGCCTCAAGAAAGGACGCTCCGGAGTGCATGTCTCTGAACTACAAGACGATGCCGGCCGGCGAGTTGTTCCCGATCTCCATCATCCAGCGGCAGAGGATTTCGTCCACCCAGAAACGGCGCGGGCCGCGGGCGAGGAAGCCGACATGGCCGCCGTGGCAGGCGGCGAGAAGACGTAGGTGCGGATTGCGGGCGAAGGCGGGATGTTTGTAGACGTCGAAGGGGATCATGGGGTCGTCCTTGGCGTGGATGAGGAGCGTGGGAACGGCAATGGTGTCGAGGAAAAGGCCGGCGGATTGCGTGCCGTAGTAGCCTTCGGCATTTCCGAAGCCGAAGAAGGGGGCGGTGATGCGGTCATCGAATTCGTAGACGCCGCGCACGCCGTCGAGGCCCTCGAGGGAGAAAAGATGGGGCATCAGGGCATGACGGCGGCGGAGGCGCGCGGCCATGTTGCGGAGGAAGCGCCGCTGGTAGAGCCGGCAGCGGGGGTGGTTGAGAGCGGCGGCGCAGGCGCCGAGATCGAGCGGAGTGCTGGTGGCGATGACTCCGGCGAGCAAATCGCGGCCGGCGGCGCCCAGTTCACCCGCCAGTTTGATCACCATGTTGGCTCCCAGGGAGAAGCCGCCGAGGAAGATGGGTCGCCCGGACCGGGCGCGCAGGCGTTCGGCGACGAAGCGGATGTCCGTGGTGAGGCCGGCGTGGTAGAGCGTGTTGCAGAGGGCTTCCGTGCCGCCGCAACCGCGGGTATTGAGGCGGTGCACGGCAAAGCCGGAGGTGAGTGCGGCATGCGCGGCGCTGCGCATGTAGCCCGCCTCGCTCGAGCCTTCGAGGCCGTGCACCAGCAGCAGCGTCCCTTTGGGGGGAGAGGAGGGCTGCTGGCTGTGCACGAGAACCCGTACTTCGGATTCCGTTTGATAGTATGAGGCGGTTACCGGGAACGCGCGCTCATCGAATGGCCGCCGCCAGAAGGCTCCGGCGACGGTTTGCAGATGCGGGTTGCGGAAAAGCGGGCGGAAAGGAGACAAACATCCAGTTTAATATTGCTGGAACCGCTGAAAACGAATCGACCTGGTCACACGGCCTGTTGGGCCGAACTCGACGTTCACGCGGATGGTGAGCGAGTTGTCCGAGCCATCGCGCGCAATCCACAGGCCGGCGGGTTCGGCAACGGCCCATCCGGCGGGGGCGCGTAGAAAGACTGTCCCCGTGTACCCGTCGGGCCGCACGGCCGTGAACCGCAGCGTGGAAGCGCCCGCGTCCCACGCCACATCTTCGATTTCCATTTCGCCCTGCCGCACGTGCATGTCCGTGGATTGAAGCCAGGGATGATCGCGCTCGCGGGCCACCCGAACCACCCGCACCGATTCCGGCAGCACGTCGATGTCGATGCCGCCATCGTGCGCGCCGAGCGAGCGTTCGTTCCAGAAGTCCCAAACCACCTGTTTCCCCGGGAAACTCACCCGGCGCTTCAACACCTCGCGGCCGTAATTGAACACCGCCGCCACCCGCCAGTTGTCCCAGCTTTTGGCCACGTCGAGGCGGAATACTTTCGGGTAGTCCGGGCTTGGCGATTCGAAGAGGTCCACGGGCACGGCGCTTTTGCCGCCCCGGGGAAAAACCTTCCGCAGAATCTCCAACCGGCTGGGAGCGATGCGCTCGATATCGTCGCCGAGCATCAGCGGGCTTGCGTTGAGCCCGAAGATGGTCGCGCTGATCCGCGCGTCGGAAACGGCGATCGGTTGATCGACCGAGAGGACATTGCCCGTGTCGGCCACAAACAGCTTTCCGTTCATGAAATAGTGGCTCGCCCAGGCTTCGGTGGCGCGGCGGTGCGAGGTCCAGTAATCGGCCTTGTTGATGACAAACGTGCCGGGATAAAAACCCTTGCCGGGACCGTCCAGAGCGCGGCCCTCCCCATAGTCGCTGCCGGCCCGGACCCCGTCCATGATGCCTATGGAATGCAGCGTGGGTCCGGTGCTGGCCAGCAGATACGTATCCGGACCCGCCGCCTTTCGGATCACCTCGATGCCCCGGCGGAAGGTTTGCGGTCCCGGTATCAGGGAGGCGTCGGCGTACCTGGTGGGCATGTACCGGCCAGTAATCACGTCGCTGATGGAATCCAGAAAATCGATCATGAAGTAGCGCACGCCCCAGCGCCGGTAGGTGGAAAACGTCTCGCGCAGCCACTCGTGCGTTTTCGGGTGAGTCGGGTCGAGGATATACACCTTGCCGATTTCACGGTGCGGCACAAACAGCAGTTCCCCGTCCTTGCGCAGCAGCGCGCTGTTCAACCGCGCGACTTTATCCTCCAATTGCGCGCTCAGCCAGAAGGCGCCCGCCCACAGGCCCAGTTTGAAGCCGGCGGCGTTCAGATCCTGGATGAGCTTTTCCGGCGGCGTGGGAAACGCCTGGCGGTTCCACGCAAGCCAGTTACCCGCCTGGCGGCCATCCAGGTTTCCCAGGCTCACCCAGATGTATTGAATGGGGAACCCGCTCAGCCGCTCCCGTATCGCCCGCGCGTTACGGCGCACGACGTCTTCATATCTCTCGCTATGGAACGGATCCACCCACGACCAGCCGACCCATCCAGCCACCGGTTCGCGCCAGATCCGGGGATGGTTCCGGCTCGCGGCGGCATCGGCCCATTCCTCCAACCCGCGCAACCCGTCGCCCGTGGCGGCAACACGCAGTTCCTCGGTCTCGACCTCCTGGCCGGGCGGGAGCGCCCATTGCCGGAAGTCGCACCAGGATTGCACGCGCAACCGGCCGGCTTCGGACCACACGGCGTGCTCCGTGAAGATGCGGTCAAACGTAACAAAACCGAGGTTGGCCGCCCGCGATCCCGCAACCACTTCCATCATCACCTGGCTGGTCACACGTTCCTTGACCGGTTTCACCAGCGAAGGAATCTGCCAGCCGGACATCGACAGCGCCACCGCTCCGGCGGGCAGATCCAGCCACCCGTCCACCAGGTACACCTTCCCCAACCGCGCCGGCGCCGCGCCCCGGTTGTGAAGTTTCAGGCTGATCAGCGCTCCGCCGGTGGTGGGCCGCGTGACAATCCGCCAGTCGACCGGCCCCGGCGCTTCGACCCGCGGTTTCGAGTCGCGTATGAGGGGCAGCGGCGCGGCGGTTTGCGCCAGGAGGCAACCCGCGGTGACGGCGGCGGCCGCCGCCAGTTTGAAAACGGACATGCCTGATTATCGTACGACTTTTCGCGACGGGTCTGCCCTGGCCGGCCGTTCGCGAGTCATCAACCGGAATGTTTGTTACTGAGCACCGAGGCCGTTGATTTCGGTTTGGATGATGTGTTCAGCCAGATCGCGCATGGAGCGGCGGGAACGGCGGCTATCGTTGCGCAAGCGCAGATACGCCTCTTCTTCGGTGATCGAGAATCGCCGCATGAGAATGCCCTTGGCGCGTTCCACCAGTTTGCGCGCCGCGAGTTGCCGCTTCATTTCGAGCGCCTCGTCCCGCAGGCGCAGGTTCTCTTCGGCGAGCACGCTCCTGGCGACGGCGCCGCCCATCTGCTCGCCCATAAACGTCAGTAAATCAATGAGATCGGCGGGAAATTCGCGAGGCTGACGGAAATGGACGTTGATGGCTCCCACAGCTTCGCCGCCGATTGCCAGGGGGATGGAAAGGAAGGCTTCGTATGTGTCCTCAATCAAGGAGGGGAATCGTTTGAAGCGGGGGTCCTGGGCGGCTTGGGCGGTGAGGGCGACAACCGAATTCTGGGCGGCCACGCCGCGGGCAACCCCGTCTCCCAGTTTCATCCGCAATTTCCCAAGCGACCTGGCATGGGGCACCCTGGAAGCCCACAGGATGATCTCACTCGTAGCTTTTTCAAGGAGATAGACGAGGCAGGCGTCGCAGGCGCAAACCTGTACGGCCACTTCGAGGATTTCTTCGAGCATCTGGTCGAGGGAAAGCTCGGAACTGACGATCCTGCTGACCCGGAGCAACAGGGCGGCCTGGGCGGGGACTGGCTCCGGAGTGGAGAGGGCGATCATACTTCAAGGTAAAGATAGGGTGCGGATTTCGTCCAATCGAAAGTTTCTATGGCATCCATAGCCAGCGCTATTCGAGGCGGGAAACCGGAAAACAATTCCGATCATCCCGATTCAAGTCCTTCGCGGCGTTACCGATGAGGATGGATGTGGCGGTTGGAAGGCCGCCGGCTGGTTCGGTGCAGTTAAGAACTCGCGAGTCCTACGGTCAGCGAGGCGCCGTTGTGTAAGCGAGTTCTTAGAAGCGCGGCAACCGCCGGTGGCAAACTGCGGCGCCGCCGCAAGCGGATGAGGGCATGGGAGGAACCTGGTTCAATGCCGGTAGACATACTGATTGTGGATGATTCCGCGGCGATCCGAAAGATCCTGCAGCGGGTGCTGCGCCAGGCGGAATTGAGTGTGGGCGAAGTGATCGAGGCCGGGGACGGAGTGGAAGCCCTGGAGGCGTTGAAGAGTCGCAAGGTAGGGCTGATTCTATCCGACATCAACATGCCGAACATGGACGGTTTGCAGTTATTGACGCAGATCCGGGCGAGTCACGAGCACAAGAACGTTCCTGTGCTGATGATCACCACCGAGGGCAGCCAGAACAAGGTGCTCGAAGCGGTGACGCTGGGAGCGAGCGGCTATGTGCGGAAACCGTTCACGGCCGATCAGATCAAGGAAAAGCTCACGGGCATCCTTTAATAAATTTACAGGAGTTTGGTTTCATGCAAGAGTCCATTGCCCAGGATCAACTGGTCGAATTCATCCGGGACGCCTCGTGCGGCGTTTTTCAGACAATGCTCGGCCTCGAACTCCGCCCGCTTGCGGAGTACACGGAGGTGGATCCGGCGCCGACGAATGCGGGCATTCTCTCGCTTGTGGGTTTCGCGGGCACGTGGGCCGGCACGGGCGCGTTCATCTGTTCCGCCAGGATGGCTTGCCGCATCGCGGATGCGTTGTTCCTCAGTGAACATGACAGCGTGGAGGAGGAAGTGCTGGACGCGGTGGGCGAAATGACGAACATGATACTCGGCAACGTGAAAACGGAACTGGAGGAGATTCTTGGCTCCATGGCCCTGAGCATTCCCACGGTGCTCTACGGCCACGATTTCATTAAGCGGAACCAGGGCAAGCATGAATGGACGGTAGTTCCCTTTGATTTCGAGGGGGAGCGGATTGAAGTGCAGGTATGTCTGTCTCCCAACCAGCAGAATGAGCATGCCAGACACGCTGCAAAGCCCCATCTTGCCGGTGTGTGACGTTGGCTCGCGCCGATCCATCGCCGGAGACGCCGGCTGAAGTGGCGGTGGAGTATCTGCTGGTCCGGGTGGGGCCGTGGGAGTTTGCGATTCCCTGTTGCCAGGTGAGGCGCCTTTGTCCACGTCCGATACTTCTGCCCGTGCCCGCCGCTGAAAAGTGGTTCGCCGGAATGCTGGTGCTTGGCGGTGAAGCCGTGGCGGCAGCGGACCTCCGCGTCCTATTCTCGCTGGCTGCCACCGGACCGCCGCTTTGTGCGGTGGTTTTTGAACCGGAGCCTCCCATTCCGGGCTTATCTTTGCTTGGCATCCTGGCGGACAAGGCGGTCGATACGGTTCGAGTCCGCCCCACGGACGTGGTTCCTCCGCGGCACATGTCCCGCCCCTTCCGCCGGTTTGTCCGTGGAACATGGCATGGCCGTTCCCGGCCGGTCTACCTGATCGACCTGGACGCCGTGGCGGCCTCTCTGCCCTTTCCCGCACTGCAAGACGAACCGAATCCCGCGCGCGGCATAGGAACATAAAGCACGTTTTGAGCGATGATACGGAAAGTCCACTTTTTGCAGGTTATTCAATGGCAATCTGAATTCGGACATGACACCCATGCGCTGTATGAACTCAACGGAGAGACCGGCTCGGGCGGCATGATCAGTATCAGAAGCAAGTGGCCATCAAGGTGGCGCGATCAATGCGCGCCGGCGCTTGACGTACGGAATTCGTACTGCTGAATCTCCATTGCCGCCTTGCCCTGCTCGAATCGCACCACGCGCCCGCGCGCCACCAGCTTCAGGGCGCACTTGTTGTTCAACTGCGCGGGCCAGTTGATGGAGACCTCGAGGCGGCGTCCGGGAATGAGCAGCTTCTCGGTGGTGAACAGCACTCCGTTGCTGCTGATGTTGATGGTGGATCCCACGCCGCTCTCATCGCCGTTCTTTTTGCTGATGACCTTGTACCGCACCTCGCGCTCGATGGGGAAACGGTCCGCCGCGCGGCGTTCATTCTCTGGTTTGTTCGATAGCGTAGCCATGATCATTGTCCGAAGCGTTTCTGCAATCCCAGGATGCGGCGCGGGACCTGCGGGAGCAATGGTGAATTAGGTGGATTTACCGGCAGTACCCTAGTACAAGAAAGTACCAGCGGAGGTATCACATCGTGTTTGGAGTATCATCCATATATGCACAAACGCGCTATTTACCTTTTCCTGTTCCTGTCCGCTTTCTGCGCCGGCTCATTTGCCGCCGATAAGAAGGTGCTGACGCCGCCGGGCACCGCGCCGAACCGCCCCTTCAGCGCCGGTCTCCAGGTAGGCGATACCATCTACGTATCCGGAATCACTGCCGGCAGCACCATCCCGGACAGCTTCGAGGAGGAGGTGCAGAAGACACTGGACAATATCAACGAAGTGCTGAAACTCGCTGGGGCAAGCCTCGCGGACGCGGTTTCGGTGCAGGTCTATCTTACCGATATGAGCCTTTTCCCTCGCATGAACACGGTCTACATGAAGAATTTCCTGGAGCCGCGGCCGACGCGGACGACGGTGGGGGTGGCCAAACTGGTGGGGACCGCGCACATCGAAATCACGGTGACCGCGCGAAAGACCAAGAAAGGCAAGTAGTCCAGATGCGGCGGCGCGAGTTCTTCTCCTCCACTGGCGCCGCCCTTTCCGCCTTCGCCGCGTCACGGAGAGCGAACTGCCCATGGAACGTTCACAGCCGGATTCATACCCGCTAGACCCCGCGTAGCGGGCAGCGTGGAATCCGGCGTTTCCCGTATAAGGTAAACGCCGATAGCGGTCCCGTGTACACAAACCAGACCAGCGACCGCGGCCGGATACCCTCAATCAGGAAGCCAGCAACTCCCGGAGCTTTTCCCAGTCCGCGGCCTCGCCGAACACGCCGCAGGCGATCGTTGGCTCGATGGCGCGCACGGTCCCCCGCAGCACCGTGCCGCACCCCACTTCCACGGCTCGGGTCACTCCCAAGGAAGCCAGCAGGCGCACCGATTCCACCCACCGCACGGGGTTCGGCGCCTGCTCGATCAGCCCCTGCCGCGCCTCCCCGGCTGTCCGCACCACCCGCGCCTGCCAGTTATTCACCAGCGGCACGGCCAGGTCGCGAAACGCCGTTTGCCTCAGGTCAACCGCCAGGCGCTCCTGCGCGGGCTTCATCAACGGGCAGTGGAACGGAGCGCTCACCGGCAGCGGAATCGCGCGTTTGGCTCCGGCGGCCTTGGCCAGTTCCGATGCCCGAGCCACGGCCCCGGCATGACCGGCAATCACCACCTGGTCGGGAGAATTGAAGTTGGCCGCGGTGACGATTTCCCCTTGCGACGCCTCGGCGAGGATTGCCTCCAGTTTCCCTTCCGGAAGGCGCAGGATGGCGGCCATTGCGCCCGTCCCTTCCGGGACAGCCTCCTGCATGTATCTGCCCCGGCGGCGAACCACCCGGAGCGCCTCACGAAAATCCAGCGCTCCGGCGGCGACCAGCGCCGAATATTCACCCAGGCTGTGGCCGGCGACGTAATCCGGCTGGAGCCCTTTCTCCTCGAGCACGCGAAAAGCCGCCACGGAAACAGCCAGCATCGCCGGCTGCGTGTTCTCGGTCCGTTTCAGCTCTTCTTCGGGCCCCTCGGCGCAGAGTCTCGAAAGCGCAAACCCCAGCGCCTCGTCAGCCTCGATAAATGTCTGGCGGGCAATTGGATAGGCGTCAGCCAGGGTCTGCCCCATGCCCTTCGCCTGCGACCCCTGTCCGGGGAACAAGAAAGCAGTTTTCGACATAGCTACAAGTTATAATGGTAACCTCCAGCGGCCGCTCCATCATCTCTACAGCGGGGTAACGGTATGAGTTTGTCTGAAATCTGTGTCCGGCGGCCTGTCTTCGCCTTCATGCTGGTCATGTTCCTGGTCACGCTGGGCATCTTCAGCTTCAAGGACCTTGGCCTCGATCTGTTTCCCCGAACGGATGCCGCGACAGTCTATGTCCAGGTGAGATTGCCCGGCGCGAGCCCGGAAGAGGTTGCCTCTCAGGTGGTAATCCCGCTCGAAGAAACCGTCTCCGCCATCAGCGGCATCGATGAACTCCGGGCCTATGTTTTCGAGGGCAGCGCCCGCATGATGGTCACCTTCGTCCTCGACCGGGATATCGGGGAAGCGGTGGAGGACGTGAGAGAAAAAGTGAGCGCGGCGATGAAAGCCCTGCCCCCGAATGTCCTGCCGCCTTCCGTCATCAAGGCCGACCCCGACTCCGACCCCATCATCACCATCGCCGTCAGCGGCTCGCGCAGCCAGAGAGAACTCACGGAAATCGCCGATAAGCAGATTCGCCGCGCGCTTGAAACCGTCGACGGCGTCGGCGGCGTCGATCTCTACGGCGGCCGCCAGCGGCAGATCAACATCTTCCTCGACATCGATAAGCTCAACGCCTACAACCTCAGCGCTCAGGATGTTCAGAACGCCATTGTCACGGAGAACGTGGAAACTCCCGGCGGGCGCATCACGCGCGGCCCCTCGGAGTTGGGCGTTCGCACGCTCGGGCGAGTCGAGAAGGTGGCCGAATTCGGGAACATCATCATCAAGAACGTGAACGGGGTTCCGGTGCGCGTTCGCGACATCGGATATGCCGAAGACGGGATGGCGGAGCGCCGTACCTTCGGCTACTACAAGAACAAACCGGCCGTGATGATGGAAATCCGCCGCCAGGTGGGCGTCAATACCGTGGAGGTGGTGGAAGGGATTCAGAAGAAACTCGCCGCCATCCAGCCCCAACTCCCCACCGGCATTGAAGTGGACGTGGTCAAGGAGCAGGCCACCTACATCCGCAATTCCGTTGAAGCCCTGGAAGAACATCTTCTTCTCGGGAGCCTGCTCGCTTCGATGATTGTTTTCCTGTTCATTCGCGACTGGCGGACGGTGTTTATCAGTTCGCTGGCCATCCCCACCTCGATCGTGGCCACGTTCACCCTCCTCAAACTGATGGGCTTCACCCTCAACTCGATGACCCTGTTGGGTCTCACGCTGGCCGTGGGCATCGTCATCGACGACGCCATTATCGTCCTCGAAAACATCTACCGCTACATCGAGGAAGAAGATATGCCGCCCATCGAAGCCGCCATCGTGGCGACGAAGGAGATTTCGCTGGCCGTCATCGCCACCACTCTGTCGCTGGTCATCGTCTTCGTCCCCGTCGCCTTCATGCAGGGCTATGCGAAAAAATTCCTCAACCAGTTCGGCTGGACCATGTCGGTCTCCATCATGATGTCCATGCTGGTGGCTTTCACGTTGACGCCCACCCTCAGCGCCCGCCTTTTGAAGAAGAAGGGCACAGGCAAGCATGGCCATCATTCCGGCCCGATGGAACGGATCTACACGGCGATCCTCGAATGGGCTCTCAACCACCGGTTGGTTGTCGTCGGTATCAGCGCGCTCACCTTTGCGTCCACCTTCTACCTCAACAACCACATCGGCCGCGACTGGATGCCTCAGGAAGACCAGAGCGAGTTGTCGGTTTTCATGGAACTGCCGGAAGGCTCCTCGCTCGAACTCACCGAGCGCACGACGCTCGAAATTTCCCGCAAGATTGAAAAGATTCCCGGCGTGCGGGCAGTCGTTCCCAGCAGTTCCACGTTCATGGACCGCGTCACCATGGCGAACATGGCCATCCTGCTCGATCCTCAAAACCAGCGGGCGCCCATCGCCGACATGGGACAGCAAGTTCGCGATGTCCTGAAGGATTACGCCTACGCCCGGCCCCGAGTCACTTTCCCGAATGTGCTCGGCGGGCGCGATACTTTCGCCCCTATCCGGGCGATGCTCCTCGGCCCGGATATGCGCCGCCTTGTCGAAATTGCCAAGGCCGTCAACCTGGAACTGATGAAGGAGCCCGCCATTGTCGACCTCCGAGTGAATCTCAGCTTGAACAACCCCGAGTTCCAGGTGGCCATAGACCGGCCGCTGGCCTCGGATCTCGGCGTGCGCGTCTCCGATATCTCCACCGCCGTCCGGTTGATGATGTCCGGCGAGGATCAACTCTCCACCTTTAAGGAGGAATCCGAGCAATACATGGTCACCATGCGCCTGCTGCCGGGCCAGCGAGACGATCCCTCCGTTTTGAGCCGGCTCCTCGTCCCCTCCGCCAAGCAGGGGTTGATCCGTCTCGACTCGATCGCCAGGCTCGAGCGCGGCCTCGGTCCCAGCCGAATTGACCGGCAGGACCGCCAGTACTCGGTGGGAATCTACGCCAACGTTGCCAATGGGGTCGGTCTCGGCGAGGCGGCCGATCGGGCCCGCGAGGCCATCCGCCGGGTCGGCCTGCCTCCCGGCTACGGCGTCCGGTTCTCGGGGCAGGTGCAGGTGCTTGAGGAAACCACCCGTAACATGGTCCTCGCCATCGGGCTTGCCTCCATCTTTATGTACATGGTGCTCGCCGCGCAGTTTGAAAGTCTCATTCACCCGTTCATCATTCTGACAACTCTTCCCCTTTCCATCCCCTTCGCCCTGATTTCCCTCATCGCCACCGGCCGTTCGCTCAACCTCTTCAGCGCGCTCGGAGTCCTGCTTTTGCTCGGTATCGTCAAGAAAAACGGAATTCTGCAAATCGACTACATGAACCGCCTTCTGAAGGGAGGCCAGCCTCTCCGGGAAGCCATCCTCGAAGCGAACCGTGTCCGTCTACGGCCCATTCTCATGACCACATTCTCCATCGTCGCCGGACTCGTTCCCACGGCCATCGGGATGGGAGCCGGCGCCTCGCAGCGTTCCGCGATTGCCATCACCATCATCGGCGGACAACTTTTGTGCCTGCTGCTGAGCCTGGTGGTGGTGCCCGTGGGCTATTCCCTGGTCGAGGAGACCCGCGGGTGGATCCACCGGCGTTGGCGGCATCCTCCGGTCAACCTCGAGGCGCCCGCTCACGGCGATTAGGCGCCCACTACCCGGCAAAAAAATATTTTCAAAAAACCGAAATCCTTGGGGAGCATTCCCGCGTCTACTGGATTGAAAGAGGCGAGGGCGCCAACATGAAAACAATGCCTGCCAAGCAGATTCATCCGGCTGAGGAAATCAGCGCGTCAGTGTACTGCCCCATTTGCACGCACATCGTGGCAGCGGTAGTGACCGCCGGGCGCAAGGGATCCGTGGTCAAACCCGGCCAGAAATGTGGCCATTGCCACGCCTCCATTGATGCCGGTTACGTTCTTCCCTGGAAGAACGCGGCCTGATCGCTCCGCTCCACCATGTATCCGGAGCCGCAATCGCCTGCAAGATGACTTTGCGATTACCCTAGGCGCTTGCTCACGATGCCCGGCTGTGGTTTGATTGGAATAGACTAGGCACATTGGAATGCGAAGAAAAATGAAAAATGAGCCGCCTGTGATCTCACACGAGATCATGGAGCAGGCAAAGCGGGCCATTCAGTTGGATCGCCCCAAGCCAATGCTGAAATGCAAAGTATGCGGCGGTGATGCGGCCCCCAATTCCTCCGAAGGACTGTGTTGGGTCTGCCGGCGATTGAAGATCAGCGCCTGGCGCGATAGTGACCAGCAAATCTCCGCACAGGAATAGTTCGCGTCAATCGTGCAGGAGGTGATCAAACTCCTCCGGATCGAGCCCTAACTGCTCCATCTGCCTTGGCAGGTCCTCACGCACTGTTTCCGGCGTGTACCGGATCCACGCCGCCACCACCATATTCACTCCTACCCGGTTCAAGCCTTCCTCTTCAGCCGCGTTTTCCGCGATCGCGCGCAGAGAGTGTTCCGTTTCTTCCCTCACCGGGCGGGGGGTGCGGGCCAGAATGCCCTGTAGCAAATCTTCGGCGGCGTCATTCCAGTTCATAGACAAAGGAAGCATAGCAGGAGGCGGAGCTGGGGAGGAACGGGGTTTCTCACCGTAATCCGGAAAACTCAGTTGTTCCCCTTATGCTTCCCCCCCACGCATCTGTCGATGAATCAGGTATGGGAGATCGTCCCCCCGCCGACTTTGTCGACTACTACGAAGTGCTTCAGGTGAGTCCGAACGCTGAGGTGGATACCATCCAGCGCGTGTTTCGCCTCCTCGCCCAGCGCACGCACCCTGACAACAAGGAAACCGGAAACGACCAGGTATTTCAGCAACTGTTGAAGGCATACCAGACTCTGAGCGATCCGGCGGAACGCGCCTCCTATGACGCGCAGCACCGGGCGCAGGTGAAACTCAACTGGCAGATCTTCGACCAGAAGGCCGAACCCCAGGGCCTTGACTCGCAGCGCCGCGTCCGGGAAGGGATACTCGGACTGCTCTACCGCAAGCGCCAGATGCAGCCGGGCCAGCCGGGAATGAATATCCGCGAGATGGAAGATCTGCTTGGCGTTCCCAAAGAGCACCTCGATTTCGCCCTCTGGTATCTCAAGGAAAAGCAGGCTCTCAAGCCCGCCGACAACGGCCGTTACCTGATTACCGCTTCCGGCGTGGACATCTACGAAAGCTTGAAAGAACCTTCCTTCGACCGCTCCGGTACTATCTACATGCTGCCGCCGGCCAAGCGTGAAGTGGTTTAGCTGGAACGGCTATCCTGCCTAACCGGCCGGAAGGAAACCGCCCATCAATAGTCTCGCCACCTTGCCCGCAAGACAATGGACGGATCTCCCCTGCTTTTCGCCTGACCAAGTACACTAAGAAGGAAGTGCTCCGCGACCCGAATCTGATCCCGCTCTCCCATCAGCATCACAATGGGCTCGCGCCGTGCGTGCTCACGAATCGATCACTCGTTAAAGACGGCAGCCCGGAAAACCTCCATCGCCTGGCCAATCCCTTCGCCATCGACGAGGAGGTGTTGTTCGCTGCCCTAAATATATCCCTAGTGGCGCGGCCGCGGCAGGACCATCGCCGCCTGGAATTGCTGGTGGACACACTCCGCCAGTCTCCCTTTGAGCCGCCGGTTCGCGAATTCACCGCGCTGCTTCACTCCCATATCCGCATCGAAGAGTCCGGTCTCTTCGAGCAGGCGCAACAACTCCTTTCCCGCGAGGCGCTTGATCAACCCGGCGCCGAAATTGACCGGCGCGCCGTGCGTAACTCCTTATGACGGTTCCCATTCTGCTTGAATCCAATATTCCCGAATTCCCCCTCCGCGCCCGGGGCAAGGTGCGGGATGTTTACTCAGTCGACGATAAGCTGCTCATTGTCGCCACGGACCGCATCTCCGCCTTTGACTGCATCCTGCCCACCGGCATCCCCAACAAGGGCCGCGTGCTCACCCAGATGTCCATCTTCTGGTTCGACTTCCTCAAGGAAGTGACTCCCACTCACTTCCTCACGGCTTCCGTCGACGACTACCCCGAGCCCCTTCGCCGCCACCGCCATCAATTGGAAGGCCGTTCCATGCTCGTCCGGCGGGCGGACATGATCGACGCCGAGTGCGTAGCCCGCGGCTACCTCAGCGGCTCCGGCTGGAAGGAGTACCGCGCTACGGGAGCAGTTTGCGGCATTCCGCTTCCTCCGGGACTCCGGGAAAGTGATCGTCTCCCCCAACCCATTTTCACCCCGGCTACAAAAGCACAATCGGGGCATGACGAGAATATCCCGTTCGCCGAATTCGAAAAGATCGCCGGCTCGGCGCTCGCCGAAACGCTGCGCGATCTTACGCTCGAGATCTATTCCACGGCCTCCCGCTATGCCGAATCCCGCGGCATCATTCTGGCCGATACGAAATTCGAATTCGGCCGTATCGCCGGACGCCTTGTCCTCGCCGATGAGGTGCTCACCCCGGACTCCTCCCGCTTCTGGCCGCGCGATACCTATTCGCCCGGGGGACCGCAAGAAAGTTACGACAAGCAATACGTCCGCGACTACCTCGAGACCCTGGCCTGGGACAAGCGCCCGCCTGCCCCCCCGCTTCCTCCGGGGGTGGTCGAGCGCACGAGTGAAAAGTATCTGGAGGCCTATCGCACCCTTACGGGCCGATCCCTATGAACTGGCTGGATGTTGTTCTTGGAATTGTGCTACTCGGCTCCATCGTGAGCGGGCTCATCAAGGGTTTCATCCGCGCGGCTATCGGCATTACGGCCGCCGTCCTCGCCGTGGTTCTCGGCATGTGGTTCTACGGTTCGGCGGGCTCGGTCTTTGAGGAATACGTCAGTTCACGTAACGTCTCCAATTTTCTTGGCTTTACCTGCGTTTTTTTTCTGGTGCTTCTTGGCGGGGCTCTCCTCGGGCGATTCCTGGCCATGCTGTTTAAATGGGCTGGACTCTCTTTTGTGGACCGCATCCTGGGCGGCTGCTTCGGGCTCCTCAGGGGAGTGCTCATCTGCATCGCCGTCGTAATGGTGCTCATGGCCTTCAGCACGACCCCTCCTCCCCGCTCCGTTGTCAACTCCACGCTCTCTCCCTACATCCTCGATGCCGCCCGAATCTTCTCCAAAGCCGCGCCCCGCGAATTGACCGACGGATTTGAGACCAGCTACGACAAGATTCGCAAGCTTTGGGCAGAGGCGGTAGGAACCAGAAAATGGAATTAGTGATCTTTGACCTCGACGGGACGCTCATCGATTCCAAGCTGGACCTGGCGAGTTCGGTGAACGCGATGCGCCGGCATCTGGGCTTTCCCGAACTACCCGGCGAACTCATCTTCACTTACGTCGGCAGCGGCGCGCCGGTTCTTGTGAGGAGAGCTTTAGGCCCAGAGGCGAGCGATTCGCTGGCCGCGCGAGGCCTCGAGTTCTTTCTCGACTACTATCACCGGCATTTGCTCGACCACACAGGTCTCTATCCCGGAGTTCGCGAAGCGCTTGAAACGATCGGCGCGGGGGGAATTCCCATGGCCGTGTTGACGAATAAGCCGATCGGCCCGGCCGAAACGATCATCGACGGGCTGGGGCTCGGCAGTCACTTCTTCCGCGTCTATGGCGGCAATAGCTTCGAGCAGAAGAAGCCTGATCCGGTTGGAGTGCTGCGCCTGCTGGACGAATCGCGCGCACAACCGGATCAGGCCATGCTGGTCGGCGATAGCGCCGTGGATGTGCGTACCGCGCGCAACGCCGGCATTCGAGCCGCCGGTATGACCTACGGCTTTCAACCGGAAGGACTCGCCGCGGATCCGCCGGATTACCTGCTGGATCGCATGGAGCAGTTGCTCCCCATCGTCTTTGGACGTTAGGGTTAGGCAGCGGGCCGCTATTTCTTTGGTCTTGGGATGGCGTCCCCAAGGATGGAGCCGCCACCCTCGCTGACGTAGTTCCTGTTCCACGCGGGGATTTCCACCACCACGTCGCCCTTCACCACGGCCTGGCATCCCAACCTGCTGTGCAGCGTCAGATCGGCCGCCATGTCCAACCTGTCTGTCTCGTCATCCTCCATGGGCGACAGGTTCTCATCCCCGCTCTTGACCACCACGTGGCAGGTGGTGCAGGCACAGACTCCTCCGCAGGCATGCTCGAGATGAAAATTGTTGTTCAGGGCGACGTCCAAAACGGATTCCCGCTGACCGTGATCGGAATAGGGGAGCTTCCCGGATTCGAACTCGAAGGTGACGTCTGCCGGCAAGAACGTAACTTTGGGCATTCTCTAAAAGTGTACCATTCTATCAATTTTCCGCTCTACCGCTCCCCCACTCCCTCGGGCGCGCACTCGCGCGCAGGCGTGGCCAGAGCCGCCGCCTTCCGCAGATGAACCGATGCCTTCAACCCCATCCGCTTGGCATTGCCGGTGTCATTCCGGGCCATGTGTTGCAGTGTCCCGAGAAAACACGGATCGCCAGTCTGCCCCATTGCCCATGCGGCCGCCGTCCGGAATTGTTCCGTGGGGTGCCTGCCCATGGCAAGCAGCCGCTCCTTCGCCTCCTGATGGCCGTTTCTGTACAGGACGAGAAGTGCGGTGGAAGCCACTCTGTGGTTTGAATGATAGGTATAGGTCCACAGAAGATGAACCTCTCTCTCGGAGGGATCCGTTTCGAGCAGCCCCTCGATGAGGTTCGCCAGTGTCCGCGGGTCGGCCGTCGCCATTTGCTGCCGAAGCCAATCGGCATTCCGATGCGCCCGCACCAGCAGCAATCCCGCCTTCGAGCGGACATGGCCGTCCCGATGACGCAGCAGTCTGGTCAGCGGATGCGCGAGCATCGTGCAATCGCTGATATCGTCTATGATCGCCAGCGCCCGTTTGATGCCCTCCGAGTCCCCTCTTGCTCCCTGGGACTCGTCCACCATCACCCGATTGAGCAGTTTCGTATCGAGGCGCGCATCTATCCCGTGCAGTTGCCCGGCAATCTCCAACGCCTGATCTTCCGTCAGAAGGTTCGGATCTGTCAGTGCGCAGATCATCAGATTGTTCTCAAGAAACACGCCCACCAGATGGTCCATGCCCGGGCCGGTCGCATCGGACCGGAGCATGCGCAGCACCGCTGCGCAAAATCGGCGGGGATTTCTTTTCAGCAGTTCCACCATCGCCAGTCTTACCATCACTGCCTTGGCAGAGTAAGCCCCCACCAGGCTATAAAGAATGCTGAATTCAGAATCACTGGCCCAGCCGAGATCGGCGGCTGCCGCGACCTGTCTCAGAATCGCTTGAACCTGCTGCTTTTCCTTCCTGTACGGTACCAAGGCTGACTGTTCCATTCCGTGTCGCATGCTTCCCCGCCTAGCCATCTCATCGGATCAGGAGGAGAAGATCTTTCACACATTCCTTGCGCTGGCGGCAGACACGCGAAAAAGGGCCTTCGCCTTTCCGGCGAAAGCCCTTTTTGCCTTTTGGAGAGGAAAATGCCGCCTAGTTCGCGCGGCGCTTCAACGTAGGCCGTTCATCGGGGTCGTCCGAAGACTTCCCGTCGTTGCTGTCATCCGCCGTGCCGGTTCCCGTACCAGGAGCCCGGCGCAACCGCGGACGGTTCAAATCCTTATCGTCCACCTTCCGGTGATTGTGAAGCATCGCCAGACGGCTCTTCACGTTGTCGAACTCGCTGGTGGTCACCACATACTCAGGTTTCGCCTTGAGAATTTCCTGTATGTTCTTCTGCGAGTTCTTGATACGGTCTTCCGTCAGCGGGTGCGTCGAGAATACCTTGGACATCGTTCCGGGCTTGCGCTTCTCCATGGATTGCAGCTTCTCGAAGAAGTCCACAAACGCCGTGGGGTCGTAGCCCGTCTTGTACAGGTACTGCAGCCCGAGCAGGTCCGCCTCCTCTTCAAAACCTCGCGAGAACGACAGGAACCCAATGGGAATCAGCACACTCGCTGCCTGCCTCGCCCCATAACCGGCCCACCCGCCCATGAAGATGAGCGGAATCGTTGCCAGGTTCACAAACTGCCCGCGGCTCGCCTGCCGCGTGCCGTGCCGCGCGGCCACGTGCGCAATCTCATGGGCCATCACCCCGGCCAGTTCCGCTTCGGATTCGGCGCGCAGAATCAGTCCGGAATTCACAAAAAAGAAACCGCCCGGCAGGGCGAACGCATTCACCTCTTCGCTATCCACCACCTTGATGGTGAACGGCACTTTCGCGTCGGAATTCCGCACCAGGTTCTGCCCCACCCGGTTCACATACTCCGCAATCACCGGGTCGTCCACGATCTTCGCCTGCCGCTCCACATCCTGCGCCAGAGCCTTCCCAAGAGCGATTTCCTTCTCGATCGAATACAGGTTCAGACCCTTGCCGACATCACGGCTTCCGATCTCGTCGGGGTCTTTCTTTTTATCCTTTGCCACAGCCGCCGTGGCCCAGAAGGCCAGCAGACCGGCTGCCAGAATTGACTGTAGCTTGCGGCACATCATTCCGTTGCTCCGTTTGCCTACCAGAACTTACCTACCAGTATAGACCCGCCCGGCCGCGGGTGAAAGACGCGTTCATCTGTAATAACGTATAGTTTGAAGAATGGGTTGCGAAAAAACTCCGCCCGCGCTTTGGCGGGAGCAATTCCCCGTCACGCGGGAATACATCTATCTCAACCACGCCGCTGTCGCCCCGCTTTCCGTCCGTGCCGCCAATGCGATGAAGCAACTTGCCGACGACTGCCTTCTCCACGGCTCGAACCATTATGACCGCTGGATGAGCGTCTACGCGGGGCTCCGATCTTCGGCGGCGCGCCTGATCGGAGCCAAACCCTCCGAGATCGCTCTGGTCAAGAATACATCGGAAGGCGTCGCCACCGTCGCCCTCGGCATCGACTGGCAGGCGGGGGACAAGATTGTTGCTTTTCTTGAAGAATTCCCGGCTAACTACTATTCCTGGAAGCGGTTGGAAGAGCGTGGAATCCACGTCGAGTGGCTTTCCATCTACGATCCTCTGGACCGCATTGACGCGGCCTGCGAAGGCGCGAAACTGCTTGCCGTCAGCTTTGTCAATTACCTCTCCGGCCATCGTGTGGATCTTCAGGCCATCGGGCGTATCTGCCACAATCACAAGACGTTCTTCTTCGTGGACGCCATCCAGGGAATGGGCGCCTTCCCCATCGATGTGGAAGCCTGCCACATCGACGCTCTTGCCGCCGATGGCCACAAGTGGCTGCTCGGCCCGGAAGGCTGCGGCATTCTTTATGTACGCCAGGAGTGCCAGGACGCCATTTTCCCCATGGAGTTCGGGTGGACGAACGTGGCCCGTTACGCCGACTATGCGTCACGCGATATGACGCTTCGTCCGGATGCCGGGCGCTACGAATGCGGAACACTTAACACAATTGGCTGCTTTGGGTTGCATGCCGCAATTGAATTTCTACTGGAGATCGGAGTAGAACACATCGCACCCCTCGTCCAAGCCCTCGGCGATCAGATTGCCCAAGGCGTCACCGCCCGCGGCTACGAACTCGCCGCCCCGCGCTCCCCAGAGACCGGGGCAGGCATCGTCAGCTTCCGCAAGCCCGGCATCGACCCCCGCCTGATCGTTCACCGCCTCCGGGAACGCGGCATCCTCGCCGCTCCCCGCCAGGGTTGGGTTCGCACCTCCCCCCACTTCTACGTCAGCCCGGAAGACATCGACACATTCCTTGCCTCGCTCCCATAACCCATCCAACACATAATGTGTTGCTTGAGGTACCGCCGGAAGCGAAACCAACAGGGCAAGCTGCGCCGGTTCTTGAACTTGCGCTAAAAACGCAAACCACTGGTAGATCTGCATCTCAGCAGATTACAATCAGGTTCTTGCGAAACTCCTCCACCGCCTCCCGCACGACATGAATACCCAGTCCCGGGCCGTCAGGAACCGGAATCAAGCCGTCAGCGCCCATTTCCAGCTTTTCGCGAACCACTGCCTCGCGGAAGGGATTTTCCGTCAGGTCGAACTCGAACATCACGGGCGGCGAATAGAGCCCTTCGGCAATGGGCGGGATGGTCGCCGCCCAGTGCAACTCGGCCGCGGTCCGGACCGCCGAACCCCAGTTATGCGGAATCAGCCGCATGTGGTTCAGCCAGGTGAGCCACGTCAGCCGCCGCGCTCCGGTCATTCCAACAGTTTCGATATCGGGCTGAAGAATGTCTACCAACCGGGGCTGGATATACCGCTCGGCCAGCAGGTCCGCCGGGAGATACTCACCGGCCGCAAGAGGAATGGAGAAGGAGTTCCGCAGCCGCCGGTAGCCTTCATAATCCGAGGCGAGAACCGGCTCCTCCCACCACAGCAGGTGGAAAGGCTCCAGCCGCTTGCCGATCATCGCCGCTGTTCCCGCATCGTAGGCGCAATTGGAGTCGATTGCCAACCCGGTTTCCGCGCCCAGCGCGTTGCGCACGGCGAACACAATCTCCACATCCACCTCCGGCCCGTAGCCGGTCTTCATCTTGATCACGCGGAATCCGGCCGCCTTCCAGGCTTTGGCCTCTTCGGCCAACCCGGCGGCCAGGTCCCGCCAATCTTTCCGGTACAGCGCGGTGCAGTAGGGCTGCACGCGGTCCCGGTACCGCCGCCCGAGCAGCGCGGACACCGGCGCGCCCAAAGCCTGCCCCACCAGGTCCCACAACGCGATATCTAACCCGCCGTGTGTCTGGGCCCGCGGCCGCTGCTGGAATCCTCCGGGGGCGCGCAACTCTTCGTGAATCGCCTCCACCTCGAAAGGGGACCGCCCGATCACCAGCCCGGGGTTCTCCACCAGCCAGTCCCCGCCGTATCCCCCGTCGCCCCACCCGGTGAGCCCGGCATCCGTCACCACCTCCACCAGCGTGGCGTGGCGCTCATGCGCCCAGTCCCGCGACCAGCCGAAGCGCGCCTTCAGCTTCCCGGTCAACTGGTGAACTCTCACCTCGGTAATGCGGATTTTGGGGGCAGACTCGCTGTGCAACATGCCTCGGATTAGTATATGTTGCCGGAAACCGCCGTGCGCTAGGGTAGCAAGACGATCGGGGAGCGCCACACGGCAAACTTCCGCGCCTCGGGATCCACCACGTTCACCTGGCAGATGTACCGCCCCGGCCGCAGTTTCCCGAGCGGCAGGCTGAAGCGCACCGGCACCGCTTTCGACTTCGCGTTCAAGCCCTGCGTCACCGGCAGCGGAGCGCTTTCAAACGCCTTTACCTTGCCGCGAAAGAAGCTCACCCTCGCCACCATCATCTCCGTGCTTTCCGCGCCCGGCTGGTAGGCCTCCAGGTAGACATACATCTCCTGCCCCTTGCGAAACACGCGCGTCACGCTGGGAATCAGCTTCTGCTGGTCCCGCACCAGCGGATTGGCCGCGATCAGCTTCCTGTTCTTCTCCGCCGTCGCGAGCGCCGTATCCAGATTTTCCCGCTGGTTGCTCAGAACCACGGAACTGATCGGCAGATACTTCTGCTCCGCCGTCAAATCAGGAATCGTGAACTTTGTTTCAAACGTTCCCATCTTTCCTGTTTCGTTCTCGCGGGCGAGAAACTTCAGCGTATAGGCGCCGGGCGGAAGCGTGAATCCGGTGTCGTAGGCCAGGTTGCGCCTCAAAAGTTCCGCCGCGGTATCGCCTTTCAGCTTCACCGTAATCTCATCGCGCACGGCGCCTTGCAGGACACCTCTCGAATCCTTCACTTCGCCGATGAAATCGAGCCGCGTGCTTTCCGCGCCGCCCTTCTTTGCCAGTTCGATATCCGTCCCGGGTATCTTCACCGCCACGGGCACGAAATACCGGTCCTTGCCCTGGCGGAAATAGTTCACTTCCACCGCCAGCGTCAGGTCCGTCACCGGATCGCCGAGCATGAGAGCTTCCTGCAATTGCCGCTCGCGGTCCGATGACGTGAAATTCTTGAACTCCTTCGAGGCGAAGTAGCCCGAGCGGTAATCAAGCTTCGCCGAAAGCCGCCGGGCAATCGACACCTTGATCCGCCGGTACCTTCCATCGAGCGCCGTATTCGAACTGTAGTAGCCCAGAATGTAGTAGCTCGAAATCGCCTTCTGCGCCTGCACGATTCCCAGCGACAGATCGTTGTTATCGAGCAGCGCCTTGCCGCCCGTGTCGCTCGCCAGAGTATCGAGGGTCTCCTGCTGGTTCTGCAGGTTGCTCAATTGCGTCCGCTGCGAACTCCCCGAGTACATCGCCCTTCCTCCGGGCGAACCCTTCGTGGCGTCTCCGATGGGAGCGCTGGCCACCAACCCGCGCGCGTCGACCGGATAGAATGCCACGTTGCTCCGGATGGCCGCATTGATGGTTGCCCGCAACTGCGCCTGGTTGTCGATCCCCGTGCGGTTCATCCCGCCGGCGAAATAGACCAGCGCCTTCTTCTCCGGCAGGCTGGCCAGCATCTTCACCGCGGACTCGAGCGCGGCCAGTTTCCGGTCCGTGTTGAAAATGTTGAATTCGCTGTCGTCCTGAGTGAACGCGTCTCCCGTATCCGCTTCCGTGTCGTCCCCCGTGCTCCCATCGGCCATTCCCGTCTCTCCTATGCCGATCCTTTTCACCACCTGGGTGAGAAGATCGCGGTCGCCGGTGAAATCCTGCACCACCCGCAGGTCTGTCGCAAACGTCATCACCGCCACCACATCGGCCTTTGTCATCTGCGTATCGAGGAACTTGAGCGCGGCCTTTTGCGATCGCATCTGGTCGCTCACGGGCATCGACGCCTGATCGAAGAACAGCACCAGCAGGCGCCGGTCTTTGTACTTCACCTCGCCCGTCTTGGCGGAAGCAATCTGCGTGGCCACCGGGGGTTTCACTCCCCCGGCGGGAGCCGCTGCCGCCCGCGGCTGCAAAGCAGGCCGCGGCAGCGCTTCTTCCTCCAGCCGCTGGTATTCAAATACGCTCAGCTTCTGCGGCTTGCCGTCTTCAAGCACCGTGAAATCCGATGCCTTCAGCCCCTCCATCGGCTTCCCGTCCTTGTCCTTCACCGAAACGTTCACAATCACCAGTTGCGTGGTGGCCGTGAACGTGAAGTTCCCCTTCGTCAGTATGGGCGGGCTCTGCTGCCCTTGCGCCAATTGCGCCGCCAGAACCACAGCCAGAATCGCTCGCCTCATATCAGAACCGGAACCTCAAGGAGATGGTCAACTGGCGCATCTGGGCCGCCCCTGTCGCCAGTCCGTAATTGTTCGCGTCCACCACCGTCCCCCAGTTCGTAATGGTCACGTGGTTGAGCGCGTTCTGCGCCTGGAACTGCAAGTCGGCGCTCCGCCGTTCGCCAAACCGGAAGATCCGGCCGAGCGACCCGTTCAGGAAAAACACGGTGGGTCCGGGGATGGTGTTGCGGCCCGCCGTCCCCCATTCCCCCGCCGCCGGCGCCGCGAACGCCGCCGTGTTGAACAGCATCCCCGCCGCCTCGACGGCAAGCCCGGTCGCATCCGCGCGCACCGTGCTGTTCACCGCCGTGCCGCTCACCTGCGAACGGTTCCCG
>JAIXKK010000117.1 GCA_026954325.1 Bryobacterales bacterium | reverse complement strand
TCTTATACGGACGTTTTCCGTATAAGACCCCAAATCGGCGGCATATACGGAATTTGTGGATTTGACTAACATTTTTAATCTCCGCAGAGGGCTGAGGTTTGGATCCAATGGGCGGGCTGGATCATGGTCCATCCGTTGAAGTGTTCGCGGGGGACGACGTAGGAATTTTCGGGAAGGGTGTAGAGGGGGATGGCGCTCGTATCGGGGCGGCCATAGACGGAGGTGGCCTGGCAGGTGCTTTCGATCTCGGCGGAGTAGGGGGTGGGCTCCCAGGCGGCGCCCGCGTAGGGTTCGGGGGTGGCGGGGGTCGCGTTCGTGGGGGAGGAGGAGGGGGCGACGATCTGGGCGCCGACGACGCGGGGATGGTGTTCGCTGGTGATCTGTAGGAAGAGGCCGACCAGGGCGAGGGTGAGAATTGCGACGGTGATCCAAAAGCCAGGTTCGCGGTATTGGGAAGGTTGCATGGGGTGAGTGTACAACCAACGGGTGATTCTGTCAAGGTTGACGGGAATTTTAGTATGTGATATTATCGGATACATGGGCAGACCAAAGTCACAGTATGGACGTAAACTTTCGGCGATGGTGAGTACGCAGATGTTGGCGCAGCTGCTGGCCATCGGTTATTTGAACGGGCACGGGCACGAGTATGCCGCGTCCTTGCGGATGATCCTACGGCCCGCGTTGAAGTCATACATTGACGGGCTGGGGGAGAAGGAACGCAAGGATTTTGACGAGATTTTGAGAAACGTGTACCTGTTGGCGCTGAAAGAGGAGCCAAAGGACGAGGATTATATTGACCCTGGCGAGGAGATTTTCAGGCCGCCGAGAGGAATCAAGGTATGAATATTTCGACGATGGTGTGCGCGCTGGGCTGGGGGAGTGTGTTCGTGTTATGGTGGGCGTGGCTGATGGGGGCGCTGGAGGTGGGAACGCTTTCGATCTGCGCGATGGTGTTCTTTGTGCTGATGGGCGCGGGTGGGGGCGTGATGATGCTCAGTAAGCCGACGAAATAAAAAAAGCCCCTCCAAACGGAGGGGCTTTTTGTTACGGCTTGGGCTTGGGCTTGGGCTTGGGCGGTTTGATGGCGGGCTTGACGGGTGTTTCCCAGGTGATCTTGAGGCCTGGGATGTTCTGGAGGGCAGGGGAGGCGGGCGGGAGTCTGAGATTCCCTTTGGGGTCGTAGACGTAATGTCCATCACGATGTTTTTTGAATGGCATGGGGGTCTCCTATTCTTGGGGGGATTCGGACGCCGCGTAACACACTTCCACGGCGTTGTAGATGTCGATGTGCTGGCCATCTTCCAGGGTGACGACATAGGAAGATGGGTCGCCCTGGCACAAGCAGATGGACGTGATCTCCAATTCGGTGGGGTGCCATAGGGATCCTGCAATTTTCTTTCCGACCTTGTAGTAGACGTTCTGGGATGTGACGATGGCGATTATTTTAGCGGGCATGAGGGGTCTCCTTTTCTGGGTTGGGATGTCTGGATGTACGTTCGGATGGTGTCGTAGGACCACCCGAATTTTTCGAGTTCGTAGGCCTGGCCTTCGGCGCAGGTGGCGATGATGGCGACGTTTTTGCCGCCGACGTTGTAACAGTTGCGGGCGAAGTAGGGGGTGCCTTCGGGGAAGGGTTGGAAGCAGTGAAGGCCGCAGAATTGGCAACAGGGTTCCATGGGAGTCTCCTAGTAGGTGGGATCGGTGAATTTGTCGGACTGGACGATGCCGCGGGCTTCGAGTTCGTGGCGGAGTTTGCGTAACTCCAGTTCCATCTTTTCGGCGCGCTGTTCGGCGAGGGTGACTTTGTTCCCGAGTTCCTGGGCGCGGAGGGTGAGGAGTTTGTTCTGGGCGCGGAGGTTGGCGGTGCGGGCGTTGAGGTTTTCAATGCGGGCTTCTTCCAGTTCGGAGCGCTCTGCCCCTCCCCAGAGGCTATCGAAGAGGCTGGCGGAGGAGAGGAGGAGTTTGGTCCAGTCGGCGTTACGGACGGCGAACGGGCGTGACTTGCGGACGATTCGGACGCGAGGGGTGAAGATTGACATGGGGTTATATCCTTCGTATAGTCATGTTGGCGCGATGAGGAAGCGGGGAGATACTTTCTCAAAGTCGTTCAGGGTGAATCTCGCCTTTGTGGGGCACGTGGACAATGCGCTTGAGGGCGGCGTGTCGGATGGCGTCGGGTCGGCGATCATAGCGGGCGGTGGTTTTGATGTCTTTGTGGCCTACCACCTTCTGGGCGACTACGGGGTCGGTGTCATCTATCAGGTTGGAGATGAGGGTGCGGCGGAAGTCGTGCCAGGTGAGGGGTTCGGGGATGCCTGTCTCTACCCAACGGGCGAGGAGGATTTTGCGGAGGGCTTCACCCGAGAGGCGTCCAGCGGGGCGCATTCGGCCTGACTTGAGGATGGGGATGAATACGCGGCCTTCGTCCAGGGTGATGCGACGGTCCAGCCAGAGGCGGAGGCGGGCGACGGTGCCGTCGAAGATGTCGGAGGTGAGGTCGCGGCTGCCTTTGGTGTTGTGGAAGGTGAGGATCCAGTGGTCGTCGTCCTTCTGGGTGATGTCGGCGAGGCGCAGGGATGCGAGTTCTTCGCGCCGACGGCCTGTAGCAATGGCGACGGCGAAGAGGGCGGCGTCACGGTGGCCAGCGGGGGAGGGGTCACGGTCGCAGGCTTCGATGAGGCGGTCGAATTCGGACTGGGGGATATATCGGCCGCGAGGGAGGCGGTCGCCTGATACGCCTTTGACGGTGAGGACGCGGGCGGCTTGTTTACCGATGAGGGTGGCGGTTTCGTCGCTCATGTGGTCAGCGGCGAGGTCAGCGATCTTGCGCGCCCACCATCGGACGGCGGCGAGGTGCTGGTTGATTGTGGCGGGGGAAAGTTGGCGCTTTTGGAGGTGGGATAGATAGGCTTCAACCAGGGTTTTTGTGACGGGCTGGTTTTTGCGCCAATCCTCGAATCGCTGTAGGGCTGCCCAGTATTGACGGCGGGAGTGGGGTGATTTGAGGTAGGGGTCGGCGGCGAGGGCGGCGCGGATGGTTTCGAGGGAGGAGGTGCGGGAGAGGATGATCGGGGAGGTCATGTTATCCTTCTTCGGCTTGCGGGGGGGGGTGGGATAGGCGCTCTTACTCCATTTCGAGGGCTTTGATTAGAAGGCGTGCATTTATCGCAGAACACCATACCATTTACCTTGTTTACATTGGGAGCGCGATTCGGATTGCGAAGCCTGCGGTGCTTATCCCACAGGTCGCGCCCACATGACGAACAAAAGTAATGGATGTTTGCAAATGATGGTTGACTAGAGCCGATGTTCATAGAAGCCTTCTAACGGTAAGCCTTACCTGCGGGGGGCGGGCGTAGGCTCATGCTCGATAGTAGAAAACATATCGGGCGTGGATAATGCTTGGGAGGGCGCAGAATCCCCCCCGTCA
>JAIXKK010000015.1 GCA_026954325.1 Bryobacterales bacterium | reverse complement strand
CTTGCATTGGAAACAGGACCAGCTTTCAGGATCATTCTTGGATTAGAAAATGCTGGCCATGCGGCCGGTGTGTGATTGGTTGTCGCCAACCCACGCGCGTCCGTGGTGTCAGTGGTTGTGCCTTTGACCTCATCTACGGGGCGCTTCATCCACGGCAAGTGGCGGCGGATGCCGGGGTAGCGCCGCTACGTTCCGTGAAGCGGAAACCCGAAGCGGTCTCGGAGCAAACTTACCTGCCGCCCGGCGCCATCTTGCCCGCCGCCCAGAGAATCGCGTTCCGCACCAGCTTTCGATAGCCCGGATGGCGCATCGTGCTCTCGTCATGCCCCAACTGGATGTAGATCACCCTCGCCGTGGGATGCGGGCCAAGATAGACCACCGGCTTGTCGTTAAGAGGATGATCCACTTCCATCAGCGGTTTGATGGCCGGTGAGAGCCACATGCCCTTGTAGGCCTCATCGACCACCGGTAGCGGCCCAACACCGCGAATCACCGGATGGTTCGCCATCCCCTTCACCGGCTTGGCTACCATCTCCACATCGTGCTGGTAGCTTGACTTGGGATGGGAGCCGAGCGCGGTGACGAAGAACTTCCCTCCCACCACCTCCTCGTACCACCACGGCCAGGACGTGTAATCGACGATCGCGTGATGGGTGGAGACGATCCCCTTGCCCGCTTCCACAAACGCCCGCAGGCTCGCCTTTTCCTTCTCGCCGATCGTCTCCGCCATGTCATGCAGCAACACGACATCGAATTTCTCCTTCATCGCGGGGTTGAAGGCTTCCGCCTGCGACGCGGCATGGGTCCAGATGATATCGTCGTAGCCTTCAAACAGAGTATAGAGTGCCGCCGGATAGCTGTGGCCGCCGGTCACCACCAGCAGGCGCGCGGCATCCTGCCGCGGTTGCGGACGGCTCGATATCGACGCGGGAAGCGTCACGGCGCCCGTGGCCGCCCACTCCGTTCCGCGCGCGAAGGCCGCGAGGAATCCAGGCTGTGTCATCGCGGAAAGATCGTGCCCCAGCGTCATGTGCACCGTGCGGCCGCTGCCGAACGGCGCGGTCCAGATGATGGGCTCATTCTTCCCTGTGCCGCCGGTCTCCGGGGCGCTGTAGGCTGTGGCCAGCACCTTCGTCCGCGGCAGCAGATCGAGTTTGTGGTACAGTTCGTCGTTCGCCGGAAATGTCTCTTCGAGCCCGCGGCTGATGGGGTGCCCGCGGTCAGTCCACTTCACCGGGAAAACGTGCCGCGCGCCGTGCCCGATGTTCCCGGGCTTCCATGTCGCGCCGATCAGTTCAGCGTAGGCGGCCCAACCCTTATCGCCTTTGCTTGAAGCCGACCAGCGCTTGTGGAACTCCTGCCCGTAAAACTCGCCGTATGTCACGCCGTGGAACGAAATCAGGCCCTTCCCCGATCGTACGAACTCCTCGATTGCCTGCTCGGCCTGGGGTCCCCATCGCGGGCCGTTGTAGTTGAGCACCAATACGTCATACCCCGCCAGGCCGGAGGCGCTCAGGCCCCTCACCTCCTCCATCACCTTCACCTCGAAGCGGCCCGTATTGTTCAGAACCTGTCGAAGATACGGCGTCGATATCCGCCAGTCGTGATACGCAAGGTCCGATTCACCGGTAAGGATCAGAACCCGAACCCGGCCTTGTTGCGCCGCGCCGGCTAGGGCCGCGCAGATCGTCATCAGCAGGGCGAATCGCATGAGGAACCTGGCGACTATCGTAGCATCCAGGGCAGCCCTACCACAGGACCCGAAAATCCGCCATTTGTGTTGACATTCCCGCCTTCGAAGAGTAGGTTTGAAGCTGAATCGGCCGCCCGCGGCCATAGCGGAATACCACTATCGAATCGCATCCGTTTATGCAAATCGGCTTTCATACCGACGCTTTCAACAGCTCCTACTGGAGCTTTCACCAGTGCCTGGACTGGGCGCACCACAACGGCATTCCTTTCATCGAGTGCGGCGTCATCGACGGCGTGTCGTGGATTCACGGTCTCGGCTATCAGCCGCACATCGCCCTCTGGGAAGACCCGCTCGCGCTGCGCCGGAAGATGGAGAAACTCGGAATTCAGTTTTCCCAACTCGATGCGGCATTTCCGCTCTCCCGTCCCGAAGGCGCGTCGCTCGGAATCGAATACGTGCTGCGGTCTCTTCGTTGGGCCCACATTGCCGGGTGTCCCTGCATCGACACCACCGACGATCGCTTCAAACCCGAGTCCATGAGCGAACGCGAAGCTCTCGACCACATGCGCCGCATCTACGCGCGGATCGTCAGCGCCGCCGAGCGCTATCAGATCGTCATCAACATCGAACCGCATGGCCATTTCACGACCAGGCCGGAGTTCATGGAGGAGATGCTGAGCTTCGCCGATTCGCCCTTCCTGCGCATGAACATGGATACCGGCAACACCTTCATCGCCGGACAGGATCCCGTGGCGTTTCTCGAAAAGTTCAAGACCCGGGTGAGCCATGTCCACATCAAGGACGTCAGCGAAAGCCTCGCCGCGGCTTCGCGCGGTGACCTCACGGGTATCGCCGTGAGCCAGTGCGCCATCGGCGATGGCGTGAACGCGGCCAACATCCGGACCTGCGTGGAGATGCTGGCCGCCGCGGGTTATGACGGCGTGCTCAGCCTCGAATGCGAAGGACAGGGTGGACCGATGATCGAACGAAGTTTAGAGTGGGTGCGCCGGCTATTGAAAGACGTCCGCGCGTCCGTTGCCAGGATTCCATGACTATGAAAGACACCACAAGCGATTCCGCGGCCGCGCCCCGGCGCGACTTTCTGAAAGTGGCCGCCGGCGCGGTTTCTACGAGCGCGCTGGCAGGCTATGCCGCCGGCAGCGGCATCATCAAAGTCGGCGTCATCGGCTGCGGCGGCCGGGGCGAAGCCGCCGCCATGAACGCGATGAATGCCGGCAAGGACATCCGCATCGTCGCGATGGGCGATATCCGTCTCGACCGCGTCCAGGAAAAACGCGCCGCCCTGAAGCTCAAGTATCCGGAACAGATGGCCGTCGGCGACGACCATTGCTTCAAAGGCTTCGACGCCTACAAGCACGTCATTGCGAGTTCGGATGCCGTCATCATCGCCAACGCCGCCAAGTTCCACCCGCTCCATGCCAAGGCGGCAATTGAAGCCGGCAGGCACGTTTTCCTCGAAAAGCCCCACGCCATCGACCCGTACGGCATCCAGATGCTGCGCTCCGCCATCAAAATGGCAGCCGCCAAGCGGCTATCGGTCGTCAGCGGCCTCCAGAGCCGCTACCATCCCGGCTACAGGGAAACGATGCAGCGCGTCCACGACGGCGCAATTGGCGATATCGTGGCCATTCAGGAAACCTGGCTCCGCCCCCCTTACGTGATGTACCAGCGCGCCCCCGGGCTCACCGAAGTGGAGTATCAGGCCAGCAACCAGTACCACTTCCACTGGCTCAGCGGAGACGACGTGCCCC
>JAIXKK010000013.1 GCA_026954325.1 Bryobacterales bacterium | reverse complement strand
GTGGTGATGAGTGTGGTGAGGAGGATGAAGGCGAGGGGTTTTGCGGTCGGGTACGGCACACCCCGAGGGTAGCGTAGTTGTACGCCGTTGGTTGGACTCCGCGGTGGAGTTTGACGGCCGGCGGGTGGTCCTCAGCTCATCCGCGGCGGGATTCACGATACACTGTTTTCTCATGCTTTCCGGCGTGCTGTTCGCGATTCTCTCCGGTATTTGCAACGGCCTCTTTTCGGCTCCTATCCGGCTGATCCGAAATTGGAAATGGGAAAATCTCTGGCTGGTGTTCATCCTGGGGGCATGTATAGGAATGCCCGCGCTGCTGGTGTTTCCGGTGGTGGAGGATGTTGGGGCGGTGTTGAAGGCTTCTCCAGCGGGGGCGTTGCGGGCAGCGGGAGTGTTCGGCTTCGGGTGGGGCTTCGGCGCAATCCTGTTCGGTTTGAGTGTGGATCGTTTGGGTGTTTCGCTGGCCAACAGCATGGTGATCGGGGTCAGCTCCGCTCTGGGCTCGATGGCTCCGCTGCTGCTTGCGGGAGCGTTCGCGCTGAACGCCCGTACGATGCTGCTGCTGGCGGGCGTGGCGGTATTTGTGGGGGGAGTGTCGTTGTGCGGACGGGCGGGGCGGATGCGGGAGCAGAACGAGGCGGGGACAGCGCTCCGGAAGGGATCGCTTCAGGGGTACGTGTTCGCCGCCGGCGCCGGCATCCTCTCGGCGGTTTTCAACATCGGGTATTCGCTGGCCCTGCCCATATCCGCGGCGGGGCAGCGGATGGGCCTGAGCGCGTTCACCGCAGGCAACGTGATCTGGCTGGTGATGCTGGGGGCCGGGTCGGTTCCGAACGTCGCCCTCTGCATTTACTTGATGCGGAGGAACGGGACCGGGAAGCTGTTTCTGGCGCCGCACGGGCGCCGGCCCTGGACGCTGAGTTTGTTAATGGCGGTGTTGTGGGGCGGCAGCATCGTCCTGTATGGGATGGCCGCGCCGCTGCTGGGCAGTATGGGGCCGGCGATCGGATGGCCTCTGAGCCTGGCGGTGGGCCTGCTGGTCGCGAACCTGGTTGGTTTTCTGCTGGGGGAGTGGCGCGCATCCGGCACGAAGGCGCGGCGGACGATCAGTGCGGGCATTGCGGTGCTTGTGCTGGCGATCGTCCTGTGCGCCGCCGCGGCGAGGTATTGACGTGAGGTTGTGGGAACAATGGAAACCATGAACGAGCGGCTGGCCGCTTTGCGGCATGGCCTGATAGTGTCCTGCCAGGCGGCGGAGGGCGACCCCTTCCACGGTCCGGCTTCGATGGCGCGTTTCGCGCGGGCGGCGGCCGATTCAGGAGCGGCGGGGATCCGGGCAAATGGAGAGGAGGACATTGCCGCGATCCGGGCTGCCGTCTCCATCCCCATTCTCGGGCTGCACAAGGAGATGCAGGCGGACGGGCGGATCCTGATCACGCCGCGGTTCGAGGACGCCGCGGATCTGGTACGGGCGGGTGCGGATTTCGTGGCCCTCGACTGCACGCGGCGCGGCCAGGCTTTCGGAGCGTTGGAGCGCCTGCGGCGGGTGCGGACGGAACTTGGCGTGCCGGTGGTGGCCGACATTGCCCGGATGGAGGAAGCTCTGGCCGCCGCGGAAGCCGGCGCGGACGCCGTGGCCGGCACCATGCGCGGATACACCCCGGAGACGGAGGGCATCCGGCGCTTCGAGCCCGAGTTTATCCGCGCGCTGGCGGAACGGGTACGCGTTCCGGTGATCGCCGAGGGCATGATCCACGCGCCGGAGCAGGCCGCCGCCGCGCTGCGGGCGGGCGCGTTCGCGGTGGTGGTGGGCAAGGCGATCACCGCGCCGGGGCACATCGCGGCCCGTTTCGCCGCGGCCATGGACCGCGAGGCAGGCCGGATCCCGGAGCGGCACATCATTGGCATCGACCTGGGCGGTACGCAGACGAAATTCGGCCTGGTGTCGAGCCGGACGGGCCTGCTGGAGCAGGGTTCGGCCGCCACTCCGGCGGGCGGGAGAGACGTGCTGCTGGCGCACCTGGGGCGGGTAGCGGCGGAGTGTCTGGAGCGGGCGAGGGGCTCCGGATTCCGGCCGTCGCTTGCCGGGATCGCCACCGCGGGCTGGGTGAATCCGGGCGACGGGTCTGTAGTCTATGCGACGGAGAACCTGCCGGGTTGGACCGGCGCCGGGATTGCGGCGGCGCTGCAACCGCGGTTGGGAATCCCGGTGGCGGTGGAAAACGACGCCAATGCGCTGGCCGTGGCGGAACGCTGGTTCGGCGCGGGGCGCGAGGTGGACAACTTCGTGTGCGTCACGCTGGGCACGGGCGTTGGCGGCGGGTGCTACGTAAACGGGAGACTGAACCATGGGGCGCATTTTTTCGCGAACGCAATAGGCCACGTGATGGTGGAGCGGGACGGGTTGCCCTGCACATGCGGACTGCGGGGATGCCTGGAACCGTATGCCAACTCCGCCGCGCTGCTGCGCTATGGCGCTTCCGGCGGATACGCGGACGCGGCGGCGCTGATCCACGCGGCGAGTGCGGGCGAGGAACCGGCGTGCCGGGCGATCCGCACACAAGCCGGCTACCTGGCTGCCGGACTGGCTTCGATCATTCATCTGCTGGACCCGGAGCGGATCATTCTGTCCGGTGGCCTCGCTCAGGAGAACCCGCTGCTGTTCCAGGAACTCGAGGCGGCCCTGCGGGGACGGGTCACCGCGTGGCCGCGGCGGCGGTTGTCCCTCATGGCGTCGCCGCTCGGTTATCACGGCGGAGTTCTGGGCGCGGCCGCCTGCGCGCTGGAGATGTTCGACGCGGTTTGAGGGGATAGCAGAGCGCCCGGTCCCGCGCTACAGCGGCACGTCGACGAAGGTGAGAATTTCCTGGAGAATACGGTCCGTCAGGTCGTGCGCCCGCTGCGTGGGAGCAAGGCGATGGTTGACCACGACACGATGGGCGAAGACGGGACAAACAAGGCGCTTCACGTCGTCGGGAATCGCGTAGTCCCGCCCCTCCAGGAGCGCAAGAGACTGGGTGGCGCGGAACAGGGCTTGGGCTCCCCGAGGACTGACGCCCAGAGTGAGGGATTCGTGCTCGCGCGTCTTGTTGACGATGGCGAGCATATAATCCACCAGCGAATCGTCCACGCGCACCCGCGGAGCGAGATTTTGAATTTCCACCACTTCCTCGCCGGTGAGGATAGCGTGAAGGTCCGCCGGCATACGCGACGCGTCGCGGAGAATTTCGCGCTCACTGGCGGAATCCGGATATCCCATGCGCAGGCGCATCAGGAACCGGTCGAGCTGTGATTCCGGCAAGGGATACGTGCCGTGGTGCTCGGCCGGGTTCTGAGTGGCGATCACCATGAATGGCTCCGCCAGCGGATAGGACCGGCCGTCGATGGTGATTTGCCGCTCATTCATCGCCTCGAGGAGGGCGGACTGGGTTTTCGGGGTGGCGCGGTTGATTTCGTCGCCTAACAGGAAATTCGTAAAAATGGGACCGGGTTTAAATTCGAATTCCGCGGTATGCGCATTATAGACCGTTACGCCCAGGACGTCGCTGGGGAGCATGTCGGAAGTGAACTGGAGGCGGTGGAAAGAAGAATGCACGCAGCGGGCAAGCGCATGGGCGAGCGTCGTCTTTCCCACTCCGGGGACGTCTTCGATCAACAGGTGGCCCTTGGCAATGAGGCAGACGAGGCTGAGGCGCAACACCTCCGCCTTTCCCCGGATCGCCGTTCCCAGGGCGTCTTCGACTTCCCCGATGCGGGAGATGGCCCTCGTGAAGGAATCGGCGGCCGGCGGGGCCTCGAGGATTTCCCGCGGGCTCATTTCCCTAGTGTAGCGGGGCGGAAAGTGATTTGGGGCGGCGCGGCTTCGTACAGCGTATAGAGAAGAGCACGCAACCGGCGGAGCGTGAGTTTCGGCGGCCGCATCGAACTATTCCGGACTGGCGGCGGAGGATTGGTCCAACTCGTGAAGGAATTGAGATTTCATGCGCCAGTCCGGCGTTACGCGAACAAACAGTTCGAGGTAGATCCCACGGTCGAGCAGGGGTTCAATTTCAAGGCGGGCCTGCGTGCCGATCTGCTTCAGCATCGAACCCTTCCGCCCGATGAGGATGCTCTTCTGGCCGTCGCGTTCCACGTGGATGGTGGCCAATATCCTGGTGAGTGTAGAGCCGTCCTTGCGCGGCTCTTCCGCCCACGTGTCGATGATCACGGCCACGGAGTGGGGAACTTCCTCGCGGGTGAGATGCAAAATCTTCTCGCGAATGAGTTCGGCAACCAGAAAGCGCTCGGGATGGCTGGTGAGGTAGTCCGGGGGATAAAGCGGCGGACCTTCCGGGAGTCTGTCGACGATGGCCTTGCGCAGAAGGTCGAGCCCGTCTCCGGTAAGCCCGGAAACAGGAATCATCTCCGCCCAGTCGTGGCGCGAGGCGTACTGCTCGAGCACCGGGAGCATGGCGGCTTTGTTCTCTAAGAGGTCGATCTTGTTCAGGACGAGGATGACGGGTGCGCGAACATTTTTCAGCCATGTGATGGCCTGTTCGTCCGCCGCCGCCGGCGGATGGGTGGCTTCGGCCAGAAACAGGATGAGGTCGCGGCCTTCGAGAGCCTCGCGGATCTTCTCGATCATTCGTTTGTGCAGCAGCGTTTTCGGCTCATGAATTCCCGGCGTATCGAGAAACACGACCTGGGCCTCGGGCAGAGTCATTACGCCCTGGATAATCGTGCGGGTGGTCTGCGGCTTGTCGGCGACGATTGCCAACTTCATGCCGATGAGGGCGTTCATGAGAGTAGATTTGCCGGCGTTCGGCCGTCCGATCAGGGAGACGAAGCCGGCGGAATGTCTGGGAGATTGGGTCATGCTGGGTGGCCGTTGGATTTCTGGATGCGGACTCGTTCGACACGACGGTCGTCACTTTGCACCACCTCGAGCCGGATGCCCTGACGGTCGACACATTCGCCGGGCTTCGGGACGTGGCCGAGCCATTCCGTAACCAGTCCGCCCACGGTGGTGGCTTCGGTTTCTTCTTCCGGAGTGAAGTCGAGGAGATGTTTGAGGTTGTCGAGGTCGAAACTCCCCGCCACCAGGTATGCGCCGCTGGGTTCGGGAACCGCGTCGACGCCGGGTTCGTGTTCATCGCGTACTTCGCCGATGATCTCCTCGACCAGATCCTCCATGGTGGCGATGCCCGCGGTATTGCCGTATTCGTCGACAACGCCGACCATGTGCACGCTGTCCCGCTGCATCTCGCGCAGCAGGTCGGTCACCGGCTTGGTTTCCGGCACGCAACGCATGGGGCGCATGATGGAGCGGACATCGCGGCCCGCGCGCTGCTGGGCGTCGAGTTCGAACATGTCGCGGACATGGACAAAGCCAATCAGGTTATCGATGGCGCCGGAGTAGACAGGAATTCGGGAATACTGCTCATTGATGACCAGCGCGCGCAGTTCCTCGAGGGAGCAGCCGGCGGAAACGGCGACAATATTCGGCCGCGGCGTCATCACCTCGCGCACTGTCTTGTCTCCGAAGGCGACCACCGATTGGATGAGGCGGCTATCGGTTTCCTCGAGGATTCCTTCTTCCTTGCCGGCTTCGATCAGGGCTTCAATGTGCTCTTCCGCCGTGGGGCTTTCCTCGTGCTGGAGGCCGTTATCGCCAAGGTCGGCCAGGCTCTGGATGAAGTCGAGCATCGCGGTGATGGGTTTCGAGCAGAGCACGAACAGGCGCAGCGCCGGCAGAAAGTGCAGCATCCAATGGCCGCCGGTGTGGCGGTAGAGGAACCTCGGGGCCACATAGCTTGTGGACAGCATGAGGAAGGAAGAGAGAACGAAGGCCTCGATGACGGCCCGCCAGACCGGCCGCTGGGCCATCAGGGTGAGGGCCATGGCGAAGATAGCCAGCGCCACCAGGCCGAAGTGGCGCACCAGGCTGAAGGTGAGGGCTCCGTCCTCGGCATCGAGGCCGGTCTTTTCCTGAAGCGTGTCCTTGTAAAATTCGAGCGAGGGCAACTCGCGGGCCTTGATGCGCAGGGATTCCCGGCACAGCAGGTGAATGAAGCTGACCACCACCACCACCAGACTCAACGCCGCCAGGGCGAGCAGAAGCAGGACGATCATTTGTGTTTCCTCGCCCGCGCAATGAGGCCCTGCGGCAGATTGAGCTTCCGCCGCCACGCGGACTCGGCGCGAGCCATCCGGCCGCGGTCGTTTTCGTGATCCATGCCCAGGAGATGCAGCGCTCCATGGAGCATCAGGATTTCGATTTCCTGTTCGGCGGTGTGTCCGAATGCAGCGGCCTGCGCGGCGGCGCGTCCGGCGGAGATGGCGATGTCTCCCAACGCCTCTTGAGGAGCCCCCACGGCGTTCCCGGAACCGGGAACGCGGCAGGCAAGGGCGCCCGCGTCACGAATTCCAGCGGGGAAGGAGAGGACGTCGGTGGGGCAGTCCTGATTGAGGAAGTCACGGTTGAGTTGCCGCAGCCGGTCATCGGTGGTAAGCAGGCAGGTAAAAGCTCCGCCAGTCACTTCCTGAATCAGGCGTCGGTGGAAGGCGCGTAGCCGCTTCCGGTCAAGGCCTCTGGGGAAACGTTCAAATAAGATGCTACAGCCGTCTGGGGACATGGGAGGGGATTATTCCGCCGCGGGCGCGGCGGGTGGTTCCGGCTCCGCCAGTTTCAAGGTGAGTTGGCGGGCGGCATTGACTTCCTGAAATTTCTCGTACGCTTTCACGATCTTTTGCACCAGCGTGTGGCGAACCACGTCCCGCTCGTCGAAGTACACGAAGCTGATACCCTCGATGCCGCGAAGCACTTCGGTAGCCTCGAGGAGTCCGCTGCGGCGCGTGCTCGGAAGGTCGATCTGGGTGAGATCGCCCGTAACAACGGTCTTCGAATTGAAACCCTGGCGTGTGAGCACCATCTTCATCTGTTCGGCGGTGCAGTTCTGGGCCTCATCGAGGATGATAAAGCTGTCATTGAGAGTGCGGCCTCGCATGAATGCGAGGGGCGCCACTTCGATAGTGGAACGCTCCATCAGTTTCTCTACCTTTTCGGCGTCCATCATGTCATAAATGGCGTCGTAAAGGGGGCGCAGGTAGGGGTCCACTTTTTCCTGGAGCGTGCCGGGGAGGAAACCGAGCCGTTCGCCCGCCTCGACGGCCGGACGCGTGAGGATGAGGCGGCTAACCCGCTTACTGAGCAGGGCCGCCACCGCCATGGCCACCGCGAGGTAGGTCTTTCCGGTCCCCGCCGGTCCAATCCCAAACACCAGGTCGTTGCGTTCAATGGCTTCCACGTAGCGCTGCTGGTTGATGGATTTTGGGGCCAGCACTTTTTTCCCGAAGGAGCGCTGGCGGCCGCTCTCGACCAGGCCGCGCAGGCTGACAAGGGAATCCCCCGTCACCACGCGCAAGTAGCTGTTCAACGTGCCGTTGGCGAAGACGACTCCTTCGCTGACAAGCTGGACGTAGTCCTCGAGGATATTTTCGGCGCGCTTGACGTTTTCCTGTTCACCCTCAATTTCCAGGCAATCGTTTCGCAGGGAAGTGCGCACATCGAGGCCGGATTCGAGAACTCGAATATTTTCGTCACGAGTCCCGAAGAGTGATTCAATGCCGCGTGTGATCGGAACGCTGACTTTCATGCGTTACGGAATGGTTCCATCCGAGGGAAGGTTGAGGAAGGACAGATGCGCGGTTTTACTTTGTGTACAGATAGTCCGCGGGCGCGGAACGAATTCTCGCATCTAAGGCGAGTATACCACACCGGGAAAAAGACGCAAGAACGGTTTGGTGCGGCGGGACGCCCTCTTCACGGCCGCCAGCGCCCATGGCCTGGGTAGGGTAGCGTAACCCCGCTGCCCCCCTCCCCCACGTTTCGGATGTTCGCCACAATACACTCAAAACAAACTCTTTGTAGATTGTTACAGCATGTTGTACACTTGTTCAACAAGAGGTTACTAGAGAGCCATCTCAAGTTGAAGCCCTCAAGTATCCGTCAGGCAGTATGTTTTCGCCACGCCGCCGGAGTGAGGTAGCACGTGAAGATGGACAGAAAAGCAATCTTTCTCAGGAAGCTAATCGGAAGGGATTTGTCATGAACGCGACATTACTGATTGTCCTGCTCGTTGGATTCCCCGTAGTTAGTTTTGGCTACACGGACCCCGGCACCGGGGTGTTTCTTCTCCAATCCCTGATCGCCGGAAGCGTGGGAATCATCTACTCATTCCGCAAGGCCATTTCCCGCCTCTTATTCCGTCACGCGGAAGAACCTGTTCAGAAATCCGAACAAACCCCAGAACAGCAGTGAGGACGGTTTCTTTCCGGGATCCGGACGGATTCATTTTTCCATTTGAAGAAAAGATCTGCCGGGTGGTGGCCGCGGAAGCGGCGGGACGTCTACTAGCGCGTCTCGATAGGGTGGAATGCCGCAGGCTCATCGAACAGGGCAAGCTGGTATGGACGAAGCGGGCCGGCGCGGAGACTGCCGCGCGCGTTCTTGCGTCCGGCGACCCCCAGATCGAGGACCGGAAGAGGCGGACCTCCGTCGAAGTCCTCGAGCATGAGAGCATCTGGTTTCCCAGTTATCCGACGGAGTGGCCCGCGGGGATGCTCCGGATGGCCGCCGTGACCACTCTCGACCTGGCGCAGGCGCTGCTTCCCTGTGGATTGGGGCTCAAGGACGCAACTCCATGGAACGTTCTTTTCCGGGGACCTCGAGCGGTGTGGATAGACGCCCCTTCGCTCGAAGAACGCGATCCAGGCGATGGGATCTGGCTCCCCCTGGCGCAATTCCTCGAGACATTTCTCTACCCGCTGTGGATCGCCCAGCGTTCCGCCATCGATTCCCATGAGCTATTTCTGCTCCATCGCAACGGTGTTCCGGCGGAGAAAGCATGGAGGAGTTTGGGAATAGCCGGCCGTCTTCGGCCGGCGGTGTTCCATTGGTTGACACTGCCTCGCTTGCTGGCCCGGGTGGCTCCGAAGCCCAAGTATTCGAAAGATCACAGGCTGTCAGACGCGACATCCGCCCACGCAATGCTCCGGCGGATGTTCGCTTCTCTTCGCCGCGCGGTTGAAAAGACGGCGCCTCATTCCGGGAATTCCACCCACTGGAAAGATTACAGCGGGAAGTGCCATTATGAAGTACGGGACCGGCAGGTCAAGCGCGATTTCGTCCATGGCGTATTAAAGGCCTGGAAGCGCGGACGGGTTCTGGACCTTGGCTGCAATGATGGCGAGTATTCGGAAATGGCCGCCCGCCTGGGGCATGAAGTGGTAGCTGTCGATGCCGATGCGGGGGTGATCAACCGCCTCTGGGCGCGGGCATGCGAGCATGACCTCGGGGTTCTACCTCTGATCGGGAATGTTGCGAATCCCACCCCGGGTTCCGGATGGCGCAACGCCGAATCCGGGAGTTTTCTTGCCCGCGGCGCCGGCCGGTTCGACGGTGTGATGGCCTTGGCGCTGCTCCACCATCTTACGATCACCGAGAGAGTCCCTCTGGCAATGGTTCTTGATTTGATCGCGGATTTCACGCGCCATTCGGCAATCGTGGAGTATGTCAGCCCTGAGGATCCGATGTACCAACAATTGCTTCGCGGGCGGGATCACTTGCATCGCGAGGATTCACGCGACGCCTTCGAAGCCGCCGCCGGACGGCGCTTCGATGTCGCGGAGAGTTTGTCCCTGCCGGGGAATCGCCGCTTTCTGTACCATCTGGTTCGCAAGGGTGAATAGGCGGCATGCGTGAAGAAGCGGTCAGGTTCCTCAAGTGTTTGAGCGCGGCGAATCTGTGTTATTTCCGGATTTGGGCCGAACTTTTCTCCTGGGCGTCGCCGCCGAGTCTATTTTTCCGCAGGTTCGGTCCACCCGCCATCTGGTATTACTCCGCCATCTTCAACGTTCTCATCCTGGCCGCGGTTCTGTACGTGTTCGCCAAGAAACGCTGGCGGCTGGCTTTTGCCATGGTGGCTTGTGTGATTGCGAAGGAGGTTGTCTTTACGATTCTCAAGGTGGAGAGCGGACTGGGGACAAGAATCGCTGTTTTCCTATACGGCGTTCCGAGAGTCGTTCTGGGCATGGGACTGGCGCTGGCGGCGGTTTCGTTCGCATTGCTATTCCTGAGGTGGTCCCCCAGAGTGCAATCCAAATTCGGCTCTTTTCTCTTCGCAATGTCCGCCCTGATACCGCTCACCTTCGGTAACGCAATCTTTCGCGCCGGACAGGATCCGGTACTCCGCGCTCCCGCGCCCCGGCACCCGGCATCCGGTCACGCGGCCGGGCGCCGCGTTGTGTGGATCGTCTTCGATGAGATGGATGAACGGATTGCTTTTTCGCGGCGCGCCCCGGGATTCAGCCTTCCGAACCTCGATCGCTTTCGCGCCGAAGCGCAGGTTGCCACGCATGCTCTCAGCCCCTCGGACGCCACTATTGTTTCCATTCCCTCTCTATTGATCGGCAAACTCGTAAGTTCCGACCGTCCGTTGAACGTCAGGAGACTCGAGGTTACATTTGCGGGATCGCACCAGAAAGGGGAACTGGGGCGTGTTCCCGATGTGTTTTCCAGGGCGAAGAGGCATGGACTCCGCAGCGGAATCACGGGTTGGTATCTTCCCTATTGCCGGATCTTCGAAGGCAGGGTGGATGACTGCATCTGGTGGCCGATGAACCGCCAGATCAATTCGTATGGCGCCACGTTGTCCCAAACGTTGTGGAATCAGCCGCGGAGTCTGTTCGAAACAAGCTTGTACTCCCCTTTTGGGCCGTCTCTGGCGGTATTGGCTCAGGCGCGTACGGTGAATGAAATGACTGCCGAGGGGGCGGCCATGGCTGTCCGCAAGGATCTGGATCTTGTTTACTGTCATTTCCCCGCTCCGCATTCACCTTTTATTTATGACCCGTCGAGGCGCACCCTCACCTCCTATACAACTCATTCGCGAGGCTACCTGGACAACCTGCAACTTGCTGACCACATCTTCTCCAGGCTCCGGGAGGCCATGGAACGCGCGGGCGTCTGGAACCAGACGGCGGTCCTCGTGACCGCGGATCATGGCTTCCGCCAATCCGCCAAACTGGGCTACGGGGCTGGAACGAAACATGTCCCGTGGATGATCAAGTGGCCGGATAATAGAGAGGCCGGAACGGTCGACTCCCCGTTTGAAACCGTCGGAACCTCGGACGTGTTGTTGGAGTTTCTGGCCTCGGGAAAGACCGGCGCCGTGGACCGGATCGTATCGAACAAGTGAGCGGACCCATGCCAGGGGGCGGATCGGCATCCATGGGCGGGGTCATACTGCTGGTATTCTAGTGCTTGGCGTAACGCCGTGAGCATTCTCATCGAGGAGGTAAAGCTGCATGAAAGGCGTCGTACTTGCCGGAGGCACGGGGAGCCGCTTGTTCCCCCTGACGAAAATCACGAACAAACACCTCCTGCCCATCTTCAACAAGCCGATGATCTACTACCCCATCCAGACGCTTGTGGACGCGGGGATTCATGACATCCTGATCGTGACCGGCGGCAGGAACTCGGGCGATTTTCTACGTCTCCTCGGCAATGGCAAAGAGTTCGGATTGAAGCATTTGAATTACACCTATCAGGAGGGAGAAGGCGGCATCGCCGATGCGCTCAACCTGGCGGAGCACTTCGCCGATGGCCAGAAGATCTGCGTCGTGCTGGGGGACAACATCATCGAGGGCAGTATCCGCAGGGCGGCCGATGCCTTCCGCGCCCAGGAGAGGGGGGCGAGAATCCTGCTGAAAGAGGTGACCGACGCGGAGCGTTTCGGCGTGGCGGAAATGCAAGGCGAGCGCATCATCGGCATCGAGGAGAAGCCCCGGCATCCGAAGTCGAACTACGCGGTGACCGGCATCTACATGTATGACGGGACGGTGTTCGAGAAAATCCGGCAGTTGGTGCCCTCCCGCCGCGGGGAACTCGAGATAACGGATGTCAACAACGCCTACATCGGCGAAGGTACGCTCACCTACTCCTTTCTCGAAGGCTGGTGGACAGATGCCGGAACCTTCGAATCCTTGCGCCGCGCGACGAATCTCGTCGCGGAGACCGAGGAACTGCGCGACGCGAAGTTGATCGAGCAGGCCGCGGCGGACGGCGAGTAGAAGACCCCACCCTGGAGATCTCATGAAACTACTTGTTACGGGGGGCGCCGGGTTCATCGGCTCTGCTTTTGTGCGGCTTGTCTTGAAGGAGCATCCCCGGTTTAGGGTGGTGAATCTCGACAAATTGACCTATGCGGGTAATCTCGAGAATCTGGCCGAAGTGGCGGAATCCCCGAAGTACCGCTTCGTCAAGGGGGATATCGCCGACGGAGAAGCGGTGGAGAAGTTGTTCGCTCAAGAGAAGCCGGACGCGGTGGTTCATTTCGCGGCGGAGAGCCATGTGGACCGCAGCATTCTTTCCCCCGAACCCGTGGTTCGCACCAATTTTCACGGCACCTTCTGTCTTCTCGAGGCCGCTCGCCGGAATGGCGCCGGGCGGTTCCTCCATGTGTCCACCGATGAGGTCTATGGAAGTCTGGAGGAACCGCGGGAGGCCGATGAGAACTATCCCTTGAATCCGTCAAGCCCGTATTCGGCGTCAAAGGCAGGGTCTGACCTGCTGGCCTTGAGCTATCACACTACGTACAAGCTTCCGGTCACCGTGACCCGCGCATCGAACAATTACGGCCCGTTTCAGTTTCCCGAGAAACTGATCCCGCTGATGATCTCCAACGCGCTTGAAAACAAGCCGCTGCCAATCTATGGCGATGGAAGGCAGGTGCGCGACTGGCTCTTTGTCGAAGATCATTGCCGGGCGTTGCTGGCGGTGCTCGAGAACGGGCGCAGCGGCCAAATCTACAACATCGGCGGGAGCCTGGCGCTTCCGAACCGCGAAGTGGTGGAGCGCATCCTCGAGGCAACGGACAAGCCCGCGACTCTCATGACCACGGTGACCGACCGGCCCGGCCACGACCGCCGCTACGCCCTGAGCAGCGCCAAGTTGCAGCGCGAAACCGGATGGGCTCCACTAGTGTCCTTCGAGGAAGGATTGCCGCTTACGGTCCGCTGGTATCGGGACAATTCCGATTGGGTGCGCCGCGTGAAGAGCGGAGAGTACCAGCAGTATTACGAACGTAACTACGCCAACCGCTGATCCCGCGGCGCCTGACTCTACTTCTTCCGGCTATTCCGGATCTCTTCGAGCCGCCGCTTCAGATACTGCTGATACTCCTTCTTCAGCTCCGGATCCCGCGGGCTCCCGTAAATTTCGCTCGACTTGTACTTGCCCTCATCGAATTTCTTCCGCGTCCATTCGTCATGGATGTGCGTCTCGTCGGCGCGATCCAGAACCTGTTCCACCAGTTGCGGGGGAATGAAGTAGATTCCTTCCCGGTCTCCCACCACCAGGTCTCCGGGCATCACGGTCACGCCTCCGATGCGAACCGGGATGTTGATGCCTGTCAGCATCACTTCCCCAATAGGCGTAGGATCCGCGGCGCGGAAATATGCGGGCATGTCCATGTTGGCAATGCCGTTGAGGTCCCTGATGCTGCCGTCCACCACCAGTCCGCCTCCGTGTGTCGTCTTCATGACGTAATAGAACAGGTTGTCGCCCACCATCGTTCCATTCACCTTCTTGCCGAAGAGATCCACCACCAGGACGTCGCCGGGACGGAGCATGTCGATGGCGGTCTGATTCTTCAGCCGTTCGAGTCCATTGGCCTTGGCCTTGGCTTGGGCGACATCATCGACATCCGGCCGCACGGGCATGAACTGAACGGTAAACGCCCGGCCTACCATCGTCTTGCCGGGATGCAGGATGTGAAATCCGTCTACATACTGGTTATGGAATCCCTTGCCCGGCAGTACTGCCCAGATTTCCTCCGCCGATAGTTCCCTGGCGCGCTCGATCATCGAGTCCGGCACGTTGGGACGCCCGTCGTCGAGCCGGTTGAACGGATTGCGCGGCGTGTAGTCGATCAAATCCTGTTTCGTGAATTGGAAAAGTTGAGCATTGGCGGCATCGGCTCTGAGCAGAGCCGTTGCGCACAGTCCTGCTAAGAGGTAGTTGCGGTTTAGAATCATCTTCTGTCTCCTGTCGGCACATATGAGTGCTGCGTTGGCGCGACGTAGGTCCAACACGGCAATTGTATTGTAGTTTTGCCTGCAAGGGAGAGATCGGCCCGGGCGTGAGCGGGTGGATGGGCCATTCACGAATCCAGCTTCCATGTCGCGCTACCCCTCAGCCGGACAATTTCCAGCCTGACTTTTCCTCCGGCGCGAGTTTGACGGCGGAATCGCCAGTTTTACGGGGCATTGAAGCTGGGTGCGTGGTATGTGCCCACCCACTCTTCGTTCTCATCAACGGATTCGCTGTTTACGAACCCTGGAGGCGGTCTGCGGCAGGCGGCGTATGATTCCTCACCGGCATCCGCATTTTGCTTCCGCCTTCCTTCACTTAGAAACGCGCAATCGGCCAGTGCAACCCATCAATCTTTTCCACCGGCTTTTCCATCCGATGCGGTTAAAAGAGCCTGTTCCTTCAGTTCAACACGGCGCCCAGCGATGTCCGTTTAGCCGCGACGCGGAGAATGTGGATGAGTTCCTCCGCCTCGCGGTACTTTCCGCGGCAGTGTGTGCATCCGGACAAATGTCTGGCCACCCGTTCCCGCCGCGACTCCGGCAGGTCGTTCAGAGCGTGTAATCCCAGTGCCTCTTCGTTGACGTGGCGCTGTCTCGTAAAAATCCGCATGTTCTTGTTCCTCGCTTCCAATCCATCTCGAATTTGGATCTCGACCGTTATCCCAAGCATGCGTTACCGCATACGGAAGGATAGGACTTCCAGCCAAGTCAAACAATCGGTCTTTCGTACCAGGAATTTGCTAGAGCCGAAGTGCCATCCCTTAAGGGTTTCGGCTTAGGCGGCGGCACACGGTCCCTACTGCCTGAACTGTTCCCCGTAGACTTCAGGTGACTGGCGCGGGGTTGGTCACGGGCGGCCCCTGTGGAGACCGCCCTAATGGAGCGCCTCCGCGCGAATCAGTGCGACAATAATTCAAGGTAGAAGCGTGGCTATTCGAGCGCGAGTTCCCAAACAACCCCCAGTCACCCGCTTTCTCTCTCACCCCGCCGGCCGGGTCCTTCTTGCCCTAAGCGCAATGGGGTTGACTTTGGGGATGTCCGTCTTTCTGTTCTTCTATTTCAAATACGCGCGTCTCATCGACGAGAAGCTCAGCGCGGGCCCGTTTACCAACACCTCCATGGTCTTCGGCGCTCCCCGTCTTGTCACTCTCGGCGATGAAGCCACATCCGCGGAGGTCGTGGCGGCGCTCCGCGCCAGCGGTTACAACGAATCCCGCGCCACGCGCATGGGCTCCTACACCATGCGCCCGGATTCGCTCGAAATCTACCCCGGCCCGGATTCCTACTTCAAGCAGGAGGCGGCTGTCCTGAAGTTTCAGGAAGGGAAAGTGTCGCAGATCATCTCGCTCCGGGACAACACCGAGCGGACGCAATACACCCTCGAGCCGGAACTGATCACCAATCTTTTTGACCGCAACCGCGAAAAACGGCGGCTGGTTCGCTTCCAGGATATCCCGCCGTTGCTGGTGCATGCCGTCATATCGGCCGAGGACAAGCGCTTTTTCCAACATGCCGGATTTGATCCGCTGCGCATTCTGAAAGCCGTCTATGTGGACGTGCGCGAAGGCTATCGCGCGCAGGGCGCCTCCACTCTGAGCATGCAGGTGGCTCGAATGTTCTGGCTTGATCAGCAGAAGACCTTCAACCGCAAAGCGGCGGAGGTGCTCATCACCATGGAGTTGGAGCGCAAACTCGCCAAGGAGCAGATTTTCGAGTACTACGCCAACCAGGTGGATCTCGGACGGCGCGGCAGTTTCGCCATCCGCGGCTTCGGTGAAGCATCGCTCGCCTACTTCGGCAAGGATCTCAGCCAGTTGACGGTCGCCGAGGCCGCTACCCTCGCTGGCCTCATTCAGCGGCCGAGTTTCACCAATCCCTACCGCTGGCCCGACCGCGCCGTGGCCCGGCGAAACGTAATCCTGTCCCTGATGCGCGACAACGGCTACATCAACGACCGGGAATACGCCGTCGCTCAGGCTTCCCCGCTGGCGTTGGCGAAAGGCGGTGTCGAGTCCACCGATGCGCCTTATTTCGTCGACATTGTCAACGATGACTTGCAGGATCGTTTTCAGGATCACGATTTCCAGAACCACACCTACCGCGTCTACAGCACGCTCGATATGAACCTCCAGCGCGAGGCAGCCGAGGCGGTCCGGTCAGGAATGAAGGAAGTGGATGAACGGCTGAGGCGGCGATTCAAGGGCTACGGCACAACCGTGCCGGACGCGCAGGTGGCTCTGGTCGCCCTCGATGCTCACACCGGCGAGGTCAAGGCGCTCGTCGGGGGACGGAACTACGGCGTCAGCCAGTTGAATCATGTCCTGGCGAAGCGCCAGCCCGGATCTTCCTTCAAGCCTTTTGTCTATGCCGCGGCATTGAACACGGCTCTCGGCGGCGCCGGCACTCCTATCACTGCCGTCACCCACGTCCTGGATGAGCCTACCACCTTCTGGTTTGATGGCAAACCCTACGAACCGCACAACCATTACCGCGACTTCTACGGGCCCGTTACTTTGCGTCAGGCGCTGGCGAAATCCATGAATATCCCGGCCGTGAAAGTGGCGGAAATGGCCGGCTATGAGAATGTTGCCCGGTTGGCGCGAAACGCGGGGCTCGGTTCAGCCATCCACCCAACGCCCGCCATTGCCCTGGGCGCCTACGAGGTGACGCCGCTCGATATCGCCGGAGCATACACGATCTTCTCCAACCACGGCATCTACGCAAAGCCATCCTATGTGAAGACCATCCGCGATGACCGCGGGGATGTTATCTTCGACGCCAAGCCGGTTTCGCGCCAGGTACTCGATCCTCGCGTCGCCTATCTTGTGACTGACCTGATGGAAGAGGTCCTGCGGACCGGCACGGGCGCCGGCGTTCGAGGCCGCGGCTTTGTGCTTCCTGCCGCCGGCAAGACCGGAACCTCGCATGACGGCTGGTTTGCCGGATTCACCAGCAAGCTCATCTGTGTGGTTTGGGTTGGATTCGACGACAACAAGGAACTGGACCTCGAGGGCGCCTATTCAGCGCTGCCCATCTGGGCGGAGTTCATGAAGCGCGCCCACCGCTACCGCGAATACGCTTCCGTACACGGTTTCGTGGCCCCCGACGGGATTGTCACTGTCGAAGTGGACCCGGTTACGGGTGAACTGGCCTCACCGGGATGTCCAAATACGCGAGGCGAAGTGTTCATCGCCGGTTCGCAACCTCAAGAGGTCTGCCGTCTGCATGGCGGGCACGGCGCGACCACGCAGGTGGCGGGGTGGGAAAGCCCGGAACCCGCGCCTGCTCCCGAGGCCGCTGCCCCGCGGGCGAATCCCGGGGTTCCCCGCCGCGTAGCCCAGGCAACTCCGGCGGCGCGGCAAGAGGAGAGTAAGGCTTCTTTGCCGGTTCCGCAGCCCCGCCATAAAGGCTTCTTCGGAAAGATCCGAGATATGTTTAAATAGGCTTGAGGCTGTAAAGGAGGCTGGCTATGGTGATTCCATGCCTGTTTCTGGTTCTTGGAGCCGCGTTCGCCCAGAGCACGCAACCGGCTAATGAGAATCCATTGCTCCGGACGGCCGCCCATCCGGAGAATTCATCTACCCCCGCCAAAACCGCTGTTCCTCCCGCTCCCCTGTCCTCGGAGATGCGCGGTGACATCTTCATGGCGCGGAAGATGTACCGCGAAGCCATCGAGGCATACCGCGACGGTTCGGATCATTCCGCCATTCTCGAAAACAAGATCGGCATCGCTTACCACCAGATGCTGCTTCTCGATCAGGCCCGCAGGCAGTATGAGCGCTCCATCAGGTTGAACCCCGGCTATTCGGAGGCAATCAACAACCTGGGCGCCATCTACTACGCCAAGAAGAGTTACCGCAAAGCGGTGAGATACTATAAGAAGGCGCTCAAGATCACTCCTTCCTCGGCGTCCATCTACAGCAACCTGGGCACTGCCTATTTTGCCCGTAAGAAATACGACGATGCGTTCGCCGCTTATCAGAAAGCCCTCGAACTCGATCCGGAGGTCTTCGAACATCGCAGCACAAACGGTGTGCTGCTACAGGAGAGAAGCGTTCAGGAGCGCGCCAAGTTTCACTTCTACCTCGCGAAAACCTACGCCAAGGCGGGCAATGCGGAGCGGGCGCTGCTCTACATGAGAAAAGCAATTGAAGAAGGCTTCAAGGACCGCAATAAGTTTGCCGAGGAACCCGAGTTCGCGCCGCTCCGCGACCTGCCCGAGTTCAAACAACTGCTGGTGATGGAGACGCGTGTTCTGTAGACGGGAACTTGCCTGCCTGTTGCTGGCGGTCTCGATTGTTTCTCTCGCCTGTCACCGTGCCCCGCCCCCGCCCGCCGTTCGAGTCGCGGTCATACCCTGGGAAAACCTATCCGCGCGCGAAACCCTGGACTGGATCGGCCGCGTAGCGCCATACGAAATTTCGGCTCGCGCCATTGGCGGCCCGCACAAGGTCTTCCTGGCCGCGGCGTCCGAGCACGACCTCCTTCCGATGCGCGCCCGCCAGGCGCTCTCCGGCTACTACGAAACCTCGGGCAACACCCTGCGTGCTCATGTAACCTTGCGCGACCTCTCGACTTCGCGCAACCTGCTGCAATTCGTAGTGGAGAGCGAAAAAGCGGCGGACCTCTACCCTGCCGTTTGCGCGCGCCTCTCCCCCGGAACCGCTTCCTCCGGCGTATCCAACCAGGCCGCGCTCGAGACCTTCGGCCGGGCCCTGCTCTCCTCCGAACCAGGCGTGAAACGCGATCTTCTCACACAAGCGTTGAAGGCGGATCCTCACTACACGCCGGCCGCGGCGCTGCTGGCTCAAATCACCAACGCCGCCGGCGATTCTCAAACTGCCGCCGCCATTCTCGAAACCGCGCGTTCCGGGCGCGCCGGCACTTGGACATGGGCGCAACTGACCCAGGAACTGGGCGCCATCCGCCGCGACCCGGATCTCGTCCTGAAGGGGCTCGAAGCATCCGCGGCGCTCTCGCCTTCCAATGCCGACATCACCCGCGCGCTCGGCGAGTCCCAGGTGCTCCGCCATCACTATCCGGAGGCGGTGAAGTGGTTTCGCAAGACAGTCACCCTCGAACCCGGAGAGATTCCGTTCTGGAATCTGCTCGCCTATGCCCAAGCCTACGCGCGTGATTTCACGGGTGCTCGCGCCAGCGCGGAGCAGTACCGGAACCTGGCTCCGGGCGACCCAAACGCCTGGGACACCACGGGCGAGGTGGAATGGTATGCGGGAGAGTTTGCCGCCGCGGAGAAGGCATTTCTCGAGGCTCAGCAAAAACAGCCTCTGTTTCTCGGCGGCCTGGAGTTCTCGAAGGCCGCCTTCGCCCGGTTCCTGGCGGGCGATCTGGCGGCCGCGGATCAACTCTTTCACCGTTATCTGGAAACGCGCCGCGCTCTCAAGGACCCTCTCACGGACCTGCGCGAAGCTCACTGGTGGTTTCTCACCGCGCGCCGGGCCAAAGCGCTGGATCGTCTTTCCACGCTCTCACGCGCCGCGGGCGACGCCGGACCGCGCGCCGGGGTCTTCTATGCCCTGTGCCTGATGGAGGAAGGGAAGTCTTCCGAAGCGCTGGCGGCCGCCGGGAGCGCTGCAAAGAATGCGGCCAGCCCCGCGGTTCGCGCGACAGCCGGTTTGCTGGTTCTGCTTGCGCAACCCGCCGCCTCCGCCGAAGAGTGGCGGTCCCGCGTGGACCGCGCGTTTCCACCCCCGGTCTCGGCCCCCGGCCGCCGCCAGATGCTCATCTACGCCCTGGTTCTCGGCAGGCATTATGCTCCCGCCGTGAGGTTGCTCGAAAGCGCTTACGTGGAGACCTCTCCAGCCTCCGCCGACGAAACCAGGATGCTGCTCGGGCAAGCTCTACTGGCAACGGGCAACAGACAGCGGGCGGCGGAATTGCTGGCGAATTACCCGCTGCCTCCCCAACCCGGCGAGACTCTGTTTGCCACCCTCTACTTCCCCGCGTTTCTCGAATGGCGCAAGGCGGCGGGACTGGCAATATCGCTCAACCGCCAGTCCTCGGCTTCGGTCATGAGCCGAACCGGTTTGCGTGGCGCCTCTCCGCTGAGGTCCGTCCGCGGGAACGGAACATACCTCGCCGGCCTGAGTCGAAGCCCGGCTATACAGGCGCTCGCTGCCGCGCCGTGGCCATCCAGGCGAGCGTCTGTTCCCAACCGAGCAATCCCGCCGTGCCGCCCAGCACTTGTACATTGAGCGCTCCGACAGCGTTGGCGACCCGTGCCGCCTCAGGGTGCGGCAGGTTCCTCTGGAGAGCCGCGAGATAAGCTCCCGCAAAGCAATCGCCCGCGCCCGTGGAGTCGATGGCGGTTACGGCAAAGGCGGGAACATGGCATTCTCCCTCCCCAGTGAATACCGCGCATCCGTTCGCGCCCAGCTTCAGGACAATATTCGTGGCGCCCGCCGCGCGCAGGCGGGTGGCGGCGAGCGGGGGATCCGCTGTCCCGGTGAGCATGCGCGCCTCGTCCTCATTGCTGAAGAGTATTCCCACATGCGGCAGGCTCGGCGCGAGCACGTTCATCCATTCCCCCAAGGCGTCCCACGCCGTATCGAGCGAAGTGGAAAGGCCGAGCGCGGCGGCGTCGCGCAGCAGGCCGGGCACCCTCGGCCGCAAGTGTGGAAGAGAAAACGGATTGCCGGTATGGAACCGCGCGCATCCCGCGGTGTTTTGCTCCGTAAGCGGGATGGGATCGGAAAAGATCAGGCGGCCGGCGCCAGGCTGGTGCAGAAAAGCGCGCGTGCCGTCCGTGCGGACCAGGGCAACGGAAGTGGCCGTATTGGAATTGAGCCGTTCGATCAGCCGGGTGTCGACGCCGCACTCGTTCAACCGGGCAAGCGCCGCGGTCGCGAACAGATCATCTCCCACGGCTCCGATGAGACGCGCCGGGACGCCCAGCATCGCAATCGCCGCGCTGGTGGCCGCGCCGTTTCCCCCGAGCGCCTGTGTGATGGATTCCACCCAACGCGTGCCGCCCCAGGTGATCTCATCCACCGGACGTGTGAGTACGTCCATCACGATGTTTCCGGTGCAGAGCACGCCCGGAATCATGGCTGGGTTCCGGGCGCGGCAAGGCTTTCGAGGAAAACCCGTTCAATCGGCCACTTGCCGCTGAGCCGGGTACCGCCGGCGTGAAACTCCCCCTTCGTGAGTATGCCGCTCAAATCACGATCGTTAGGCTCTTTATGCTCGCGAGCGATCATGCGTTGGAGCAGCGTTGTGGCCGCCTGAAGTTCCCGCATGGCTTGGCGAGCCTGATCTGGATTCTGGTAGCTGACGTCGAGCAAGGCTTCGAAACGCCGCTCACGAGGTCCGATGGCCAGAGTCACTCGCCGTGCGCCGGTGAGCGCTGCGGCAAAGGTGTGCGTTCCGGTGGGCAGGAGAGACTCATCTTTCAGGACAGCCGTGGGAAGGACGAACCAGACCGGTTGCGAGGGGAGAGATGGCCGGGGCAGAGCGGAGGGCTCAGCCAGCAGGCGCTTGACCGCTTCCGGGTCCGCGCTGCTCGCAAAGGCGATGGTGTGCGCGCGATAACGGGAGAAGGAGAGGTAGCGCCCCGGCGTGCCGCCGTTGAGGCGGCAGATGCCGCCCGCGCAGGCCCCGCCTTGCTTGCGCGCGTAGGCTTCCAACTTCGAGTAGTCAAACCGGCCGTTCAGCCACGCGTGCGTCTCGCCCTTGACGGAGGCGACCAGCAACTGATCGAGATCCCGCTTGTAGTCGAAGCCCGTATCGGCGACAAATTGCCGGTAGTCCGGATCCTCGGGGCCGCCCTTGCCCCCTGCAAGCAGATCGAGGATTCCGCCCGCCTTCAGGGCGCGGACGTCAAGGAACGTAATGACACGCCCGTCTTGCGGGATGCGCGCATAGAGTTCACCGGGTGACGGGGTTCGCCGCCAGCGCAGGAAGATGAACGCCCCGGCGGCAATAACGCCGGCCAGCGCGAACACCAGCCATGTCCATGATTTCAGACGAGGCACGGAATATCGCTAGACCATGGCCGCTTCGGCCATCCGTGATTGCTTCCACAGTGCGATGTAGCCGCGCAGATCATTCATCATGCGGTCGAATTCCCCGAGGTGAAGCGACTGGGCGCCGTCGCTGACGGCTTTTTCCGGACACGGGTGGACTTCCACGATGATCCCGTCCGCGCCGATCGCGACGCCCGCGCGCGAGAGCGCCGGTACGAGACTGCGCTTACCCGTCGCATGGCTCGGATCAAGAATCACCGGCAGATGCGTCATCTCGTTCAGAACCGGCACCGCGGCGATGTCGCACGTGTTGCGCGTGGCCGTTTCAAAGGTCCGAATGCCCCGCTCGCACAAAATCACGTTGGGGTTTCCGTGGGCGACGATGTACTCGGCGGACATCAGCAGTTCCTTGATCGTGGAACTCATGCCGCGCTTGAGCAGTACGGGACGCTGGCACTTGCCGAGCGTCTTCAGCAAAGCGAAATTTTGCATGTTGCGCGCGCCCACCTGCATGATGTCGGAGTATTCGGCGATCAGGCTCACGTCGCGGTCGCTCATCACCTCTGTAATGATGGCGAGTCCCGTGGCTTCGCGCGCCTTCTTCAGCAGTTTGAGCCCTTCCTCCTCGAGCCCCTGGAAATCGTAAGGGGACGTGCGCGGCTTGAAGGCGCCGCCGCGAAGCACCTTGGCGCCCGCGCGCGAGACGGCAATGGCGGATTCCATGATCTGTTTTTCGTTTTCCACCGAGCAGGGGCCCGCCATCACGGTAAAATCATCCCCGCCGATCTCGATCCCTGTTCCGTTATTGATGCGGATCACGGTGTGCGTCGAGCGGAACTCCTTGCTCACGAACTTGTAGGGCGCGGAGATGCGCACCGCCTTCTCGACGCAGGGAAGCGCCTCGAGCGATTCGAGACAATTGGTGACGTCGCCGACTCCCACTGCGCCGATGACCACACGCTCTTCGCCCTCGATGGCATGGATTTTATAGCCGAACTCCCGGATCCGCTCGCAGACGGTTTCGATCTCGGCCTTGGTGGCGTAGCGCTTCATGGAAACGATCATTTCTTTACTCCTTCAACCAATCGCCGCTGTCTTCGGCGAAAGAAAAAACCCACTCTTTCGAGTGGGTTGGTTTTACCGAAACTTGCTCAATACGAATCCAACACCACTCAGCCGGTCAGGTCGAGTCCCAAAATCGAAAGCCGAAGGTGTGGAGCAGCATGAACTTCAGATTATACATAGGGGGTAGGGTGATTGCAATAGGAGAATTGTCCAATACAAGATGATCCTGAAACGGGGGTTGCTTCCACTACAAGATGATCCTGAAAATGTGAGGAGGCGAGGCGGTCTGCGGTCGGATGCGAGTACGCATGCAGAACGCAGAAGGGCTCACGCCGGAACAGATCCAGGAGTTTCTCAAAGGCAGCGAGGGCATCGAATTCGAGGGCCAGAGCCGGGCCGAGCGATACGAGTTTGTACAGCGCGTGCTGGTGGCACAGGAGTACGCGTCGCAGAAGAGCAAGAAGGGACGCGGGGCGATTCGCGCCTATTTGAGCAAAGTCACTGGACTGAGTTTGCCGCAGGTGACGCGGCTGATCCGCCAGTACCGGCAACAGGGAGTGGTGCAGGCCAAGCCGTACCGGCGGCATCGCTTTGGGGCCAAATACAAGCGCCGGGATGTGGAACTGCTGGCCGAGGTGGATCGTGCTCACGGCTGGCTCAGCGGGCCGGCCACGGTGTGCATAGTAAAGCGGGAGTACGAGCAGTTCGGCAAAGCCGAGTATGCGTGCCTGGCGGGGATCTCGGTCGCGCATCTGTACAATCTGCGGCGCAGTGCGGGCTACCGGAAAGTGGCCGCCGAGTGGAAGCCGACGCAGCCCAGCGCGATCCAGATCGGAGAGCGGCGCAAACCCGATCCGCAAGGGCGGCCGGGATTCCTGCGCATCGACACGGTGCATCAGGGCGATTGGCAAGGCGTCAAGGGGGTGTACCACATCAACGCGGTGGATGCGATCACGCAGTGGCAAGTGGTGGGCTGCGTGGAACGGATCAACGAGCATTTCCTGCTGCCGGTGCTGGAAGCCATGCTGCATCAGTTTCCGTTTTCCATTCTGGGTTTTCATTCCGACAACGGCTCGGAGTATGTGAACTACAAAGTGGCCAAGCTGCTGAAGCATCTGCTGATCGAATTCACCAAGAGCCGCGCCAATCGGACCCAGGACAATGCCTTGGTGGAAGGCAAGAACGGAGCGATCATCCGCAAGCACATCGGTTACGGTCACATTCCTGCCGAACATGCCGAAGCGGTGCAGAAGTTCTACACCGCGCATTTCAATCCGTACTTGAACTTTCATCGACCATGCGGATTCGCGACGGTGAGTCTGGATGCGCGAGGCAAGCGCCGGCGGCAATACCCAGGGGAGGATTACGCCACACCCTACGAGAAGCTGAAGAGCTTGGAAAAGGCCGAACAATACTTGAAGCCGGAGCAGAACTGGGCAGGCTTGGACCGGATTGCCCAAAAGATGAGCGATACCGAGTGCGCACGCAAGATGACGGCGGCCAAGCAGCAACTGTTGAGACGGGTCAAGATCGAATCGCCACGGCCGCCCGGCAGTTGAGAGCAAGTAGCGCCTCAGGCTCAGGAAAGGGCTGTGGAAATGCCGGGCCCGTGGAAAGAGTGGAAAAGCAAAAGCAGCTTTCCCACTCTTTCCACCGCCCCTTGGGAATCTCGCAAATAGCGCGAGATTCCCACATTCCCACAGTCCGGCTTCGCGGCCCTGGAAAAGTGGAAAACCAAAACCAGGTTTTCCACTTTCCCACCGCCGCTCGCGACGATGACGACGATTCCCTCTCCCCACCCAAAACCCAAGAAAGGAGTCGGCCGCCTGGCGGCCTCCCCTCGTTCACTCTTCAGGATCATCTTGCATTGGAAACAGGACCAGCTTTCAGGATCATTCTTGGATTAGAAAATGCTTAGGCGCCGTGTCCCAATATTGCCCAATTTCCATCCGGACACCCGGGATCCCCGTTATGGAAGGGCACCATTAAACGTTCGATACCCAAGACCACCAACCACAACCTCTGTCAATCATCTTGTATCAGCGGTTGTTCTGATGAGCGCGCATGGATGGCGCTGTTCCTCAATCACTTGCAGTTTTTCCCCACGCATACCCGCTCACTGATCTGCCTCGGGGCTCCCAAGCGGTTCGGATCGCTGATCGTGGGACGCTGCACGCTCGTCGTCTCAATCACTTTGTCCCCCACTTTCCGCTGCTCGATGATCTGCCGCTCCCGCAGCGCCGGAGTCGCGTTCGTCTCCGCCCTCCCCGGAACGTTCCTGTAGATATCCACTTCCTGGGACTCCGTGCCGTCCGGATTCTTCCGTATCCTCGCCACGGTCTGCGAGGCGATCTTCATCCTCCCGCTGTCGGATGGCTCGTACTGCGCCGTATTCACCACCTGCTGCCCGTTCTGCTCGGAGGTATCTTTCACTACCCGTAGCGACTCCACAAAACGCCCGTCCTGGTCCTTGCGGTACACCGTTTCATCCGATTTCGACGCGTTCTTCTCGTCATCCTCTACCCGCACCTTCTTTTCCACTACGTCCAGTGACCCGTTCACCGTGGGCCGTTCCACCGTAATGGACGAATTGGTCGTATTCCCGCTCTTGCTCGCATCCGTCACAACCCTTTCGGCAAGCTGAAAGTTTCCGTTAATATCGCTGCGGTACGTCGTCGCGGTCGACGACACCGAACCGTCCGCATTCTTCTTCTCATCTATCTGCTGCTTCTCGGTCTCCGTCAAATGCCCGTTGGCGTCGAAGCGCTTTGTGATCCGTTCCACCACCCGCCCGCCGGAATCGTCCTTGATCACCCGATCGGTGGTCGACAGCAAAGGCGTCTGCCGCCCATTCACGTTCTGGGTAGTCTCGGTCGTGGTCGTCGTGTTCCCACTCCGCAGCGTCGAGTAACTCGCCCCCGGCACGGTGCTGCCGTTCAGGTCCGTCGTGTAGGTCGTCGTCGTTTGCTGGCCAACCAGCGGCAGACACAAAACCAGAAGGAGACACCAAGTCCACATACCTTCAGACTAGGAAGAATCGGCTAGAGGATCAATCGCGGAAATACCTTATCCGAGGGCCCACTTCACCGCTGCGCACCCGGCTGCCTCAGTGTTTTCCGGTAGGCTTCCACGATCCGCTGCACATAGTTCCGCGTCTCCGCGTATGGCGGCACTCCATTATATTTCTGCACCGCCCCCGGCCCCGCGTTGTACGCCGCCAGCGCCCGCCGCACCTGGTCCGGATATTCCTTGTATTGCACCAGCAGGTCTCGCAAATACCGCGTGCCCGCTTCCACGTTCTGCTCGGCGTCATGCGGGTCCGCATGCAGAGTCGCCGCCGTCTCCGGCATCAGTTGCATCAGCCCGATCGCCCCCTTCCGCGACACCGCATCCTGCCGGTAGCCCGATTCCGACCGCACCACCAAATGCACAAACTCCGGAGGCAGCCCGTTGTTCACTGCCGCTCTTTCCACCAGTTCCCTCGCGGTCAATTGCGGCTTCACCACCGCCGTCTCCGGTTCCCTCGCCGGCACGGCCACCGGAGGCGGAGCAACGTACTCCTCGGCCTCAAACCTCGCCACGGAGGAAGCGGGCAGTTCGATGTAACCGTCCTTTGAAGTAAACAGCCGGATCCTGTCGCCTGCCCGCTCATGGCGGTCAATCTTCAGGCGCGCTTCGCTTGTCAGAACCGCATACTCCCCGGCTCCCGCCGGAACACACAAAATCACCATCCACAACACGCGCCGCATAAAGCCGATATACCGATTGACGGCGCCCCCTCCTGAAGCGTGCATCAGTTTCAGCGCCCCATCAGACCCCGCACCCGCAGCCAGTCCGCCAACCTTCCGCTCCAGGTCGCCGGCACCACGTCCTGCCGCGCCAACCCCACCCCGTGTTTGCCGTTCTGATAGATGTGCATCTCCGCCGGAACCCCCGCCTTCCGCGGCGCCAGATAGTACAGCACGCTGTTTTCCGCGGGCACTCCCGTGTCCGCATTCGTGTGGAACAGAAACGTGGGGGGCGTCTCGCTGGTCACCTGTAATTCGTTCGAGAGGCTCTCCACCAGCTTCGGGTCCGGATTCTCGCCCAGCAGGTTCCTCTTTGAACCCTGGTGCGTATAGGCCGTCGTGAGCGAAATCACCGGATACGCCAGAATCGCAAAGTCCGGCCGGCAACTTACCCGCTCCACGGGGTCCGCCGCCGAAGGGTTTCCCTTATCAAAATGTGTCGAGACGGTGGACGCCAGGCGCCCGCCCGCCGAGAATCCCCACACCCCGATCCGGTCCGGCGCAACCCCGAGTTCCGCGGCCTGCAACCGCACCGTCCGGATTGCCCGCTGCGCATCGTTCATCATCGCCGGATGGTGATACCGCGGCCCCAGCCGGTATTTCAGCACGAATGCCGAAATCCCCAGCCCGTTCAGCCATTCCGCAGTCTGCTTTCCCTCGTGATCCATCGCCAGGTTGCGATATCCGCCCCCTGGAAACACCACCACCGCCGTCCCGCCACCCGCCGCCGGATAGTACGCCAGCGATGGCTTATCCGCCTCCTCCTGCCCAACCGCCCCCGGAACTCCATGAGGATACAGCGGTTCCGTTCTCTGAGCCAGGCAGCCGCGCTCAACGCGGCAAGCAGGAATAGTTTGAATCGCGGCATCCACCCTTCATCATCTTACTTCCCATCCACGCCGGCAAGTGCCGCCGCCGCCTCAGAATTGTCCAATACAAGATGAGCATGAAACTGGCGAAACGACGGGGGCAGTT
>JAIXKK010000101.1 GCA_026954325.1 Bryobacterales bacterium | reverse complement strand
CGAGGCCCGGCTCGCCGATGCTCCAAGCTAACTCAGGTTAACTGCTCTTTTTAGGGTTAATGACTACCCTGCCTGGAAGATAACACAGAGCCGTGCCAGTGTCTGCGGTTCCCGCAGGGAAAGTCATTTTGAATGAGCGAGATGCGTCTTTGGATTAAGTTGTGACCGGCGTTTTCCGCTGCCTTCTGCCGATGTAGGTAAGAAAGCAAGCCGGCCAAACCGCGCTATTGCGGCGAGTGTCTCCAACGCCAAAGCTGAGCGTATCCGGCAAGCACGTTGTTTTGCGAACGCGCGGCAAGAATCCGGAACGCCTCTCCCTGGGATGATTCGCGCGCTTGGCCCACCAGGAACCTGTGGGCGAAATGAAACCACTCGGATTTTGGTACGATTCTGTCGTACGATCCATCGATGAATTCGCCCAGGTATTGGGTCGCGCGATCGCGCGACGATCCGGCCGGGAGCGCGTCAATTAGTGAAAAATAGAGAACCACCTTCTGGTTGTAGTAGTCGGGATACGACTCGCCGCTGTCCGGCTTCCACGACCGAAGGTCTTCTATGATGTCGCGCACTGCATCTTCCAGTTGCATCTTGGATAATGCATTGCGCTTCGCTGAACTCTGACTTCGAAACACTTCGCGGATCCTGCCTTTCAGGCTCCTGGCTGTACCCGCAGTGAAGTACACAATGTCGTCAATCATCTCGCTCACCTGTTCCGGAGGACGGATCTCCTCGCTCGTGATGGCTGAAACGCCGCTGCCGCTCGGAAACGCGGAAACCACCGATCCATTGAACCCTGCTGCCAATGGGATCTTGTCCAGATCGAGTTGCCGGCGACCGGGCGCAGACCCACGCCCGGTGTTCTGGAGCCGGGCAAGCAAATCCGGGCAGGGAGGGGATTTCAGGTTCGTAACGATGTACTGCCGCAACGCGTGGGCGAACGGCCGCGTGTCGATCCCATTTCGTTGCGCACGCTGAAGCAACGTATAGAATACGTCGATGCCCTGCGAAGTCAGCGTGACGAAGGATCGGAAGTCACCATCCACCCGGAGCATTGCACCCGCCAAACCACCCAGGAACGCTTGCATCCGGTCACGGCCTGAATTGCTCGCGATGAGCATCCGCGCCGCGGCGAGCACGTCCGGTGTGACGCTGATGCTCGCGATTGCCCTATCTAACAGCAGATCCAGATCTTCGCTTTGCGGCTTGGTCAACGTGCCCCGCGCCGCCGCCAGTTTTCCAAGTTCGTCGTAGTAAATGGACGCATTGGGCACCAGGGGAGCTTTACATCCACCTGCATTGGACTGGGGCTTCTGGATCTCCAGAAACATCTCGATAGCGCGCGACTTGTCGATCGCCGCCATGGCTGCCGCCGCCCGAACGGATAGTGACAGCCGGTCAATGTGCAGATCTGATGCGTACTCCTGGTATCCCGCCCGCGTGTCGCCGTTTCTGCCGATGTACTTCCAGGGCGCAAGAGGCTGCCGGACGCGTCCGGCCAGCAGGAATGCCGAGTCCAGCAGTTCGCGCCGCTTGCGCGCGGGAGCCAGTTCAGCGAGCCGCAGCAGGACGTCTGCCCCGAATTCCGGCGGCATCCCGTACGCCATCCCCGCGATATCCTCCATCGGGTCGTGAGGAGGTTTGGCCGGAACCTGCTGCGATTGGCTCGGGACGGCGAACAACAAGAGGAGAATCGCCCCTGCGAGCGGCCATTTTCCATCCATCACAACCTCCATGAGCTGAATCGACCGCGGAAGAAAATTGCCGTGAAAACCGGCGAGGAGTTTGGCCTGGTTGGCATCGGCTACGGGGTCGTTGAATCGGGGGCGTTCGGGGACAGCCATAGCTACCTATACGAGTATGACGCAGGGGGGCGTATTGCGTGGAGGTGACGAAGCCTTGCTTCTCTGTACCTACAAACAAGGTACACTTAAGAGAGAAGCATGAACGTGCCCGAGATTGAGTTCGATTGGGACGAAGCGAATATCGGCCACGTGGCGCGTCACGGTGTTCTTCCGGAAGAGGCTGAGCAAGTCATCCTCAATGACCCAGTAGATCTTGGAATGGAGATTGTCGAAGGGGGAGGAGCGCTACCTCAACCTCGGCGCAACAGTGCAACACCGCATTCTCCTCGTGGTGACTACATGGCGCGAAGACCGGGTACGTGTTGTAACGGCGTTCGAACCAATGAAACGGCTTATTCAATTTTACTACCAGGAACGAGAGAGGTGACCCCTATGGGCAAGAAGCAGCCACCCTTCAAGACTGAGGCACAAGAGGCCGAATGGTGGGCGAAAAATCAGGACCTTATAACGAACGCGTTCGAGCAAGCCAAAGCCGCGGGCAAACTCGGCAAGGGAACCGTGGCACGGGCAGCCCGCGAACGGGCTAGCGAAGCCGGACCTTCGCCAACGATCACAATCCGGCTGGCGAAAGATGACCTCACGCGAGCGAGAACCTTCGCCGCCGAGAAAGGATTGCGATACCAGACGTACCTCAAAATGCTGCTGCACCAAGCTCTGAACTCCGAGGAGAAAAGGGCGGGCCGCCGGTAGCCACGGGCTGAGCGCAAACCAGACCTAGACAGCTTGCCGCGCCTTCTGGCAGTTTGCAGCATTCCTATACCGCAACTTCCGGGCAGAGAAGCCTCCAACCAAGACCGTCGGCCCGGCGCCAACGGTGGACAAAGAGGATTGCGCCGCATCGAAGGCCGGTTTGCGCGGGAGAGAAGACGTCTACGCTCGGCGATGGGAGAATGCTGGCGGCCGGTAAATGGAAGATAACACGCAGCCGTGCCAGTGTCTGTCGCTGCCGCAGAGAGAGTCATTTTGAATGAATGAGATGGGGTTGTGGTTTGGGTTGTGACCGGCGTTTTCTTCTCCAGTACAGCACGAGCCGGCTTGCGAGGAGGATGGTCAGGAGGAGGGTGTAACCGAGGGGGTCAAGGGTGGCTGTCTTGCCTTGCCAGAGGTAGTGGACGACTCCCGCCGTGGCGGTAATGTAAATGAGTTTGTGCAGGAGGCGCCAGCGGCGGCCGCCCATCCAGCGGATGGCGCGGTCGAAGGAGGTGGCGGCGAGGGGGATCATCAGGGTCCAGGCGATCATTCCGGCGATGAAAAAGCGGCGGTAGGTGAGGTCTTCCTGAATGATCTGCCAGTTCCATTGGACATCGCGGGCCCAATAGTGGAGTGCGTGGAGGGTAGCGTAGAAGAACGTATAGAGACCGGACATGCGCCGCAGGCGGGCGAGGGGTTGCAGGCCGGGGATGTGCCGGAGGGGGGTGATGGCCAGGGTCAGCATGAGGAAACGGATGGTCCAGTCCCCGGTGTAGCGGGCCACGGTTTCGATGGAGTTGATGCCCAACTGGTGGTGGCGCCAGCGCCAGGCGAGCCAGAAGAAGGGGATTGCGCCCAGGACGAACATCAGCCGGGGGAACCAGCGGCTTTTCATCGGGAAGGGGGTTGCTCCTACTTCCGTTTTAGCGCGGCGGCGATTGCCTTTTCCGCGAGCGGACCCATGACTTCATAGCCGGCGTCGTTGGGATGAAGGCCGTCGTAGGTGAGTTCCTGCCGCAACATCTTGCGGTCATCTAGTATTGAAGAGTAGTAGTCGAGATAAACGAAGTGGTTCTTCTGCGCGTAATCCCGGATCCATTCGTTGAGTTGGACGATCTTTTCCGGCGGGCGGCGGCTGGTTTGGGGTTTGATGTAATCGCAGACCGGCATGACGGAAGACAGGACGACGCGGATATCGTTGGCCCTGGCGAGTTCCGCCATCGACTGAAGGTTTCCTTCGATCTCTTCGAGGGTTGCGGGACCGGTGTTGCCGGCTATATCGTTCGTGCCGGCGAGGATGACCACTACTTTCGGATGGAGGGCGATCACATCGGGGCGGAAGCGAAGGAGCATCTGGGGTGTCGTCTGTCCGCTGATGCCGCGGTTGATGTAGGGCTTGCCGGGAAAGAACTTGCCGTAGCGGCGGCCCCAGCCGTCGGTGATGGAATCGCCCAGGAAGACCACGCGGTTCTCGCCTTTTTGGGGAGGCTGCACTTTTTCGTTGTCAGCGCGATAGCGGTGGAGGTTCGGCCAGTCCTTCAGGATGCGCTCGGCGCGCGCCAATTGGGCCTTCGATTCCGCGGTGGGGGAATCGGGCGTGGATTGCTGAGCCCAGCAGGAACCGCCAAAAAAACAAATGGATGCAAGGAGAATTCGGAGCATGTGTGCAAATTTTACCAGACCGTTCCTGCGAGCCGTATTCGCCGGCTGCCTGCTGTCTGTTTTCGGCGGATTGCTGCCGGCGCAGCAGGTGAGAATTTCGGGACGAATCGACAATGGCCGGACCGTGGTTCTCCGCGGGAGGGTCTCTCCTCGAGCGCATCCCGAAGATGATCTCGGTCCCATGGCTCCATCGGCTCCGATGCGCGGGATGACGCTGCTATTGAAGGCTACCGCCGGGCAGCAGGCGGCTCTCGAGCAGTTGCTCGCGCAACAGCGGGAGCCATCGTCGCCCAACTATCACCGGTGGCTGACGCCGGAGCAATACGCGGACCGGTTTGGGGTCAGCGCGGCGGATATCGCGAAGATTACCTCCTGGCTGGAATCGCAGGGTTTTGAGGTGGACATGGTGGCACGGAGCCGGACGTGGATTACGTTCAGCGGAACGGCGGGGCAGACTCGGGGCGCGTTTCATACGGCGATTCACCGCTACCTGAGGAACGGGGAAGTGCACTATGCGAACTACGCGAACCCGGCTGTGCCCGCGGCGTTGGCTCCGCTGGTGGCGGGCATTCGGGGGCTGAACAATTTCCGTCTCAAGCCGCGTTCGCGGCGCAAGCCGGAGATGACGTCGGCGAGCGGGCTTCACAGCATTGCGCCGGACGATTTCGCGGTCATATACAATGTTGCGCCGCTTTATCAGGCGGGGATTGACGGGACGGGCATGAAGATTGCGGTGGTGGGGCAGACAGGGATAAACACTTCGGACATTGACGCGTTCCGCAGCCGGTTCCGTCTGCCGGCGCAGAATCTTCAGCAGATTCTGGTTCCGCGGCGTCCGGACCCAGGGATCATTACGGACGAACTCGGGGAAGCCGATCTGGACATCGAGTGGGCGGGCGCGGTGGCGCGCAACGCGACCACCATTTACGTGTATTCCGATGATGTGTGGCAATCGGCCTTGTATGCCATTGACCAGAACGCGGCTCCGGTGCTGAGCATGAGTTACGGCAATTGCGAGGAGTCGGATCTCGTGGACTTGCCCTCGTTTCAATCGGCCGCGCAGCAGGCCAACGCGCAGGGGATGACATTGCTGGCGGCGGCTGGGGACCTCGGGGCGGCGGATTGTGAAGACCTCACCGCTTACGTGGCGCAGAACGGGTACGCGGTTGACGCTCCGGGCAGCGTCCCTGAAGTCACCGCCATGGGCGGCACGATGTTCAACGAGCAGGGCGGGGCGTACTGGAGCAATAACAATACGGCGAATGGGGCATCGGCGCTTTCCTACATCCCGGAAGTGGTATGGAATGATACGGCGGCCGGGGGCGGGCTGGCGGCAACGGGGGGCGGCAGCAGCATTTTCTTTCCGCGGCCAGCGTGGCAAGCCGGCCCCGGAGTTCCCAATGACTCCGTCCGCCATGTGCCGGATCTTGCGCTGAATTCCTCGGCCGAGCATGACGGATATTATGTGTATACGGGCGGATCGGCGGGGTTGTATGGGGGCACCTCGGCGGCCGCGCCTTCGATGGCGGGGATCATTTGCCTGCTGAATCAGTACCTGGTGTCGACCGGGGCGCTACGGCAACCGGGGCTCGGCAATATCAATCCGGCGCTCTACCGCCTGGCGCAAAGCACGACGGGGATCTTTCATGACATCACCGCGGGGAACAACACGGTTCCTTGTGTTCCCGGTTCGCCCGATTGCGTGAACGGGCAGTTGGGGATTACGGCCGGGCCGGGGTACGACCGGGTGACCGGCCTCGGCAGCGTGGATGCGTACAATCTGGTCCGCCAGTGGACCAGCCGCCCGGCGGTGAATGCGTCGATCGTGGCCTCGATCGATCAGAATCCGGTGTTTCAGCAGGCGCGGCCCGATTCGCGGGGCAACCAGTGGGTTTTCACTCTCACTTTGAACGAGGAGGCGGGGATCGGCGCACGCCTCACCGGGCTGAGCATTGACGGGACAAGCTATGATACACAGATCACGAGTTTTTTCGGCACGGATTCGATCGCGGCGGGCCACTCGATCAGCGCGACGCTGGGCTTCAAGACGCTCTCCGTGCCCAGGAATGTCGCTTTTGTCTTCAGCGGGGTGGACTCGGGCGGTGCGCCATGGACGGTCAATCTCTCGATTCCCTTTCAGGGCATCCAGACTCCGTTGGCCGTAGGCGGGCTCAGCAACGCGGCATCGGGCCAGCAGGCGTATGCGCCCGGCATGATCATGGCTGTTTACGGGACGGCAATGGGGAACTTTGCACAACCGGCGGGCGCGGTTCCGCTGCCGCAGTATCTGGCGGGTTTCGAGGCGACGGTGAACGGGGTGGCGGCTCCGTTGTACTACGTGTCGCCGGGGCAGGTGAACGTGCAGATTCCGTATGAGACGCAGCCGGGACAGGCAAAGCTTGTGATCGGGAATCCCTATGAGAACGTGTCGACGACATTTACGGTGGCGCCTGCGGCTCCGGGGATTTTCATGTTTGCGGACGGGAGCGTGAATCCATCGCGGAGCGGGTCACGGGGGCAAATCGTGACGTTGTTTGTTACAGGGGAGGGACAAGTGCGGCCGTCGCTGGCGACCGGCGACACCCCCTCGCCACTGACTCCTTTGTCAAGGCTGCCGAGACCGGCGCTTCCGGTGGCGGTGACGGTGGGAGGGGTGGCGGCGGGTCTCCAGTTTGTGGGTATTCCGCCGGGGCTGGTGGGAGTGACACAGATCAATTTCGTGGTTCCTCAGACGGTTCCGCCTGGCGAGCAGCAGGTGGTGGTGCAGGTGGGGAATGTTTCGAGTCCGGCGGCGAAATTCACGGTGAATCCTTAGCGGTCCGCGGTCAGCCGAACCGTTTGGCCGATCACAGTTCAACGAACGGCAACGCGAGGACGTTGGGGGCAAGCGGCAATTGGACTTCTCCTAGCTTCGTGGAGGATATGGTTTACGAGGGGAGGCTGGAGTTGTGAGGGGGAGAGACGGGCGTCTCTCCCCGGGAATAGAGCTACTTCTTCTGCAAGTCGCGGATGTGAGCCACCAGCGTTTTAGCCTGGTCAGCGGTGATGCCGCGCTTTTCGAACACATGCGTTGCCTTCTTGGTTTTTCCGCCCTTGAGGATGGCATCCTCGAGTTCGGCGTCGGACAGCTTTTTGGCTTCGGGGGAAAGCAGATTGGTCCCTTTCATGGCCGCTTTTCCGGCTCCGTCGGCGCCGTGGCAGGCGACACACTTCGACTTGAAGAGAGCCGCTCCATCCTGCGCCCAGGTGGGTCCGGCAAACATGAGGATGAGAACTAGCGAAAGTATGAAACAAGGCAAGGTGAACTTTAGAAGTTTCACAATGATCTCCTTGTCTCTATTGTGCCTGATTGGGAAGCGGATGGTAGCAGGGGAGGGGGTCGAACCCTCATGCTCAGTGAAGAGCGCCGGATTTTGAGTCCGGTACGTCTGCCAATTCCGTCACCCTGCCAGGGATGATTCCATTATCGTACCAGAACGGAGCGAATGACTTCGAGGGCCTGGCGGCAGGCATCGGAATTCACGTCGTGGTGGGTGACCATGCGCATGAGGGTGGGGCTGAGGCCGTTGATGCGGAGTCCGCGCTCTTTGAAGGCGGCGCTGAGTTCGGCGGAGGCGCGTCCGGTGGCGGAGACGTCGAAGATGACTATGTTGGTGCGTACGTTGGGGAGGTTGACGCGGATGCCGGGCAGGCCGGCGATGCCTTCGGCGAGGAGGCGGGCGTTGGCGTGGTCCTCATGGAGGCGCCGGCTCATTTTGTCGATGGCGATGAGGCCCGCGGCGGCGAGGACCCCGGCCTGACGCATACCGCCGCCAAGGCGTTTGCGGTAGAGCCTGCCGCGATCGATGGCATCGCGCGTGCCCACGAGCATGCTGCCGACGGGGGCTCCCAGGCCTTTCGAGAGGCAGAAGTTCACGGTGTCGACTTTGGCGCACAATTCATTGACCGGCTTCTCGCAGGCGGTTGCCGCATTGAAGACGCGGGCTCCGTCCATGTGGACTTTGAGGCCCATGGAGTGCGCCCCATCGCAGATCTCTTCAATCCGCTCGGGCGGGTAGACCGATCCTCCGGCGACGTTGTGCGTATTCTCGATCTCGATGAGGCCGGTGGGGGCGTAGTGGGGGCTGACGGGACGAATTTCCTTGCGGATCTGATCCCAATGGAGGAGGCCGTTTTCGCCGGCGATGGGGCGGGCGACGCAGCCCGCAAACCAGGCCATCATGGCCAGTTCGTAGTTGAGAATATGGGCGCGGGATTCGCAGATGACCTCCTGGCCGTGCCGCGTGTGGACCTTGATGCCGATGGTGTTGCCCATGGTGCCGGTGGGCACAAACAGGGCGGCTTCCTTGCCGAAGATTTCGGCGGCGCGCTGTTCGAGGCGGTTGACGGTGGGGTCTTCACCGTAGACGTCGTCGCCGACTTCGGCCTCGGCCATGGCGCGGCGCATTTCGGGTGTGGGTTTGGTGACAGTGTCACTGCGTAGATCGATCATGCGTGAAGGAACTCCTGGAGGACCTCGTTTGAGTAGAGCACACCTTGGCTGGTGAGCCGCAAGCGGTTGTTGTCGCGTTCGAGCAAGCCGAGGGAGAGAAAACGCTCGATGGGTTGTCCGAACCGCAGCCACTCGTGCGGTTCGAGGAGGATGCCGGCGGAGAGGCGGAGGCCGGTGAGGAAGCGCTCTTCGGAGGCAACGGCGGGTGTTTCTTCGACGCAGGGCGGCAGGCCGTTCCGCCATCGCTCGACGTAGGCGGGTGCCGTTTCAGCGTTCCGGCGGCGGGTGGCGCCGTCAAAGGAATGGGCGTCCGCGCCGAAGCCGGCATAGGGCTCCATGCGCCAGTACTTGAGGTTGTGCCGCGACTCGCAGCCGGGGCGGGCAAAGTTGGAGATTTCGTAGCGGGGAATGCCCATTCGGCCGAGGCGGAGGACGGCCGTTTCGTACATGGCGACGATTTCTTCCTCGGAGGGGAGTTTTCCGGCTCCATAGCGCAAACCGCCCTGGAGGATTTCACTGCCGAGGCGGCTATCCTCGTCCACCTCGAGCATATAGACGGAGACGTGCGGGACGGCGAGACGCTCAATCCAGTCGAGGGAAGTGGAAAAGGAGGCGGGAGTCTGATGAGGCAGCCCGGCGATGAGGTCGAGATTGAGATTGGCGATACCCGCCTGACGGAGGATCTCCACGTCAGAGGCCACGATTTCGGCGGTATGCATGCGGCCGGTTTGGGACAATTCGGGTTGGACGAAGCTTTGGACGCCGAGACTGAGGCGGTTGATTCCGGCCTCGCGCCAGGCGCGCGCTTTCCGAGGGGTGATGTCGCCGGGCGCGGCTTCGAGGGTGGCTTCGGCCCAGGGGCGGCCCGGAATGAGGCTCAGCCACGAGCGCAGTGTTTCGGGCGGTATGCGGCTGGGGGTGCCGCCTCCGAGGTAAACGGTTTCGGGAGTCCAGGCCCAGGGATACAGGCGAATCTCGTCCGCGAGCGCCGCGCTGTAGTGCTGTTCCAATTCTTTCGGGAAGACGCCGGAGGCAAAGTTGCAGTAGGTACACTTCCGGGCGCAGAAGGGGAAGGAGAGATAGACGCCCGCCATGGGTTCAGAGGCGGACGTCTTCGCCGAGTTGGCGGCCGACGAGTTCCCCCATGAGCTCGTTCAGCGTTGCTCCGGAGTCCGGGAGGACAAAGGCATTCTGTTGCGGGTTCCAACCGAGTTTGAAGCTGCGGACGAGGGCCGAGATCCAGATCTGGCGCACGGGGGAATTGGGGCTGACGACGAACTTGGCGGGAGGGTCGTCGAACTCGATGGTAATGGCTCCGGCGTTCTGGTCCACCTCGAAGCCGTAGCGGTCGGCGGCGCTGAGCAGGGTTTTGTAGAGCGCGGTTAAGGCCTCGTCGCAATGCAGTTGGAATTGCTGGTCATCCATGATTCAAGTAAAACAGTACCAAAGTTATCAGATTGAAGAATCCTAATGGGGGAGTGGATCATCTGTTACGCTGTAAGTTTGCGCCTTGACTGACCCTCTGGGAGTGGCATGCAAATCGTCTGTAAGCGGCACACCGAGATTCCGCACACGTCGAAACTGTTCAGCGACCTGCTGTATCACTTTGATCGCGTCTCTTCCTTTTACCCCCATGCGCCGTTAGATGTGCGCGGTTTCGCCGCGGCGGCAAAGGAGATCGATTTTTCCGCGGAGCGCCGGGGGCGGCTGGTTGCGGCGCTGCGGGCGCAGGGCAACAGCGGAGCGCTCCTCGAGGCGCTGAGCAAAGAGGGAACGGTGGCGGTGCTTACGGGGCAGCAGGTGGGGCTGTTTTCGGGGCCTGCCTACTCGATCTACAAGGCGCTGACCGCGGTGCGGCTGGCGCACGAACTTACGGCGCAGGGTATCGCCGCGGTTCCGGTGTTCTGGCTGGCGACAGAGGACCACGATTTGGATGAGGTAAGTTCGGCGTGGACCTTCACTCCCGCGCATGAGCCGGTTGGGCTGCGGGTGGAGCACGCCTCGAAATCGGACATTCCGGTGGGGGGTATTCCGCTGGCCGGCCTGCCGCTCGAGGCGCTGGGCAAGTCGATGGAAGGGTTCCCGTTTGGGGAGGAAGTGAGCGTCCTGGTGAGGGAATGGTACGCGCCGGGACGGACGTTCGGGGAGGCGTTTGCCGGTCTGTTGCGGGGCTTACTTGGCCGGTACGGGATGCTGTTTTTTGATCCGATGCATCCCGAGTCGCGGAGACTGGCGGCTCCGTTTTTGGCAAGAGCGGTGGATGCCGCGCCGGAGTTGACGGAGGGGCTGCTGGAGCGAAACCGGAAGTTGGCCGGCGCGGGGTATCACGCGCAGGTGCATATCGAGCGCACGACGTCGCTTTTCTTTTTGCTGGAGGGGGGGCATCGCATCAACCTGCGGCGGAAGAACGGCGACTATCACGCCAGGGAGCGGCGGTTCGAGGCCGCCTATCTTCGAGACCATGCCGAGGAGCTTTCGCCGAACGCCACATTGCGTCCGGTGGTGCAGGATTCGATGTTTCCGACCGTGGCCTACATCGGCGGGCCGGCGGAGTTAGCGTACCTGGCGCAGAGCGAGGTCATTTACCGGAAACTGCTGGGACGGATGCCGGTGGCCGTGCCGCGGAATGCGTTCACGCTGGTGGATGAGCGGAGCAGGAAATTAATGCACCGTTACGGGCTGCAGCTTGATTCCTTTTTCGGGGGAGAGGATCATCTGTGCGGGCTGATCGCCGGCAAGCTGGTTCCGCCGGAGTTGGACGCGCTTTTCGACGAGGTGGGCGCGGCAAACGAAGCAAACCTCCAGCGGCTGCATGGTTCTATTGAGAAGTTCGACTCAAGCCTGGGGGCGGCATGGAACAAGAGCGCGGCCAAGATCCAATACCAGTTGCGGAAGATGCGGCGGAAGGTGGCCCGGGAGGCGCTGCGGAGAAGCGAACGGGCGCGGGAAGAGGGCCGGTACCTGTACCATCTGCTCTATCCGCACAAGCATCTGCAGGAGCGGTTCTACTCGATTCTGCCCTTTGTGGCGGGGCACGGTTTCGATCTCATGGACCGGCTGTATGAGACGGTCCACGTGGACTGCGCGGACCACCACCTGCTGTTCCTGTAGAATCTGCCTAGGGACTTTTTCGATCCATGCATACTAATCCTGTAAAGAAAGCCCTCCGAGAGGGCAAAGTGCAGCTTGGCACTGGATACGCCATGCTGCGATCACCGGACATTGGGCGCATTCTGGCCGCGGCGGGCTTCGATTGGGCGTTCGTCGACGGCGAGCACGGCTGGTTCGGGCTGGAGACGATACGCGACATCTGCAAGGAATCGACGGCCGCGGGGCTGATGCCGATTGTGCGTGTCGCGGATTTGCAATATGACCTGGTGGCGCGATCGCTTGACTGCGGAGCGATGGGGGTCATGCTGCCGCGGGTCGAGGACGCGAAGTTGCTCGAGAAGGTGATCAGTTGGACGAAGTACCCGCCGCTTGGCATACGCGGGTATGGCCTGACCGCGCATCACGTGGATTATGCGAAGGCGACGATCGCGGACGTCATCCAGCACATGAACGAGAACATCATGGTGGTGATGCAGATTGAAACCAAGAAGGCATTCGATATGCGGGATGAATTGCTTTCTGTTCCGGGGATCGACGCGGTGATGGTGGGTCCGGCGGATTTTTCGATTTCGCTGGGGGTTCCGGGCGAATTCACGCATCCGGAACTGGTGGAGCACATGGAGGCGATCCGGGATAGCTGCCTCAAGTACGGCATTGCGCCGGGGACGCAAACGCGCACGTTATCGCTGGCGAAGTTCTGGCGGGAGCGCGGGATGCAGTTTCTCGGGTGTTCGAGCGAGGTTGCGATGCTGCTGGAGCGGGCGCAGGAGATTACGGCGGCGCTGAAGTAGGGTTGGGCGGAAGGCTTGGCCGGCCCGATGAACTACCTGAGGCTGGGGGCGTTGTCAACGCGTTGTCACCACGAAAAGGTGAACTCCGTAGTGCTACCGTTAGCCGGTCCCGTAATCTGGTTTAGCGACACGGAAGCCATGTTGAGAAACAGGCTGCTACCCAAAGCAGCGCAAACAGCGGGTAGCCTGTTTCGAAGCCCAAGCTCACGGTGCACATCGCCCGCGCGAACGCTCACACTGTTTCGTCCGGCCTTTCTGGCTGGCTTGACTTTGTGATCGAAAGCATACTCTCGAATGCGATCTGCCAAGCTTGGCTCCTTTGCACCGCCGGCGGGTGAGTGCTTGGCGGCATGAACCGCTTTGCGACAGAGCAAGCAGAGCGGCATGTGTTACATTGAGGGCAAATGCGTAATACAATCACCGTTCGATTACCGGAAGATCTTGCAGAATGGTTGGAGTCCACGGCGGCGAAAACCGGTGTTTCTCAGAGCAGAATCATTCGGGATCAACTGGAGAAGGCTCGGAAGGTGGAAGACCGGCCGTTTCTGCGCCTGGCGGGAAGAGTCGCCGGGCCGGCGGATCTGTCGACGCGGAAGGGCTTTTCGAAGAAATGAACGGGATCGCGGATACCGGCTTCCTAGTCGCATTTGGGAACCGAAACGATCAGTATCACGACTGGGCCGTTCATGTCGCTTATGAAGTTTCGGAGCCTCTGCTTACGTGTGAAGCGGTGCTTGCGGAAACGACATTCCACCTCGGAGATTCGCGGCTGGTTTTGGATTTTGTCAGGACCGGGTTGATCACACCGAGCTTCGTTCTTGCGGAACACCTCTCACAGATTGCCGAACTGGCAAGACGGCACCAGGACCGCAGACCCGACCTGGCGGACCTTTGTCTGGTCCGGATGAGCGAGGTACACCCGAAACACAGCGTGATCACGACCGATCTGGCCGATTTTCGGGTGTACCGGCGTAACCGTCGAGAGGCAATCCCGCTGATTTATCCACCAACACGATCCTGAGACGCGGCCGAGAGCTAGAACTTTGCCAGTTTGTTGAGCATGGACCTTGAATTGCCGGCGCGGGGGAGGTCGACGGCGTCGACGGCTTTCCAGTTTTCATCCATTGCGCCGATGTAGCGGGCTTTGTCGCGGTCCTGGCCCATGAAGATGACGTAGATTCCCAGGTTGGGGTAGTGCAGGAGGCGGTATTGAATGACGTCGCTTTCCTGGGAGCGCCAGCGGTCTTCGGCGGGCTGGCCCAACTTGCGGACGACGGCGCCGGCGTCATCCATGTGGCTGAGGCCGTAGGATTGCTGGACAATGCCGACGTATTGAACATTCTCGACGCCGGCGCGTCCGCGGAAGAAACTGACCACGATGAACGTCAGGATGATTCCCGCCGCGAGGACGCCAAGGATGAGCTTTCCGATGCGCGATTCGGCTCCGTCGTTGAGGCGCATGGCGGCGACGGTGGAGACGGGGTGCGGAGGGGGCGGTTCGGGCGGGCGGGCGTAATCGTTCACCGCCTTCGGCATTTCAATTACGCGGCGCTCATGCGGCCAGAGGGCTCCGGCGTTGTACTCGAGTTCGCGCTTCAAGCCGACAATCATCACCGGTTCGTCGATGCGGGAAACTTCTCCGAGGAAGCGGCGCGGGACCCAGACTTCCTGTCCGGTCTTGGAGTTCCTGACGAGGATTTCCGACCAGGTAGCTTTCTCGAAAACCCACTCGTTGTGCTCGATGTTCAGCACGGGCGGATAGAAGGAGAAAGGGCGCGGCCCGAGCGATTCCAAAGGCGGCGGGATAGGAGGCATAGACATTGGGGTCGCCCTTGCTTCTATTTTAGCTTACGATACCGCATGCGTTATCCTCGTGGTACACCGAGGATAAATGAAAACAATCGTACCTGCCTTTCTGTTGGCCGGGCTCGTTGCGCTCACGACTCCCACGCTGTCCGGGCAGGAATCCGGCAAGCCCAGCGAACATAAAGACTTCGCAAAAGCCGAACCGAAAGAAGAATCGTCCGTAACGGAGCACACCATCGTTCTGAGCGGGCAGAGCATCGCCTATCAGGCGACGGCGGCAACCATCATCTTGAGGAACGACAAAGACGAGCCGGCGGCCAGTGTCTTCTATGTGGCGTACACACGCAACGGCGTGGACAATTTCGACCACCGGCCGCTGGTATTCATTTACAACGGGGGACCGGGGGGATCGTCGGCGCCGCAGCATATGGGGGCCTTCGGGCCGAAGCGGGTGGTTACGGTGGACGCGGGGCCGACGCCTCCGTCTCCGTACAAGGTGGTGGACAACAAGGGTTGCCTTCTGGATGCCGCCGATCTGGTTTTCATCGATCCGGTGGGGACCGGGTACAGCAAGCCGCTAGCGGGAGTTTACTGAAAAGTCGCGAGTAGCCCGCCGGGCATTCCGAGGAACTCCTTCCGTTAGAAGGGCATAGCCCGCTCCGTTTAGATCAGTTATTGTATTACCCTATATCAAACATTTCCATGGAGAACTTCTGCCGATCCTATTGACTTTTGATGACATCAGTGTATACTTGTATTACCCTATATGGCCTCGCTCGTCGCCAAGAAAAAGGGCAAGCAGCTCTACTACTACGTCGTCGAGAGCGCCCGCGTCGAGGGCAAGCCCCGCATCGTCCACCAAGCCTACCTCGGCACTGCCGACAAGGTCGCTGCCTTGGTCAAGGACCGTACTTCGCCAGTCCCGCTATCCGCCGCTTCGCGCGACTTCGGCCTGCCCGGTGCCCTCTGGCTGGCGGCAGAACAGACGGGATTGTTTGGGGTTTTGGAGGCGCTCTGGCCCGCACCTCGATTCGGACCCTCACCGGCCCGTTACCTGTTGCTGGCCGCCATCCACCGCATCTGCCAACCGGGACCTAAGACCGAAGTGGCCGATTGGTATGGCAGAACCATTCTGCATTCGATCTGGGGCATCCCGTCAGAACGCTTCACTTCACAAGCCTTCTGGGACGCTTTTGAAAGGATCCTGCCGGAACACCTGAATCCGCTGACCACCGGCGATGACGATCCGCTGGACCGCGCCCAACTGCGTTTGCTGGATTTATGGAAAGGCAAACAGATGGTGAGCCGGCGCTTGCTGGCCTACGATACGACCAACTTCTATACCTATATCGCCAGCAACAACACGCGCAATGATCTGGCCCAGCGTGGTCACAACAAGCAGGGCCGTCACAATCTGCGCCAGGTGGGCCTCAGCTACGTGCTGGACGGAGAAAACGGCCTGAGCTTGTGCCATCACGTCTACCGCGGCAATGTGGCCGACGGCGAGGAATTCTCCACCTCGCTGGCACGCATGTTGGGCATGCTGGATCGCTGTCAGATCGCACGGGACTCGGTCACGTTAGTGTTCGACAAAGGTTCGGCGGCTCTGGCCAACACGGTGGAATTGCAGGAGGCGGGCGTGGGCTGGATCTCCGCTTTGCCATGGAATCAAGCGCCGGCGGCGTGGCGCGAGCGCGCTGTGGAACAGTTGCCGCTTTGCAGCAGTGGGCAGCCAGGCGTGCATGCGGCAGCCGAAAAGCTACTGGTGCACGGGCGAGAATACCTCTGCGTGTTGAAGTATTCGGCTTCCTTTGCCGGCGAGCAATTGCATAGCCTGACCACCAGCCTCAGCAAAGTGCTTCAATCCTTGCGGAGGTTCGCCATGGAACTGAATAAACCGCAAGCCCGCTGGAAAGAGAACCAGATTCGCAGCAAGATTCAGCGTTGGCTATCCGGGCAGTTTTTGCAGGAGTTGATCCGCTATCAGATTGAATCCCGCGATGGCCGCTGGTTGCTGCAATTTGATTTCGACACCGCGGCCTGGCAGCGGCTCGTCGATCACCGCCTGGGCCGCACGGTGCTGCTCACGAATCGTATGGAATGGACCGCTGAGCAGGTGGCCATGGGCTATTCCGGCCAACAAGAAATCGAGCGTGTCTTTCGCGGCCTCAAAGATGGAGACTGGCTGGGCTGGGGACCGATGTATCACTGGACGGATCGCAAGATTCGCATCCATGCCTTCTATTGCATGCTCGGCATCTCGCTCCTCCAGCATCTCCATAAACAGGCGCAGAGCGCCTGGAGCGGAATCTCCACCGAGCAACTTCTCGAAGAGTTGCGACAGATTCAGCAGTTCGTTCTGCTGTACCCACCCCAAGGCGAGAAGGGTCCCAACCGCGTCGCCACTGTCCTTTCCAAACAGACCCTCACCCAACAGGCCTTGGCCAAAACCTTGGGGTTGGATCAGCTGCATATTACCCAACGTGGGTAATACTGCCTGTCGCCCGTAAACCACTCAGATCACAAATCATTATCGCCCTTGCCTTCCAGCTCCCAGTAAACTCCCGCTAGGCATCTCTGAAGGCGCGCTCCCGAAAGAACCCGGCGATGCGCATAATTACTCATCCATAATCACCCGTGCATACCTGTCATCCAGCGTGTTGTACTCCGTGGGGCGGTTGGTATTCCGGTCGCCCCAATCATGCAGCGAGGGTTCCGGCTGATCGGGCCTTCGCCCCGGGTTGATGAACACGCCGATCATCACCGGAATCTCCCTCCGGTAGATCAGGTTGTCCATCACGTTCCGCGCCCGCGCGTCGCCCTCCGGAGCCATGAACGCCTGCCCGTCGTTGAAGATCATCAGGCTTGCCGCCGCCTTGGGGTCATACTGCGCCGGGACATACACCCAATAGGTGTGCTGCGTCTCCGGACAGGCTTGGCTCGGCAGCGTGAACGGTCCCTTGATCTGTCCTCTCGGCACTCCCTCCTGCTCGAGCGAATCGGGTCCCAGCCTGTAATGAATATCGGTATGCGGCCCCTGCGGCCCCTGCGCGCACGCGGCAGCCGCCATCAACAACACCGCGAATGCCTGCTTCCCTGCCGTCATCCTCACCCCTCGCGCCACCGAATTCCCGCATCCAGCTTCTTCCTGGCATACTCGAAACTCCGCTCCAGATCAATGCGCTGTTGCAGCTTCAGCGCTTCCTCATACGCCTCCGGTTGCTTCGACGGTCCCGCCGTCATCATCGCGCCGGCAAACGGATGCCCCTGCTTCGCCAGCGCCACAAACCGCGCAAACTGCGCGCCCGTGACCTTCGGATACCCCTTCCAGAACTGCGGGTCGCCATAGCAGGGCAGGAACTGCGGCGGACGTCCCGTGATGATCTCCAGTTGCATCGCCGCCCGCGGGCACAGTTCGTGAAAACGCGCCGCCAACTTGTGCAGATCAATGCTCCCGTCGCCCAGCGCCACCCACTGGAACATGATTCCGCCCGGAACCTCCCAAATCGCCGAATCGCGGAAATGCGTCGTCACCACATAGGGAGCCAGCGTTTCCAGCGTCAGCATCGGATCCTCCAGCAGCCACATCGGGTTGCCTACGTCGAGGTTCGATCCCACCAGGTCCGGACCGGCTTCCTCGATGATCGTTCGCACCTCCGCCGCGCTCAGGTCTCCATTGTGGTTCTCGATGGCGATCTTCACGCCGTATTCCAAAGCCCGCGGACGCACGCTTTTCAGCACCTTCACCGTCGCTTCCATGTGCGCTTCCACCGGTAGTTTTCCCCGCCGCTCGGACATGCTGCCCACGAAGCACCGCATCGCCGCCGCCCCTAGCGCCTTCGCCGTTCGCAGCCCGCGCAGGATGTACTCTTCCGGCGTTCCGTCGCTCTTCCTGTACGACGCGGAAGTGGGACAGATGCAGCCGATACCCCCGTCAATCCGGATTCCATACCGGTCAGCGGCGCCTTTCACCTTGGCCAAGTACGCCGGCTCCAGGCTCTCAAAGTCGCCGAGGCTCGAGATCTGGATCGCATCCAGCTTCTGCTTCGCCGCATACTCGATGTGTTCCAAAGCCTTCCAGCGGAACGCACGGATCGAATAGGTGTCATAACCCAGCCGCACGGCGGAAGCCCCGGGCAGCAACGGCGCTGCCGCTGCCGCGCCCATCGTCTTCAGGAAATTTCTGCGCCGCACTACTCGATCGCTTCCCCTTTGTTCCAGTGGACCTCAAACAATCCCCTCATCGCATCCCCCATCCCCTGATGATCGAACACCACGGAGGTCCACGACGGCTTCGTGATCACCGGATCGAGCAGCGCAATCAGCCCTTGCTTTCCATCAAACACCGCCAGCTTCATCGGCAGCGATTCCGTCTGCCGCACTTCCACACCCAACGCGATGTACTCCTTCAGCCGCAGCCGGTGTTCTTCATCGAGCGGCCCCTTCTCAAACAACAGCCGGCACACAACCCCGCGCTCGCGAGCCTGTTTCACAAGCTGCTCATCGAGCGGATCCACCGCATAGGGCGGCCGCGAAAACTCCAGGTACTCTCGTTTCACCTCGCCCAGCATGGCCCGGAACTGCGTTCCGCTCTGCGAGGGCTCACTCACGATCCGCAGGAAATCGAGCGTCCCCCTGCCCCCCATTCCTTCCGAATAGGCCGCGTTCAAATCCGCGATCAACCCATCGCCCAGCCGGTTCTGCTCCTGGACCTCCTTCTCGAACATCCGCTGCCGCCGCGCCTGATACGCCGGCACCGCCAGACCCGGCTCCACCGCCGAAAAGAGCTTCGTCTTTTCCTGTACTACCCGCGCGAAACCCTTCTCCACCAGGCTGTCCAGCACTTCGTAGATCTTCTGCCGCGGCACATGCGCCCGCGCCGCCAGTTCCAGCGCCTTGAACCTCGGATGACCAATCAACACCAGATAGGATCGCGCTTCATAGGCATTCAGGCCGATTTGTTGCAGCCTGCGCCAGAAACGCTGAAAATCCATCTCCGCCAGATCTTGTTGCATCATTACAGGTTCATGAGCATATCAAAACAGGACGCCGTGCGTGGACGGTTGGAGGGAGCCATGCCATGTTGGCGGGAGCCACCGGGAGTCACAAACACGGCGGCAACCGTGACTTGCCGTTCACCGTGCGTGTGACATTCTGCCGCCTGATTGGTTGCTCTTGACAGGCACTGTCGGGAGACGGTAAACCATGCTATGAAAGAGACCAAGTAATGAGATTTGCACGAAAGTCGCCCGAGTGGTCCGCTTTTCTGCTGATGGCCGTATCCGTCCTGGGAGCAGACGCCGCCCGGGGGCCTTTGCGGGTGCATCCACGCAATCCGCGATACTTCTCTGACGGCAACGGCAAGGCGGTCTATGTCACCGGCTCGCACACGTGGGCCAGTCTCCAGGACTATGACAGCACACCCAACCCGGCGCCGTTCGATTACGGATACTATCTGGATTTCCTTAAGGAGCACAATCACAACTTTATCCGTCTGTGGGCGTGGGAGGCGCCGCGCGAAGACGAGGCGGAGGGCTGGACCAACTACCTCGATCCCATGCCCAACCTGCGCACCGGCCCAGGGAAGGCGGCCGATGGCGGGCTGAAGTTCGACTTGACCAGGTTCAATCCGGCCTACTTCGACCGCCTGCGTGCGCGCGTTGTGGCCGCCCGGGATCGGGGCATCTATGTCTCGGTAATGCTCTTCCAGGGGTGGAGCGTATGGAGCTATAACAAGGGCCGCCGGGCCTTTTTCTACCACCCCTTCCACAAGGACAACAACGTCAATGGCGTCGACGGCGACCCCAACGGCAGCGGTGAGGGAGAGGAAGTGCACAGCCTGAGTGTCCCCGCCATCACCCGGTTGCAGGAAGCCTATGTGAGAAAGGTGATCGACACGGTTAACGATCTGGATAATGTGCTCTTCGAGATTTCCAACGAATGCAGGAACCCGGAGGTATCCAGCCTCTGGCAATACCATATGATCCGCTTCATCAAGGAGTACGAGCGGTCCAAGCCGAAGCAGCATCTGGTCGGCATGACGGATAACGGCGGCGACAATTCCGCGCTGTTTGCAAGTCCGGCGGACTGGATCTCCCCCAAAGCGCTTTCGAGTGGGAGTATAAGACGAAAGACTGACCCCGCGGTGATCGATCCTCCTGCCACGGAGGGGAAGAAGATCATCGTTTATGACACCGACCACCTCGGCGCGCACAATTTTCTCGACGACGCGGCTTTTTCGAGACTGTGGGTATGGAAAAGCTTTACGCGGGGCTACAACCCGATTCTCATGGAACTTCATCAGACCAACCCCATGGGCGATTCGCGGCCAGGCCTTGTAGCCGCCCGAAAGGCGATGGGCGACACTCTGCGCTACGCCGGGAAGATGGACCTGGCGGCGATGACGCCGCGGAACGAACTGGCTTCATCGCGATACTGCCTGGCGAACCCGGGCAAGGAGTATCTGGTCTATCTACCGGAGGGCGGTGAAGTGAGCCTGGACTTGGCGGCGGCTGCCGGAGAGTTGGAGGTGGAGTGGTTCAACCCACGGACCAGCGCGGTCATCAAAGGCGCCGGCGTGCGAGGCGGAGCCCGGCATTCGTTGCGGGCGCCGTTCGGTGGCGACGCGGTGCTGCACCTCGCGGCAAAATGACGGCCGAAGCGCGGAATACCGGGCAACTGAGCCGGGAGCAGGTGGCGCCGCTCCCGGGGAGAGTAACTCAAGGCTTGCCGGTTTCCGCGCTAAAACGTCAACCGCATGGTCAGTTGCAGCACGCGCGGCGAGTTGGCTGACGATTGCTGGCTCTCCAGGCCGTTGCTCCCCGGGAGGTTTGTCCCCGGCATGTTGAACACGTTGTTCAGGAAGTCCGCGTTGATGCGCATGCGGACCCGCTCCGCCAGGTTAACCTCCTTAAAGACCGAAGCCGACATGTTCCACAGCCAGGGCCCCAGCATGTACTGCTTCTGGAACGGATCGAGGAAGCCGCCAATGGTGGTCTGGGCCACCGCCCCGTTTTGCAGGGGCACCCAAACAGTGTTGGTGTTCCAATACGAGGCCACATTGGTGTTCTCGGGCGCATTGGCCGGAAGCGTGGTCTGGCCGTAGGGGATCAGCGGCGTGGCGTAAGGCTTATAATTCGCCGGAATGCCGCAGATGCCCACGCACTTTCCCGCCGCGTTGGTGGCGTTGATGAGGTTGCCCGGAATGTATCCGTTCCACATCAGGTAGCCGTTGTAGCAATTGCCGCTGCGGCAATCCTGCGTGGGATACTTCTTCCCGTAGTACTGAACCGGGTTGAAATTGGCGAGATTGCCGGTGCCCAGTGCGAAATACCGGCTGTACAACTGGCCGAAGAAGGCAACCTGCCACCCGCCGATGAGGGCATCGGTGAGGCGGCCGCCGTTGCTGGCGAACTTCCGGTCTTTTCCGAACGGCAGGTTGTAGATGCCGTTCCAGTTGATGCGGTGCTTGGGAATAGCCGTGTCCCGGGAATAGTTCTGAAACCGTTCGAGTGGGATCAGGTTCTTGTCAGGCGGCGCATCGCCGGCGGGCATGCGGCCGGGAAGGAAGGACTTCGAGGTAGTGATGATCTGGTCGCTCCAGCCGTTCCCGCCCGCGCGCAGGGCATTGCTCATCGCATAAAACACCTGGAAGGCATAGCCCTTCGAGAAACGATGCTGCACTTCCGCCTGGAAGGTGACGTCGTTCGACCAGCCATACTTACCCATCTGCTGGATTTGCCCGTAGACCTGGTTGTCCCAGGGCCGCGTGGCCACGCCGGAATAGATGCCGGTAGGCAGCGGTTGGCCGGTGGTGACGTACCAGACGTAGGGGGCAGGCGCGTCATTGTACGAATAGTACGTCATCAGCCGGAAACCGCGCGTGCCCGCGAAGCCGGTTTTCACCACGGTATTGGCATAGACTTCCTTCTCGAAGATGGCTGTCCATGCCAGCGCGCGGGACGTGGGCTGATGTGGATCCAGGTAGACAACAGGACCGCTGCCCGGAGTCACGCCCACAATGTTGTCGGCCGTCATCACGTTTGCGCTGTTCTGGCCGGCGATGATGGTGGGCGCTGAGCGCAGCCAGTAGTTCGGCAGCCCGTCGGGGCTCAACGCGGCGCTGTTCGGATTCACCTGGGCCGCCACTTGCTGCGGTATCCCGGAGTACCCCACGCCTGTCCAACTGCGGATCTGGTCGGGATAGCCGTAGATGCCGAATCCGGAGCGGAAGACCAGCGGCCGGTGTCCGGTGGTCACCCGGTAGGCCCCGCCCACCCGCGGCCCGAAATCCCAGTAGTTCGCGTAGACCAGGGTGGACGGCAATCCGGCTTGCTGGTTGGTCTCGTACTGCACGCCGGTCTTGGCGTACGCTTCCACGATTTGGGGCAGCGTGTCGTGAGCCTTCGTCAGGTAATCTATGCTATTCCCCAAAACTATCTTCTTAGTGGCTGGATTGAAACCGATCACGGAATTGTCCGCAATATTCACCGGGCTGGTGAACTCGTAGCGCAGTCCGAAATTCAGCGTCAGCCGGTCGTTCACCTTCCAGTTATCCTGGAAATACAGAGCCTTCTCGTTGTTGTGCAACGGGAAGGGACCGCGGCGGAAATTGGTGGAATAGGTCGCCAGTCCCATGAAGAAGTTGGCCGCCACCGAGCCCGTATACGGGTAAGCGGCGTAAGTCCCGGCGGCGATGGTGGCGGGATTCAGGAGCCCCGTGTTCACCGTCGAGGCGAAGTTTACTTGCGGGTACGGCGTCTGCTGGTCTTCCAGGCACTGCATGAGATCATAACGGACCCGCCCGCCAAACAGGAGTTCGTGCCGCCCCTTAATTTTGGTGAAGTCCTGGTCGAAGATCATGTACGTCAGGTTCTGGGTGTTGGTGTTGATACTGGCGTCATAGGCGACCGCGCCTCCGGCGCTGCCGTTCAGGGTATAGGGAATGCGCGGAAAACCAACGCCTCCGAACGGATTCGGCAGGCCCAGTTGAGCGGCAAAATTCGTCGCATTGTAAGGCCGCTGCGTGCGGAAACCCTGCGTCACGGTGGCCCGCGTCTCGGAGAAGAACGTGGGCGAGAAAGTGTGATTCCATGTGCCGACGCCATTATCCTCCACGCTCTCGGTGACGTAGGCATTCGCGACGATGCCGGTTTGCGAGTTGCCCATCGCAGGTCCGCTGCCATACGGATCGCTGGTTACGGGGAGGAACGACGGGCTGTGCGTATACCGGAAAGACAGGTTATTGGCATCGTTCACGCGCTGGTCGATTTTCACGGTGATCGTGGTCTGGTTCCCATTGCTGAAACCCTGTCCAAAATAGTTGTTCTGGACAAAGGGATTATCCCCGGTGGTGGCCGCCGGCGTAATCGTCTGGAGATACTTGGTCAGCGGGGCTTTCATGGAGATTGGAATCACGTTGTTAGGGAAGGGCAGCCGGGCGTAGTCGTTGCCTCTCCCCTGCGTGGTGTACGGGTTGTAGATGGTAAGCTTATTCAGCGTCGAGGGGTCGATGGCGTTGCTGAGATCTCCATTCCACATGGCCTCGGTGGGCACGGAGGTGTACCGGGTGGTGCTTTGCCGCAACCGGTAGCCTTCGTAGGCGAAGAAGAAGAAGGTCCTGTTCCTGCCGTTGTAAAGTTTCGGGAGGTAGACCGGCCCCCCGATGGACGCGCCGAATTCGTTGCGAACCAGGTGGGGTGGCTTCGTGTAATAGTCCGTGCGGGCGCGAGCCACGCCGATGCCGCTGTTGCGGGCCGTCTCGAACAGCGATCCGTGGACTTCGTTGGTGCCCGAGCGGGTCGTCAGAATGACGGCGCCCGGCCGGCTGAGTTTCGCCGAGGAGTTGCTCGTCTCCACGCGTAATTCGTCAATGGTGTCCAACCCCGGCTGCCGGTCGGGAGTACTGGCCCAGTACCGGTTCCCGATCGGCGCCCCGTCCTGGACCACTTCCGACCCGAAGCGTAACCCATACATGCGCGGCACCCCGCCCGATTCCACGCCGGGGGTGGTCATATAAATCAGACTGGTTACGTTGCGCCCGTTGAGGGGCAACTGATCAATGCGCGCACGCTCCACCACGGTGGCCAGCGTTGGGGACGTGGTGGTGACCAGGGGTGTGATATTGCTTGCCACGGTGACTTCGGTGCTTGTGGCGCCCGGTACCAGAGCCGGCGAAAGGTCCGCCGTCTGCCCCTGGATCAACGTTATCGTAGCCTTCCACATTGCCAGGCCGGGCTGCTCCACGGTCAACTCGTACGAGCCGATGCGGAGCGCCGGGAACAGGAAAAACCCGGCATCGTTGGCTTGGGTTGTCATGGTTTCATTGGTTGCGGGCCGCAGCAGCGTGACCTTGGCCCCGGGCAGCACGGCTCCGGATACGTCCTTTATCGTGCCCTGAATGTTACCGGTTCCGGTTTGCGCTACGCACAACGCCAGCGCCAGCAAAGTACATGCCAATATCCTCACCTGAGACTTCATGGGCTTTCGCCTCCTAAATTTTCAAGGTGACTCCTGCCAGGTAGCACGGCAGTGTAGCACGCCTGCGTGCCCGATGCACGCCAAAAAATGACAGCCCAAAATGACGCCAATCATGACAAGCCGGAAAAGGGCGCACAGCCTGATGTGCTACCGGCAGCGGTTGGCGCAAGCCTGTCTGCTACAATCCTCGGTAGCCGTACCCAAAGGAGGATGCTCGAGATGAACCTGCATGATTTACCCGCCACCTTGGGAGCTTTACGGCGCGATCCCCGCTTCAGTGAAGAGCGGATCGCCGCCCGCGCCGTGAAGGACGAAATGCGCGAAAACCTCATCGCGCGCCTTGCTGGAAAGTGCCCGCTCTTCCCCGGCGTCATCGGCTACGAAGACACGGTGGTTCCGCAAATCGTCAATGCCGTTCTCTCGCGCCACAACTTCATTCTGCTCGGCCTTCGCGGACAGGCGAAAACCCGCATCATCCGCATGCTCACCACGCTGCTCGATGAAGCCATGCCCTACGTTGCCGGCAGCGAAATCCGCGATAACCCCTACCGCCCCATCTCCCGGTATGCCCGTGAACTGCTTCTCCACAAAGGCGATGACGCTCCCATTGCCTGGATGGCTTCCTCGGACCGCTACATCGAAAAACTCGCCACCCCCGATGTCACCATCGCCGACATGATCGGCGACATCGACCCCATCAAGGCCGCCCGCCGCGGGCAGGACATCTCCGACGAACTCACCATCCACTACGGCCTTCTCCCGCGCGCCAACCGCGGCATCTTCGCCATCAACGAACTCCCCGATCTCGCCGGCAAGATCCAGGTGGGCCTCTTCAACATCATGCAGGAAGGCGACGTCCAGATTAAGGGCTATCCCGTCCGCCTCCCGCTCGATGTCCTCCTCGTCTTCACCGCCAACCCCGAAGACTACACGGCCCGCGGCAAGATCATCACTCCTCTTAAGGACCGCATCGGCAGCGAAATCCGCACGCATTACCCGCTCACCGTCGAACAGGGAATGGCTATCACCCGTCAGGAATCCTGGCTCAAGCGCAAGTCGCCCGTCGAAATCGTCATGCCTTCATACCTTCAGGAGGTGATCGAACAGGTCGCCTTCCTCGCGCGCGAGGACAAGAAGATCGACAAGCGTTCCGGGGTCTCCCAACGCCTCCCCATCACCGTTAGTGAGAACGTCGTCTCCAACGCCGAAGCGCGCGCCATCCGCTGCGGCGATAAGGTGGCCGCCGCCCGCGTTTCCGACCTTTATAATGCGCTCCCCTCCATCACCGGCAAGCTGGAACTGGAGTATGAAGGGGAGTTGAAGGGCTCCGAAGCCGTCGCCCGCGAACTGATCCGGCTCGCCGCCGCGCGCATCTTCTCGAACCACTTCGAGGGCGTCAATATGAACCAGATCGTGCAATACTTCGATCTCGGCGGCGCCCTCAAACTCGACGCCTCGCTCGGAGCCCGGGAATCCTTACGGCAGCTTCAGTCCATCCAAGGACTCATGGAAAAGACCGCCGCTCTCGGCGTGGGCCCCGGTTCGGACGACGCCGTCCGCGCCGCCGCCGGCGAGTTTATTCTCGAAGGTCTCTACGCCCACCGCCGCATCAGCCGCAACGAAGAACTGGGATTCACCGCCGACGAGCGCCGCCGCGAAGATCCCGGCGAGGAGCAACCCCGCCGCCAGAAGCGGCGTCAGTTCAATTAGCCGCTCTCCCGGAGGGCCTTCATGAAGTGGATTAAGTACTCGCGCTACACCCCCGAAGATCTGGATATCAGTTCCGAGGACTTGATGCGCGCCCTGGCCGATTTCTTCCTCCAAAGCGGCTTCGACAACCCCTACTACCCGAACCCCGGCCGCGCCATGTCCTTCCAGGAACTGCGCGATGCCATTGAACATGCGCTCTATGAGGACCGTCTCCTCGACGCTGAAAAGATGGAGCAAATCAGAGAAATCCTCGACAGGATGACACCCGAGGAACTCGACCGGCTCGTCGACCGCCTGGCCCGGCAACTGGCGCGGGAGGGCTATGTGCGCCTCGATGACCAGCAGGGGACCACGGGAGCCGGCGGGGAGGCCGAAAACAACTCCACCGTTGAGGTCACCGACAAGTCCATCGACTTCCTCGGCTACAAGACCCTCAAGGATCTCCTCGGCTCGCTGGGCAAAGCGAGCTTCGGAGCGCACGATACCCGAGACCTCGCCACCGGTATCGAAGCCAGCGGCGCCTCGAAGCAATACGAGTTCGGCGACACCCTGAACCTCGACATCTCCACCACCCTCTTCTCCGCCATGCGCCGCGAAGGGCTGAGCCTTCCCTTGAATCTCGAATACAAGGACCTGCACGTCCACCAGTCTGAATACCGCAGTTCCTGCGCCACCGTGCTGATGCTCGATTGCAGCCACAGCATGATCCTCTACGGCGAAGACCGCTTCACCCCAGCGAAAAAGGTGGCCCTCGCCTTGGCGCATCTCATCCGCACGCAGTTCCCCGGCGACACGCTCCGCTGCGTTCTCTTCCATGATTCGGCGGAGGAAGTGCGGCTCTCCGAGCTTGCGCGGGTGCAGGTGGGCCCCTGGTACACCAATACTCGCGACGGCCTCATCCTCGCCCAGCGCCTGCTCGAGAAAGAGCGCAAGGACATGAAGCAGATCATCATGATCACCGACGGCAAGCCCTCGGCGCTCACCCTCGATGACGGCAAGATGTACCGCAACGCTTTCGGCCTCGATCCCCTCGTCATCAGCCGCACTCTCGAAGAGGTGGGCCGCTGCAAGCGCAAGGGCATCATGATCAACACCTTCATGCTCGCCAGCGACTACGGCCTGGTGCAGTTCGTCCAGCAGGTGACCGAACTCTGCCGCGGCAAGGCTTATTTCACCACTCCGTATACGCTGGGCGAGTATCTCCTGCTCGATTACATGAACCGCAAGAGCAAGACAATCCACTAACGCGGCGGGATCTTCGCCGCCAGCGCGTCGCGTTGTTTCAGCGCCACCGCGCGGTTGTGGTAGGCGTTGGCATAATCCGGAAGATGATGCAGGGCCTGGTTGAAATCCGCGATGGCTCGCGAATATTCGCCCATCAGCAGCCAGGTGAACCCGCGCGCGTTGTACGCCTGCGGATAATCGGGCCGTAATTGAATGGAGCGGCTGAACTCGCCGATAGCCTGCGCGTACTGCCTCGCGGTAATCAACTCCTTGGCGTGGCGATAGCGGGCTTCGGCGGATTCCGATGCCGAAGAAGCCCCGGGAGCGGCGGAGGCGGCCTGCCGCATCTTCTCCTCTCGCGCCGCCTTCACCGCCACGTCGCGGTTGCGCATCGCGTTGGCATACCGCGGAGAAAGCTTCAGGGCGCTGTCGAAATCCGCAATCGCGCTCGTATATTCCTTCATCAGCAGCCGCGCGAAACCGCGGGCATTGAAGGCCTCGGCATAGCCGGGGTTCAACCGCACCGCTTCGTTCAACTCTTCGATGGCCTTCACGTATTGATGGGCGTAGATGAAATCGCGGCCCGCGCGCCAGTGTGCTTCCGCGGCGCGCGGGTCCACCGGCGCGGGAACGGGAGGAACTGCCCGAGAGACCGCGGGCGCCGGAATCGGAACCGGCTTCTCTGCCGGTTTCGACGGCGCCTTCAAAGCCGCAATGTTCTCGTTCGCCTGCCGCAGCGTCAGCCTGGCCTCTTCCGATGCCGGGTACAGCCTGAGAGCCTGCTGCATGTCTTCGCGCGCCTTTTCGTAGCGTCCGGAGAGCATGTAAGCCCGCCCGCGCTCGAGGAACGCTTCCCCATAGTCGGGCCGCAGCCGCAGCGCCGCGGCGAAGTCCTCGAGCGCATTCTCAATCCGGCCCGTGTTGACATGAGCGATTCCCAGGTTCAAGTGAAGGCGCGGATTGTTCGGATCGAGAGCGGCCACCTTCGTTAAGGCTTTCACCGCCTCGTCATACCTCTTCACGCGGAGGCTGGATTCCCCCAGAAGCTGCCACGCGAGGGCGCTTTCCGGGTCCAGTTCCACGGCGCGCTGCAAGTCGGGTAAGGCGGCGGCGAACCGGCCAAGCTGGAAGAAGACGCCGCCTCTTTCCAGCCGCGCGCCGGCATTGCCGGGAGAAAGGGTGACGGCAATGGCAAGATCCTGCTCCGCCTCCGCCAGACGGCCGAATTTTCGCAGGATCATGGCGCGGTCGAGGTAGTTGCGTCCGTCCCCAGGCCTCCAGCGGACCGCCTTCGAATACTGATCGAGAGCTTGCTTGAAATCTCCCAACTGGATGTAGGCCAAGCCGCAGGAATGATAGATTTCCGCCCGCTCGAGCAGTTCCTGTTCGAGTTCCGCGGCACGCTGATAATCCGGAATCGCCTTCGCCGGCTGGTACAGCTTCAGGTATGCGTCGCCTCTCCAGTGCAAGGCCGCCGCATCCCGCGGGTTGAGTTGCAAGGCCCGGCCCAGCCTGTCCAGCGCCCGTTGGGGATCATTCTGCAACAAGGCCACTCTTCCGAGGCGCAGCCATGCCGGAGCGTAGCCTGGATCCGCCGCCACTGCTTTCTCGTACGCCTCCGCGGCCCGGGTGTAGCCGGCCGCGACTTCCGCCTGCCAGCCCTGCTGAAACAGCTTCTCCGCCTGGTTGACGGCCGGTTGTACCGGCGATTTGCCGGGCTGTGCCGTCTGTGTCGCGTGGCGAGTGCAGGAAGGGACGATCATGGCAGCGGCGAACAGGACCAGATGTGTGGTTGCTGCCTTTTCTAAGGAGAACTTCATTACCCTAGACCTACACCACAGTATCCGACAACCGCGATCCGAACGCACGTACAACTTGCGTTCATGGGGCAAGTATGAGCAAGTATACTGAGACTTGCGTTTCCTCATCATATTTTTCTCAATCCTCCCGGCTTTGCAGGCGGCGGATAACAAGACCGAGCGGAAGGACGCGCCGGCGGCGGATACGGCCGCGCCCGCGCCCAAGCCATCCGGTACGACGCTGGCCGCCGCGGCGGCGCGCCGTAATGAAAACGTCGCGGTGAACCGCATCGACACCGACGTTCTCAAAGAGTCGAATATCCGTCTGGGGGTGAACTACTCTATTCTTCCCGTGCCGCTGGCGGAGAGGAGCTATTACACCGCCGAGCATGGCAGGCCTCCCAGCGAGTTGAGCGTCCTCAAGCCCGCGCCTCTGGCCTCGGGATTTCACGCCGACCTGTTCGAGGAACTTCGCAACAGCATCTTCAATGCGCGCACGTTCTTCCAATCCGGTCCGGTGAAACCCTCGCGGCAGAACAGCTATGGCGGGCGGTTCACGACGCAGGTGCGGGGCCTGGGAGCGCTCACCGGAAGTTTCGGCCAGCGCAAGATTCGCGGCATGGTCAATGGGAACGTTCTGGTTCCGCTCGCCAACGAGCGAACGCCCACCGCAACGGATCCGGCTCTGCGGGCGCTGGTGCAGCGGTTTCTCGACGCCTATCCGGCGGAACTGCCCAACCGGCAGGATTTTGACGAACGCGCCCTCAACACGAACTCTCCGCAGCGCATCGACGAACTGGATGGGAACCTGCGGCTGGACCGGCAGTTGACGGACAAGATGAGGCTGTTCGCTTCGCACGCAATCAACCGCCAGCGGGTGGGCGCCTTCGAACTGGTGGCCGGGCAAAATCCGGACATGGAGATCCACAGTCACCGGTCCCGGCTGACGCTCGATTACAGCCCGTCCGCCCTTACGGACATCTCGATCGGCGCCGGGTTCACCCGGAACCGGTCCCTGCTGAAGCCCGAGCCGAACGCCGTGGGCCCGCGCGTGCGCATGGGGTATCAGATTGATGAACTGGGACCCGACAGCCATTTCCCTATCGACCGGGCGCAGAACAGCTACCGCTGGGGCGTGGTGGGAGCGCACCGCGCCGCCGGCGGCCGCCACACGCTCAGTTTCGGCGGCGACGCCTCGAGGTTTCAACTCAACGGCTCGGAAACCAACAACTCCCGCGGTCTCATCTGGTTTGCCAGCAACTTCGGCAAGACGGCGATCCAGAATCTCCTTGCCGGGCAGGCAACCACTTATGAAGTGATGGTGGGCGATCTGAGCCGCGGCTTTCGCAATTGGGGCGCGAACGTCTTTTTTGCCGATCAATGGCGTGTCAACTCGAGGCTTCAGATCTATGCGGGCCTGCGCTACAACCTGGTCACCACGCCCCGTGAAGTGAACAATCGCGAGACGCTGCCTTATCACTGCGACTGCAATAACTTCAGCCCGCGCTTTCATGTTGCCTATCAGTTGCCTGGCGAGTGGATGCTGCGCATGGGCTATACGGTGAGCTTTGATGAAATCCCTCCGGTGACTTACCAGCAGGTCCGATATTCGCTGCCGGAGGTTCTGTATGTTCAGGTGCAGAGCCCGAACCTGCTGAATCCGCTGGCGGGTATCGATCTCAAGAGCGCCAACACGCGCACCTCGCCCACTTATTTCAGCCCCGATCTGGTTTCGCCGTACGTGCATCAATACAACTTCAGCCTCGAGAAGAGAATCGGCCAGGCGACCTTGCGCCTGGGCTATGTGGGCAGCCGTACCTTCAAATTGATGAACGTCTATATCTCCAACCGCGCCGAGCCGGTTCCGGGAATTCCGCTGACCACGGATACGGTGGACCAGCGGCGCCCCGATCCGCGCTTCTACGATGTGAAGGACATCGTGAATGGCGGCGCCGCCTATCTTGACGGGGCCATGGCGTCGATCGACCTGCCGCGGTGGCGCGGCCTCAACCTGGGGTTCAGTTATGTGTTTTCGAAAGCCATTGATCAGGGCGCGGACTTCACGGCGACAGCGGCGAACCGCGACCTCTCGGGCGGCCGCGCGCAGAGCCAGTACGAATCCCTCAAGGACCGCAAGGGACTGAGCAACTTCGACTCCACGCATTCGCTGATGATCTATCAGAGTTGGGATTTGCCAAAGCTCTCCACATCGCGCTCGTGGATCAAGTGGATCACCGACAACTGGCAATGGTCGAGTTCGGCATTGATCAAATCGGGCACGCCGCTGACGCTGTATGTGGGCAGCGACGCGCCGGGTTACGGGAATGTCGACGGCGGCCCGAGCGACCGGCCGAATATCCTCGATCCGTCTATTCTCGGGATGACCATCTCGAATCCCGATATCGCTCCCCACATCCTGCAGCGTGACCGGTTCGGATACATCGTGCCGGGCGAGGCCCGGGGCAATCTCGGCAGAGGGACGTTCCGCAAGGCGGGCATCGCGAACTGGAACGGCGGTCTGACCAAGCGCTGGCGTCTTCCCGGGGCGGCAGAACGCCTGGTGCAGTTCCGGGCCGAATCGTTCAACCTCGGCAATCACCCGCAGTTCGGCGAGCCGAACCGCAATTTGAACGCGACCGCATTCGGCAAGATCACGACGACGCTCAACGACGGGCGGATCTTCCAGGTCGGGCTACGGTTTATCCTGTAGGGAAACAACCTTGAGTTGTTTTGTTTCCTTCGAGCCGTCCTTCAGGACGAGTTTGACCGCGGCGGCGGAGTGCTCCTGAAACAGATCGGGATCCTGCGCCTCGAGCATGTCCACTCCGTCAAAGGAGATCAGGTTGTACTCTCCGGGCGTGATGCTTTGGATGCGGAACGTTCCGTTCTGATCGGTGGTGATGAACTTCAGCAACCGGGTGACGAGGGCGGCGGGTTCTGTTCTGGTGGGCCGCAGGATGACAGCGGCTCCGCGCACGGGGTCGCCTTTCTCATCGATGACGGCGCCTTCCAGTTGAGCGGCTGTCGGGCTGAGGACAATGTCGAGGCCCGAGGCGCCGCCGGTCTGGGTCAGGTCCAGGCCATTCCCCAACACATCGATCTCCCCGAGCCGGACGGACTTGAGGTAAAACTCGGGAGGCGCCCCGTTGACGCGGACATCGAAGAGATCCAGCGGGGCGTTGGGGATGGTAAAAGCACCGCCTTCCTTCACCCTTGCGGAGGTGTTGCCCATCATGTATGAGCGGCTTCCCGGTTGCAGATAGACGTAGAGATCACGCACGTTGAGGGATCCCTCTCCCTCGATGCGTACAGAGCCCTGCACTTCTCCACCGGGGGAGACGTTCACGGTGAGGTTGTCGAGATCGCGGCCGGCGACCTCGACGGCAAGACGCCCGCTCAACGACTCGTTGGGCCCTTCCATGTAGAGGGCTTGCAGGACGTATGACCCGAGGCGGACACCGCTGATCTCGAACTCCCCATCTTTCCCGCTCGCGCTGCGCACCGTGCGCATCATGGCGCTCATTGAGTCTTCGTCTTTAGGGGCAAGGGAGATCATGACCGGACGGGTCGAGCCGGAAGGCGCGCCAATCACCTTGCCCTTGAGGCGGAAGGTAATCGTCTTGCGTAGAGTAACGTCCACGCCCTGTATGGCGCGGCCCAGCGGGACGTTGAGTTGAGTAGCGGAGGCGATGTCCTCAGCGCCGGGATAGTAAGTAGGGGCGTAACCTTCCTCGGGCTTGGAACTCGCGGAACGGTTCACGGCAAAGTCGTAACCTTGGCGCCCGGTGACGGACAGGTAGTACTTACCCGGCGCGACGCCGAAGAGACGATATTCGCCGAGGTCGTTAGTCATGGCGTTCGACATGGGGAGCATTTGTTTGCGGCCCTGGTAGTAGCGCGGTCTTACCAACTGAACGGAAGCACCCATCACCGGGTCGCCGTCCTCATCGACGATGCGCCCGGTAATTACGGAGTGCGGAGACAGACGAAATTCGATGGTATCGAGGGTCTGCCCCCTGGACAGGTTGAGGGTGGTTCCGGTCATGAAACTGCCCGGCCTGCGTGCGCCGTATTCCGTGCGCACGAATCCATTGCGAGTCACCGATAGCCTGTATTGGCCCGGCTCGATAGCTTTCATGGCGAACTTGCCTTCGGCACTGGTGGAGGTTCGGGCCGGGGGCTGCGGGTTGAGCGGATCGACCCGCATGAGCATGACCTCGGCTTTCTTGAGCGGCTCTCCGGTGACGGCGTTGCGGACGATTCCCGCGATTGCGCACAGTTCCTCGGGCTTGTACTGCTGGGGCGCGGCGGGAGCGGGCTGCGCGGTTGGAGGAGCTTGCGATAATGTGACGCCTTGCCCCCAGGCAAGGCCGGTAACCAGAGGGAACAGCAGAGAGCAGGCGAGCTTCATGCGATGACTCTCCTCGGAAGCTAGAGACGGTGTATTCGGGGAAAGGTTACATTCCGGTGTACTTTCCGTTGACGGAGGAAGGGAAGAGATCTCTCTTTCGGGCGCGGACGTAGACGGTGAGTTTGTCCCAGTAAGCGCCACCCTGGGTGATGGCTTCGATGGTCCACTTGCCGGGGTGATAGCTGGAGAGTTCGTAGAGCCGGACGAGGCCCTTGATTTCGCCCTTGCGGATGCTGATGTAGGGCGGCGCAAGGATTTGCAGTTCCTTGCCGTCAAAGTCGAGGAATCCCCAGAGGCCGATGGTGACGCTCTTGTTGGACTCCATGGAGTTAGGGAGAGTGATTTCGCTTATCCGTTCCTGCTTCGGAAAGTTACAGAAGTTAGCCATGGCAGCACCTCTAACAGTGCGGAAAAGTATACATCGGACCGATAACTGTGTAAATCCGGTCCTGGGGGGAGCGGAGAAGGCGCAATACGGGTATGAGGAGTGAGGGAGAACCGCAAATTTTCGGAGAGAGCACTATTTTTTGAACTGGGTGAGCAACTCCTGGATTTGGGTGGAAAAGGTTTTCGCCTCTTCTTTGGCCTGGGTGACGGTGTCTTTGAGCTGGTTACGGAGGTTGGCCTGGGTTCGGGCGGAAAAGCGCTCCTTGTTGGCTAATGGCGGGGTGTCGGGCGGGAGGAGGTGGGAGAACTGCTCGTGATAGAGGCGGTTGTTCTGGATGGATTTGAGCTGGTTCAGCGCGCGGGTGTAGGCGCGTTCGGCGGCGGTGCGGTAGCGGTGGAGGAGGGCGGCTTTCTTTTCGATGCCGGGGTCCTCGCAGAGGAGGGGATCGCCGCCGGCTATTTCGTAGAGAGCGGCGTCGGCGATGGCGAGGTTGCGGAGGCGCCAGGCGGCGTGGATGAGTTGGTGGAAGGTGTCGAGTTCGATGGGACCTTTAGGTTTGAGGTTGGTGGTGTATTCGGCGAGGAGGGCGTCGTAGTCTTCCTGCTCTTCGGGGGTATTGAAGACGATGCGGGAGGCGGTGAAGCCGTGGATGCGGCCGTTTTGGGAGGAGCGGGCTTTGCCCTCGGGAGTGATGGGGCCTTGGGACCTGGCGCCGTTGATGCGAGCGGCGTCGCTATGAGCTTGGCTGATGGTGGACATAGGTTTTTACTCTGGCTTGGTTGTAGCACGGGAAGATTGCAGGATTTATGGGGTGGGTTTGTAAGTGGTTGCGGGGAAGGGAGAAATACTTGTGGATTGGTATGTCACTCGGGTTTCGTGGTCTTTCTTCAAGCCTGGGTCACCGTGCGTTTCAATCCACGCGCCCGCGCGGGGCGTGATCGCCCGGCGTTTATAAATACCGGTATTTGAGTAGAATACAATCACTTTTCCGCGAACGTGCGGCGGGGAGATGACGAGGGTGCGATCACACTCACCGGAGTAGCCATAACGTACACATTCACAACCGCGAATCGCGCTTACCGCATCTTTGAAAAGGCGGTCAAAGGAACCCGAGAGGCCATCTCCCAGCCTCTCCCTTCTCCTCTCCCTCGCCGCTCAGGCGCGCGCATTCCCGAACTCCGCGTCCCACAAGGCTGCCGGCCGCTCATGGTACGATTTTTCTTCACTCATGCGCATCGAGCAGATTACCCTCACTCACGTTCGTCTCCCTTTGCACGAACCGTTCCGCATCAGCAATGGCGAGGTGGCGGAAAAAGACGGCATCATCGTTGCCGCGGCCGGCGGCGGACTTACCGGCTACGGCGAATCGTCGCCCATGGCGGGCAGTTTTTATTCCTCCGATACGCCGGAAAGCTGCTGGCGGCAGTTGTATGAACACCTGGCGCCCGCGATTCTCGGCCGGACCTTCTCCTCACTCGATGACGCCTGCGAATGGATCAACCGGCAGTCCGGAAGCAACTTCGCCAAGGCCGGACTCGAGACGGCAATGTGGGACCTCGAGGCGCAGCGCCGCGGCATTCCACTGCACAAACTGCTCGGAGGCTCGCGCGATGCCGTGGCTTCGGGACTCGCCGTGGGATTGTACGATACCATTCCGCAACTGCTGCGCGCGATTCAGCGCTACATCCCAGACGGCTACCGGCGCGTGAAGATCAAGATCGCACCGGGCCACGATGTGGATCTGGCCGCCGCCGTGCGCGCCGAGTTCGGCTCCATCGCGCTGATGACCGACGCGAACGCGTCGTACGGCATCGATCATCTGGATGTCTTTCGCAAGCTGGATGAGTTCGGGCTGCTGATGTACGAACAGCCTCTGGCCGGCGCGGCGCTCGAGGATTGCGCGAAGTTGCAGCGCGCCGTGCGCACGCCCGTGTGTCTCGACGAAAGCCTCGAAACCATGGCTGACGTCGAGCGGGCGGCCGCGCTCGGCGCTTTCCGCATCGCGAACATCAAGATTCAGCGGGTGGGCGGATTCCGCAATGCGCTGCGAGTGTACGAATTGTGCCGGAAACTGGGTCTCTCCATCTGGGTGGGCACGATGCCCGAACTGGGCGTCGGCTGCGCGCAAGGCGCCGCGCTCGCGTCGCTCGAAGGATGCGATTACCCCACCGACGTGGAAGCGAGCGCGCGGTGGTTCCGGGACGATCTCATCGAACCGTGGATACAGGTCAAAGACGGAATGATCGGCATGCCGTCCGCGCCGGGGCTCGGCTACAAAGTGGATGAGGCGAAACTGGCCCGCTATGAGGTGGCGGAGGCAGTGATCAGTTAGCTTTACCCGTAGGCAAGCGGAGTTCCAAAGGAAAGCTCGAAAAAAGCGTGAGATCGGCCTATAATCAGGCCAGGTGAATGATGTCCTAAAGCGGCCTGCCTGCTCTCCAGGCTACATTCAATGTTCCCTGGAATCATGGACGCGCGGCCGCCGCGCTTTAAGGCGCAATGCCGCGCGGTGAGTGCTCGGAAAGGAATTCGTCATCATGCCCTCTCATGTTCATTCTTATGGGGTTCTGAGCGAAAGCGAGGACCCTCTCGTGGATCTTGCCCTCGATCTTCAATGGGCGTGGAACCACTCTTCGGACGAAATCTGGGGCCTTATCGATCCACAACTTTGGGCGACCACCCATAACCCCTGGTTCGTACTGCAAACCGAGTCACGCACCCGCCTGGAGGCGATCGCGGCCGATCCTGTCTTTCAGGAACACTTACAGACAACGCTTCGGCGGCGGCGAAACATATACGAATCGCCGACTTGGTTTGCCACCGCCTATCCGAATTCGCCGCTCACCTCGGTCGCGTACTTCTCCATGGAGTACGCCCTGAGTGAAGCGCTGCCCGTGTATTCCGGCGGGCTCGGCAACGTGGCGGGAGATCAACTGAAGTCGGCGAGTGATCTGGGCGTGCCGGTGATTGCCATCGGCCTGTTGTACCAGCGCGGATATTTCCGGCAGGTGGTGGATTCCGACGGCAATCAGCGTGCGCTCTACCCCTATAACGATCCGACGCAACTGCCCGTGAGCCCGGTGAGGAACGAATCGGGGGAATGGGTGCGGGTGACGGTGAGGTTCCCCTCGGGGACGCTCATTCTGCGCGCGTGGCAGGTGCGCGTGGGGCGCGTGAAGCTGTATCTGCTCGACAGCAATGATCCAACCAATACGCCGGCGACGCGCGGCATCACCAGTGAGTTGTATGGCGCGGGGCTCGAACTTCGCCTGCAACAGGAGATCGCGCTCGGCATCGGCGGCTGGCGTCTGCTCGAAGCCATTGGATTGCAGCCGGAAGTCTGTCATCTCAATGAAGGGCATGCCGCCTTCGCCGTGCTGCAAAGGGCCGCTGCCTTTCGGGCCGCCACCGGGCAGCCGTTCGATGTCTCCCTGGCCATCACCCGGGCCGGCAATCTGTTTACGACGCACACACCTGTTCCCGCCGGGTTCGACAACTTCCCTCCCGATTTGATGCGCTACTACTTTTCAAGATACGCGGAAGAGAGGTTGGGGATCTCCTTCGATGAGATGTCGCGGCTGGGGCGGAACGGCGGCCCGGACTTCAACATGGCCTACCTGGCGATCCGCGGAAGCGGAGCCATCAACGGCGTCAGCCGCCTGCATGGCGCGGTGAGCCGGGGCCTGTTCCAGCCGCTGTTTCCGCGCTGGCCGAAGGAAGAAGTCCCCGTCCGGTACGTGACCAACGGGGTCCACGTGCCGACGTGGGACTCGCAGGGCGCCGATGAACTGTGGACCAATATCTGCGGCCGCGGCCGCTGGCGCGGCAAGCTGGAAAATCTCACGGAAAACTTCCGCGCCACCACCGACAAGCAGATCTGGCGGATGCGCGGCGCCGCGCGCGCCAGCCTGGTTTCCGAAGTGCGGCGGCGGCAACCGCCCGAGATTGGGGCCGGCGCGCACCGTCCACATTCGCTTCTCGATCCCAACGTTCTAACGCTCGGCTTTGCGCGCCGGTTCGCCACTTATAAGCGGCCCACCTTGCTGCTCCACGATCCGGAGCGCCTGGCGCGCATCCTGTCCGATCCCAACCGCCCGGTGCAACTCGTGGTGGCGGGCAAAGCCCATCCGAGCGACGTCACGGGCCAGGCGCTGCTGCGCGACTGGGTCCATTTCATGGCCCGTCCCGATATCCAGGGGCGCGCCGTCTTCCTCGAGGACTACGACCTCGACCTGGCGCAGCACCTGGTGCAGGGAGTGGATGTGTGGATCAATACGCCGCGGCGTCCCTGGGAAGCCTGCGGCACCAGCGGCATGAAGATCCTGGTCAATGGCGGATTGAATCTGTCGGAACTCGACGGCTGGTGGGCCGAAGCCTATACTCCCGAGGTGGGGTGGGCGCTCGGAGACGGCAGGGAGCACGGCGATGATCCAGCCTGGGACGCCGCCGAAGCGGGGCGTCTTTACGAAATCCTGGAACAGGAAGTGGTTCCTTTGTTTTATGAGCGCGACTGGAACGGCATACCCTCCGCCTGGATTGGCAGGATTCGCCAGAGCATGGCGCGGCTGACGCCGCAGTTTTCTTCCAATCGCAGCGTGCGCGAATACACGGAGACCTACTATCTCAAGGCGGCCGAAGGCTACCGCAAGCGCTCGGCCGAAAACGGCGCTCTCGGGCAGGAAATTGTCAAATGGCGGAAGAATCTGGATCTGTATTGGGAAGAGATCCGGCTTGCGAAGATGGAGGTGGAATCCACGGATTCCTCCCACCGCTTCCGCCTCCACGTTTACATTCCGGAGATTCCCGCCGGCGCGGTGCGAGTGGAACTCTACGCCGATCCCTGCAAGCCCGGCGATGAGCCGTTCCGCCGGGTCATGGAGCCATGCCACGAACTGCCTGGAGTGACGGGAGGATTCTGCTTTGCGGCGGAGGTCCCCAACTCACGTCCCGTCGAGCATTACACGGCGCGGGTGATCGCGCATCACCCGGAGGCTTCGGTTCCCCTGGAGGCCACCCATATCGTCTGGCTTTCCGCTCAGGGTTAGGGAGTCCGGGTCTAGCGCACGGCGACGATCGAGATCTCCTCGAGTTGGGGGTATTGGCCGTTTGCCGCCCGCTTCCGCTCGACGGGGGCCTTGGGTGAAATGGTAGTCCGCGCCGGAGGCGCGTTGGGTGGGAAGTATAGCCCGTAGACGGCGTTCATTTTGGTGAACTCCTCGAGATTGTCGAGGTAGACGTTGCCGGCGACGACGTGGGAAAAATCGAGCCCCGCTTCCTCGAGGCCGTCGAGGAGGTTGCGCATCGTCTGGCGCACCTGGTCTTCGACGTTGTCCGCGTAGATGCCGCCGTGCGGGCCGGGAATGAAGCCGGATTTGGCCGAGCAGTAGAAGGTGTCGCCGGCGAAGACGCAAGGGCTGGCGGTGGGGCTGGGCTTCATATTTTTGGGCCGGACGGCGCGGCGCTGGGAGAGATCGCGCACCGCGACCCCGGTGAATTCGATGTTGGCGCCGTGAGGCAGGAAGGCGACTTCGATGGTGGCGCGCGCCGGCGTGTTGCCGAACTCGAACCGTTTGGCGTACTCCTCGTTCATCACGCGGGCGGGCATGTTCCTGGTGAGGTAGGGGTTGACGAAGACGAGGTGGCGGAAGTCGAGGCCGGCCGTGTCGAGCACCTCCTTGATCCGGTTGAAGGAGAGGTTCACCTGCGCGGCGGGGCTATCGGGGATCTTTCCCGTCACGACATCGCGGCCGAGAAATCCGCTGATGTAGATGCGCCCGCCGGCTTCGACGGCAGGGGAGAGGTTCATCGATTTGGGGTAGGAGGCCGGGACGATCGGCTTCTTCATGCGAAGATCGCGGACGGCGACGGCGTTCATCTCCACGGGCGTATCGGTGGGGATGCGGTAGACGCCGAGAGTGGCGCGGGCGGGGGGATTCTTTGTGAAGTATTCGCCCCAGACCTTGTTGAACACTTCGTAGTCGACCGAGGGGGTGAGATAGATCTGGAGGTAAACGAGGTGCTCCATGGTGAGCCCGGCGGCGGTGACGACGGACTTCACGTTCTCGAAGCACTGGCGCACGCTCTCTTCGGGGGTGTTACCCATGCCTCCCGAGGCGTTGCGGGCGCCTTGTCCCGATACGTATAGAAAATCTCCGGCGAGGATCCCCGGGCTGTAGGGTCCGATGGTTTTGGCGCCGGGCGGGAAGATGACCTTCTTTTCGGCGGCGAGCGGCGGCAGGAGCAGCAGGAGGAGTGCAACGTGTTTCATATGTCGAAATTATGCTACCACCGACGGAGGGCCCGATGGGCGCCGGGGTTGTAGCGTTCCATGCTAGATTGAAGAATTCATGAGCGAAAGAGCCGGAGAACCGCTGAGGCAGACGCCGCTGAACGCCATCCATCGCGGACTGGGAGCGAAGATGGTGGACTTCGGCGGTTGGGACATGCCCGTGCAATATTCGGGCATCATGGATGAGCACAACACCGTGCGGAAGGCGGCGGGCATCTTCGATGTCAGCCACATGGGGGAGATCGAAATCCGCGGGCCGGAGGCGTTTGCTCTCCTCGATTACCTGACGCCGAACGCGGTGTCAAAGTTAAAGGACGGGCAGGCGCAGTATTCGGCGCTGCTTTATGAACATGGCGGGTTTGTGGACGATATTCTGGTGCACAAGGTGGCCGGCCAGCACTATTTCCTGTGCGTCAACGCCTCGAACCAGGACAAGGACTACGCGCATATCCGCGAGCACAACACGTTTCAGGCCGAAGTGGAGTTTGCGAGCGAGAAATACGCATTGCTTGCGGTGCAAGGGCCGCATGCTCCGGCGACGGTGCAAAAGTTGACGGATACGGACCTCGCGCCGGTCAAGTATTACCACTTCGTGGATGGAACGGTAAGCGGCGTGCCGGCGCGGATTGCACGAACCGGCTATACCGGAGAACTCGGATTTGAATTGTACGTAGCCGGCGGCGACGCGGCGCGCGTCTGGAACGCGGTGCTGGAGGCGGGCGCGGAGTTCGGCATCAAGCCCGCCGGATTGGGCGCGCGGAACACGCTGCGTCTCGAGGCGGCCATGGCGCTCTACGGACACGAGATTACGGCCAGCATTACGCCCTTCGAGGCGGGGTTGGGGCGCATCGTGAAGTTCGAGAAAGGCCCGTTCCTGGGGCGGAAAGCGCTGCTCGAGCAGCATGAGCGCGGCGTACGGCGGGTGCTGACGGGATTCGAGATGACCGGGCGCGGCATCGGCCGCGACGGCTATGAGATCATGATCGGCGGCGCGCCCGCGGGATGGGTGACCAGCGGCGGACCTTCTCCGACGCTCGGCAAAAACATCGGGATGTGTTATGTGCCGGCTGCTCACGCGGAGCCGGGGCGGACCATCCAGGTAATGATTCGAAATCAGCCGGTGGAAGCAGTCACGCGGCCGATGCCATTCTATAAGCGAGCCAATTAAACCATGTACCCGGAAAACTTCCATTACACAAAAGAGCATGAATGGGTGCGTGTCGATGGGGACACAGCCACCATGGGAATCACCGACCACGCGCAGAAGGAGTTGGGCGATATCGTATATGTCGACCTGCCGAAGACTGGAACGGCGGTGGAGCAAGGCAAGACTATCGGCTCAGTGGAATCGGTGAAAGCGGTCTCCGATATCTATTCGCCGGTTTCCGGGGAGGTGGTGGAGATCAATGAGGCTCTGGCCGCTGCTCCGGAGAAACTGAACGAGGATCCGCACGGCGAGGCGTGGCTGGTGAAGATCCGGCTCGGCTCCCCGGAAGAAATCACCAGCCTTCTCAGCGCCGCGGAGTATCTGAGTTACATAGGAGAGTAGGATTCCGACTTGCGTTACCTTCCGAAGTCCGACACCGAGCGCAGACAGATGCTCGATGCGCTTGGGCTAGATTCGCTCGAGCAGTTGTATTCGCACTTGCCGCAGGACGTCTTATTGAACCGTCCGCTCAACCTGCCGGCGGGCAAGTCCGAGTATGAGATTGTGGATTATTTTCGCGCCCGCGGCGATGAGAACGCGGCGGGGTATGCGAGTTTTCTGGGCGCGGGAGTGTATCACCACTACCGTCCGGTGATGGTGGATGTTGTCGTTTCGCGAGGTGAATTTCTCACTTCGTACACGCCGTATCAGGCCGAGATCGCGCAGGGAACGCTGACCACCATCTTCGAATTCCAGACGATGATCTGCCAGTTGACGGGGATGGACGTGGCGAACGCGTCGATGTACGACGGGTCGACGGCCGTGCCCGAGGCGGCGATGATGGCGAGGCGCATTACCGGCCGCGACAAGGTGCTGGCGGCGAAGACGGTGCATCCGGAATACCGCATGGTGCTCGACACGTATTCGCGCTACGAGGGCGCGCCGGTGGCGGAAATCGGCTACGACTCCGAATCGGGCACGCTGGACTTTGCCGGCCTTGAAAAGCAACTGGACGAACAGACGGCGGCGGTGATCATTCAATCACCGAATTTTCTCGGTTCGATCGAGGACTGGCGCAAGGCGGCCGCGCTCGCCCACAAGAAGGGCGCTCTGCTGGTTTACGTGTTTACGGAGGCCGTTTCGCTCGGCCTGCTGGAGCCTCCGCGCGATGCGGATATCGTGGTGGGGGAACTGCAAAGTTTCGCGCACCCGCCGAGCTATGGCGGGCCCTTTGCCGGGATCATGGCGACGAAGGAGAGATTCATCCGCCAGCTTCCGGGAAGGCTTGCGGGAGAGACGAAGGACTCGAACGGGAACCGCGCGTTTTGCCTGACGCTATCGACGCGCGAGCAGCACATCCGGCGCGAGAAGGCCACTTCGAATATCTGCACCAACCAGGCCTTGATCGCTTTGATGGCGACGGTGTTCCTGTCGGTATATGGGAAACAGGGGTTGCGGGAACTGGCCGGGCAGAATTTGAGCAAGGCGCATTATCTCGGCGGCGGCGTGAAGCGGCGGTTTTCCGCTCCCTTCTTCAATGAATTCGCGGTGAAGACGAACGGCGGGAGCCCGGACGAGGTGAACGCGGAATTGCTGAAGCGGAAAATCATCGGCGGGCTGCCGCTCGGCCGGTTCTATCCGGAGTTGAGTGACTGCCTGCTGCTGTGCGCCACGGAGATGAGCAAGCGCGAACAGATGGACGCGGTGAAGAAAGCAATCGCCTGAACATGCCAGGAAAAGTAAGAAGCCACATCAATCAAAACGAGCCTCTTCTGTTTGAGAGGAGTTCGCCCGGCAAGAAGGGCTACCAGTTGCCGGAGCTGGACGTGCCCGCGGTGGACGCGGCGGCGGCGCTGGGGGCGGCGAATACACGGGAGGAGATCGAGGACTTTCCCGAGGTGAGCGAAGTGGAAGTGATCCGCCACTTCTCGCGGTTGTCCACGTGGAACTACGGCATCGATCTCGGATTGTTTCCGCTGGGTTCCTGCACCATGAAGTACAACCCGCGCGTCAACGAACTGGTGGCGCGGACCGAGGGACTGGCGTGGGCGCATCCTTATCAGCCGGCGGAAGTGGCGCAGGGCGCGATGGAGGTGATGGCGCAACTCGAGAGCGCGCTGGCGGAAATTACGGGGATGGACGCGGTGACGCTGGAACCGGCGGCGGGCGCGCATGGAGAGTTGACGGGAGTGCTGATGATTCGGGCGTTGCTCGAATCGCGCGGCAATCCACGGAAGAAAGTTATCATTCCGGATTCGGCGCACGGGACGAATCCGGCGACGGCGGCCATCGCCGGCTACGGCGTGGCGAACCTGAAGTCGAACGACAAGGGCGTGATCGACCTCGAGGCGCTGTCGCGGATTGCGAACGAGGACATCGCGGCGCTGATGGTCACCAACCCGAACACGCTCGGAGTGTTCGAGGAGGAGATTGCGAAGGTGACCGGGTTGATGCACTCCCGCGGCGCGCTGGTTTACATGGACGGCGCCAACATGAACGCGCTGGTGGGCATTACGCGCCCCGGGGATTTCGGCATCGATGTGATGCACCTCAACCTGCACAAGACTTTCTCGACTCCGCACGGCGGCGGCGGTCCGGGAGCGGGGGCGGTGGCGGTGAAGAGCCACATGGAGCCGTTCCTGCCGGCGCCGCGGCTGACGCGCGTGAACGGGATGTGGAACTGGAACTGGGACAGGCCGCGGTCTATCGGGAAAGTGCGCGCATTCTACGGAAACTTCGGCGTGGCGCTGGCCTACATCATGGCGCATGGCGCGCCGGGATTGCGGCAGGCGACGCTCGACGCGTTGTTGAACGCCAACTACATCCGCAAGGGACTGGAGCCGTATTACGACCTCCCATACCAGAGCCCGAGCATGCACGAGTGCGTATTCAGCGACGAGCGGCAGGCGAAACTGGGCGTGCGCACCATGGACATCGCCAAGCGGCTGATCGACTACGGGTTCCATCCCTATACGGTGGCTTTCCCGCTGATCGTGCACGGGGCGCTGATGATTGAGCCCACCGAGACCGAGGGCAAGCAGGAACTCGACCTGTTTATCGAAGCGATGGCGAGCATTGCGAAGGAAGTGGAGACCGATCCGCAATTCGTGTTGAAGGCTCCTTATGACACGCGCACTTCGCGCGTGGACGAAGTGACCGCGGCGCGCAAGCCGATTCTTCGCTGGAAGCGCGAGGCCGCGGTAAGCCAAGCGGCGGATTGAAGCGGTGCGCGACACGCTGGCGGTGGTTTTGTTCGTCCTGCTGCTGCGTGTGCCGTTTTTGAACCAGGCGATTCAAGGCGACGACGTCAACTATCTGAACGCCGCGCAGTATGCGCAGATCAATCCGCTGCATCCGCAGCATGTGTGGTTTGTCTTCCAGGGAGCGAAGGTCACCATGCAGGGACATCCGCACCCTCCGTTCAACGCCTGGTTTCTCGCGGCGCTGCTGGCGGTGACGAAGGACATCCGCGAGGTTCCGTATCACGCGGCGTACATCCTGTTTTCGCTGCTCGCGGCGCTGGCCGCGCTGTCGCTGGCGCGGCGTTTTACCACGCGGCCGCTGCCGGCGGCGCTGCTGTTTCTCGCGACGCCGGCGTTTGTGGTGAACGGGAACTCACTCGAGAGCGATCTGCCGTTCCTGGCGTTCTGGCTGGCGGTGATTGCGCTGTTCGTGAAGGCCGTGGAGGAGCGGTCCGGCAAGTGGCTGGCCGCTTCGGCGGCGGTGATGCCGTTCGCCGCGATGTCGGCGTTCCAATCGGTGCTGCTGACTCCGCTGCTCGGGCTGTACTTGTGGCGGAAGCGCAGGGAGTGGCGCGCGGCGTGGGCGGCGGTGCTGGTGGTTCCGCTGGTGCTGACGGGTTGGGAGGTATTCGAGAAACTGACTTCGGATGCGCTGCCGGCGCAGGTGCTGGCCGGGTATTTCACGAAATACGGGTTGCAGACGCTGGCCAACAAGGGCCGCAACGCAGCGGCGTTGACGGTGCATCTGGGGTGGGTGGTGTTTCCGGTGCTCGCGCTTGGTCCGGTGGGGTTTCCGGCAGCGGCGGTTGTAGGCGGCGTGGCGTTGGGGTGGGGCGCGCTGATGGCCGTGCCGCTGGCGGCCGGGTTGGCGGTGATCGCGCTGTGCGTGCGCCAATGGCGGGAGTGGCCGGCGCAATGGGTGCTGCTTTTCTTCGCGGCGTCGCTGGCGCTGTTTTTCGCCGGGTCGGCGCGGTATCTGTTGCCGCTGGCGTTGCCGGTGGCCTTGCTGGCCACGCGGCGGTTTTCGGAGCGGCCACTGTGGCTGTGGTTGAGTTTTGGCGCGCAACTGGCGGTTGGTCTCTCTCTTGCGGTGGTGAACTATGACCATTGGGACGGCTACCGGCAGGTGGTGAGGCATTACGAGAAAGATTGGGAAAACAAGCGGGTGTGGGTGAACGGAGAATTGGGGCTGCGGTTTTACGCCGAATCGGCGGGGGCCATTCCGCTCGAGCGCGGGCAGGCGCTTCGGCCGGGGGACGTGGTGCTGAGCAGCCAACTGACGGCGATTCCGTTCACGACGGGCGGCGGGGCGCTGGTTCCCATTGCGGAGGTCCCGGTGACTTCCCGGCTGCCGCCGCGACTGATCGGAATCCATGCGCAATCCGGGTATAGCGCGGCGGCGATGGGATTGCGGGCGTTCGATGTGAGCCCGGGCCCCATTGATGTAGTGCGCGTGGAAACTGTGGTGGAGCGAAAGCCCGAGTTGAGTTTTCTGCCCATGAATGCTCCGCAAGCCGGGCAACAGATTGTCAGCGGGGTGAATCAACTGGAGCAGGGGAGCTACCGGTGGATGGGGAAGCGCGCGGTGCTGTTGTTGAAGCGCCCTCCGGCAGTGCTGCCGCTGGAGGTGGAGTTGTATGTGCCGGAACAGGCGGTGGGCCGCACGGTGACGGTGGCGGTGGACGGAGTGACGCTCGCGTCGCGCACATTTTCCGCCGCGGGGAAGCAGAAGATGGAGACGCCTCCGGTGAAGGGGAGCGGGGAGACGGCGACGGTGGCGATTGAAGTGGACCGGGCCCTGCAAATCCCCGGTGATCAGCGGGAATTGGGGGTGATTCTGACGGCGGTTGGGTTCCGGCAGCCATGATCGAACGGGTGCGGGAGGTTCTCAACCGGGACCGGCCGTGGGCGGTGTACGCTTTGGGGGACCTGGCTCCGGACCGGCGGGAGCACTGCCGGTGGCACCTGAGTCCAAAACAGGACGGGCTGATTTTGTTTTATTGCGAGTTTGGAACGCCGGTGCTGTTTGCGATGGGGGAAGTGGAGGAGGCATTGGCGGGCGCTCCGCTGGAGGAGAAGGCGTATCTCCAGATCCGGCCCGAGGCGGCGGCGGTGGTGGAGCGGTTCTACCGGATCGAGCGGCGCAAACGGGTGGCGCGGATGCGGCTGGAGTCATTCCACGGGCGCGGTCCGGGCGGCGTCGAGCGGCTGAGCGTGGAACATGCCGAGGAGTTGCGCGCTTTGTATGCGGATGGTGAAGCGGATGGGGAGTCACCGGATTTCTTCTTCGACACGATGTTGGAGGAGGGCACGTTTTTCGGAGTGCGGCGCGAGGGGCGATTGGCGGCGGTGGCGGGAACGCATCTCACCTCAGTGGAGGAAAGCGCCGCGGCGGTGGGGAACGTGTACACGCACCGCGACTGGCGCGGGCGCGGGTTGGCTCGAGTGACGACGGGAGCGGTTGTGGAAGAACTATTGCTGCGCGGCATACGCACCATCGCGCTGAACGTGTACCTGGGCAACACGGCGGCGATGCGGGTGTACGGCAGGCTTGGTTTTGTCCCGCATTGCGAGTATTACGAAGGCTTCGCCGCGCGGCGCTAAGGCAGCGGCAGGCCGAGGATGCAGCGGAGCGTATCGCGGGCGATGAGCAGTTCCTCGTTGGTGGGGATGACCCACACCGGCGTGCGGGAGTTCTCCGTGCTGATTTGCGCCTCGATGCCGATGGCATTGGCGTTACGTTCGGCATCGATTTCGACGCCCAGGCCCTTGAGGCCATCGCAGATCATCTGACGGACGGGCGGGGAGTTCTCGCCGATGCCGCCGCCGAAGAGGATGGCGTCGCAGCCGTTGAGCGCGGCCATATACGAGCCGATGTATTTGCGGGCGCGATAGCAGAACATGTCGATGGCGAGTTTGGCGCGGCCGCTGCCTTTGGCCATCTCTTCGAGGAGGATGCGCATGTCGCTGGAGATTCCGGAAACGCCGTAGAGGCCGCTCATGCGATTGAGGAGGGATTCGAGGCCCTGCGCGTCCACCTCCTCATGCGCGAGGACATAGAACACGGCCATGGGATCGACGTCTCCGCAGCGAGTGCCCATGAGGAGGCCCTCGAGAGGGGTGAACCCCATGGAGGTGTCGATGGAGCGGCCCTGATCGACGGCGCAGAGGGAACAGCCGTTGCCGAGATGGCAGGTGATGAGCTTGTAGGCTTCGCGGGTCTGCCCGTGGATCCGGGCATAGCGGTAAGAGATGTAGCGGTGGGAAGTGCCGTGGAAGCCGTAGCGGCGGATCCTGTAGCGTTCGTAGTAGAGATAGGGCAGGCCGTAGAGATAGGCATGCGGCGGCATGCTCTGGTGGAATGAGGTGTCGAAGACAGCTACGTGCCTGGCGTGGGGCAGCAGCGCCTTGGCGGCGTAGTAGCCCTTGAGGTTGTGAGGATTGTGAAGCGGCGCCAAGTCGACAGTTTCTTCGATATCATCCACCACCTCTTCGGTCATGATGGTGGAGGTCTGGAAACGCTCGCCGCCATGGACCACACGATGGCCGATGCCTTCGATATCCTCCGGGCCGCGAAGTTCATCCGGGAGGTAGGAAAGATAGGCGTCGGTGATGGCTTGAACGGCATCCTCGGCCTTGTAGATGGGCTTGGAGATCTTGATGCGCTTCTTGCCGGGAGTCTTGCCGGGCGCCTGGACATTCACGACGGAATAAGGCGTGCCCATGCGGTCGACCGTCACTTTGGCAAGCAGGCGGTCATTGTTCCGGGCAATCAGTTCCGGATCGGTATCAATGAGCTGGCTTTTGGCCGTGGAACTGCCGAAGTTCAGGACGAGTATTTTCATGAGACGGGTCAGGCGGCGGCGACGCGCCCGGAGCGCAGGGCTTTGTTGGCAAGGTGCGCGGCGGCAGCGGAACTGACGCCGGCTTCAACCGGCGCGGCGGGCTGCTTGCGGGAGCGGATGGATTCCACCCAGTTGGTGAGGTGGAGCAATTCGCCGTTGGGATTCTCGTAGAAGTCGGCTCCGCGGGGGCCATCGCCGAGGATCCACTCCTCGTAGGGAAACTTTTTGGCGCGGAGTTCCGGATAGAGTTCGTAGCGGCCGCGATCGAGATAGAGCGTGCCGTCGTCGCCCATGAGTTCGATCATGGCGGCGTTGCGGGCGTTGCTGAAGGTGCCTTCGAAATAGACCTGGACCTCGGACTCGGGGTAACGGAGCAGGGTCTGGACGGTGTCCGGCGTTTCCCAAACTCCCCTGGTGGAGAACCAATCGCCGATGCTGGTGGCCGTGCGCGGATGATCGAGGCCGAGGATCCAGTGGACGATGTCGATCTGGTGGACCATGAGGTCGGTGAACAGGCCGCCTCCGAAATCCCAGAACCAGCGCCATTGGCGGAAGCGGTAGGGGTCGAAGGGCTGTTGCCGGGCGCCGCCAAGCCACGTTTTCCAATCGACGGAGGCGGGATCGATCTGGTAAGTCTGGGCCCCGCGCGGCGAATTACGGTTCCAGGTGATGTGGGCTTTGTGGACTTTGCCGATTTTGCCGGCGAGCACGAGTTCCTTGCCTTTGATCATGTGGGGCATGCTGCGCTGCTGGGTGCCGACCTGCACGATGCGCCGCGCGCGGTGAACGGCTTCGATGACAGGCGCGCCCTGGGAAAGATCGTGCGTGAGAGGCTTCTCGACATAAACGTCCTTGCCGGCGTTCACGGCGGCGATGGTGAGGGGGACGTGCTGGTGGTCCGGGGCTCCGATGAGCACGGCATCGACGTCCTGGCGCGAGAGAACCTCGCGGTAGTCCGGGGTGGCGAAGGCGCCGGGCCCGGCGATCTGTTGGGCCTTGGCGAGGTTGTCCTTCCAGACGTCGCACACGGCGGCGATGCGCGTGTTGCGGATACGCTCAAAGTTGCGCATCAGCACCTGGGCGCGGCCTCCCGTTCCGATGCAACCGATGGAGATGGTGTCATTAGCGCCGAGGATCCGCTGGGAGAGTGCGGAAACGAGCGCGGTAGTGGTGAACTGCCGGCGGTTCGTGGTCATTTCACACCTGCCATTCCAGGATACGCTGTTGGCGGGAATGCTAGGCAGCCGCCTGGCGCGGAACGGCGGTGAGGATGGAGACGGAGAAGATGACGAGGCTCACCCAGAGCAGGTCGGTGATGAGAAGGTGGGTGAGTTGAGTCCACAGGGGGGTGAGCAGCAGGATGTTCATTGCTCCCAGCACGAATTGGATGAGAACGAAGAGGGCGGCGGCGTAGCCCCAGCGTTCGGCGGCGGCGCTTTTTACCCGGGCGAGAGAATGGGAGACGAGCCAGAGGAGATAGGCTCCGGCGAGGACGGCGAGCACGGGATGAACCACGCGAAGTTGCACCAGGATGGGAGCGCTGCGGGAAAACTCATGTTGGACGCCGGCGGAAACGGAAGGGGCAGGGAAGAGGGTATCGCCGAGTGCCGCCACGCCGCCGGCGGCGCTCAGGGCGATGACCAGCACGATGCCGGCGAGGATGAGCCGTTTCAGAGGCCCCTGGTTCCACTGGCGTGGTTCTTCACGGGTGGACCACCAGGCGGTGAGGGTCAGGGCGCCGAGCAGAAGGAGCGTATTAATGAGATGCAGGGCAAGCACGGCGGCGCGCCAGGGGGACCGGTTGCCGGCGACGAGTCCGAGGAGGACGAGCAGGGCTCCGACGAGCGTCTCATTGAGCATGAAAATCAGCGAAAAGAAGGCCGCGCGGCGGGCGGAGGTACGCCGGGGGAAGCAGCGCCGCGCCCAGAAATAGAGGGCGATGACACTGAACAGGGCGATGCCGCTGGTGGCGCGGTGGGTGAACTCGATGGCCATGTGGGCCTGGGGGAAGACAGGGAGGACCTCACCATTGCAGAGAGGCCAATGCTGGCCGCATCCGGCGCCGGACCCGGTGGCGCGAACGAGGGAGCCCCAGAGGATGACGAGGATGTTGTAGGCGAGGGTGGACCAGGCGAAGAGGGAGAAGGATTTGGAGAGCGGAGGAGCGGGAGTGGAGGGGGTAGCGATCACGGTGTAACTTTCATGCTAGCAGGGGGGAAGCACCCGCGTTACCATAGCGGACATGATGGTGGACGTGGAAGGTGTGCGTCTGCACCTGGCGCATCCGGATGAACTGCCGGTGCAATGGGTGGGACAGGAAGAGGTGATGCGCCAACTGCTGGCCGCCTGGCTGGTGGTGGACGAGCGGGATCTGCCGATGAATCCGAGGCTGGTGGGCAAGCCGGGCGTGGGGAAGACGACGCTAGCTTATGCGGCGGCTCAGCGGCTGGGCCGGGATGTGTATATCCTGCAAGCGACGGTGGACACGCGGCCGGAGGATCTGATTATTACTCCGGTGATTGAAGAGGCGGGGAAACTGCGGTACGTGGCTTCGCCGCTGGTGTCGGCGATGCTGCGCGGAGGGATTGCGATTCTGGACGAGGGGAATCGCATGCCGGAAAAATCGTGGGCGAGCCTTACGCCGCTGCTCGACAACCGGCGGTATGTGGAGTCGATCGTGGCGGGAGTGAAAATCAAGGCGCATCCGGATTTCCGCATGGTGGCGACGATGAACGACGATGCGTCAACATTTGATCTGCCGGAGTATATTCATTCGCGGTTGCAGCCGCAGATTCTCATTGACTTTCCGGAGCGGAACGAAGAGATGGCGATCCTGCGGGAGAACCTGCCGTTCGGGGAGGAACGCATCCTCGAATACGTGACGGACTTTCTGCAGAACGCGCATGCGGCCGATGAGCGGTACACGGTGCGGGACGGGATCAACATGGCGAGGTTCGCGATGAAGCTGCAAATGCTGGCCAAGGACGAGATCAGCTACCGGCAGGCGCTGCATACATCGCTGCTCGAGACACTGGGGGAAGAGGCGCTGCGGTATGCCCCCCGGCCTTGAGTTTTTCGATCCGAACAACCTGACACGGGGCAATTTCACCTATTTCCCGGTGGTTCCGGGACGGTTGGAGTTTACGCTGCGGGTGCGGGAGGCGATTCTGACGGCGCAGCCTCGCGTGGTGGCGATCGAATTGCCGGGGTGTTTCGAATCTTCGCTGCGGCAAGCGCTGCGGCGGCTGCCGGAATTGTCGGTGTTGTTGTGCGCGCCGCGCGGGGAAGAGGATTACGCGGAAGCGGGATACTTTCCGGTGGAGCCCGCCGATCCATTTGTGGAAGCGGCACGGACCGCAATGGAGGTGGGCGCGCGGCTCCTGCTGCTGGAGCCGGATTCGAATGAGCGGCCGCATGTGGCGGGGCGTTATCCCGATCCCTATGCAATCGAACACATCGGGTTGGAGAAGTACATGGAGAGCTACCGGCTGTTTCCGCAGCCGCGTTCGGAGAGCATGGAGCAGCACGCCGCGGCGATGGCATGGAAACTGCAGGGCGCGGATCCGGAGGCGGCGACGCTGGTGGTGCTGTCGCTGAATCTGCTGGATCCGGTGCTGGATGCGATGGAGGCGCCGCAGCCCGCGCCTCCGCCTCCGGAGGCTCCACTGGGAGTGAAGCTGCTGAATCCGCATCCGGATTGCCTGGCCGAGATCACCATGGAGACACCATGGCTGCAGGAGCGGTACCTGCGATGGCGGGAATACGCGCAGGGCAGGTTTCTCGACCGGCCGCGGCTGCAATATGAGCTGCTAAAGGAAGCCGAGCAAGCCTATGAGGCGATGACAGGCGATAAGCTCTCGCACTGGCAGCGGCGAATGCTGGCGCGGTACACACGGAACCTGGCGAGCATTTCGGGCGAGCTTGTGTGTGGGCTGTACGATTTGACCGTGGCGGCGCGGTCCATCGTGGATGACAACTACGCATGGGAGGTCTGGCAGACGGCGAACCGCTACGCGGCGCAGCGGGACCAGACGGATGCGCAGACGGTGAGGTTATCGGCGGACGAAGTGTTCCTGGAGACCAAGCGCGTGCGGATCCGGCGGCGGCTGCCGCGCCCGAAGCATCTGACGCGGCCGTCGAATCTTAAGCCCAGGAAACGCGAGAAGCAGCCGGGCGAATGGGCCAGGGAACTGGATGGAAATGCGATCTGCTCCTATCCGCCGGAAGATATCGTGATTGAGGATTACGGCCGGTTTCTGAAGCAGAAAGCGAAGCGGCTGCTTTCGGAGGAGCGCACGCGCGTGGAGCCGTTCTCGACGTCGCTGCACGATGGGATCGACATTCGCGAGACGATACGCAACTGGCATCAGGGCAAGATTTTTGTGCGGCAGATGCAGCGCCTGGCCGGGGACGTGGGTGCGGTGTGCATCATTTTCGACGAGGATCCGCATGACCGTTACCGGTATTTGACGACCTGGCTGGGGGAGAACCAGAACGAATCCGACATGGCGTTCTATTCGACGCATCCCTTTGAGCACATGGTGGGGCCGGGAGTGGGGCGGGCCGAATACGGAGGTCTGTTAATGACGCTGCCGCCGCGGCGGATGTTCGACGTGTGGCATGATCCGGATTATCAATTCGCGGAGACGAAGGCAGAGAGGCTGTTAATGGCGGCGCTCGATTATTCAGTGGACCGTCACGTGGTGTATGCGGCGTCGCGGCCGCCGAGAAGCGTGTTCCGCTCGATTGCGAACCACCTGGGGCGGAAGATTCTGTATGTTCCGCTGGGGCAGCTATCGCCGGCGAAGCTGAAGAAGATCCGGGTGGTGCATGTGCTGGACGGCTATCAGCGGCGGGAGACGGCGAAGGACTACATCTGGTAGCGCCTCATCCGGAGGTGATGTGGACCGTGATACAGTTTCAGCAAGGAGAACTCCATGGCTCAATTCACTCGACGCAGTTTTCTGAAGACCGGCGTGGCCGCAACGGTATTGCCGGGCGCCGGCGTGTTTGCCGCGAAAACGCGGGCCGCGACGGACTGGGTGACGTTGGGAAAATCGAATGTCAAGGTGACGCGGCTGGCCTTTGGAACCGGCTCCAACGGCGGGCGGGTACAGCGGGAGTTGGGACAGGAGGCGTTCACGAAGCTGGTGCGGCACGCCTATGACCGCGGCATCCGGTTCTTCGAAACGGCGGAGAGTTACCGCGGGATGCCGGAGATGCTGGCTACGGCGTTGAAGGGAATTCCGCGCGACAGCTATAAGCTGATGACGAAGTACAGCACGCCGGCGTCCGGCGATCCGGCTCCGAAGATCGACCTGTTCCGCAGGCAGTTGAACACTGAGTATATCGACATTCTGCTGCTGCACTGTTTGCGGCCGCCGACGTGGAAGGAAGACTACCGGAGCCTCGAGGACGGGTTCTCCGAGGCGAAGGAGAAGAAGGTCATTCTTGCGCACGGGGCATCCGTGCACGGGCTTCCAGCTTTGCGGACGCTGCCCGGCAACCAGTGGCTGGACGTCACACTGATGCGCGTGAACCATAATGGGACGCGGATGGACACGAACAGCACTCGCGACGAGCCGGCGCCGGGCAATGTCGCGGAGGTAGTTTCGCACGCGCGGCAATTGCACGGGCAGGGATCGGGCATCATCGGGATGAAACTGGTTGGCGAGGGGCGGTTCACAAACCCGGAAGACCGCGACGCCTCGATGAAATTCGTGTTGAACCTGGGATGCGTGGACGCGGTGACGGTGGGGTTCAAGAGCCCCGCCGAGATTGACGAAGCCATTGAGCGGATCCACCGGGTGATGAATTCCTGAGTGTCCGCCGCGCCGAGTGACAGGTTGAGAGAATGAACAGACGCAATGCTTTTCGGAATCTGGCGGCGTTTTTCGCGGCTTCGCCGCTGACGCGCGGGCAACAGGACATCCCCGATACGCGGGAGCGTTATCCGGCGCTTGATGAACTGGTGAACGTGTTCGAATTCGAACCGTTGTGCAAGAGCCGGATTCCGAAGCCGAGCTACGACAACATTGCCGGCGGCGTGGACAATGAATGGTCTCTGCGGCATAACCGCGAGGCTTTTGACCGCATCAGCTTTCGGCCCCGGGTGCTGGTAAACACGTCGCGGATGGATTTGTCCACGACTCTGTTCGGAACAAACCTGGCGTTCCCCGTTTTGATCGCGCCCACGGCGGGGCACCAACAGGCGCACCCCCAGGGAGAACTGGCGACGGCGCGGGCCGCCGCGGCGGCGAAAACGGTCATGTGCGTGAGCAACAACTCGAGCTATTCGCTCGAGAAAGTGGCGGAGGCGACGAACGCCGCCAAGTGGTGGCAGCTTTATCCGGCCGAGGACGACGAGGCGACGCGGGGACTCGTGAACCGGGCGGTTTCCTCCGGATACAAAGTGATAGTGGTGACGGTGGATGTCCCTTATCTGGGGCATCGGGAGCGGCCGTTGCGAGACGCGCCGCGCGCGCCGGCGGTCCGCGGGGAAGGTTCGCGAAGCAAGCGCGCGGAAGAGGCTCCGGCCCATCCCTACGGCTTGCAGGCGCGGCCGTCATCGACGTGGGACTGGACGTATCTGGCGAGAGTGAAAGATTGGGCGAAGACTCCGGTGCTGGTGAAGGGAATCCTTACGGGCGAGGATGCCGAACTGGCGGTGACGCATGGGGCCGACGGCGTGGTGGTATCGAATCACGGCGGCCGCCTTCTCGACTACGCTCCCGCCACGATCGATGTATTGCCGGAAGTGGTGCAGGCGGCGGGAAAGAAGATTCCGGTCATCGTCGACAGCGGATTCCGCCGGGGGACGGACATTCTGAAAGCGCTGGCGATCGGCGCGAGCGCCGTGCAAATCGGGCGGCCCGTGTTATGGGGACTGGGGGCATACGGGCAGCCGGGCGTCGAGAAAGTGCTGCAACTTCTGGAGACGGAACTGGCGCTGGCGATGGGGCTGTGCGGAAAGGCGACGATCGGAGCCATAGACAAGAGCCTGATCCGGATGGAGCGCTGACACAGCGTATAAGATGGATTCTGAGCATTGCATGAATCTGTCGAATCCTTTCTCACTTGCCGGCAAGACGGCGCTGATCAATGGAGCAAGCCGCGGCATCGGGCTGGCGATCGCCCAGGGCGCGGCTGCCGCGGGGGCCAATGTGATCCTGGCTTCCCGGTCTCTTCCTCAACTGGAGACGCACGCGAAAGAACTTCGGGACCAGGGCTTGCTCGCCGAAGCGAGGAAGCTGGACATGGCGGACAACGCGTCGATTGACGCCGCCGCGTCCGCGCTGCCCGAGGTGGACATTCTGATCAACGTGGCGGGTACGAATATCCGCAAGCGGTTCACGGAATACACGCAGGAAGAATACGAGACCATCATGCAGACGAATCTGCATGGCATTGCGCGGCTGACAAAGCTGGTGGGCGGCCGGATGGTGGAGCGCGGCAAGGGCGGCAAGATCGTTCACATCGGCAGTTTGATGTCGGTGCTGGGATTGCCCTACCTGACGGTGTACGCGATGACGAAGAGCGCGCTGGCGGGGTTGACGCGCACGCTGGCCGCCGAATGGGGACGGCACAACATTCAAGTGAATTGCATCGCGCCGGGCTTCATCATTACGGATCTCAACCGGGCGATGTGGCAGCAGCCTGTCATGAAGCAATGGTTGAAGACCGCGCAGGCAAGTCCGCGAACGGGCGTGCCCGAGGACATTGCCCCGGTAGCCGTGTTTCTCAGCAGCGCCGCTTCGGACTACGTTACGGGGCAGGTGATTGCGGTGGATGGCGGATACACGACGACCTCGGTCTGGCCATTCGAGGTGTGAGGTGAATGTTGTTTCTTCGCTGAGGGCCGTGGTCGCGGGGTGCATTCTGCTGGGCGCGGCGGCGGCGCAGCAGAAGCTCGCCGGGCCGGCTTCGAACGATGCCGACTTCATCTGCCCGATGGACAAGGACGTGCGGGAGAAGCAACCGGGGACGTGCCCGCGTTGCGGGATGAAACTGATTCCCGGTATACCCGATTCCTCGGAGTACCCCGTGTATTTGGATTTGTCGCCGCGCGTTCCAAGGCCGGACAAGCCCGTGGGCATGACGTTTCGCGTCGAGGATCCCAAGACACATGCCACGGTCAGGAAGTACGAAATCGTTCACGAGAAGCTGTTTCACCTGTTTCTGGTGAGCGATGACCTGAGCTACTTCGCCCACGAGCATCCCACGCCGCGGCCGGACGGCACGTTCGTCTTCGATGCGAAGCTTCCGCAAGCCGGGCCCTATCGCGTGGTGGCGGATTTCTATCCCGCCGGCGGAACGCCGCAGATGAACATCAGCACGATGTACGTTGCCGGGCAGGCTGTTCCGAAGAAGCCGCCGGCGGCCGACCTGAGAGCGCAAACCGGGGGGAACCTGAAGGTCTCGATTTCCACGGAGCCGCCGCAACCGCTGGCCGGATTCAAGACGCTGATGTTTTTTCAACTGGAGCCGGCCGATGGCGGGGCGTTTGAACTGGAGCCGTATATCGGGGCATGGGGCCACATGCTGGCAGTGAGTGAAGACCTGGTGGATTTCATCCACACGCATCCGTTTATTGCCGATGGCGGGCCGAAGGTGCAGTTCAACATGATCTTCCCGCGCGAGGGGATATACCGGGTGTGGGTGCAGTTTCAGAGCAAGGGGCAGGTGAACACGGTGGCGTTCAATGTTCCGGTGAAGGAATTGCGCTGAGGGATCAGAATACCTCCCGCGCCCGGATCTCCGCTTTCGTCGCGAGGGAGAAGCGTTCCTCCACTTCGGCGTGGCCGGAAATCAAGGCGACCACATGTTCGCCCAGCGCGGGACCGTGCTTGAAGCCGTGTCCGGAGCCTCCGCCCGCCAGCCACACGTTGTTGAGGTCCGGGTGGCGATCGATGAGAAAATTGCCGCTCGAGGTGTTTTCGTACCGGCAGACGCGGGACTCGAGCAGCGGAGCGTCGCGCAAATCCGGATAGCGCGCGGCGAGGTAGGCGCGCACATCCGCAATGCCTTGCGGAGTGAGTGCCCGATCTCCCGAGTCCGGGTCAGAACAACGGACCGTGCGCGTCGATGGCGATTTTGCAGCCGCGGCCAAGAGTGTGGGGCGCACGTGATCCGCGGATAGCGGGCAGCCAGTTCGGAAGCCGGCAGGGTTTCAAATTCCACCCCGTGCTTCAAGAGGCGCTTGGTGTGCCCGGCAAGTTCCTTCCAATGGACAAGAGAGCGGATGGACCACTGCGTGTAGATCTCATCGGGTCCGTTCCCATGCGGATGATGGCGATTCGCCGGAACTGGAACGGCTGTTTCCGGGGCCATAGGGGTCGAGCAGGACGACGGAGGCTCCGGCGCGGCGCAGCCACAAGGCTACCCATGCGCCGAAGACGCCGGAACCGAACACCGCAACGTCGCAGGTCATCATGGGAATGTCCTCCGTTTGTAGCATAAAAGCCCCCGCACGTAGCGCTATACTCGCAGTTTCAGATGTTCCACTTTCTCTTTTTCCTGCTATTGGCGCCAGGCTTCGCGCGGGCCGCGGAGATCGCGCTTCCGGCGGCATCCTTCGAGCGTACAGGCACGCTGCGTGCCTTCTACCGCACCGGCCAGTTGGCGACCGGCGCCGGGGAACTCACCATTCGCTGGACGGACGCGCACGGGCGTCTCATCGAGAACCGCCGGATCGAGGTGAGGCTGAACGATGAGAATCAGGTCAGCTTTACCCTCGATCTCGGGCGGACCGCCGCCATGCGAAACCAGTTGACCGCGCACTTTCTGTTCGACGGAGTCAACAAGCGCGGGCAGGCGGACCACCGCGAGGAAGACGCGAAGGCGGAGTTCATTGCCCGTCCGGCGAACCGCTCCTGGTGGGATTACGAGATCATCATGTGGCAGCATCGCAAGCCTGCCCAGGTGGCGGCGCTCAAGACTATCGGCATCAGCGGGGGGCAATGGGTGGGACGAAACCGCTCGCTGCCGGATTTTCTATTGGACAACGATCTGCGCTGGTATGCGGAAAATATCGCCACGGATTTCTATTCCGAATACCATCGCTACTTCCCGGACCGGCGCAACGATTGGATGTTTCTGGAGGCTCGGGAACAGTATAAGAAGGACAGGACCAGTAAGGAGCCGTTCAAGCGCCATCCGAGTTTGAGCGACGCCTCCTGGCTGGCGAAGGTCCATGACCGGCTGGTGGAGAGCGCGAAGTTCTATGCGCCGTACCGGCCGTTCTTTTACAGCCTGGGGGATGAAAGCGGCATTGCGAACCTCGCCGCCTTCTGGGATTTCGACTTTTCCGACGAGTCCCTTGTGCCGATGAGGCGCTGGCTGAGGGAACGCTACGCCACGCTGCGCGGCTTGAACGAGCAGTGGGAGACCGATTTCCAGAGTTGGGATGCCGTCATTCCGCCCACCACCGATGAAGCGATGAAACGGCAGGGGGAGAATTTCTCCGGATGGAGCGACTTCAAGGAGTGGATGGACATCGCCTACGCGAGCGCGCTGAAGATGGGCGCGGATGCCATCCACAGCGTCGATCCGGAGGCGTACATCGGGATAGGGGGAGGGCAGATGCCGGGCTGGGGCGGATACGACTATGCGCGCATCACCGAATCGCTGAACGCCATTGAGCCTTATGATATCGGCAACAATATCGAGATTATACGGTCTTTAAATCCGGAAATGACGGTATTGACGACAGCCTTCGCGACGGGACCATGGGAGAAGCACCGCGTGTGGTACGAATTGCTCCACGGCAACCGCGGCCTGATCCTCTGGGATGACAAGTCAGCCTTCATCGGCGAGGACAACACCATCGGCCCCCGAGGGAAGGAGACCGCTCCTTATTACAAGGAACTGCGCGGCGGACTGGGCGCGCTGCTGATCAACAGCCGGCGCGTCGCCGATCCGATTGCGATTCACTATTCGCAGCCGAGCATGCGGATCGAGTGGATGCTGGCGCAGAGGCCAAAGGGCGAGAACTGGGTGCTGCGAAATTCGAGCACCGAATACCGGGACAGCAACTTTCTCCGGCTGCGCGAATCGTACTGCCGGCTGATTGAGGATGAAGGTCTGCAATACAACTTCGTTTCCTACCGCCAGATGGAGCGGGGAGAACTGGCGCGAGGAGGATATCGTGTATTGATTCTGCCGCATTCGACGGCCGTATCCGAAGCGGAGGCGCGGGCGATGCGGGAGTTTGTCGAGAGCGGCGGCACGCTGATTGCCGACGGCCAGCCGGCCGCTTTCGACGAGCACTGCCGCCGGCTCCCCAAACCATGGCTGGCCGATCTGTTCGAGCAGAAGCCCGACAGGGCCATCCTGCTGACGGCGGATGTCCTCAACTACCATCAGAACCGCGTGGTGGGCAAGGAGGGCGAGGTGAAGCGGATGATGGGAGAACTGCTGGGGCGGGCGGGGATCAAACCGGAGTTCGCGGTTACGGATGATTCGGACAAGCCGGTGACGGGGGTGGAGACGCACGTGTTCCGCAACGGGGGTGTTCGCCTGGTGGCGCTGCTGACGAATCCGGAATTGCGGATTGATGATTTGGGACCGCCGGAGTTCAAGTCGAATGACCGGTTCGCGAAGCCAGTGACCGTGCGGCTTCGGTTGCCCGGAGAGCGATTCATCTATGATGTACGGGGAGCGAAAGAACTCGGCCGGCGAAAGGAAGTGAGTGTTACGCTCGACCCTTACGAGCCGGCGATCTTCGCCGTCGCGGCCGAGGAGATCCCCGCGATGCAGATTGCCGCCCCCGCGCGGGCGCCGCTGGGCGGAAGCGTCGAAGTGGGCATCCGGTTTGCAACGGCAACGCCGGCGGAGAACCACGTGCTTCATGTCGATGTGGTGAACCCGGCGGGCAAGACGGCGCCGTTCTATTCGGGCAACCTGCCGGCGCATGAGGGAACGGCGGCCAAGCGGATTCCGCTCGCGCTCAACGACCCCGCTGGCCGGTGGGAGGTCCGCGTGAGGGACATTCTCAGCGGACAAACGAAAACAGCGGCCTTTGAGGTGTATTGATGAACCTTTTCTTGTGCGTGTTTCTTCTGGCGGCAAGCCCCGCGGCGGGCGCGGAACCGGCGGCGCCTTCACTCGAAACCATCCTCCGCAACGTGCGGGCGGCCTACAATTCCGGGCAGGCGATGGACTACATGCGCCACGCTTACGCCAACGACCGCTATTTCACATTTCCTCGTTTTCAGGCCACGGCGGAGTATCTGAAGGCGGAGATGGAGAAAGCGGGTCTGCGCGACGTGGAGATTGTGGGCGCGCCCGCGGATGGCGTCACGCAATCGGGCTTCTGGACCATGCCGCTTGCCTGGGATGTGAAGAGCGCGCGATTGGAGATTCTCGACTCGAGCCTGTCCGAGGCGAACCGCGTGCTTGCGGACTATGAGAAGGTTCCAGCGTCTTTGGGCATGTGGAGCGGATCTACGCCGCCGGGCGGCGTCACGGCGGAGATTGTCGAAGTGAAGAAAGCCGACATCGGCCGGTTGGGGCAGATGGACCTGCGCGGCAAACTGGCGCTCACCGAGGTGAATCCAGCCAATATCAAGTGGCTTCTGGTGAAGGCGGGCGCGCTGGGGGCGATCAACACATTCACGGAGAATCCTTCGCTGGCGGATGGCCGCCAGTGGGTGAACGCCTGGGGCGACGATGGCTGGGCGTTCACCAGAAGGAGCACGCCGCTGTTGTGTTTTTCCATCACGCCGCGGCAAGCATCGCTGGTGCGCAAACTGCTGGCGCGCGGGCCGGTGCGTGTCAGGGCCGCGGTGGATGCGCGCTACTACCCGGGCACATATCCCTACGTCACCGCTGTCGTTCCGGGAACCGGGCCGGAGGAGGTGTTGACGCTCGGTCATATAGCGGAGCAGGGCGCGCAAGATAACGCCACCGGCGTAGCCGCGACTCTGGAGGCGCTCGGCACGCTGCGGCGATTGATCGAGGCCGGGAAGTTACCGCGCCCGAAGCGCTCGATCCGGATTCTTACGATGGGGGAAATGTACGGCTCGATGCATTATGTGGAGCACAACCGCGAGCGCATCCGCCGCACGGTGGCCGCTATGTGCGTGGATACGCCGGCCGCCTCGTATGACCTGGCGGGCACGGAGTACAGCTTCTACATGAACCCGCATGTGGCGAAGGACTTCACGGATGCCTTCATTCTGGAAGTTGCCGCCAGCCATCTGCGGGCCGTGGGGCGGCCGTGGCATGAGAAGCCGTTCACCACCGGTACGGATACTTACCTGGCGGAGCCGATGGTGGGCATCCCGACCGTGTGGGGCTATAGCGGCAGCGGCGTCGAGACGCACCACAACAGCGAAGACACGCCCGGGCGCGTGGATGAACGCTCACTGCGCGACATCTCCGTCATTGACGCCGCGTTTCTCTACTACATTGCCAACGCCGGCGAGCAGGAGGCCTTGTGGCTGGCGCGGCTCAGCGAGAGCCGGGGGTACCGGCAGATGCTGAAAGCCGTCGAGCAATCGAAGGAGCATCTCGATTACGCCCTGGATCGGGAGACGCAGGCGGTCTCGAGCGTGCTGCGGCTGGCGCCGGAATCCCGCCGTGAGGAATTGCAGGGCAAGTTCGCTGGGGTGATTGAGCGCCTGCGCCGGTTTCGTGATCTGCAACTTGCCCGTATCGCGGATCGCGAGGAGATTAGGGCTGCCCCCGCGGACGCCGCCAAAATCATTGTGAAGCGGAAACGTTTCGGCACAATTCCGCTCGATGACCTGCCTCGCGAGCAGTGGGGCAAGTTTCCTTCGGGAGCGTGGGCGGCCATTCCGACCATTGCGCTTTACTGGTGCGACGGCCATCGCAATCTTGCGGAAGTGGCGCGGCTGACGCAACTTGAACTCGGCAGGACGGACTTCGACTTTGTCGGGTACTTCCGTTTCCTCCGTCAACACAATTACGTCGATTTCGTGGAATGAGCATCGGGTACGATTTGGAGACTTATGACGCCAAACACGCTGGTTCTAGTGTTGTTCCTGTCCTTGCCCGTCATGGCGGATACCGTTTCGCCGCTATTGGCGCGAGGGTACACGGTGACGCCGCAGCCTCAGGTGGCGAAACTGTCGGCGGGCGAATTCGTGTTCTCTCCGGATTGGAAGCTGGAGTTGCAGGGCGTTTCCCCGGCGGATGCCGCGCTGGAGATGCTGCGCCAGGAGTTCGCCGAGCGCTTTCACCGCACGCTGTCGCCTTCATCGAGCGGCGCCGGCGTGCTGCGGCTGGTGATCGCGCCGGGGTCGGCGAGCGTGGGCAAGGCTCAGGATCGCGAGCGGGACGTACTGGCGCGGCAGGCCTACAAGTTGGATCTCGGCTCCAATCGCATCGTGATCAGCGCCAACGCGCCCGCGGGCCTCTATTATGGCGTTGCCACGCTGGCGCAACTACTCAAACCGCGAGACGGCCGGTTGGTCTATCCCGAGGCGCGGATAGAGGACTGGCCCGACCTGCAACTGCGGCAGATCTATTGGGATGACGCGCACCACCTGGATCGCCTGGATACGCTGAAACAAGCCATCCGCACGGCGGCTTTCTTCAAGATCAACGGATTCGCCCTGAAGCTGGAGGGGCACTTCCAATTCAAGAGCGCGCCCGCGCTGGTGGAGCCGTACGCCATGACGCCGGCCGAGTATCAGGAACTGACGGATTATGCCTTGCGCAGGCACGTGCAACTGATCCCGTTCCTCGATGGTCCCGCGCACATTGCCTTCATCCTGAAGCATCCCGAATACGCGAAGCTGCGGGCATATCCGGACAGCAATTACGAGTTGTGCGTCACCAATCCCGATTCCTACAAGCTGCTGCACGGGATGTATCAGGATCTTCTGGATGCGAACAAGGGCGGGAAGTATTTTTATCTTTCGACGGACGAGCCCTACTACATCGGCATGGCGGATAATGCGCAGTGCCGCGAGGCGGCGCGGGCAAAGGAGTTGGGCGGTGTAGGGAAACTGCTGGCTGAGTTTCTCCATAAAGCGGCCGGTTACCTGCATGATCGCGGACGCACGGTAATCTTCTGGGGCGAGTATCCGCTGAAGCCCGGCGATCTCGCCTCGCTCCCTCCATACCTGGTGAACGGGGAGGTGTACGGACCGGAATTCGATCCGCTCTTCCGGAAACATGGAATCCGGGAAATGATTTACACATCCACCCAAGGAGAGGAACGGCAGTTTCCGCAATACTATCCGCTGCCTCCGTCGCGCCGGCTTCACCAGGACCGGCCGCCGGCCCGGCGCGTGTTCGATACGTTCCAGAAGATCGCCTACGACACGGCGCGGCGCGACGCGGACCTGATGGGCATGATCAGCGCCGCCTGGGCTGATGCGGGGCTTCATCCGGAGACCTTCTGGCTGGGGTATGCCTCCGCGGCGGCGTCCGGGTGGCATCCCGGATCGCCGGACCCCGGTGAAACCATGGCGGCCTTCTATCCGCTCTATTACGGCGCGCGGGTTTACAACATGGATCGCGTGTATCAGTTGATGAGCGGCCAGGCGCAGTTCTGGTGGGATAGCTGGGAAGTGGGGTCTTCGAAGGCGCGCAAGCCGATCTGGGGAAATTCGGAGGGGATTTTCCAGCCGCCGCATGCGGCGCGGGACCAGAGTATTCCGCTGCCGCCCGCGCCATCGCCGGACCTCGGCTATACGAATGATTGGACGAAGGACAACGCAAAGCGCCTGCAACTGGCGGCGGGCTTTCTCGTGGAGAACGATGAACTGCTGGGGCTGCTGCACGCCAATCTTCCGCTCGCGGATCGCAACGGATACAACCTCGAGGTGTTTCTCTCGATCGCGCGGCTGGACCGGCACAACCTCGAAATGCTTCGCGGCATCGCGCGCATGGACGGCCTGCTGCGCGGCGCTTCCCACGCCGCGGAGGGGACCCGGGCAAGAGAAGCGGTGCGATTAGCGGACCAGGCGATCGAGCAGGCCTATGAGATTCGCTATTCCCGCAACAAAGCGCTCGCCGACACCACGGCCACATGGTACAAATCGTGGTTTCCGCGTGTCGCGGAAGCCAACGGCAGGCGGTTCCTGCACGAACTCGACGACGTAAAAGACCACGTGCCGGACCGCACCGCCGACATGACGTACCTGGTTTACCGGGAACTGCTGCTACCGTTCGGCGAATGGACGGAGCAGATCCGGGCGGCGCGCAACTCGTATGCCGCCACGCATGGGTTGCCGGCGCGGAACGAGCGGTTCGATTGGAAGGACCTGGCGCCGGTGCACCACTCAGCAACCGCGGAGATCAGCCTCGAGTAGGCGGCGCCTCGGCACTTACCACTGGAACCGCAGGGAGAACTGCGCTATCCGGGGTTCATTGGTCTGCAAGCTCAGGTCCTGGAGTCCGGTGGTCGAGTTCGGGTTCGCGTCGTTCGGATGGTTGAAGAAGTTAAAGAAATCCGCCGTGAACCGCAACTTCATTCGCTCCGTGATCAGGAAGTTCTTGAAGAAGGAGACGTCGGTATTCCAGGCGCGGGGACCGAGGAAGAAGGCCCGTGAATTCCAACTGACGGTATCCGTGATGGAGGTGAGACGCACGCCGCCGTTGGCGAGCGGCAGCGGAATCCGGTTGTCGAAGGCGGCTCCCACGGGATGCATCTTGCGGGCGCCGCGATCCACGGGCACCAGCGCCTGCAACTTGGCCGCATCGACATTCGTGGCGCGGGTGGGGTCAAAATCGCCGGCGAAGTACAATCGCTGCGGACGCCCGTTGAGGGTCAGCGTCAGGCGCTGGTCAGGGCTCAACGCCGGGTTTCCGAAGAGGTATTCGGATGCGGCGACGCTCAACCAGTTTCCGCCGCGCCAATCGCCGATGGCGGCCACCTGCCAGCCGCCGATGACGGCATCGAGTCCGCGCGAGGCGTTCCGGCCGAGATACTTCCCCTTGCCGAAGGGGAGATCGTAGATTGCGTTGAACCGGATGCGATGCGGAGGCACCTGGGTGGAGTTGTAGTAGGTCAAACGCAGCCGCTGGTCGAAGCTGAGGTTGGGCGCGCCAAGCAGTTGGATGTTCTCCGGCGCCTGCGCGGCTCCGCTGGTGTCATTGATGGCTCCGTTGCCGCTGGTGGAGGCTCCGGCGTCTGTCGTCGACATGGAGCGAGTAAACGTGTAGAACCACTGGAAGGCCAGTCCGTTCGAGTAACGGCGCTGGAACTGGACCTGGGCCGAGTGCGTGTTGGAGTAGCCCACCTTGGCCACCACGCCATTGCTCCAGTTCCAGTTGGGATTCAGGCGGGTCAGGTCCAGGTTGCCCGGAGGCGCCAGGCGGGTGCGCGTGACGTAGTTGTACTGAGCTTCACGATTGTTCAGCCCGACGCGCTGTTCGAGATTCGAGCCGCGGTCTCCGATATAGCTGACCCTGAGCGAGGTGTCTTTCATCAACTCGCGCTCGATGCTGAAGTTCCATTCCTTGGCGCGGCTGTCGTTCCAGTTGGTGAAGTCCCAGGGAATAGCGCTCTGCGCGTTGGGCGGGATGATGATCACCCCATTGATATCCACCCGCGCCTGGCCGACATAGTAACCCGGCAGCGGCGCGGTTCTCACGGCGAAACTGCCGGTGCCGTCCAGCGTGCCGAGCGGATTGGTGTACCGCAGGTTCAAGGGCGGATTCATGCGCGAGGTTTGCAGAATTTGCGCAAGAGGCAGAGTCCAGAAATATTCGCCGTATCCGGCACGGAGAGAGGTCTTGTCATTCAGCCGGTAGGCCGCCCCGAGGCGGGGGCCGAAATCGGTGTTCTGGGCGGGAATCAGGTTCGAGGGCAGCCCCGCCTGATTCGCGGTGGTCCAGGTAAGTCCACGTCCGGCCCAGGAGGTGAGCACGGATGGCGGAATTCCAGGTATGCTCTCGAGCGTCGTGGAACCCGGACTCACCACCTGGAACCGGTTGGCGTAGTTGCGAATGTCCATGTTCACCAGGCGGTTGTATTTTTCTTTGTAGGGCGTCCATTTTTCCCAGCGCACTCCCGCCTCCAGAGTCAGCCGCGGCGTCACCTTCCAACTGTCCTGGAAGTAGAGCCCGCCCTCGGTCTGCTGGAAGTAGAAATATCCGCGGTTGAACTGATTGGAGAGAAACGTGGGCAAGCCGAGGGCCATGGAGCCAAGGCCGACTCCGGTGTAGGACACGGCCTGGTCGCCGGTGGGATCGTACTGTGCCGTCCACGCCTCGGCGAAATCGTGCGAGCCCTGCGCCTGCTGCATCTCGCGAACGTTATTGTATTCCCGGCGGATGTTTCCACCGAAAATCAACGTATGGCGGCCCACGATCCTGGTGACATTATCCTCGATGACGTAGGCCGTCAGGTTCTGGTCCTTGCGGTTGTCGGAGTCCCAGTTGTTTCCTGGAAAGTCGCCCGCGCTGATGGTGGGCCATCCCTGCACGCCGAACGGATTCGGCAGGCCCAGTTTGCCGGACCAGTCAGTCGAATCCGCGAGCGTTCCCTGGCCGTTCGGATTGCGGTTCACGGCAAGCAGGAGTTCGTTGAGAAAGTTCGGCGAGAAGATGTGATTTTCGGTGATGCTGATGTTGTATACGCGGCTGTCCCCACGGCCGGTGCCGAAGCCATTGGTGAGGCCGTCGGCCGGAGATCCGAAGCGTCCCCCAAGAAGCGCGCTGGTTGTGCGCCCGCGCGTAAACCGCCCCGAAAGATTGTCGGAATTAGAGAAGCGGTGATCAATCTTGGTGCTGAGCGAGTCGTAGTTGTTCTTGTTGGGATAGAACACGTCGAGATTGGGCGCCTGGAACGGGTTGGCCGAACTGGTGGGGGTGTGGGTGACGGATTTGATCACGCCGTAAAACGCGCTGATGCGGCTTTGCGGGATGATGTCGCCGGGGAAGGGCGTGCGCAGACCCTGGGCGTTTGTCGTCACCGGATCATAGATGTGCGTCTGCACATTGTTGTTGTCGAGAACATTGCTGAAATTACCGGCGAACATCTCCGGCGTGGGGACGTAATCTTCGTCGAACGCATTCTGCCGCTGGCGCATGCCCTCGTAGGCGAGGAACCAGAATGTCCGGTCGCGGCCGTTGAACAGCTTCGGAATCAACACCGGTCCGCCGCCGGAAAGGCCGAATTCATTGCGGATCAGCTTGGCGGATGTGTTGCCATCCTGCCGCGCCCGCGCCCGCAATCCGCCGGCATTGTTGCGGAATGTTTCAAACGCCGCGCCATGAAACTGGTTTGTGCCGCTCTTAGTGACAAGGGTGACCGTGGCCGGCCGGGAGTAGCGGGCGCTTGATCCGTTGGTTTCGATGCGGAATTCCTGCACCGTATCGAGCCCCGGTTGGACGCGCGAGATGCCGCCGCCGAAACGGTCCACAATGGAGACGCCGTCCACCAGCATTTCCGTGGAGCCCACCTTCAGCCCGTTGGTGCGCGGCGCGCCTCCGCCTTCCACGCCTGGAGTGAGGTTAAACAGGTTGCTGACGGAGCGGCCGTTCAGCGGCAATTGACGGATGCGCAGTTCGTCCTTCACGTCCGCCACCTGCATGCCTTCCATCATCACGACGGGAGCGGCGCCCGTCACCTGCACGGTGGATTCGAGGCTTCCCACTTCGAGCGACGGATCGACAACGGCTGTTTGCCCCACCTCGAGAAGCAAGGTTCCCACCCACTTCTTGAATCCGGCGAGTTCCACGGTCAGTTGATAGGGGCCGGGCTGCAGTTCACCGAAATAATAGATGCCGACCGAGGAACTGACGGCTTCCCGTTTCACGTTGGTGTTCTGAGCGACAAGGCTCACTTTCGCACTCGGAACGATGCCACCGGTTGCGTCTTTTACGGTGCCTCGCACAGTGCCATTGCCGGTTTGAGACCACGCGGCAAGGCAGAGAAAGACCAGCAGGAATACGCTCTTGAGCATTTGAACTCCCTTCCCCAATGTATTTAAACTTAAGGGCAATTCTCTCTCCTGTCAACACTTTCGTAGACTGTCTTGTGGAGGTGCGAGTCGGAATGCAGATCCGGTTTCTGCTGTTTTATGTCTCTCTCTGTGTGCAGGGGGCGGAACTCCGCCTCTGGCCCGAGTACTTGCGCGCCGGTCCTGACGGTGATGTCGTGGCGGCTGACCGGGTTACGGCGGCGGATTCCGCTCCCAAAACGGTCCGCGTGGCGCGGGCGGGCTATGCCTCGCTTCAGGTTGCGGTGGGCCTGCGCTCGCCGGGCGAATACACGTTCCGCGTCCACTCTCCGCTTCAGGCGGACGTGTTTCGCGAGTGGTATCACCGTCTGGAGAAGGATCAGGTCTGGTATCCCGATGCGCTTGTGCCGGTGAAGTTACCCCACACCGCTCGCCTTCCCGATCCGGATAACCGAATCGGGAATCAGCGAGTGCAGGCCTACTGGGTCGATATATGGGTCCCCGCCGGTACACAGCCCGGTGAATATCCGCTGACGTTCGCGCTGGAATCCGCGGAGGGTAACGCCGAAGCGGCGGTGAAAGTCCGCGTACTGCCGTCCGTGATTCCTGACCAGGATGCGGTTGTCATTGACCATAATTCCTACGGGTCTTCCTGGATCGGCGATATCTACCCGGGGGAGCACGCTCGTAACGGCACGGATTTCTACCGCAGCGACGCGTTCTTCCGCCTCATTCATGCCTATCACCGCATTTTCTACGAACACCGCGGCGTGTTCCACCAGCTTGGCTATGGCCACGCCGGCAAGGTGGGGCCTGAGTTCGCGCCGGCGCTTGCGGGGACGGGGCGCAACAAACATATCGCCAGTTGGGATTTGTACGACCGGCACTACGGTCCGCTGTTCGACGGGTCGGCATTCCGCGGATCCCGCCGGGGGGAGCGTCCGATTCCCTTTGCCTACCTTCCCATCAACCCCGAATGGCCCGCCTCCTATTTGTGGTGGGGAGAACCCGGCTACGAAGCCGAGTTCGGGAACGTGGTCTCTGAAATGGAACGCCACTTCCGCGAGAAAGGCTGGACCCACACCCGCCTGGAACTGTTTTTCAATCACAAAAAACGCTACATGGGGTTTCCCTGGGATGGCGATGAGGTGCGCTTCCTCAAGGACGACCGTTACTTCAAGGAGTACGGCGGGATGTTCGGGAATGCCGTGCCCAAGGACTCGCCTGTCCGGTTCGTCTTCCGCGCGGACACGAGTTGGACAATGGAACAGCAATCGAAGGAACTGGCGGGCATTGTGAATATGTGGATCTGTAGCGACGGCATCTTGAGTTGGTATCCGGGGGTGGCACGCGAGATGAAGCGCCGCGGGGATATCGTATGGTTTTATTCCGGTCCGCCTCCGGTGACGCAAGCCGCGGCAAAGGTAACGGAATTTCCGCTGCAGGCGTGGCTTTGGGGGATCGACGGTTATGTCCATTGGCTCACGGTGAGCGCGGGCGCCGATCCCTGGTTCCGGTTTGACGGCGGAGGCACGGCGCTGGTCTATTCCGGGGAGCGTTTCGGCATCGAGGGTCCCATTCCGAGTATTCGCCTCAAGGTGCAGCGCAACGCGGTACAGGATCTGGCTCTGCTCGATAGCTTCCAGACGCGGCGGCCGGTTGCGGAATTGCGAGCGGAGGCGGCGCGGCGCTTTAACGGGTCAAAACCGGAAGATTGGTGGAATCCGCGGCCCGCCATCGCGGACCGGCCGCCTATCGAGTGGACAAACGAGGAGATGGACGCGGCCAGCGCGGGCACGCGAAAGATGCTGCGCGGAACCAGGCCTGATGCGTGGGAGAACGTGCACGCATTCGTCATGCAACTGGCGGAGGAACTCCAATGAAATACGCACTGCTGCTGGCGCTGGCCGCGGCGCTCGCGGCCGAGGACCGGTTCACCCGGGAACTCGAGGAAACCGCGCGCGTGGCATCGGTAATGGTGGATGGCGATGTCTGCCGGCGGATTGTGACCGCGCGCGCAATGGACTACCTGTTGCGAACCGATCCCAAGGACCGCTTTCTGGCGGGCGACAACTATGACGTGAACGCCGAGGCTTTCCATTCGGTCAAGAAAACGCTCATCCGTCTCTCACGGCTTGTTCCGTTCCCCGCCGACGCCAACCTCTGGATGCCGGTTCCCGGCCATCCGGACAAGGTGCGGATCGTGATTCGCAATGCGAATGAGTTGAGCCAGTTCTGGCCCTGGGGCGCGCTGTACCAGGACATGATTCCGGAAATGAAGACGGTGCTCGAGACGGGCCGGCGCCTCACGGTGACCCGAAAGCCCGGCTGGGTGTCCGCGCTCGCCCCGGTTCGCGACAGTCTCGGTGATATCGTAGCGCTGGTGGAAGTGGCCAGCCAGAGAAGCTTGAATCCGCGGGAGAACGTGAAGTGAGGCTCCTGCTGCTGTTCGCGTTCGTCCTGGCTGCACCGGCGCAGCAGCCTGGGGAGTGGGACTTCCTTTCCGACCCGTCTGTCTTTCCCGACGTTCACGGGATGCTGCCCGCTTATCTCAAAAGCCGCGCCTTCGCGATGCTCGACCAGCGCAAGGAAACCATCTCGCATATTTCCACGATGAGCGATCTCGAGGCGCGCCGGCAGCGGGTGCGGGAGCGCATCTGGAGCTATCTGGGAGGCCGCCCCGCGCGAACTCCGCTGAACGCCCGCATCGCCGGAACGCTCGACCGCGGCGACTACACTGTTGAGAAAATTATCTTTGAAAGCCGGCCGCATTTCTATGTAACGGCGAACCTCTATCTGCCGAAAGCCGGCAAAGCCCCGTACCCTGCCATCCTGTTTCCGCTGGGTCATGAACGCGGCGCCAAGGCGCATTCGGCATGGCAGCAATGCCTGGCCGGATTTGCGCGGCGCGGCTTTGTAGCCCTTGCCTGGGATCCCATCGGCCAGGGCGAACGGGTTCAATTCTACGATGAGGACTGGCACGGCTCGAAGCTACAGGGCTCCACCGTGGAGCACAGCATCCTCGGAATGCAGAGCCTCCTGATGGGCACGCACGTGGCGCAATACACCATCTGGGACGGCATCCGCGCGCTGGATTACCTGGTTTCCCGTCCGGAAGTGGATCCCAAGCGCGTGGGATGCACAGGCAACTCGGGCGGGGGGACGCACACCGCTTACCTCTCGGCGCTCGATGACCGCATTCAGGTTGCTGCGCCGTCCTGCTACATCACTTCCTGGCGGCGCATGCTGGAGAGCATCGGCCCGCAAGACGGAGAGCAGGTGTTTCCATTCTTTCTCCGCGACGGATTTGACTATCCGGACTTTCTCTACGCCTTCCTGGGCAAGCCGTTCCTGATGCTCACGGCCATCCGCGATTTCTTTCCCATAGGCGGCGCGCGTTCGACGTTCGCCGAAGCAAAGGAAGTGTTCGGCCGTCTTGGACTGGCGTCCCAGGTGGCGATGTTTGAAGCCGACGATGGCCATGGATATTCGAAGCCGCGGCGCGAGGCGGCATACCGATGGTTTACGCGGTGGCTTCAGGGCAAGGAGAATGATTCGCCCGAGGCTCCTCTTACCCTGGCTTCGGAAGAGGAACTGCAATGCGCGCCCACGGGACAGGTGAAGACGTCGATTCCCGACGCGACGGATGTGTTCACGCTGAATCTGGAGACGGCACGAAGACTTCGCGCCGGGCGGACGTTCTCTCCCGAGGCGATTCGCGCGCGGGCCCGCGAGGTAACCGGGTATGAGACCCACGCGGGCCGCCCCCTGCAAATCACTTCCTACGGCCACCTCACGCGTCCCGCCTGCCGCGTGGAAAAGCTCACGCTTCAGAGCGAGCCGGGCATACTTCTGCCGGCGCTTTTGTTCCTGCCGGAGGATGGTCCTCAGCGAAAGCCCGCCATTCTGCTGGCGGACGGCAAAGGAAAGGCAGCAGCCGCGTCAGACGCCGAGGCTCTGGCGGGTAAAGGCTACGTTGTGCTTGCTCCAGACCTGCGCGGCTTCGGCGAGACGGAACCGGCGCTTGACCGGCGCGATTATTTTGTACGCAATTTCGGAGATTACGAAAGCGCATGGAATGCCCTGCTGACGGGCAAGACAATGCCCGGAATGCGCGCCGGGGACGTGACGCGCGGCATCGATTTGCTCGCGGGACGCACGGATGTGGACTCCGCCCGGCTTTACGTGATCGGCCGCGGCGGCGCCGCCACCGCCGCTCTGTTCGCCGCGCTCTTCGATGGGCGCATCCGGAGTCTGCTGGTGGAAGGGATGCTCTCCTCCTACGAATCCGTGGTCACGGAGCGAATCCTGCAAGGCAATGTGGATCAGATGACGCCTTCGGCGCTTCGTTACTTCGACCTTCCAGCCATTGCCGCCGCGCTTGCGCCGCGGCGCGTGGGTGTCTTTAATGCGGTCAATCCGCTCGGCCAGGAGTTGCCGCTGAGCCGGCTCAAGAAGGAGTACGCCGGCCTTCCCGCCACGGTGGAAATCGGTGTGCGGCCGCGGGAGCAGCCGTTCCTTGCACTTGCCGAGCGGTTCGCGCGCCGCTGACGGGGTATATCCTATTGCCGTCCGCAAGCGGACTCCAGTGTCCGTTTTGAGACGGGGCGCGGGCCGGGATGACGTGCTCACAAGAGCGGCATAGGTTCGGACCGCGGTTGCTCAAAATCAGCCCGGGCTTTCCGTTCGCCGCGGCGCGCAGATTGGGGTTGGGCATGGCTGCGGCAATTCCGGTGACTCGCCTTGTTTCGAACGTACTCATCGGCGTGGGCGCGGCGCTGCTCGCCCGCTATCTGCCGGCGCGGCGGGCCACGCGGGCGGATCCGATTATCGCACTGCTCCGCGAGTAGGGCTGTCAGCGGCGCGGAGGCCTTAGCAGACCGGCCACAACGGCTCCCGCCAGCGCCAGTCCGGCCAGTGTGAGGTATACCTCTTGATAGCCGCCGGCCACTTGTCCCGCTGCCTTCGCCCGGTCCACGATCCCCGCGAAGTATCCCGGCACGATGAATCCGCAAACGCCCCATGCGGAAAAGATGAGACCGTAGTTCGCGCCTACGTTTTTCGGGCCGAAGTAATCGGCGGTGAAGGAAGGCATCAGCGCCAGGTAGCCTCCATAGCTGAACGCGGCGAGGCACAAGCCGATCAGAACCGTGGTGAATCCGTCAGGTGTTCGCAGAAAGCCGGTACAGGCGGCGATGGAGACAGCGCACATCCCCATGACCGCCGTCTTGCGGCCCACCCGGTCAGAGATGCCGCCCCAACCGAGGCGGCCCAGGCCGTTGAAGATGCTCATGATGCCCAGGGCGGCGCCGGCTGTAATGGCGGAGTTTGCGGACATCTGCTTAAGCAGCGGACTCGCCTCGCCGATAGCGGTCAATCCCACGGAGGTTCCCAGGAAATACACTACCCAAAGCGCGTAGAACTGCCACGTTCCGACGACCACTCGCGGCATCAGTTCCGCCCCGCCCGCCTGGCGAGCGGATGGAGACCACCCCGGCGGCCGCCATCCCGCCGGCGGGACGCGATAAAGTTGCGCGGCCCCGATTACGCCCACAAAGAAGATGGCCGCGAGGATGTAAAACGTGCGCGGGATGGTGGTGGCCAGGGCCGCGGGATCGTTTCCGATGAGCGCTTCGATCAACGGCCCGAACACCAGGGGGCCGACACCGAAGCCCATCACCGCAAGCCCGACGATCATCCCGCGCTTATCCGGGAACCATTTGATGCAGGTGGCGATGGGCGTGACGTACGCAAACCCGACCCCTACTCCCGCCACAATTCCGTAGGCCACCACCAAACCGGTAAGCGAATCGCCGAACAAGCCCGCCAGCAGACAGCCAGAGCCGAGCAGAAACCCACCCACGCCGGCGACCAGGCGCGGACCCTTGCGGTCCTGCCAGAATCCGGCGACAATCATGCCCGCGGCGAAGGCGAGCAGGGAGTAGCGGTAGGGGGCGATGGTTTCGGCATTCGACCACCCGTGCAACTGCGCAAGCGGGGGGCGAAAGATGGACCAGGAGTAGATGACCCCGAGCAGCACTTGCATGAACACCGCGCTGGCCGCATACCGCACGCGGTTGAGGGAGACAGTCGACGTGGACGTCATGTGATCAGTTCTTCTTTCGTGGAGGTTTAGGATCGAGATTCTGCCGCAGATCCTCTGTAGTCAGGTCCGCCCGGGCTCCGCCTTTGGGGATATCCACTTTCGCTGTCCAGAGCACGGCATTCACCACCATGCGGCGGAATTCCGGAATGCCCCAGTTGGTCTGGTAGTGGCCGCCGGTGAAGCCGAAACTGCGCCCTCCATTAGCCCTCGCCGTGACCCAGGCGATGGTTTCGGTGTTGGGGTTCTCTTTCGGCAGCCGGGTGGTCAGGATGGGGGTGACGCGCTTGTCGAGCTCGCGGAAGCGGATGCGGTAATACCATTCATCCTTGCCCGAGAAACTCCGCCAACCACGCGACACAGGGTGTTTCGGCGATGCCTGGGTGACGTCCACATCGTTGATGGGGTTCGTGGAATAGGGCCGTTCGTAGTAGCCGCCCAGCCAATCGAGGAACTCGGCGCCGCCACGGTCCCTGGGAATCTCCACGCAGTAGTGCATGCAGCCGAAGCCCACGCCGGCGTCCATCAGTTTCTTCATCTTCGCCAGCCGGTTGTCCGTGAGGAATGGATGCCGTTCGCCGCCATCCATGTAGAAGAAGACCGCGCGCGCCCCATCGAAGGCCGTTTCGTCCTCCGGCCAGCCGCCTTTCACCACCACGGGTTCGATGTCCTTGTTCTGTTTCAGCATCTGTTCGAGCAGCAGGACACCGGCATTGAATTCGTGTTCACCGGGGCCGTGGCTGGGCTTTCCGGCCACCAGAACAATCTTCACGGGGCCGGCGGCGGCCGCGCAGACGGCGCCCAGGCTAAGCAACGTTGTGATGCGAAACATGAGTAGCTATTGTATACGGCGCGGCCCGGCGCCGTCGCGGACAGGTGCAAAGTCCACTGGCGGTTGCCTGTTCGTGTGGCCTGGCTACGCGAGCGCCTTCTCGATGAGCCGTCCGCGGACATCGGTCAGCCGGAAATCGCGGCCCTGGAATTTGTAGGTGAGTTTGAGGTGGTTGATGCCCAGCAGGTGCAGAATCGTTGCGTGGACGTCGTGCACCTCGATTTTGTCTTCGGCGGGCGAGAATCCAAGGTCGTCGCTTGCGCCAACCGTGATGCCGTGCTTCAGGCCGCCGCCTGCCATCAGCAAAGTGTAGGAGTCGATGTGATGGTTACGCCCGATTTTGCCCTTCTCGCGGACTTCGCCCATCGGCGTGCGGCCGAACTCGCCGCCCCACAGCACGAGAGTCTTTTCGAGCAGTCCGCGCTGTTTCAGGTCCCTGATGAGGGCAGCGGTCGGCCGGTCCACTTCGGCGGCCACTTTGTCCAGGGGGCCGACGATGTCGTCGTGATGATCCCAATCGGTGTGGTAAAGCTGGACGAAACGAACGCCGCGCTCCACCAGGCGGCGGGCCAGCAGGCAGTTGTTGGCGAACGTTCCTATACCGGGTTCGGCGCCGTACATCTCCAGGGTTTGCTTCGATTCCTGGCCGAAGTCGATCAGGTCAGGGCCGCTCGTTTGCATGCGGTAGGCCATTTCGTAGGCGCTGATGCGGGTCTTGATCTCTTCGTCGCTTGTGTCTTCGAGGCGGAGGCGGTTCAGATCCTGGATGGCGTCGAGCGCGCGCCGCTGGTCCTCTCCCGTGATGCCCTTGGGGTTCGAGAGATCGAGGATGGGATCCCCGACGTTGCGGAACGGGATTCCCTGATAAGCCGTGGGCAGGAAGCCGCTGGACCACAACAGCGCGCCGCCGCGCGGTCCACGCGGTCCGGATTGCAGCACGACGAATCCGGGGAGGTCCTTTGATTCACTTCCAATGCCGTATGTAACCCATGCGCCGATGCTCGGGCGGCCCGGGCGGATGGAGCCGGTGTTGGCGAACAGCTTGGCGGGGCCGTGGTTGAAATTCTCCGTGGCGACGCCGTTGAGCATGGTAAGGTCGTCCGCGACGCCTGCCATGTGGGGCAGCAAATCGGAGATCCACATCCCGTGTTCGCCGCATTGCCTGAAGTGACGCCGCGTTCCCAGCAGCTTCGGCGTCTCCTTGGAAAAGCTGTCCATGAAGGCGAAGCGTTTGCCCTTGAGGTAGCTTTCGGGAGCCGGCTTGGCATCCCACTTCACCAGTTCCGGCTTATAGTCGAACATCTCGAGGTGGCTGGGCCCGCCGGCCATGTGGCAGTAAATGACATGCTCGATTTTGGCGGGATGGTCCTTACCGATGGCGAATGCCCTTTCGCCCATGAGGTTGAGCAGGGCAATCTTTCCGACGCCGGCTCCGCAATCGCGAAAGAACTGCCGTCTCGTCGCATGCAATACAGCCTTGTCTTCCTTCGTCATCGCTTCTACTCCCGGGTCATGAATTCGTCCAGGTTCAGCAGCACGCGGGATACGGCGGTCCAGGCCGCCTTTTCCTCGCGCCTGGAGTCGCGTTGCGCGGCCAGCAATTGGAGCAGCCGCTGTTGTTCCCCGGCCCGCGGCGCCCGGTCGAGCGCCAGAAGGAACCCCTCTTTAAGCTTCTGTGTATCGCCGGTAGTCTTGTCTTTCAACAGACGGTCCGCCAGCGCTCCGGCAAACTCGAAGTACGCCTCATCGTTCAACAGCGTCAGCGCCTGAAGCGGCGAGTTGGAACGGATACGGCGGGTGCAGGTAGTGGTGGCGTCCGGCGCGTCGAACAGCACCAGCGAAGGATGCGGCGCCGAGCGCTGGAAGAATGTGTAGACGCCGCGGCGATACCTGTCCGCACCCTCGCTTGTCTTCCACTCGCGCTTCACCTGGGTGACGGAGTTCGCGCCCGGCGGCAGCGGCGGGTAGACAGCCGGCCCTCCCAGCTTTTCCGAGAACAGGCCGCAGGCGACGAGAGCCGAATCGCGAACCAGTTCGGCATCGAGCCGCAAGCGGTTCTGCCGGGCCAGCAACCGGTTGTCCGGGTCGATCGCCTTCGCGTCCGCGCGTCCCTTGGAACTCTGGCGGTAGGTGGCCGACATGACGATGAGCTTGTGCATCGCCTTGCGGCTCCAACCGCGGTCCATGAATTCGAGAGCCAGGTAGTCGAGCAACTCAGGATGAGTGGGGCGCTCGCCCATTACTCCGAAGTCATTCTCCGTATCGGTAATGCCCTTGCCGAAATACTTCTGCCACATTCGATTCACGGTCACGCGCGCGGTGAGCGGATTGCGGCGGTCCACCAGCCAGCGCGCCAGGTCGAGGCGCGTGGGACGCCGCCCGCGCACGTCGAGCGGAGGCAGAACGGCGGGCGTGCCGGGCTCCACATTCGCTCCGCGGCGCGTGAAATCACCGCCCAGTTGAATGTAGGCTTGCCGGGGATGGTCGAGTTCCTTCATCACCAGCGCGCGCGTCACCTTCGGCATGTGCTTGCGCAGATCGTTGATGTGGCGCTCGCGTTCCACCACGCCCGGATCGAGGATGGAGCCTGTTCCGGGAATGGATTGCCTGTACTGGTTCAGTTCATTTTCGAGCAGTTGAAGCTGCGCCTCCCAGGCGTGGTAGCGTTTCAGATCATCGGGCGAACCGACGGGGAGAAACGGCTTGTTGAAATCCTTGCGGTCCGCTTCCTTGTCTACTTCATCCGCGTTGTTGAGGAAGGCGAAGAGTTGATAGAACTCGCGCTGCGTGAAGGGGTCGTACTTGTGGTCGTGGCAGCGCGCGCAGCCCACGGTGAGCCCCAGGAAAGCCGCGCCCGTAGTCATTACCCGGTCGGCCACCGCCTCCACGCGGTATTGTTCGAAATCGATGCCGCCCTCGTAGTTCGATGGAGTGTTGCGGTGGAAGCCCGTGGCGATCAACTGCGCCTGGGCCGGATTGGGGAGCAGGTCTCCAGCCATCTGCTCGATGACGAACCGGTCGAAGGGCTCATCCTTGTTGTATGCGTTGATGACCCAATCGCGATAGAGCCACATGCCCTCGCGAGGAGCGTCGATGGTGTAGCCGTCGGAATCGGCATAGCGCGCGACGTCGAGCCAGGCGCGCCCCCAGCGTTCGCCAAAATGCGGCGAGGCGAGCAGACGGTCCACGGCGCGTTCGTAGGCCCCGGGGCGTTTGTCGGAAAGGAAGTCATCCAATTCCGTGGGTGTTGGCGGGAGTCCGATCAGATCGAGGCTCACCCGTCGGAGCAGCGTGGCGGGATCGGCTTCCGGCGAAGGTTCCAGTCCCGCCTTTTCCAGCCGGGCAAGAATGAAGTTGTCGATCGGATTCTTGACCCAGGCCTGATTCTTCACCGCCGGGATTGGCGCGCGCCTGGGCGCCTGGAATGCCCAGTGATTTGCGCCGGGCCGCTTCGACTTTCGCAAAGCCTCGGGCATCGGCAGGCCGTCTTTGATCCATTGTTCGAGGATGGCGATCTGCGAGTCCTTCAACTTGCGGCCGGGAGGCATCTTCAAATCGCCTGTCTGCCGGATGGCATGCACGACGAGGCTCGCTTCCGGATCACCGGTCTTCACCGCCGGTCCGCGGTTGCCGCCTTTCTGAATGGATTCGAGAGTTTCCAGCGACAGGCCGCTGGTGAGGTTTTTATCCGAGTGGCACGGGATACAGTTGGCGCGCAGCACGGGCTGCACCCGCGTTTCGAAAAAGCCAGTCGAGGACGGCTGCTGCGCAGCCAGAAGCAGAGGGAACACCAGCCCGATGCACTGCCACATGTTGAAAGGATTATATCGCGAAATGCGTTACACTCTTCTGTGCGCTGGCCGCGCGGCACGGCGCCTGCGCGCAGTGGCGGGAAGCCGCTGCGTCCAGGAAACATTGAATGTTGTCTGAGGAGCGCAGACGGAGTTGCACACGACGGAGCATGCATGAAGACTACCCTGGCCGGTGAGATGATCGCGGAATTTCTGGGCACGATGGTGCTGATTTTGTTTGGCGCGGGCGTTTGCGCGATGACTACTTTGTTCGGCAAGGGAGTTCCTGGCGAGGTCATCAACGGCGGGTACACCAACATCAATATCGGGTGGGGGCTGGGGGTGATGCTGGGCATCTTCATCGCCGGTAGAATCACGGGAGCCCATCTCAATCCCGCGGTGACCGTATCGCTGGCGGCCTTCCGCGGATTCCCGTGGACCAAAGTAATTCCCTACTCGGCCGCGCAAACCGCGGGGGCTTTTCTCGCGGCCGCCCTGGTGTTCTGGAACTACCATCCGGCCTTTCTCAAATTTGATCCGGCGCTCGAGAAGACCGCGGGAATCTTTGCCACGTTTCCCGCTTTTCCGGCATTTCCGTTCGCGGGGTTTCTCGATCAGGTGATCGGCACCGCCCTGCTGTTATTGCTGATCTTCGCCATCACGGACGAACGCAATCACCCGGCGGTGAACTTCGCGCCGATACTGGTGGGCCTGCTCGTGGTGGCCATCGGGATGAGCTTCGGCGGGATGCACGGCTACCCGATCAACCCGGCGCGCGATTTCGGCCCGCGGCTGTTCACGGTGCTTGCCGGTTTCAAGAATAATGGGCTAACGGACGGCAGCGGCGTGTTCTGGGTGCCGATCATAGGACCGCTGGTGGGCGGATTGCTCGGCGCGGCGCTCTATGACTTCGCCATCCGTCCGCATCTGCCGAAGTAGTCCTTGTCCAGTGAAGCGATCAAAGGCAAGCCGCGGCGAAGGGGAAGCCGGAGGTGCTTGTGCAGTGATCTCCCAAGTTTGGGCCGGAGCAACCGGGTGCAGGTACGCGAGAAGAAGGCTGGCGTTGAGCAGGCTCACAGCCACAAGTTCCGCCACACACTCGCCTCAGAACTCCTGGCGAAAGGGGCCACCATCGAGGATGTAGCAATCATCCTCGGCGATAGCCCCCGCATCGTTGCGCGTCACTATTCGAGGTGGATTCCGGAACGACAAAGCAGGCAAGACAAGTTGCTCCGCGAAGTCCATGGCACACACGGAAATCGAGACGCCACCATGTTGATATCAAACAACAAAAAGTGGTGGCCAGGGACGGAATCGAACCGCCGACGCCAGCCTTTTCAGGGCTGCGCTCTACCAACTGAGCTACCTGGCCGTGACGAATTTTCAGTGTAGCAGAACGCCCCTCCCCTCGCACGTTCAGGTTCGTGATCTCTTTACCGGCGGCATGCCGATTGGATCATACTTCGGAGCTAACCGTTGTTCGGCGCGGGTGATTTGGCGGAAGACCGGCGAAGCCTTCCAGAGCGTACCGCCGCTCTACCGCCATGAACCGCTGGATGAGGCGCCCGGTATGGATTTCGCGCGCGTGGCGGGGCGCGGTTTCACACGTGTTCCGGCACCACGTAGGGTTTGCGGTAGTCGCGCGTGATCATCCTGTTGGCTTCCGCATCGTTACGGAATTCCATCCGCGAGGGTTCGAAGTGCAACTCGCGGCCGAGGCGGTAAGCGATGTTGCCAAGGTGGCAATGCGCCGTCGAAAGGGCGGTTTCTTCGATTTCGGCATCCAGAAGCTTGGGATCGCGCGCACGAATGGCCTCGGCGAAGTTGCCGAAGTGGGAGAGGTTCGGCGGATACTCGGGCTCGGGTTCCGGCGACTTGTTCCGGCCCATGGTGATCTCGAAGCGGCCGTCGGCCATCATGTGCATGTGGCCCTTGGTTCCGAAGAAGTCCCAGGACATCGGCTCGGTTGTGTAGAGTCCGCGCAGTTGGCCCACCATCATCGAACCATCCTCGTACACCCAGGTGACGTTCTGGGTGTTAGGCGTCTGCGCCTGGTCCTTGTAACCGAAGCGGCCGCCCGTGCACTGGACCCGTACCGGAAGCCGCTTGCCCATCGCCCAGCGGGAAACGTCGAGCAGATGGATGCCGTTGTTGCCGAGTTCGCCGTTTCCGAAATCCCAGAACCAGTGCCAGTTATAATGGACGAGATTTTCGTGGTAGGGCTGCATGGGGGCGGGTCCCACCCAGAGGTCCCAGTTGAGCCAGGCCGGCGGTTCTTTCGGTTCCTTGAATCCGATGGAATCGCGATGTCCGGGAAAGAAGAAGTTCGATTGATAGATATCGCCGATGGCGCCGTTGTGGATCATCTCCACGGCCTTGCGCCAGCGGCCCCACCAGCGGCGCTGCGTGCCGCCGCAGGCCACGCGGTTGTACTTGCGCGCGCATTCCACGAGCTTGATGCCCTCGAATATGTTATGCGAGACGGGCTTTTCCACATACACATCCTTGCCGGCCTGCATGGCCCACACCGCCGTGAGCGTGTGCCAGTGGTTGGTGGTGGCGATGGTTACCGCGTCAATGGATTTGTCCTCGAAGACGCGGCGCATGTCGGTTTCGATCCTGGGGCGCTTTCCGGTTTTCTGAAAGATAGTGGAGGCGGCGGCTTCCGTGCGCCTGCCGTCCACGTCCACCACCGCGCCGATCTCGACGTTGGCGACGGGAAGGATCTCCTTGATATGCGCCGATCCGCGTGAGCCCACCCCGATGATGGCAAGCCGTACACGATCATTGGCTCCGGCCCAGGACTGGGAAGCGGCGGCGGACGCCGCGACGAGGAATTGACGTCGTTGCATGACATCAATGATAATCCACGCTCAGCGGCGCGGTGAAAACCTCAGGCGATGGTGGACCTGGCGTCAAAGTCGAAGCCGCCTACTTTGGAGCGCAGCAGTTTCGATCTGGCCTTGAACTGGTACATGCGTTTGTCGGCCTCGGCCAGCAGTTGCTCGGCGTCGGCGCCGTCGGCCGGGAAGTACGCCTCGCCGACGCTGAAGCCGATGATGTCTTCGGTGAGCACTTCGCGTCCCGCCGCCTTCACCGTTTCCCGCAACCGGGGGACCATGGATTTGACCACCTCGGGAGTGAGGCCCGGCAACACGAGGACAAACTCATCGCCTCCCATGCGCGCCACGCAATCATATTCGCGGCAGCTCTCCTTGAGTTTTTGCGCCACTCGCTGCAGAAGCTTGTTGCCTTCCAGATGGCCAAAGCGGTCGTTTACCTGTTTGAAGCCGTCCAGGTCGCTGACCAGCACGGCGAGCGGAGATTCCAAACGCCGGCAGCGGGCCAGTTCGCTGTCCAGGTGGAGAAACAGCGACCGCGCATTGAACAATCCGGTGAGATAGTCGGTGGAGGCGGAACTTTCAGCTTGCCGGTACTTGAGGGCATTCTCGATCGATAGCGCGGTTTTCGTACTGATCGCCTGAAGCAGCCGCAGATGATCTTTGCTGAAGTTATCCCTCTCGATGCCGTACAGCGTAAGAACGCCCACCACGCCGTTGGCCCCTTCCAAAGGAACGGCGAGGGCGGACCGCAGAGAAGCGGAGCGGCCCTGCTCTTCCTTATAGCCGGCTTCGAGCCACGGGTTGCCATTGAGAATCGCCTTGCGGTTCTCGGCTACCCATCCCGACAGGCCCGACCCAATGGGAATTTCCAAAGCGGCGAAGGCCCGCACGTTCTCCCCGCTCACGTATTCCGGGCGCAAATGCGACTCCCGGCGGACGTATACGGCAATCGCATCATACGGAATCGTACGCCGCAAACGGACCGCAAACACGGAGAGGGTCTCGTCCAGGCTCAGCGAGTTGCCCAATTCCTGCGCCAGTTCAAACAATGCCTGCGCCTCCTGCCGGGCGGCGGCGATGGAGGCTAGAAAACCCGTCTGACCCCTTTCCGTGCGCGGACGTGATTCCGGAGTGGAACTCTTGCCCTCCTTGAACACGAACTCGGTGGTGAGTTTGGTGCGGTCCGAGACATGATCGAGCGCCAGTTGTTCCAGGTGCTGGTGACGCTTCTCCAGGACCTCGACCACGCGGGGGTCAAACGAGATTCCCGACTCGGCCGCGATATAAGCCGCGGCTTCCGCGGAGGTCATGGCGCGTTCCCGGGACTTGCCGGACGTGAGGGCTTCGAACATCTCCGCCACCGCCAGCACGCGAGCGCCGGGCGGAATCTGCTCCCCGGCAAGTCCATCCGGATAGCCGCCCCCGTTCCATTTCTCGTGGTGATGGCGAACGATGGGAACAACAGGATAGGGAAACTTGACCCGCTCGAGGATTTCGGCTCCCACCAGAGGATGAATCTTCAACTTTTCGAACTCTTCGCGGGTAAGTCTTCCGGGTTTCGAAATGATGTGCTCGGGCACGGCCAGTTTGCCGATGTCGTGCAGGAGAGAAGCGGCTCTGAGCGCTTCCAGATCCGGCCCGGTGATGCCCAGGTTCTCGCCGAGAGAGAGGGCGAACTGCTGGATGCGGTCGAGGTGGCTATGCGAGGTGTGGTCCTTGGCTTCAATGGCGAGGGCAAGCGCCTCGATGGTGCGTATGTGCAGCCCGGTCATTTCGCCGGCATGTTTTTTTTCCGCTTCGAGTTGACCCACGTAGAGACGGTAGTGCCGGTAGAGAAGATAGATGAACGGGATGATCAGCATCAGCATCGGCCAGCCGATGGTCTGCTTGAGGAAGCTGAAAGCCCCGGCGGCAATCGCTCCCACCAGGTAATAAGGCAGGCTCCAGGTGTTACACTCGCGCCAGGCGGCCGCCATTGTTTTGTGCTCGGTGAAGCTGATGGCGGCGGCCGCGGGGAAACTGTTGAGTACGAAATAGACAGAGGTAGCCAGCAACAGGCGTAGGGGCATGTCGATCGACAGGTCCGGAAAGCGCCAGGACATATAGACCGAATAGCTGGCCATGACGGCGGTGGCGATGTTTCCCAGATTGAACGCCAGTTGCAGGCGGGTAAGTTCACGTTCGGGACGCCACAGGCATTGGATAAGTGTGACCAGAACGGCCAGGAGCATTGTCTCGGAACGGCTGAGGGCGATGATGCCGATGAGGGTGAAGATGAAGTTGATGGAAAGCGTGCCGCGGACTGCCGGCATGGAGAGCCGGATGCCGGAGGCGAGGACCGCGGCGGTGAGAAAGACCGCGTACCGCAGCGGGTTTTCCGAGACGAACGGGTACATCCCGGCGGCGAAGCTGAGGGCTCCCAGGGTGATGACGGTGTAGAAAAAGTATTTGGCCTGGCGTTCCATGCAGGATGAATGGCGCAAGACGTGCAATTCCCGCGCGCACAGCCTTCACCGTATGATCCTCTAATCGGCACTTGGACCTGTTTAATTAGGGAGGAGGATGATGTCAGCCCAAATTCAGTACAATCTGTAGTTACGGACTAGTGATGAAGTTCTTGCGGCAATTCGCGCTCAGCGTGTTTTTTCTCTCTTTCTTCTCCTGCGTCAAGCAGAAGCCTGCCGAGGCGAAAAAGGATTCCGGACCCGTGGAGGTCCGCGTCGCCAATGTCCGCCCCAAACAGATCATTCGCGCGGTGGAATCCGTGGGTACTCTCTTCCCCTACGACGAAGTGCTGGTCTCCGCGGAGATCGAAGGCAAGGTAGACCAGGTGAACGTGGACTTGGGGGACACTGTGAGCCATGGCCAGGTTCTGGTTCACATCTCTGATGAAGAACAGCGCTACCTGCTGGCGCAGAACGAAGCCCAACTCCGCCAATCGCTCGAACGGCTGGGCCTGACTTCGGAAAAGGACCGCCTGGCCGATGTGCGGCAGGCTCCCGATGTGAGGAGGGCGGCGGCGGACCTGCTGGAGGCCCGGCAGCGCTTCGATCGATTGAAAAGCCTGGTGGAGCAGGGAATCGGCGCCAAGAGCGACCTCGACCAGGCCTCGGCAAGATTGCAGGCCATGCAGGCAGCCTACGATTCCACCATCAACCAGACGCGCAATCTTCAGCAGGAGGTGGAGCGGTTCAAGGCCCAGTTGGACTTGCAGCGGAAGAAACTGCGTGACACCACGGTCCGGGCTCCTTATGCGGCCTCGGTCAAGGACCGGCAGGTGACGGTGGGCCAATATGTCCGGCCGAATGCTCCCCTTCTGACGCTGGTGAAGACAGACCCGATCCGCCTGCGAATCGAGGTGCCGGAGCGGATGGCGCCCTGGGTCAAGACCGGGCAACAGACAAAGGTCTCCGTGGAAGCCTATGCGGATCGAACGTTTGAAGGAAAACTCTGGAGAATCTCTCCCACCGTGGACCAGTCCAAGCGGACATTCGTGGTCGAGGCCCTGATCGGCAATTCCAAGGGCGAGTTGAAAGCCGGGTCGTATGCTCGCGCGCGGATCCAGACGGACAAGACGGAGCGCATCCTGGTGGTTCCCGCCACGGCGGTCAGCTACGTCCTGGGCTCGAACAAGACGTATGTCGTGAACTCCGGCGTCATCGAAGCTCGCGACGTGAAACTCGGTGACCGTTTCGATCAGGAAGTGGAAATCATGGAAGGCTTGCAGAATGGAGAAACCGTGGCCACCTCGAGTCTGGCCCGGCTCGATACGGGCGTAAAGGTGGTGGTGTCCGGACAGGAGGACGCTTTGCCCCAAGCCGAGCGCCGGGCTTCGGAATGAGCGCGGGAGAGGCTCTCGGATGAAACGCCTGGCCGCCATGCTGTGTGCCGCCGCGCTCATGGCGCAGGGCGCGTTGCGCATCCTGGTCACCGTGGCGGAACCGAAGACCGGGGAGGCGGTATTGGGCTTGGAGGCGAAGGACTTTGCGGTTATCGAAGACAAGACCGAACGCCGCGTGGATGCCTGCGAGTTCAGCCGTAAGCCGGTGGATATCATGCTGCTGGTGGATTCAAGCGCGGTGGGCGAAATGGTGCAGCCGGTGGCTTCGAGTTTCGTCACTCAGTTGGAGGCAAAGGAGCAAATGTCGGTGGTCTCCTTTGATGCTTCCACCGAGATGATTCAGGATTTCACTTCGAGCAAACAGCTTCTTTCGGCCGCACTGTCCAAGATCCGCTACGGAAACAGTCCGAACGTGCTCGATGCCCTCTTCGTCGCGCTGGATCAGGGCTTTGAACACGCAGTCTTCCGCAAGGTCATCCTCCTGGTCACCACCGGACTCGAAGGTCACAGCCGCGCCGGCGAGCGCGAAGTGGCGCGCCTGGCGCGGAAGAAGTCGATATCCATCTTTCCGGTTTACGTGGCGGGCTCCGGAAAATCGATGTTCGAAAAGCTGGCGCGGCAGACGGGCGGCGCCTCCTTCCAACTGCGCGACTTCCGCAAATCCGGCGGCAAAGCCCCGGCGGCGAAGATTTTCGATGTCGTGCGCGGCTACTACACGCTCACCCTGCCCGGAAACCTCGGGCTGATGGAGAAGGTGAAGGTGCAGGTGCGGGGGCGCGAGAAGTTGCAGGTTTCGGCCTTGCCCCTTGACTGAACCGCTTATCGGGCCGCGGTCACTTTCGGCGTCGCCAGGTAGCCGACAATGAGATCCTTCTTCACTTCGTTCACCACAATCTCATACGGGATTTTAGCCTTCGAGGTGTAGAACTGGACGGGTTCGTTGATGTTCTTGTCTTTTTTCTCGGTCTTCTTGTCGTCCGCCCAAACGTCGATGGTGAAACGGTTCCGCTTCTGATCGGCCTTCTTCAACTGCATGGAGATGTCCCCCACCTTCTGCGGCGACTTCGTCTTCGGCAGCTTGAACTCGAAGTAATTGCGCTCTCCCAGCGCCCTCAGCGCGGCCAGTTCTTTCCCATTGGTGGCAATCAGGCCGCTCTGCACTCCCATATCCCCGCGCACGCTCTTGAGTTCGGCAATGGTCTTGTCCAGTTCTGATTTGGTGGAGGCGACGTCACCCTTGACCACTCCTACTTCCTTGTTGACATCTTCCACCTTGCCCTTCGTTTCGGAGGCGTCTTTCCTGACCTCGGTGAGTTCACTCTTAAGAGCCTGTTGCGCCTGCGCGGACTTCTGGCGTTCCGCCTCGATCCGCTTATGCAGATCGGCCACTTTGGCTTCGGCGTCGGTCTTGGCTTGACCCACCGCCATTGCCGCCTGACGGCGGGCGGTTTCCAACTCGTCGCGCAGACTTTCGGCGGTTTTGCGGTTGGTCTGCGCGGTCACCGAGGATGCTTCTCTCAAGTTGGCGATCTCCGTTTGCAGCGACTCCTTCATCTGGGTCATGTCCGTGCGGACATGGTCCAGTTGAAGGAATAAATACACGTTGGCGGCGAGCAAAGCGAGGACAGCGCCGAATAGAATGGCGACTTTCACGTTCGATCCGCCGGAGGGTGCTCCATAGTTCATACTGCCATGCTCACTCACGGTTCACTCCTTGGTTGCTGGAATGGGAAGACAACTTCCTCATTGTAATCAAATCGCTAGACGGCAGTCCTCAACCTCCGGTTACTCTTTTTCACGGAGCAGGGGACGGGCGAATTCGAGGTACTCCTGTTTCGGGATGCCCGGCTCGAAGCACCTCCGGCAGCGGGCCTCATAGATTCCGGCCGCGCCCACCACGATGAGGTCGTCGTTTTCCACCAGCCGCTGCGTGTGCTTGGCCGGATTGCCGCAGCGCATACAGATGGCAAGGGTCTTTGTAATCGATTCGGCCATGCAAAGCAGGTCCGGCATCGGATGGAACGGCCTCCCCATGTAATCGGTGTCGAGTCCGCCGATGATGACCTGTTTGCCGCTGTCGGCCAGTTGGCCGGCGACATCCACCAGGTCCTTGCCGAAAAAGTTCGATTCGTCGATGCCGATTACCTGCGTCCGCCAGTCCATGCGCTCCAGAATTTCCCTGGCGCTCGAGACCACCTCCGCTTTCAACCGCGAATCGGCGTGCGAGACAATCTCGTCCTCGGAGTAGCGCGTGTCCGCCACCGGCTTAAAAGCCTGCACCCGCTTCCTGGCGATCATGGCGCGCCGCAGCCGCCGGATCAACTCTTCGCTCTTGCCTGAAAACATGGGACCGCAAACCACTTCGATCCATCCGAGGTTACCCGTAACTACATCCACTCGGGGCATCTTAACATAGCTGTTATGGGCATCCGCACCATGCAAGCGGAATTCGTGGACACCGCGGGCGGCGAGGAGGCGGGGGTCCCGCCCGCCAACCCGACGGCTGTTCGGCCGGCGTGAGATCACGCTGCATGACGGGCGCGTGTCCGTGGCGGCGGGATTTCGCCGGGCGGGACTGGCCTTGCTTGTCCAGAGAGCCGGGCCGCGGCGGGCGCGCGTACGGCTTCGCCCGCCGTGGTTCCGGCTCTCGCCGGTTTCGGAAAGCTAGCGCCGCACCGGATCTCCGGCTTCGGGGTCAATTCCGAGGTCGGCGATGGCCTGCCGAGCCTTGGCCGCGTCGAACTTACCCTCCCGCGCCAGCCTGGACAACGCAGCCGCGGTGATGGAAGCGGCATCCACTTCAAAGAATCTCCGCAGGTGCGCGCGGTCTTCGCTGCGTCCGAAGCCGTCGGTGCCGAGCGTGACCAGGCGCGAGCCGAGCCACGGCGCCAGTTGATCGGGGACGATCTTCATATAGTCCGAGGCGGCAATGATGGGTCCCTTTGTTCCTTCCAGGGCCTTGGTCACGTATGGAGTGCGGGGCGCTTCGGCCGGGTGAAGCCGGTTCCAGCGGTCGCACTCGAGGGCATCGCGCCGCAGTTCGTTGTAGCTGGTCACGCTCCACACATCAGCCTGCACGTTGTATGTTTCCGCCAGCAGCTTTTGCGCCGCCAGCGCCTCGTTGAGAATGGATCCGCTGCCGAACAGATGCGCGGCCGGCTTTCCGCCGGCCGAAGCCTGGAAACGGTAGACGCCGCGGATGATACCCTCTTCCACGCCCTCCGGCATCGGCGGCTGCGCGTAGTTTTCGTTGCCGATGGTGAGGTAATAGAAGCGGGCCTCTCCCTTCTCGTACATCCGTTCGATGCCGTCGTGAATGATGACGGCGATCTCATAGGCGTAGGCGGGATCATAGGCCGCGCAGGTGGGAATGGTGCTGGCCAGCACGTGGCTGTGGCCGTCCTGGTGCTGGAGACCTTCCCCGGCAAGCGTGGTCCTGCCCGCGGTTCCGCCCACGAGGAATCCCCTTCCGCGCGAATCACCGAACGCCCAGGCGAGATCGCCGAATCGCTGGAAGCCGAACATCGAGTAATACGTGAAGAAGGGAATCACCGGCACGCCGTAGTTGGCATAGGCAGTCCCCGCCGCGGTGAAGCTGGCCATGGACCCGGCTTCGGTAATGCCTTCCTCCAGGATCTGTCCGTCCTGGGCTTCCTTGTAGTACAGGAAGTTGTCGCTGTCCACCGGCGTGTAGAGCTGTCCCTGGCTGGCGTAGATTCCATACTGGCGGAACAGCGATTCCATCCCGAAAGTGCGCGCCTCGTCGGGAACGATGGGTACGACGTACTTGCCGATTTCGGGGGACTTCAGCAGATTGCGCAGCACGGCGACGAATGCCATCGTGGTGGATACTTCGCGCCCCGCCGACCCGCCGAGCGAATCCTTGAACGTATCGAGCGGCGGCGTCTTGATGACGGCCGGTTTTGGATTGCGCGAGGGCATGTACCCGCCCAACCCTTCGCGGCGCGCCTTGAGGTAGCGCATTTCCTCGCTGTTCTCCTCCGGCTTGTAGAAGGAAAGCGTGTGCACCTGTTCGTCGCTGATGGGGATATCGAAACGCGAGCGGAAATACACCATCTCCTGCTCGTTGAGCTTCTTCTGCTGGTGCGTCACGTTGCGGCCTTCGCCTGCTTCGCCCAAGCCGTAGCCCTTGACCGTCTTCGCCAGGATGACCGTCGGCCGGCCCGTATGTTCGGTGGCCCGCAGGTAGGCATTGTAGACCTTCTTCGGATCGTGCCCTCCGCGTTTCAGCTTGAAAATCTCCTCGTCGCTCATGTCCGCGACTAGTTCCCTCAGTTCCGGATACTTGCCGAAGAAATGCTCGCGGGCGTAGGCCCCGCCGTGCGCCTTGAAGTTCTGATACTCGCCGTCGACGCATTCGTTCATGCGCTTGATGAGCAGGCCGCTCGTGTCCTTCGCAAACAGCCGGTCCCATTCCGAGCCCCACAGGACTTTGATGACGTTCCAGCCCGCGCCGCGGAAGGCGGCTTCGAGTTCCTGCACGATGCTCCCGTTTCCGCGTACCGGGCCGTCGAGCCGCTGGAGGTTGCAGTTTACGACCCAGATCAGGTTGTCGAGCTTTTCCCGCGCAGGCAGGGTGATCGCCCCCAGCGTCTCCGGTTCATCGGTTTCGCCATCGCCCACGAAAGTCCAGATCTTCCGGTCGGTCCTGGGGATGATGCCCCGGTTCTCCAGGTAGCGCATGAAGCGGGCGTGGTATATCGAATTGATGGGTCCCAGTCCCATCGAAACAGTAGGGAATAGCCAGAAATCCGGCATCAGCCACGGGTGGGGGTACGAAGAAAGTCCGGGTTCTTCGCGTAACTCGTGCCGGAAGTTTTCCAGGTGCTTCGCCGTCAGCCGCCCTTCCAGGAACGCCCGTGAATACACGCCCGGGGAAGCGTGGCCCTGAAAATACACGAAATCGCCCGGTTCCCTCCCGATCCTGGCGCGGAAGAAGTGGTTGTATCCGACCTCGAGTAAAGTCGCCAGGCTGGCATACGTCGAGATATGTCCGCCGATGCCGTTATCATACTTGTTCGCCCGGACCACCATGGCCATGGCATTCCAGCGGATGATGCTCTTGATCCTCCGCTCGAGGTGACGGTCTCCGGGATAGGGAACCTCACCCTCCGGCGGGATTGTGTTGATGTAAGGGGTATTGGGGCGGGCCGGCATCGCCAGTCCGAGATCGGTGGCGCGTTCCCTCAGCTTTTCGAGCAGAAACCGAGCCCGTTCCGGGCCGCCTTCGTCAATCACCTGATCAAGCGCTTCTATCCATTCTGAAGTCTCCACGGAATCGGTGTCGGGTAAGACGCCGGAACCGGATACAGCAGGGTCATCGGTAATTACCGTACGTGTAGTAGACATGGTTATAAAGGTCTCTATTCAAAATAACATGCTCCTCTCATAGAGCCTTGAGCACGCGCGCCGTCACGATGGCCTCCCCGACGTGGCGCTGCGTGTGCTCCGCGATATGGATCAGCACCCCGGCAACGGTAGTGGGGAGTTGCTTTCTTCCGACCCCTCTCGATTCGAGGAGCACGGCGGGATCGAGCGCGCGGATCTGTTCGCCGGCGCGGTTGAGGATGCGTCCGAACTCATCGAGCAACTCCTCTCGCGAGGCGCCCGCGTCCATTTCCGTGCCGAGGAGAAACATTTGCGCCTCGTCGAGCAGGCGGCCCTGGGCATAGGTGAAGAGGCGATCGATGCTCCGTCCGGCATGACGGATGTGGAATCCGGCGGGTCCGAGGCCGAAGGGGCGCGCCCATAACTGGTCCGGGGTGAGGCCCTGTGTCCAGTGGGCGAGATCGGCGCGGGCTTGTTCGAAGCAATGAAGCACGGCCCGCGGGACGGGGTGAACATCTGAAAGGCTTCCGGACAACCATGGTTCGCTCATACACCCAAGGTAGCAACTGAATCCGGCTCACGGTTCCGGGAATTCCTCCGATATGCAGCAGCAGAAGGAGATGGAAGCGGGTGATCATCATCACCCACTCCCGATGATCCCGGGCGGCGCGAGGGGCGCGCGGGAAAAAACCTAAAAAAGGAGTCGTATGGAAGCAACACTACTGGAGCGGGAGCCAGCGGCGTCCAGGGTCGAGGACCGCGCGGGCAAGTACCTTGTCTTTCAACTCGGCCGGGAAGAATTCGGAATTCGGGTTCTGAAGGTCCGGGAAATCATGGGTGTTCAGGACATTACGGCCGTGCCGCAGACGCCGGCCCACGTCAAGGGCGTCATTAATCTGCGGGGCAAAGTGATTCCGGTGGTGGACTTGCGGCTGAAGTTCGGCCTGCCGGAGCAGGACTACACGCAGCGCACGTGCATCATCGTGGTTCAGGTGCGCGCCGAAAGTTCGCAGACCGCAAGCATGCTCACCGGCATCGTGGTGGACGGCGTGGCGGAAGTGTTGAATGTTTCAGGGGCCGACATCGAAGACATGCCGGATTTCGGTGACGGCGCGGCGACGCCGTACTTGTTGGGCGTGGCAAAAGTGAAGGGTAAAGTAAAAATCCTCCTCGAGATCGACCAGGTGCTGTCCTGTCAGGATTTGCACTCGTTGAACGCGCTGGTGCGCTAAGGAACAGGAGAGGGAGAACACGAATCATGTCGCAAATGACAATAAGCAAGAAACTGCTTCTCAGCCTGGGCGCGCTTGTCGCCTTCGTGCTGGGGCTGAGTTACGTCTCGCTATCCGGGCTGAACAGCCTGACGGACAGCCTGGACACCGCTTACAGGAAGATTTTCAAGAAGGCCGACCTCGCGGCGCAGATTAATACCGCCGCCTCCGATTTGGCGTTAGCCGAAAGGGGAATCCTCCTGAGCCTCTATACAAAGAACCATGAGTTACAGTTGGACAGCGTCAGGCGGTTTGACGAGACTAAGCTGAAAATGGACAAGGCGCTGGCGGAAATCATTCCGATTGTGGTGGTGGAGGAAGCCAAGCGCAACCTCGAAACCATTCAGCATTCCACCGCTACCTGGACAACAGAACACCAGACGATGATGCGGCTGGTGGAATCCGGCCAGCCGGACGCCGCATTCAAGGTGTTCCACGAGCGGATCCTCGGACTTAGTGACATCGTAACGAAGGCCGCTGGCACCGTGACGGGGGTACAATGGCGCCTGGCCAGGGACGGCGAGGCCCAGGCAGCGGAGACCCAGGCCAGGGCAAAGTGGCTGGTGACGGCGTTCATTGCGCTGTCTCTGCTGGTGGGGGCCATCGTGCTGTTCGTGGTGCGCATGATCGACAGGAGCCTCACGCTGGCGGTGGGCGAACTTTCCGAAGGGGCGGAACAGGTGGCCAGCGCCGCCGCGCAGGTCTCGGCTTCCAGCCAATCCCTGGCGCAGGGCGCCTCGGAACAGGCCGCCTCGCTCGAGGAGACCTCGGCCTCGAGCGAAGAGATCAACTCCATGGCCCGCAAGAACAGCGAAAACTCCCGCGGCGCGGCCGATCTGATGACGCAGTCGCAGACCAAGTTCGTTCAGGCCAACGTGTCGCTGGACCAGTCCGTGGTGGCAATGGGGGAGATCAACACGCAGAGCGACAAGATCTCGAAGATCATCAAGGTAATCGACGAGATTGCCTTCCAGACGAATATCCTCGCATTGAACGCGGCGGTGGAGGCGGCGCGGGCCGGCGAGGCGGGGATGGGCTTCGCGGTAGTGGCCGACGAGGTCCGGAACCTCGCCCAGCGTTGCGCCCAGGCGGCCAAGGACACCGCGTCCCTCATCGAGGAATCCATCGCCAAGTCGAACGACGGCAAAACGAAGGTGGACCAGGTGGCCTCGATGATCCGCGCCATCACCGAGGAGTCCGCCAAGGTCAAGACCCTCGTCGACGAAGTGAACCTCGGAAGCCAGGAACAGACCCGGGGCATCGAACAGATCGGCAAGGCCATCATCCAGATGGAGCAGGTGACGCAGAAGACCGCCGCCAACGCCGAGGAGAGCGCGGCCGCCGCCGAGGAGTTGAACGCGCAGTCGGAAACGTTGAAGAGCGTCGTCGAAAGGCTGGCAGCCATGGTGGGAGGAAGCGCGGCCGGTGAGGGAGTCCGCGCTCCGAATCACCGCGCAACCCGTCCCGGCGCGGCCCGCCGGCGTGTTGAACCGGGCGCGGCTCTCGCGGGGATGCGTAAGGCTAACGCTACGCCGCGCAATTTCACGGGGAGCGAACCGCTTCATGCCGGCGCGCCGGAAAAAGGCGCCTTCCCCCTGGATGAAGAATTCAAGGAGTTCTGATCCTCATGATCCGCCGGGGCGGGGAGCCGTTTTCCCGCCCCAAGGGTTTTATTCATCAGGCCTGACCTATGTCAAATCCGGAAGCAGAGTCCCTACTGAGGGAGCGTATAGATGAACTCACCACCCGGCTGCTGATCAGTGACGCCGCGGGGGAGAGAAGCGGCGCGGACCGGTTCTTCGCATTGCTGGCGGAGCTTGCCTTCGAGGCCCGGAAAGCCGGCTATGCGGAGGCGGCCGATGTAGCCGCCGGGCTGCATTCCACGCGCGAGGAAGAACAGGGATCCGCGGCGGACCGTCTTCGGGATGGCCTCGCGCGGATTCAGCAAGCCTTGGAGAACGAGCCGGACGAGGCCGCCGCGCCCGTACCTGCCGCGCCCCTGTTGGAGACCGGCCATCCGCCCGCCGGCAACCAATACGCGGGCGATCCGGAGATCATCGCCGATTTCATCCTCGAATCGCGCGAGCATCTCTCCTCCATCGAGCAGCGCCTGCTCATCCTTGAGCGCGACCCCGCCAACGCGGAGGCCATCCACTCCGTTTTTCGGGGATTTCACACGATCAAAGGCGTGGCGGGGTTCCTCGAATTTCCCGCCATTCAGGAAGTGGCTCACGAGGTGGAGACCGCCCTCAACCTGGCGCGGGAAGGGAAACTCGCGGTAACTCCCGCCGTCATTGACGTGATTCTTGAAAGTGTGGATTCCGTCAGCAAGGGGATCGCCGCGGTGGAATCCACAGGGACCTGCCGGCGGCTCGAGGGTCATGGCCGTCTGCTCGGGAAGGTGCGGGATCTGATGGCGCAACCGCCCGCCGCCGCGGCTCCGGCGGAACCCTCCCAGCCCGAGTCCGCCGCGCCGCCGCCCGAGGACAAGGCGAAGCGCCAGGGGGCGGATGCCTTTCGTGTCCGCGTCGACACCGCCAAACTCGATTATCTGGTGGACATGGTGGGAGAGATGGTCATCGCCCAGTCCATGGTTCGCCACAACCAGGCGCTTGCCGCGGCCGCCGATCCGTGTTTGCACCGCGATTTCGCGCAACTCGAGCGGATTACCAGCGAAGTGCAGAAAACGGCCATGGCGATGCGCATGGTTCCCGTGGGGCAGCTTTTCCAGCGCACGGCGCGGCTGATCCGGGACCTGTCGCGCAAGACGGGCAAACAAGCCGAACTCGTCACGCGCGGCGACGATATCGAATTGGACAAGACCATCGCCGAGGAATTGGCCGATCCGCTGATGCACATGGTGCGAAACTCCATCGACCACGGAGTCGAGACACCCGGGGAGCGCCGGGCGCTGGGAAAGAATGTCCAGGCCAGAATCACGCTCGCGGCCTGCCATCAGGCGGGACAAATCACTGTCGAAGTGGCTGACGACGGCAGGGGGCTGAACAAGGAAAAAATCCTCGTCAAGGCCCGGCAGAGGGGATTGATCGAGGATGGCGGCCACCTTTCCGAAACCGACATTTTCCGGCTCATCATGGAGCCTGGTTTCTCCACGGCCGATGCGGTCACCGATATTTCCGGACGCGGCGTGGGCATGGACGTGGTTCGCAAACAGGTGGAGAAACTCCGCGGCCGGATTGAGATCCATTCGCGCGCCGGGGGAGGCACGACGTTCCTGATGAAGCTGCCGCTGACGCTGGCCATCATTGACGGGCTTGTGGTGACGGTGGGGCGGCATCGCTATATCGTGCCGCTGTTCGCGGTGCGGGAGATGTTTCGTCCGGCTTCGGACTCCATCTTCACCGTTCAGGATCGCCAGGAAATGGCGCTCGTGCGCGGCCGTCTGCTGCCCGTCGTTCGGCTATATAAGAGGTTCGGCATCATTCCCCGGGCGAAGGACCCCTGCCAGGCCCTGCTCATTGTCGCGGAAACCGGAGGCCAGCCGTTTTGTCTGATGGTGGATGAGCTTGCCGGCAAACAGGAAGTCGTGCTCAAGAGCCTCGGGGAAGGCATCGGCGAGGTGCGCGGCATCGCCGGCGGGGCCATTCTCGGCGACGGGCGGGTGGGCCTTATCCTTGACATGGCCGGAGTCTGGGGGAGCGATGCCTCCGCTTGAGCAGGCTGCCTGCCGTCCGCTCCGCGGCAGCGAATTCGCCAAGATTCGCAAGCTTGCCTACGACACCTTCGGCCTTGACCTGAAAGCGGGCAAGGAAACCCTGGTCTCCACGAGACTCGCCCGGGAGATCCGCCAGTCCGGATGCGCGACCTTCGACCAATACTACCGGCGGGTGGTGGAAGACCGGTCAGGCGAATCGCTCATCAGCCTCATTGACGCTCTCACCACGAACCACACGGCGTTTTTTCGCGAGCCGCCGCACTTCGATTTCCTGCGAGAGAGGTTCCTGCCGGGGCACGCCGGGCGCGGTAACATCGACATCTGGAGCGCGGCCTGCTCGAGCGGCGAGGAGCCCTATTCCATCGCCATGTGCTTGCTCGAGGAACTTGGGGCCGCCTCGAAGCAAAGGGTCCGCATCCTGGCGACGGACATCTCCACCCGGGTGCTCGGCAAGGCGTCACGGGGCGTCTATCCGGCCGAACGCTTCGAGGGAATGCCTGCCCTCCAGCTACGCCGGCATTTTCTGCGGGGCGAAGGCCGGTGGGAAGGTTGGTGCCGGGTGAAGAAAGACGTGCGTGATCTGGTGGAATTCCGCCGTCTCAACCTGCTGGACCCGCTGTCGCAAGCCGGATGCTTCGGGTTGATCTTCTGCCGCAATGTGATGATCTATTTCGACAAGCCCACCCAGCAGCGCGTGGTGCGGCGGCTTGCCGGCTGTTTGTCGCCTGGCGGCTATCTGTTCACGGGACATTCCGAAAGTCTCACCGGCATCGAACATGGTCTCCGCTACGTCCAGCCGGCCGTCTACCAGAAACCTCCGTTTGAAAATCCGGAGCGGGGATGGTGAGACTGTTGACAGTGGGAGTGGGAGATTGCGAGGTGAGCAGTGAAGCCTCGGCCACCTTGGCCACCTATGCGCTCGGCTCGTGCATCGCGGTGGCGATCCATGATCCGGTGGCGGTTGTGGGCGGATTGCTCCACTTCATGCTGCCGGAATCGGCGCTCAATCCGCACAAGGCGGCTCAGCGTCCGTTTCTCTTCGCCGACACCGGCATTCCGCTGCTGTTTCAAACAGCCTACCAGTTGGGCGCCGAAAAGCGCCGCTTGCTGGTGCGGGTTGCCGGCGGCGCTCAGGTGATGGACGAGGACGGCATCTTCCACATCGGCAGGCGGAATTACCTGGCGCTGCGCAAAATCTTATGGCGGGCCGGTGTCATGATTCACGGGGAAGAGGTAGGTGGAATGATCTCACGGACGGTGAAGCTGGATGTTTCGACGGGGCGGTTCTGGGTGCGCGAACCCGGGATGCCGGATCGCGAATTGTAAATCAAGGCGGCCAGGAGGCAGGGGATGGACGTAATGATTGTGGACGATTCGCCGGCCATGCGGACCTTCATCCGGCGCGTGCTGCTGCTCTCTTCGTTGAAGATCGGCGGTTGCCTTGAAGCGGCGAACGGCGAAGAAGCCTTGCAACTGCTCGAGCGCAACTGGTTGGATGTGGTGCTCACCGACATCCACATGCCCCTGATGGACGGAGAGGAGTTGTTGCGGCGCATGCTCCGGCACGAGGTATGGAAGCTGATTCCCGTGGTGGTGCTGTCAGCCGACCAGACACGCGAACGGACGCGCCGAATGCTCGAACTGGGGGCGAAGGGTTACGTTTCGAAGCCTTTCACGCCGGAGAAATTGCGAAGGGAAGTGGAACAAAGCCTTGGAGTGCGCCGTGCATCCTACTGAGAAACCCGCTCGCACAACGGAGGCTTGCCGGCCGGAGGATTCACAAAATCCGTCCCGCGCCGGCGGGCCGGCGGGCGCCGTGCCTGCTTCCGAGATCCAGACCGTTTTGTTGTCGGCGGTGGAGGTGGTCCTCGAGACGGCTTGCTGCGCCGGCGTCTTCAAGAGCCTTGAAGAAGCGCCGCCGGATCCGCGCGGCGAGGTGGTGATCACGGTCCGCGTGCCCTTCGAGGGAAAACCCTCGGGCGAATTTTCCCTCCATGTTCCGGAAGGCCTGACGCTGCTGTTGGCCGCCCGCTTTCTGGGGCGGGACGAGTGGGAGGTCTCCGCCGGCCAGGCCGAAGAGGTGGCGCTCGAACTGGCGAACATGATATGCGGCGCCGTGCTCAGCAACCTGTGCGCGGGAGCCACGTTCCAAATGATGCACCCGCTCACAAAAGGAGACGGCGGTACGGATTGCGGCGGCGCCGTTTGCCGCTGGTTCGACGTGGGTGAGGGGTCTCTGACCGCATGCTTGCAGTTTCGGAAAGCCATATGAGCAAGACGAGAGTTCTGATTGTGGATGATTCCGCCATCGTGCGCAAATTGCTGGCGGAGTGCCTGTCCGGAGAGAAGGACATGGAAGTGGTGGGCGCCGCTCCTGATCCTTTCGTGGCCCGGGATAAGATTCTGGCGCTCAAGCCGGATGTGCTGACGCTCGACATCGAGATGCCCCGCATGGACGGGTTGACGTTTCTCAAGAAGCTGATGCACTACCAGCCGATGCCGGTGGTGGTGATCAGTTCGCTCGGACAGGCGGGATGCCAGGCCTCGCTCGAGGCCCTGCGGCTGGGCGCCGTGGAGGTTCTGGCCAAGCCCGGAGGTCCCTATTCGGTGGGTGAACTGCGAGTGGACCTGGCGGCCAAGGTTCGCGCGGCCGCGGCGGCTCGAGTGCGGCGGGGAGCCCCGCCCACCGCGCCCGCGCCCCCGGAACCGCCGCCCAAATCCGCAACGGCGGCCCCCCGGTTCACCGCGCCGGCCGGGGTATGCGGCGTGGTGGCCATCGGAGCCTCCACCGGAGGCACTGAGGCGATTGAGAGCGTACTCAGGCAACTGCCGGCGGACGGCCTTGGAATCGTGATCACCCAGCACATTCCTCCCATGTTCTCCCAGGCGTTCGCCAACCGGCTCAACGCCATCTGTCCCATGGATGTAAAGGAAGCCCGGGATGGGGATTCCGTGGCGCGCGGGCTCGCCCTGATTGCCCCCGGCAACTTCCACATGCTGCTGCGCAAGTCTCCGGGAGGCGGATTCCGCGTGACCGTTCAGGACGGTCCGCGGGTGTGCTACCAGCGGCCTTCGGTGGACGTGATGTTCTGCTCCGTCGCCGAGGCGGCAGGGGCCAATGCCATGGGAGTTCTGCTCACCGGAATGGGCGCCGACGGGGCCAAGGGTCTGCTGACGATGAAGCAATCCGGAGCCCGCACCATCGCCCAGGATGAAGCAAGCTGCGTCGTCTTCGGCATGCCGAAGGAAGCAATCCGCCTGGGCGCGGCCGATCAGGTGACTGCGCTCAACCGCATTCCCGCCGCTATCTCCGGTTTCATGAGCCGCATGGGGCGGTAAAGCGCCGCGGTGTTCTGAAATTCGAGAGGCACGGAGAAAGCCGGGGAACATCCCTGTTCCGATGTGCGTTACCATCTGTTGACGCATGCTCGAAGCATCACACTTGAAGAAGTCGTTCGGTGAGTTGAAGGCGGTGGAGGACGTCTCGATCAGCGCCGGGCCGGGCGAGATTGTCGGCCTGCTGGGTCCGAACGGCGCGGGCAAGACCACAACCGTCTCGATGATCGCCGGGCTCACCGTGCCCGATGCCGGAGAGGTTCTGGTCAATGGCGCGCCTCCCAGGAAGCAGCAGATCGGCTTGGCGCCACAAGACCTGGCGTTATACGAGGAACTGCCGGCGCGGGAGAACCTGAGGCTTTTCGGCGCGTTGTATGGCCTTGGCGGAAGGGCTCTCGATGAGGCCGTGAAAGGCGCGTTGGAACTGGTGGGGCTGGCCGGGCGCGCGGGCGGCCGGGTGAGCCATTACAGCGGCGGCATGAAGAGAAGGCTGAACCTGGCCGCGGCGCTGCTGCACGATCCGCAAGTCCTGTTACTCGATGAGCCCACGGTGGGGGTGGATCCGCAGAGCCGCAACGCCATCTTCGAAAACCTGCTCGCGCTGAAGGCGCGCGGCAAGTCCCTGATCTATACGACGCATTACATGGAAGAGGCGGAGCGGCTGTGTGACCGGCTGACCATCGTGGATCAAGGCAAAGTCATGGCATCAGGCGCGCCGGACGAGTTGTACCGGTTGCTGCCGGCGGCGAACCTGGTCTCGATTGACCTCGAGACACCGGAGCGGCCGCTGGACCTCGGCGAACTCAGCGGGAAAGAAGGGGTTCGGACCGCCGAGCGGGTGAACGGCGTGCTGAAGGTCGGTGTCACGGACTTGGCGCGCGATGTGCCCGGAGTGCTCGGGTGGCTGACCGCGCACGGCCATTCGTGCCGCCACATCGCGAGTGAGCGCGCCAGCCTCGAGAGCGTATTTCTGATGTTGACCGGAAGGAGCCTGCGCGATCAATGATGACCGCTTTTTTCGCCCTGATCCGCAAGGATATCCTGATCTTCCTGAACGACCGGAAGGCGGTGATCATGACGATCGGGGTTCCCATTATCATTGCTTCGTTCTTCGGCTATATCTTCGACTCGACGGAGCACTCAGACCAGCAGAGCCGGATTCCCGTGTTGTTGGTGGACGAGGATGCAAGCGCCGTGTCACGCGCGATTGCCGCCAAGCTCGGCAAAGAGAAGGCGCTCGACATGCGGCCGGAGACGCTCGCGAACGCGCGCGAAGCCGTGCGCAAGGGCAAGGCGGCCGCCGCCCTGTGTATCCCTCGCGGCTTTGGAGCCCTGGCCGCGCGGGCTTTGTTCCGCAACGAGGACAAACCGGAGATTGCGGTCTACCAGGACCCGACGCGCGGCGCCGAGACCGGGATGGTGAAGGGCATCGTCACCGGAGCCGTGATGGAAGCGGTAAGCCAGGCGGCGATGACGGATGCGGGCAGCGTCGAACAGGCGCTGAGGGACGCCGAAAGCGGCCGGGACATGCCTTCCGATGTGCGCGGGCCGTTGGTGGAACTGCTGAAGGGGGTGCGGAAGCTGAACGCGATCGCCGCCGCGCGTCCGGGACAGCCGGCGGCGGGCGGGTTTTCGGTACCATTCACCATGCGGGACGAGATGGTTACCGCACGAAATGGGGCCGTCTACAATTCATACGCCCATTCTTTTGCGGGCATGGCGGTTCAGTTCCTGCTGTTTTTCGGCATCGACACCGGCATCGCGATGCTTTATATGCGGCAGCGGGGACTGTGGAGCCGGCTGAGGGCCGCTCCGCTCGGACGCGGGACGCTGCTGGCGAGCAGGGCGGCGAGCGCCGCCCTGATCAGCTTCGTCATTCTTTGTGTCATGTTCGGGTTCGCGCGGCTCGTCTTCCATGTGAAGATCGAAAACGTGGAGGGGTTCCTGGTGGTGTCCGCGGCCTTTTCGCTACTGACGGCGACGTTCGGATTGTTGATTGCGGCCGTCGGCAACACGCCGGAAGCCTCGCGCGGCATCGCGATCCTGGCTGCGCTGCTGGCCGTGATGCTGGGCGGAGCGTGGGTGCCGACTTTTATCTTTCCGCGCGCGGTGCAACAGGTGACCCAATTCATCCCGACGCGCTGGGCCGTGGACGGATTGGACGGGGTGATCTGGCGCGGGTACGGCCTGGGCGCTGCCCTGACGCCGGCGGCGGGGTTAACGCTATGCGCCGCCCTGTTCGGATTGCTGGCCGTGTGGCGGTTCCGGTGGAACGCGGAGTAGCGTAACCAGAAAGGCCGGGCAGCGCGGAACGAACAGGCTCGTGGAATCGCGGGCGGTAGCGCGCCGCGGTGTACTATTCTGGAATCCTCATGACAGGCCCAACGCGGCGCACGCTGCTGGCCTCGCTGGCCGCCGGGGCTTGCGCCTCCGCGCCCGCATCGCCGCGGCCCAATATTCTCTTCATCCTGCCGGACCAGGTCCGTCCGCGGGACCTCTCCATCAACGGCGGAGACAACGTGGTGACGCCCCACATTGACAGCCTGGCGAAGGAAGGCGTGTCCTTCACCAATGCGCTCTCCACCTGTCCGCTGTGCACGCCCTATCGCGGCATGATGCTCTCCGGCAGATACCCGACGCACACGGGCATGGTGATCAACTGGCTGGAATCGAATCCAGCCGACCCATCCATTGCCCGCGCGCTGCGCTCGGCCGGCTACGGCACGGGCTATATCGGCAAATGGCACTTGAACGCCGGCAAAATGAAGCGCGACGGATTGTTCATGAGCCAGGAGGCGCGGGAACTCGAGGCGGCCGCCAATTACGCGGTGCGGCCCAAGGTGGAGCAGGACTATGTGAAGTCGAACCCCGAACCGGAATTTGTCCCCCCGGGACCCTCGCGCCGCGGCTTCGACTTCTGGGCCGCCTACAACTTCCATACCGAATTCCGGCATTCTTACTACTACCGCGACACATCCGAGCGCCTGTACTATCCGGGCTATGAAACCATGGGGCAGGCGGAGGTTGCGATCGAGTACATGCGCGGGCGGCAGGCGGCGCGCCAGCCGTTCTTCGCCGTGGTTTCCCCTCATCCGCCGCACCAGCCCTGGACGGAAGCGGCTTCCCCGCCGGGCTATCCCGACCGGGTTCGCAGGCAAGTGTCGCGTTCGCCGAACGTGCCGCCGTCGGGCGCTAGGGAACGCGGGGACCTGCGCTATTACTACGCCATGCTGGCTAGCGTCGATGATGCCGTAGGCCGGATGCTCGGCTTTCTCCACTCCTCCGGCCTCGAGGAGAACACCATCGTCGTGTTCACTTCCGACCACGGAGAGATGATGGGCAGCCATGGCAAGTGGGAGAAGATGTCGCCGTATGAGGATGCCGTGCGGGTCCCGCTGTTTGTGCGCTGGCCTGGGCGAATCCGGCCCGGCGCCCGCTCCGGTACTCTCTTCACGCCCATGGACCACCTGCCCACGCTGCTCTCACTCGCCGGCGTACGCTCTCCGTACACGCAAATCGATGGCATGGACTTGAGCGGCGCGGCGCTGGGGCGGCCGGCGCCGGAGCGGGACGCCGTGCTGATGATGAACTACTCCTCCCACTGGGACTATTTCCATTCCGAATGGCCCTGGCCGGAATGGCGCGCCGTGCGGACCGGGCGGCACACGTACGTGAAATGGTATTCCGGCGAGGAGCAACTGTTCGACAATCCGGCCGACCCGTACCAGATGCGGGATTTGTCAAAGACCGCCGGATCCCTGTTGAAGCAATTGCGGAGCCGCCTGGCCGCTTTATTGAAAGAGGCCCACGACGACTTTCGCCCGGGACACGGCTACGCCGAGTGGTTCGACGCGGAGCGCAACGTGCGCGGGACCGGTTGGGGCGCGGTTCACGGTTGAGAATGGCTGTCCATCCGGCGCGGCGGAGGGCGTGTTCACCTGGAAATTGATTTCACCTGTCCGTCGAGCAGTTCCTCGAGCAACGGCGATTCCGGATACGGATGTCCCTTGTAACGCCGGAACCCCTCTCCGTACTCGATGCCGGCGCGCCGGCCGCAAGCTCGCGTCCACGCATCCATCATTTCCAGGTAGTTGTCCATTCCATGGTGCTGCCGCAGCCACCGGCGCTGGCTTTCATGTTCGGCCAGCATGTCGCGCTTGGTGTCGAATACCCCCGCGACATCCACGACGAAGTCCGGCAGGATCGGGTTGCCTTCACGGTCCGCTCCGCCGATGGCGTCCATGAAATAGAGATGCGGGATGCCGCCGAGCGCCGCCTCCGGATGCTCCGCCAGCGTATGGTAGTTCGGCGCGGGGGCGGCGAAGCAGGCGTCGCGCACCAGCACGCTGGTGGCCTCGTGGTCGCAAAGATAGTCCACCGGCGACGAGGTCAGCACGATGTCCGGCCGGGTGGCCCGGAGCATCTCCACTACGCGGCGGCGCGAAGGCTCGTCGTTGAAGACGGCCAGGTCGCGAAATTCGGCGCACCGGTACTCCGCGCCGATCAGTTCCGCCGACCGCCGGGCCTCCTCGCGGCGTACACCCGCGATCTCCTCCGGCGCCAACTCGCGGGAGCCCTTGTCGCCCGGAGTCATCGTGACGATCGTAACGTGATGCCCGCGGGCCGCAAGCAGCGCCAGCGTGCCGCCCGCCAGAATCTCCGCATCGTCCGGGTGCGCATGAATGGAAACGATACGCCTGCTCATGACAGCTTCGAGCGCACCTTTTCGCTCATCGTCTTGCCGTCCACGCGCTTGCCCGTCAGTTTCGCCTGCGCCGCCTTCATCACCACGCCCATCTGTTTCAGGCTCGTGACGCCGGTTTCCGCCATCGCCGCCGCAATGGCCTGCTCGATCTCATCATCGCCCGCCGCGGCGGGCATGTATCCTTCAAGCAGCTTCTGCTCCGCCTCTTCCTTCAAGGCCTGATCCTCCCGGCCCCCCTTGCGGAACATGTCCGCCGATTCTTTCCGCTGCTTGATGAGGGAGTTGAGAATTTTCATCTCGCCGGATTCATCGGCCTCCTTCATCGTGTCGGCCTTGTGTTTCATCAGCGCGGCCTTGATCATGCGGATCGCGTTCAGCCGAAGTTCATCCTTCGCTTTCATCGCGGTTACCATGTCCTTCTGGACTCGTTCGAGAAGACTCATATTGATTTGCTATTCTAAAGACTTCGATACCGCAGCGCTACTTTCGAGCGTATTCTTAGTACCAAAATGCACATTAAGAAACAACGTCTGTTGACTCCCGGCCCGACGCCTCTGCTGCCCAAGGCTCTGCACGCGATGATGGCCTCCGACATGCACCATCGTACGCAGGATTTCCAGAAGCTCTACCGCCAGGTGCTTGCTGATTTGAAGGAAGTGTTCGGCACGTCGAACGATGTCCTCCCGCTGGTCTCCTCCGGATCGGGCGCCATGGAAGCCTCCATCTCGAATCTCTTCCGCCGCGGCGACAAGGTGATTGTCTGCACCGCCGGAAAGTTCGGTGAGCGCTGGGTGGCGATGACCAAGGCGTTCGGTCTCAATTCAATGGTTCTCGAAGCGCCCTACGGCGATACCGTCGGCCCGGCGCGCGTCGCCGAAGCCCTCGCGGCCAATCCGGACGCGCGCGGCGTCTTCATTCAGGCTTCGGAAACCTCCACCGGCGCGGCGCACGACATTCGCGCCATGGGCGAGATCATCAAGAAGACCCCCGCGATTTTCATCATCGACGCCATCACCGGCCTCGGCACCATGCCCCTCGATATCGACAACTGGGGGCTTGACGTCCTCATCGGCGGCTCGCAGAAGGCGTTTATGATTCCACCGGGCCTCGGTTTCATTTCCGTGAGCCCCAAGGCTTGGGAACTCGGCAAGAACTGCGACCTGCCGCACTTCTACTTCGATCTCAAGAAGGAACTCAAGTCCGCGCGGAACGGCGAATCCTCCTGGACGCCGGCCGTTTCTCTCATCATCTCGCTTGCCGAGGCGCTGAAGTACGTGAAGGAACTCGGCATGAACCGGCTCATCGAAAACGCTCAGCTTCTGGCCAAGGCCACCCGCGCCGCGGTCACGGCCATGGGCCTCGAACTGTTCAGCCCCGCCTCTCCGGCCGCCTCCGTCACCGCGGTGAAAGCTCCCGCGGGCATGGATTCCGGCGTTATCGTCAAGGGATTCCGCAACGAGTTCGGCATGATCATCGCCAACGGCCAGGGCAGCATGAAGGGACAGATCTTCCGCATCGCCCACCTTGGCTACTTCGATTTCGCGGACTTGTTCGCCGTCATCGGCGCACTCGAGTTGATTCTGAACGCCAACGGCTTTGCGACGCCCTACGGAAAAGGCGTGGCCGCCGTGCAGACGGTCTACGCGGAAGCGGCATTCGCCAAGGAGACGGTCGGAGCCTGATGAAAATTCTTGTCGCGGAACCAATGTCCCCGGCTGCCGTGGGGAAGTTGCAGGCACAGCCGGGCTGGGAAGTTGTCGTCTCGAATCCGAAAGAATACGCGGCGCATCTCGGAGATTGCGACGCGTTGTTTGTGCGTAGCGCGGTCAAGGTGAACAAAGACGTGCTGGCCAGGGCAGCCAAACTGCGCGTGATCGGCCGCGCCGGCGTCGGCGTGGACAACGTTGATCTTGCGGCTGCCAGCGCGGCGGGCGTGGTTGTCATGAACACGCCCGGGGGCAATGCCGTTTCCGTGGCCGAACACACTCTGGCCCTCATGCTCGGCATGGCGCGCTCCGTGCCGCAGGCTTCCTCATCCACCGCCTCGGGCAAATGGGAAAAGAAGAAATTCCTCGGCAATGAACTGCGCGGCAAGACTCTCGGCGTGGTGGGCTTGGGGAGCATCGGGAGGGAAGTGGTCCGCCGGGCGCGCGCCTTCGAAATGCGCATCCTCGGTTCGGACCCTTACGTCAGTTCGCAGTCCGCCGCCGACATGAACGTGGAACTCGTTCCTCTCGACGCGCTGCTCGCATCGAGCGATTACATCTCGATGCACGTCGCACTCACGCCCGAAACGCGCAAAATGTTGAACAAGGATGCGTTCGCCAAAATGAAGAACGGCGTCCGCATCGTCAACTGCGCCCGCGGCGAACTTGTCGACGAAGCGGCGCTGCATGAGGCGATGACCTCCGGCAAGGTGGCCGGCGCCGGGCTCGATGTCTTCGATCCGGAACCGCCCGCGGCGGACAATCCGCTCCTCAAATCCGGGACCCTGCTTGCGACTCCGCATATCGGCGGCTCCACCGAGGAAGCGCAGGAGATCGTCGGCATCCGCATCGTCGAGCAGGTCATCGACTACCTCCAGAACGGCGTGGCCATCAATGCGGTCAACATGCCCGCGCTCTCCCCCGAGCAGTACAAGACCCTTGGGCCCTACGTGGAACTGGCTGAGCGTCTGGGCAACTTCGTGGCCTATGCCGCCACCGGCCATCCGAAGACCGTGCGCATCACCTACTCGGGACGCATTGCGGAGTTGAATACCGCCCTGCTCCGCAACGCCGGCGTCGCCGGAGTGGTCAACCGCTCCACTTCGCGGCGCGCCAACCTTGTCAACAGCATGGGGCTTGCCGCCGAACGCGGCTGGAACGTGGTGGAAAGCCACGATCAGCGCACCGGCCACATGGACTCCATCCGGCTGGAACTCGAAACGGACAAGGGAAACACTTTCGTCGAAGGCGCTGTCGTGCTCGGACGCCCGCGTCTGTTGACGATCGACGGTATCTACTGCGAAGCCATGCTGAGCGGCCACCTGATCTACATGATGAATGAGGATGTCCCCGGAGTGATCGGTCACGTCGGCAACGTGCTCGGCCGCAACAAGGTCAACATCGCCAACTTCGTTCTCGGCCGGGAAGAGAGCGGCGAATCCGGCAAACCGCTGAAAGCCATCGCCCTCGTGGAGACCGACGAAGCGGTGTCCGACGCCCTGCTCGCGCAGTTGATGGAAAACCCGGCGGTCAAGTCGGCCCGGGTGGTCGAGTTCCGGTAACCGGGGCGATGAAACTCACGCTATACATGCTCGCCCTGGCGGCCGCGCTGTCCGCCCAAAGTAAGGTCGAGCGAGTCAAGGTGCACGGCCAGTCCCTCGAGGGAAATCTCGAAGGTGACTCGCCCAGCCGCGACGTCTCCGTCTACCTGCCCCCTGCGTATCAATCCGGCCCGGCGCGCCGTTTCCCGGTTCTCTACATGCTTCACGGCTTCACCGACGACGATGCGCGCTGGTTCGGCTTTCGCAAACATTGGATCAACCTCCATACCGTGCTCGACCAGGCCCTGGCGGCCGGATCGCGGCAGATGATCGTTGTCATGCCGAATGCGTTCACCGCCTACCAGGGCAGCATGTACTCGAGTTCCATCACCACAGGGGATTGGGAAACGTTCGTCACCCGGGAACTGGTCGCGTTCGTGGACTCGCGCTATCGCACGCTGCCCGATCGGGCAAGCCGTGGAATTGCCGGGCACTCCATGGGAGGCTACGGCGCGATGCGCATGGCGATGAAGCACCCGGAAGTGTTTTCCGCCGTCTACCTGATCAGTCCCTGCTGCCTGGCGCCGCAAACCGGCAGGAGGCCCGTGGCCGCGGCGGAAGCGATCAAGACCCCGGCGGACCTTGCGTCCGCGGACTTTCTCACCAAGGCGATGATTGCTTCGGCAGCGGCGTGGTCGCCGAATCCGAAGAACCCTCCGCTCTTCCTCGACCTTCCCTACAAAGGCGGCGAAGCACGCCCGGAGATCTTTGCCAAATGGGCGGCCAATGCCCCGCTCTCCATGATCGATCAATACATCCCGAATCTGAAACGGCTCACGGCCATCGCTTTCGACGCGGGGCGCGATGACACCGGGATCGCCGGCACGATCCGCACGCTGGACGCGATGCTGAGCGATTACGCGATTGATCATGTCTATGAGACCTATGACGGCAATCACACGAATCGTGTCGCCGAGCGCATCGAGAATAAAGTGATGCCGTTCTTCTCGCGCCATCTTTCATTCTCAAAGTAAAGAACCACAACCTGGCCCGCTGAATTGGCATCATACCTGCTACCATCACCGGCATGGCGAATCCACAACCTGCTTCCTGGCGCGAGCGGCTGTACCCAATCATTTTTCTTTCGAACAATCTGATCAGCCGGATCGGCGTGATCCTGGTAACCGCGGCGGCGGTCTTCTGGGTTTTTCTTCTGCCCAGTTATCTCCAAGGCGAAGCGGCAAGCGCCTATCTCGGAATTCTGCTTTTTCTTGCCCTCCCCAGCGGCTTCTTTCTCGGCCTCGCGCTCATACCCATCGGTATCGTCCTCTACAGACGGCGTTTAGGCGGAACACCCGCCATCACAACCGAATTTCCCGTCCTCAGTTGGAGCAATCCGTCCCTGCGGCGTTTGATCATTTTCATTGGCGTGGTGACGTTCGCCAACATGTTGATCGGCGCCAACCTCACCTACCGCGCCACCGCCTACATGGAGAGCGTGCAGTTCTGCGGACTTACCTGTCATACGGTCATGAAACCGGAATATACGGCGTATCAGAACTCGCCGCATTCGCGGGTAGAATGCGTCAAATGCCACATCGGTCCTGGGGCTTCCTGGTTCGTAAAAAGCAAACTATCCGGTCTCGGGCAGGTGGTTGCCGTCGCGCTGAACAACTATGAGCGGCCGATTTCGGTTCCCGTGGCCAACCTGCGCCCGGCGCGCGAAACTTGCGAGGATTGCCATTGGCCCGATAAGTTCGGCGGCGACCGCCTGCGCGTGCTCACCCACTTTAGCGACGAAGGCAAGATGACGAAGTCCGTGTTGCTGATGCACATCGGCGGCGGCGGCGCGCGCGGCGTCGGCATCCACACCGCCCACGTCGGCAAAGGCGTCCGCATCCGCTATGCGCATTCCGATTACCAGCGCCAGAACATTCCGTGGGTGGAATACAGCCGCAACGGGGAGAAGCGCGACTTCTTCGCCGCCAAGGCAAAGAAGGAAGATATCGCGAAAATGGACGTGCGCGAAATGGACTGCATGGATTGCCACAACCGCCCCAGCCACAGTTTCGAGACTCCCGAGGGGGCGCTCGACAGGATGATGGCCGCCGGAGTTATCGCGCCGGACTTGCCCGGGATCAGGAAAACCGCGCTCGAGATCCTCAAGAAAAACTACGCCTCCACCGCCCAGGCCGAATCCGAGATCCCTGCCGCCCTCGAGCGTTTCTACAAGGAAAAGAACGCGGATGTCTACTCCAAACGCCAGGCCGCCGTGCAATCCGCCGCCAAAGGCGCACTGGCCCTCTGGAGCCGCAACGTCTTTCCCGAGATGAAGATTACCTGGGGAACCTACATCAACAACATCGGGCACAATGACTTCCCCGGCTGTTTCCGCTGCCACGACGGAGAACACAAGTCCACTGATGGCAAGGCGGTCGAGCAGGATTGCAACACCTGCCACTCACTCCTCGCCATGGACGAACCCTCTCCGAAGATTCTCACGGAACTGGGCATCGACTGATTCCTCTCCTTTGGCCCGGGCCGCGCGCCGCTATTCCGCCGCGCGAGCCCCGGCAATTTTTCTTCTTTCGGTTGACAATCTTCCGCCCGCTTTTACGCGTTATAATACAGAAGCTTTCGAGAGGAGCCTTCATTTGACCCTGCGAGCCTTCACCTCCGCCTTGTTGACCATCCTGCTGGGCCTGGAGTTGCCTGCCGCGCGCGCCTGGGCGCAAGCACAAGAGCAGCCTCCTCCCTCTAAACTGAACCTCATCATTGTCGAGGGTGAGGGGGCCATCAACAACGTTAAACAGCGCAGCGTGCGCGAGCCGATCGTCCAGGTGGAAGATGAGAACCATAAGCCGGTGGCCGGGGCCAGCGTGGCGTTCCTGTTGCCCGGCAACGGAGCCAGCGGAAGCTTCGCGAACGGTTCCCGTCTGCTCACCGTGATGACCGATCAGAACGGCCGCGCCGTCATGAACGGCTTCAAGCCGAACAACGTGGCCGGACAGTTGCAGATCCGTGTTACGGCATCCTACCAGGGGCAGACGGCGACGGCGGTCATCACCCAGACGAACGTGATTGCCGCCGCGGTCGCGGGTGGCATTGCCGCTGGTAAACTGATTGCTATTCTCGCCGTTGTCGGCGGCGCCGCCGCGGCGGGAGTCGCCGTGGCCGTGACTCGGAACGGCGGCACAAGCCCTGCCGGTCCGGGCACTCCGGCGCCCACCGTCATCAGCCCCGGAAGCCCCACCGTCGGGCCTCCGCGCTAGCCGGATTGGAACGTAATAAGGAGAGCAAGCCATGAAACTCGCATTCCTCACTGTAACAGCGGCTGCCGGTCTTCTCGCGCAGAACTCCGTCCAGGGACCGGTGGTGGGCTGGGTCTACGACTCCGCCAGTGAATCGGTTCGTTCCGTTCTGGGCATCCCCGGGGCCTCCACCATAGGAACCGGCGTGAACGCCGCCCGCGCCGCCGTCGCCGGCAATCGCGGCTATGCCATCGCCATGAAAGGCGACAACCGCCAACCGGCGCTGCTCGATCTGCGCACCGGCGAATCCAAAGACCTCGATGCCGCCGCCGGCGCGGACCGCGCCGTCTGGAGCGCTTCCGGCGCCGTTGCCGCGATCCTGTATCCTGATGCGAGCAAACTCATTTTGATGAAGGGTTTCCCGGAAGAACCGGCAGTGGCGCTCACCCTCGATCTTGCGGCCGAAGGCATGCCTCAATCAGCCTCCGTCGCCGACGACGGCGCCGGATTGCTGGCCGTCTACGATTCGGGCGTTCTCGTATTTGACGGCGACGGCAACCGCTGGAAGCTGAATTTCGAGGGGCATGCCCGCACTGCATCCTTCCTCGAAGGCTCTCACGATGCTCTAATCTCCGCCGAGAGCGGTGTCTGGCTCGTGAGCGACGTCACCGGCAGCGGCGCAAGCCGGCGTGTGTGGGAAGGCAACGCGGTGTCGTCCGCTGCTTCCTCGAATGGAAACCTTGCTCTCATTGTGAACAGCGACGGCGGCGTCACCGCCGTGAATCTCAAGACCGGCGATACCCGCACGGTCGATTGTGGATGCGTGGCCACCACGCTCTCCCGCATGTCTCAGGGTGTGTTCCGGATCAGCGAACTCAATAATGGACCCTTGTGGCTGGTGGACCTCAACGGCCAGGACCCAAGGGCGGTCTTTGTTCCCGCGGACGTAAAGTCCGAGTAGTCACCGAACCGCGCGCTTTACTACAGTAACGGAGAGTCACCATGCGTCATGGATGCATTCCGGGTCTTGTTGTCTCTATCGCTTTGGGGATCGCAGCGCCGTCGCTTGCGCAGGCACAGTCGATTTCCTTTGTTTCCCCGGACCGCGCCGTGGCTGGCAGTGGGCCGGTTCCCATTACCCTTTTCGGCAATGGGTTCACGAGTTGCACGAAGGTCCGCTTCAACGGCGCCGACCTTGCTTCCACGGCGGGAACCGGCACCTTAGCCGCGACTGTTCCCTCTTCGTTCCTTACCACTCCCGGCGTGTTTCCGGTGGGAGCGTTCTACTATCAGCAATCCGTAGTGGGGAACCAGATCATCTGCTCCACCAGCGGTACGCCCAGCACGAATACGGTCAACTTTACGGTTGTTCCGGTTCTTAATATCACTACGACCTCGCCGCTGCCTACCGCCACTGTCAATCAAAGTTATCCATTCAACCTCGGCGCCATCGGAGGGCAGGCAGGCTACGTGTGGAGCCTCACTGCAGGCACGCCGCCTCCCGGCTTGACGTTCAGTTCCACGGGCATTCTCTCGGGAACCCCGACGGCCACTGGGACATTCCCCATTAGTGTTCAGGTACTGGACTGTGACGGCGGGACATTTGACGGGCCTTGCATTACGCAGACGGCGAGAGGTCAATTTTTCCTCAGGGTCAGCACGGATATCGTCATCACCAGTTCATCGCCGCTGCCCAATGGCGTGGTTGGCCAGAGTTACCCGCCGTTCACTTTCGAAGCCACCGGAGGCAATCCCCCGTACGCCTGGTCGTTTGGACAGGGCAGCGCCACCCTTCCCGGTCTTTCGCTCTCGCCGGGCGGCGTGTTAAGCGGCACTCCCACCGCGGGGGGGACGTTTAATTTCGTCGTAAATGCGACGGACTGCGGAGGAAGCCTTCAGCAGACTTGCAACCCCCGCACGCGCCCGAAGACATTCAGTATCACCATCACCTCCGGCCCCACCATTACTACTTCTTCGCCTCTTCCATCCGGAACCGCGGGGCAGGCGTACTTGCCTGTCACATTAGCGGCCGTGGGAGGCACGCAACCCTACACCTGGTCAATCCTCGTCGGCCAGTTGCCGGCCGGCCTTGCCCTCAACCCGGCCACCGGAGTCATCTCGGGTACCCCCACCACGCCCGGAACGTCCAATTTCACGGCTCAAGTGACGGACGCGCGGCAGCAGTCGGGCGCCCGTCCCTTCTCCATCACTATCGGCGGCAGCCCGCTCCAGATTCTCACCACCTCGCTCAACAGCGCCAGTGTGGGAGGCTCCTATTCGCAACAACTCACAGCCGGCGGAGGAGCGCAGCCCTACTCATGGTCCATCCCGGTCGGCCAGTTACCCGCCGGACTCATTCTCAACTCTTCCACGGGACTCATCTCCGGAACTCCCACCACGGCGGGCACATTCAATTTCACCGCTCAGGTGACGGACTCGCTGCAAGGGACCGCCTCGCGAACCTTCTCCATTCAGGTTGTTGCGTCGAACGCGCTTCAGATCCTGACTGCGTCGCTGAGCGGCGGCACGGTGGGCGTCCCTTACTCGCAGCAGGTTCAGGCCACCGGTGGCGCGCCGCCTTATTCATGGTCCGTCAGCGTTGGAGCATTGCCGCCGGGGCTGTCGATTGCAACGGTCAACAATTTCGGCGTGATCTCGGGGACGCCTACCGCGGCCGGCACGTTCAACTTCACCATTCAGGTATTCGACTCCCAGGAACATACCGCCTCACGGAGTTTCACCGTACAGATTACCTCGGGTATCACGATTCAGACCACCAGCCTGCCGCAGGGACGCGCCGGGCAGTTCTATCAGCAACTTCTGATCGCTACCGGAGGCTCGGGGACGCTCACCTGGTCTCCGCTCACGGCCCTGCCGCCCGGCTTGACCTTGAATTCCGCTACAGGGGTGCTGAGCGGCACTCCGACGCAGGCCGCCGATTTCACCTTACTCATCCAGGTGCAAGACGCAACCGGCGCCACGGCTTCGCGCACCCTGCTGCTGAGCATCACCGCTTCGCTCATCATCAACACGGAATCTCCCTTGCCGTCCGCCACGGTGGGCGCGGCCTACAACGTCGCCTTCTCCGCCTCGGGCGGAATCACTCCCTTCCGCTGGGCGGCGCTGACTCCTCCCCCCGCCGGCCTGACTTTCGACACGCTGGGCAACCTCACCGGCACTCCCACGCAGGCCGGCGGGGTCACCTTCACGGCCCAGGTCACGGATGCCGTAGGCACAACCGTGGCGAAGGACTTCACGATCACCATCGGCCAGGGTTTTCAGATCACTACCCCGGGCCTCCCGAATGGCGCCGTCGGCCGGCTATACAACCAGACACTTAGTTCGACAGGCGGCCGCGCTCCCATCACCTGGGGGTTGGATAGCAGCGGCGGCCCGCTGCCTGCCGGCCTGCTGCTGAATCCCACTACTGGAATTCTGAACGGCACGCCGACGGCCGCGGGTGATTTTACGTTCACCATCTTTGCCCTCGACGCCGATCAGCGGCGCGTCACGAAAACGTTCACCATGTCCATCACTGGGCAGTTCCAGATCACGACGGCGACTCTGCCCAACGGCGTGGTGGGAACAGCCTACTCCCAGACACTCACCACCACCGGCGGGCTGGGGACGGTCACGTGGTCCCAGCCATCCGGCACATTGCCTACCAGCCTGCAACTGAACACTTCCACCGGCGCCATCAGCGGGACGCCCAGCGAAGCCGGCGGGTTCACGTTCACGATTCAGGCAGCCGATTCCGGGAACCAGAAGGCGCAGCAAAGCTACACGATCGTCATCATCGCGCCGCTGAGCATCACCCCCACTTCGTTGCCGAACGGCACGCTCAACGTAGGTTACAACGCATCGCTCGCGGCCACCGGGGGCGAAACGCCGTACACCTGGACGCAAACCGGCCTGCCGGACGGGCTTACGCTCGATGCGGCAAGCGGAGCCATCAGCGGCACACCCACCAGGGCTGACACTTTCACGGTCACCGTCACGGTTACCGACAAAGCCAACCGTACGGCAACCCGTTCCTACGCAATCCGCATTAGCTCGGGACTGAGCGTCACGACATCGTCGCTGCCTCCGGGAACTGTTGGCGTCGCCTATTCCCAGACGCTTCAGGCTTCCGGCGGAGCGGCCGGGAGAACTTGGTCCGCCACCGGGAATCTTCCGCCCGGACTCACGCTGGCTGGAGCCACGGGCATCATCAGCGGTACGCCCTCTCAGGCGGGTTCGTTCTCCTTCACGGCGCGCGTCCAGGACAACCAAGGCAACACTGCTACCGCGCCGCTTTCCATCACCGTTGTCGCACTGCCGGTGAGCGGAATTTCCATCAGCACCGTGGGGATCAACGTCGGGCCAGGCGACCAGCCGGGTATTGCAATCAAGTTGACCGATCCTGCTCCGGCGGATCTCACCGGCGCGCTGACGGTGGCCTTCAAGTCCGACGCCGGCATCACGGACCCTGCCCTGAAGTTCTCCCTCGGCGAGCATCCGCGCTTCGCCATTCCACGGGGGCAGACCAATGCCACGTTCCCCGATGCGGCCGCCGGGCTGAACCTGGCGCTCGGCACGGTGGCGGGCACCATCACCATCACGCTGAACCTCAATGCCGGCGGCGTGGATGTGACACCCACTCCGGCGCCCACGCAGACCATCGTTATCCCCAAGGCCGCCCCGGTCATCTCGACGATGACGCTCTCGCGGAACGGCAACACGTTGACCATCGACATTACCGGATTCGCAACCCCGCGCGAAGTGACTTCGGCCGAAATCGCATTTACGCCTAAAGCGGGTACGACTGTCCAAACCACGAACTTTACGGTTCCGGTAACTTCGCAGTTCAACACCTACTACGGCAACGCGAGTAACGATCAGTTCGGCGGCACGTTCCGCCTGACGATTCCGTTCACGGTCACGCCCGACGCAACGGCCATCAGCGGAGTTTCAGTGACGTTGGTGAATTCAGCCGGGCGGTCGCAGCCGAGAAGCGGCACGTTCCCGTAGAGTTACTCCGGCACGCCCGCCAGCCAGTAGCCCGGACGCGTCCGCACCGTCAGGTTCGGCTTGCGCACGCTTACCTGGATGGCGTGCCAGCCGCCTTCAAGTTTATTGTTCGGGTTGTAGCTGATCAGATACTGGCTGTGCAGTTCTTCGCCGATCTTGCTCACGGCCTCTTCGAGAGCGTGCTGCGAAATGAAGCCGTATTCCCGCCCGCCGGTGAACTTCGTGAACACCTCCGCCGGATTCGAGACGAAGATGGCCTTCACCTGGCGGAAGATCTCCACAAAGGCCGGGAGCACATTGCCCGTGCCGGTGTACTGCGCCACGGTGTTCGGGGTGGCGAGGCTCCCATCCGGCATGTGCATGGCCGAGGGCGGAATGGGATTCGGCCGGGGAACCGGGGTCTTCGCGAGCAGCGTATTCAGGAAGCGGCTCATGTTGATGGTGTAGACCTGAACGTTATTCACTTCCGCAAGCAGCAGAGCCTCTCTCAGTTTTCCCTCGCTGCCCTTGTCGCGCGTCTCGCTGATGAGAAGGATAATCCTGCGACGGTCCTTGGGGCGGTGCGATAGCATCCGCACGGTGTCGTTGACCGCGTCAATCTGGCGGGCCGTGGAACTCCCCGGATTGATCTTTTCAAGCGCCGCTTTCACCTTCGCGCCGTCGGAAGTGAAATCCTGCATCACGCGAATGCGATGGTCAAACGCCACGATGGCGACCGTGCCCTGCTCGCCCACCACGAGGTTCTCGAGCAGCGGCCCGATCTTCTTGATCTTCGGCAGCACATCTTCAGTCACCGCGTCGGCCTGAATCACCACGGCCACGTCAATCGGCTGGAACGTGACGTCCACCTTGATGTCTTGTGGCTTGTCGTTGTCGAGGACGGCAAAATCCTGAGTCGTCAGCCCGTTGACGAAGTTCCCGTCCTTGTCCAACACCACCGTCGGGGCGATGACCACGTTCACAATAGTCCGGATGGTTCTCCCTTCTTCCTGCGAGGAAGCCACCATCACCGATGCCATCAGCACCGCCGCGAGTTTCCTGGACATCTGTATTGTGAATGCCATCCAATCGCCTCCAGTTTCTTAATGGCCCGTCTTTCCGTCGAGCAAATCCACGATATGGGGCACTAATTTCACGATAGCATTGAGGGACTCGAGAGCCCCCTTGGGGGACCCGGGGAGATTGACAATGAGCGTCCGTCCCACGGTTCCGGCGAGGCCGCGGGAGAGCGCGGCAAGCGGGGTCGATTTCAAACCCTCAAGCCGCATCAGTTCGCCGAGACCCGGAATCTCCTTCTCGACCACGGCCCGTGTCGCCTCCGGTGTCACATCGCGCTCCGCCACGCCCGTTCCACCCGTGGTGAACACCGCCTGAAGCCGGCGCAACCGGGCCAGTTCGCGCAACCGCTCCGAGATCCGTTCGGCGTCGTCCGGAAGGACTTCCATCAACTCCACGGCCCAGCCTAAGGCTCGATGCGCTCGCGCAGCAGAGGTCCGGACCGGTCCTCGCGCGTGCCCGCGTACGAGGAGTCACTGATGGTGAGGATGCCGGCGCGGATCATTTCTGCTTCCTCCGGAAATCGCCGCTCTTGCCGCCTGTCTTCTCGAGCAGGTACACGTCCTGGATCTCGATTCCTTTGTCGAGCGCTTTGGTCATGTCGTAGACGGTGAGAGCGGCCACGGAGGCCGCGGTGAGGGCCTCCATCTCTACCCCGGTCTGTCCGGTGGTGGCGACAGTGGAAACAATCCGCACGCCTTTTGTTTCGACCTTCGTTTCCACGTCCACGTGGCTGAGCATCAGCGGATGACACATCGGGATCAACTCGCTGGTCTTCTTGGCCGCGCAGATGCCCGCAAAGCGCGCCACTTCGAGCGGGTTTCCTTTGGGATTGCGCGGCAACTCCGACAACACCCGTGGCCGGATGCGCACGAAGGCATGGGCCCGCGCCGTGCGCTTTGTCCCCGCCTTGTCCGACACATCCACCATGCGGGCCGCGCCGCTTTCGTCGTAGTGCGATAGTTTTTTCATTGCAGAAGCACCGGCATCCATTCTCCGGCCGGCCAGAAATCGCGCTCCGCATCCACCACCAGGAATGCGTTTGCCCGCGCCATGGCCGGCACATCACTCGATCCCTGCCACGGTTCCGGCGTCACCTGGCTGCCGTCCGCCGACACCACCGCCGGCAGGAACCGCGTCAACCCCGGCTTGTGGCGGAAGTCTCGAGTCAGCCTTGCCGAAAGGAACGGAAGTTGCGGCTCCACGATTCCACTGAGCAATTCCACCGCCGCGCGCGCGAAGATTTCGAAGGTCACCATGGTGGAGCCGGGATTGCCGGGCAGGCCGAAGAAAAACCTGTTCTGAACTCTTCCGAATACCAGGGGCTGTCCGGGCTGGACCAACACGCGGGTGAAGAAGAACTCCGCGCCGAGGCCGCCGAGCACTTGTTCGACAATGTCGTATTTCCCCGCCGAGACGCCGCCGGAAAGCAGCAGAAGGTCTTCCCGTAACCCTCGTTCCACCAGTTCGCGTGTGTGCGCGTATACGTCGCGCGCAACCGGCAGCGGGCGAGGTTCGCCGCCCGCGTGTTTCACTTGCGCCGCCAGCGCCCAGGCGTTCGAATTCCTCACCTGGAATTCCAGCGGTGTCTGTACCGCGTCCACCACTTCATCGCCGGTGGAGAGAATCGCCACGGCCGGCTTGCGGTACACCGGGACCCGCAAGCAGCCGACGGTGGCAAGCATGGCGATGCGTGTATGGGTCAGGGGAAGTCCTCCGGTTACCACTGCGCGTCCGGCGCGCACTTCGCTTCCCGCTGGATTGATGAATTCGCCAGGCTTGGCCGTACGTTCCGTTCGCATGAGGCCGCCTTCGCGCGTGGTGTGCTCCACCATGACCACAGCGTCGGCGCCGGCCGGAATCGGAGCGCCCGTCATGATCTCCACCGCCTGTTTCGGGCCTGCCCGGAGCGCGGATCTCTCACCCGCGCGCACCTCGCCAATGATTTCAAATTCTCCCGGCAGGTCTTCCGCGCGCACCGCGAAACCGTCACGCACGGAGCGCGCCACGGGAGGGTAGTCGCGATCGGCGCGGACGTCGCGCGCAAGCACGCGGCCGAGGGCGTCCTCCAATCCCACTTCCTCCACGATAGGCGTGAATTGCTGCTCGCGGACCCGGCGTAACACCTCTGCCCGCGCCTCCTGAAACGAAAAAGCCCTCACCACGCTAATTGTATCGTGGACTACCGTCCCGCCGATTCCACGGTCAGAGTCGGGTCAGCGCCCTCCCATGTCACGTCGGCCGTGGGACCGTAGGTGGCCACCACTTTCTTCCCCAGCAGCCGCAGATAAACCGTCAACTGCGTGCGGTGGTGCGCCGTGTGCAGGACGCGGCGCCAAAAGACCCAGATCCGCTCCCGCCGCGCATCGAAGAACGGCACGTCCCCGAGCCACCAGGCGGCATCTCGCGCCGCAAGAAACGGCAGGCGCGGCCGCGCCAGTTCCACCATCCGCGCGGCGAAGGATTCCGGTGTCTTTTCGGCAGGCAGCACTTTGGCCGGGGGCGGTTCCGGGGCGCCAAGGAACTCGGCGAAGAACCGGCGCTCGGAGAGCAACTGGTGCTCCATGATCTTGCCCACGCTGCTCGACCGCTCGTGGGGCTGAAACGTGAGGTCGGCGGGGCCGAACTCACGCCATACGGAAACCACCTTGTTGGTTTCGCTCGCGTAGGTGTCGAGGACGTGCTGATAGGCGCGCTCCGCGGCCCTGGGAATCGTCTCTCCGGCAATCGCGGTGTATGGGTAGATCATGGCTCCTCCTACTCCAGACGCCATGGCGAGACTTCAGGCCACTTCTTCATCTCGGTGAGCGCCCACTCGTTCGACTTATCCTTGTGACAAAGGATGCAGGGATTGGGAATCTTGTATTGCACGGTCATTGCCGGAGAAAGAAACCGGAACGTGTGGCTTCTCACATAGACTCCCTGAGCAGTCTGCGCGATCTCGGGCATGTGGCAGGCAACGCACTCGCTTCCGGCGCTGCCGGCTTTGTGGTGAGAGTGCGCCTCCAGGCTCCCGCGCGGGCCGTTCGGCGATTCTGGCCCGTGACACTGGCGGCACAGGGCGTTTCCGGGACGAACAGTATCGGCGTTGAATTCCGTTCCATGCACGTCATGGCAGGTAAAACATTTCACTCCTTTGTTGTGCATGACGCTGGTGACAAAATCATTCCCCTGCATCCGGTTCTTGTGCGCGGAACCATCCGGGAAATGAGTAAAGGATGTCTCGCCGAGTTTGTGCTCCTCGAGCGCCCAGTGATCGCTGAGGCGCTCCCCGGGCTCATAGCCCACGGGCCAATCGAAATACTTGCCCTCGATGGGATTGTTGAGGGGGCGCCCCTGCGAATGGCACTGGATGCAGACGTCATTGGCTCGCACGAAATCGAGACGCGCCGGGTTCACGATGTTGGATTTGGAGGGCGTCCGGACATGCGCTCCGCCCGCTCCATGGCACTTCTCGCAGCCGGCGTTCCACTCCGTTACCGTCTTCGTCTTCACGTTGTAGTTCACCGAATGACAGCCGTCGCACAGCGGCCCGGTGGGGCGCTTCATCTGTTCCGCCGGATAATGCGGCACCCACCAGTCGGTTCCGGGGCGCACATAATATGGCCGCCAAACACCCGCACGGACATCCCATTGCGCTCCCAGCGCGAAGTAGTCATCGCCAATCTTCGTGAAGTAGCGCTGCTTCCATTTGCTTCCGTAGGTGAAGACAATGTCTTCTTTGCGGAAATTGACAAGGGGATCCGGCTTGGAAAAATCGCCGAGGATGGCATCCGGTCTCTGTTTGATATCCACCAGGATGTTGGCCATCCGAGTCTTCTTCCAGCGATCGTAGATCGACTGATGGCAGGTGCCGCACTTCGCGGATCCTGCATAATCCCGTTGCGCCCAAGCCGGCGCGATGAGCAGGCAGCCCAGCAGGAAAAACCTCATCGTAACCCCCTATAACCCACGCTCACGAAGTTTGTAAAACACCACGGGTGTGATCAGAAGAGACAACACCATGGACACGGTCACGCCGCCGATCACGGCAATGGCCAGCGGTTGGAGCAATTGCGCGCCGGAACCAACCCCCAGAGCCAGCGGCAGCATGCCGGCAACCGTCGCCAGCGCCGTCATCAGAATCGGCCGCAGGCGCCGGCGCCCGGCTTGAAAAATGGCATCCCTCAGCGCGTAGCCGCGCCCGGTGAAGTACTTCTCCGAATCGAGCATGAGAATCCCGTTCTTATGGACGATACCGACTACCATGATTGCGCCCATGAAGGAACTGATGTTCAAGGTGGACTTCGTGATCCAAAGAGCCAGTAGAGAACCGGATCCACACAGAATAGTGGCCAGCAGGATGGCGATCGGATGGGAGAACGAGCGGAATTCGAACACCAGGATGATGAAGATGAGAAAGATGGACATCAACAGCACTTGCAGCAAGCCGAGGAACGATTCCTGCTGGATCTGGTAGAGCCCGCCGAACTCGATTTCGGTTCCCGCGGGAAGCGGCACCTCCTTAAAGAGGCGCTCGCGGATTTCCCGCATCGCCGAGCCGAGATCGCGGCCGGAAAGATAGGCCGTCACCGATGTAAGATTGCGCAGGTTGTCGCGGTGAATCTCGGTGACGCCTTCCTCCATTTCCACGTTGGCGATGCTCGCCAGCGGCATGGTGGTCCCGTTCGGTGAGGTCAGCAGCAGCGCCTTGAGCTTTTCCACCGAGGAACGGTAAGCGAGCGGATAGCGGACACGAATTCCAATGAGCCGCTCGCCCTTGATCATCTGGGACGCCACCTCGCCGTCGAGGACCGCGGCCTCGAGATCCGCCACGTCCTTCACGCCGAAGCCTGCCCGTTCCGCCTTCTGGGGGTCGACCCGGAAGTTCACCGAGGGACCGATGACAATGGTCTGGTTGACGATGTCCACCACGCCCTTCACCTTGGGCAGCCACTGCTCGATGCGGCCGGCTACCTCCTTGAACGTCGCCTCGTCCGGGTGGTAGATCTTGATCTCGATGGGCTTGGGCGACCAGGCCAGATCGCCGATCAGATCTTCGAGGATGTGGGGAAACTCGATGTCGATGGACGGCTCCGCTTTCTTGATCCTGAGGCGCAGTTCGTCCGTCACTTCCTCGAGGCCGCGCTTGCGGTCCTTCTTCAATTTGATGAGAAAATCGCCGGTGTTGGGCTCGGCAATCGCGAGCGCGAGCCGCGCGCCGGTGCGCCGCGAGAAACTCTCCACTTCCGGAGTCTCCCGAAGAAAAACCTCGATGTGCCGCAACACCCGGTCCGTCTCCTGAAGCGAGGTTCCCGCCGGCATGATGTAATCCAGCACAAACGCCCCTTCGTCCATTTCGGGAAGAAAGCCGCTGCCCAAGCCGTTGTAAAGCGCAATCATGCCGGCGACGATCACCGCGCAGGCGAGGAAGACGATCCTGGTGTGCAGCAGCACCCAGTGCAGGGCGTTTCCGTACCACTCGCTCAGCTTCCGCAGAATGCGCCCTTCGCCCGCGTGCTCGGCTTCTTCCAGTTGCGCCTGGACCGGATCCCGGCGCGGCTTCAGGAACAGCGAGGCAAGCACGGGCGTAAAGAAGATGGCGAGAAACAGCGATGCAAGCAGCGCGGTCACCATTGTCATTGCCAGCGCGCGGAAAAATACCGCTGTAATGCCGCCCAGAAACACGAGGGGAACAAACACCACAATCGGCGTCAGAGTGGACCCGATGAGCGCCGGGGTCAATTCGACAATCGCGCTGCGGGCGGCCTCGCCCGGAGCCTGTCCCATCGACAGGTGGACCATGATGTTTTCCACCATCACGATGGCGTCGTCGATGACGACACCGATACACGCCGCCAGCCCGCCGAGCGTCATGAGATTGAAACTCATGTGGAAGAGCTTCATAAACACCACGGCAATCAATGTCGCGATGGGAATCACCAGCGCCGCCACCACGGTGGTGCGCCCGCTCTTCAGAAACAGCAGCAGCACAAGAACGGAAAGCCCCAAGCCGATGGCAATGCTCTCGGTGACGCTGCCGATCGAGTCCTTCACCAGCACGGACTGATCGTAGAAGATGGACAGGTCCGTATCCGGGGGAAGCGTGCGGCGAATGTCCCGGATCTCTTTATTGACGGCATCGGCGATGGCGACAGCGTTTCCATCCGGCTGTTGGAGAACGTTCACCAGAACAGCAGGCCGGCCGTTCGCCGTGACGATGTTGTAGACGGGCTTCTCGCCCGGTACAACCCGCGCCAGATCCTTCACCAGCACGGGATTGCCCTTCACCACTTCGACGACGGCATTCTCAATCTGCCCGCGCTCGCGCATCATGCCGGTGACGGTGGCGAGATAGAGGTGATAATTCTCCTGCACCATGCCCGAGGATGCAATGAGGTTCGTGTTGCGAATCGCATCCACTACCTTGGTCAGCGAAAGCCCGTAGCTGTTGAGCTTTTCGGGCTGGACGAGAATGTGATATTCGGGCTGCCGGCCGCCGACGATGCGTGTTTCGGCCACACCGGGCAGGCGATAGAGCCGCGGCGCGAGGTTGTAATAGACGAGTTCCCACAACTCGGAAAGCGATTTCGTCTTCGAGGTAACGCTGAACCCGATCATCGGGAAGACGGAAAACGTGAGCCGGTTGATATAGAACCGCACCTGCGGCGGCAGCGACGGCGTGATCTGCGAGATGCGGCCCTGAACCAGATGCAGCGCGTTGAGGATATCCACATCCCAGCGGAAGAAAACGCTGATTTCCGTCGAGCCGCGCGCCGTCACCGAGCGCACATTGGTGATGCCCGGGACAAGGCGGATGGCTTCCTCGATGGGGCGCGTCACCGTGAGCATCTCCACGTCCACGGGCGCGATCCCGTTATCCACCAGGATGACGATGCGCGGAAAATCCGTCTGCGGAAAGATCGAGATGGGCACCTGGAACATCAGGATCAGGCCGGCCACGGCAAAGCTGAACGCCACCAGGACCAGCGCCCGGCCGTGAGCATGAACGAAATCGGCCACCCGGCTGGTCATTTGCCCGCTTCCCCGCTGAACTGCACCTGTGCGCCGTCCGGCAGGCCGTATCCGGCCTCGGTGATGACGGCTTCGCCTTCCTTCAGCCCTTTCAGCACCTGCACCTTGCCTTCGAACGTGATGCCGCATTCGACGTCGCGTTTGTGGGCCGTCTTCCTGTCGTCAATGGTCATCACGAAGCCGGTGCGCGTCCCCTCATTGAACTGCACAGCCGCCAGCGGTACAACGATGCTCGATGTGCTTGCTCCGATGAGGAAGCTCACCTGGCCGAACAGGCCGGCGCGCAGACTTGCCGCGGGATTGGTGATGTCACACCACGCCTCCACGGTGCGGCGCGCGGGATCCAGAGCCCGGTTCACCATCGACACTCGACCCGGTGTCGCGCTCTCGGGGTGATCGGTGGGAAGGAAGCGGCACGCCATGCCGGCGCGCAACTCATGGGCCTCCGTTTCCGGCACTTGCGCGCGCGCCTGCGCCACCGACATATCCACGATGGTGAAGATGGGCGTATCCGGCTTGGCCATGTCGCCGGGATAGCCGAACTGCTCCGTAATGCTGCCGCGGAAGGGACTCTTCAGTTCGGTGAAAGTGAACTGCGCCTCCAGGTTCTCCAGGCGTGCCTTGGCTTGAGCCAGGCGGCTCTGCGCCATCTGGATGTCGCGCTCGCGCGACTGGTTCACCAAAAGGTCAAGAGATTTCTTCGCCACGTCGAGATTCGTCTTCGTGGTTGTCATCTCGGTCTGGCTGATGAGAAGTTCACGATTCGGAATGGCGCCCTGCTCGTAAAGCTGTTTGCGCTTCTCGTAGATCTTCAGCGCCTGCTCAAAGGCGGCCTGCGCGGTCTCCACCTGGCCGCGGGCCCGCTCCACATCGGTGGGGAGAGTTCCGGAAGTCACCTTGTCGAGCGAGGCTTGCGCGTCCGCTACGGCCGCGCGCGCCTCGGCGCGCTGAGCGAGCAGGTCGCGGTTTTCGAGAAGCGCCAGGGTCTGTCCGGCTTGAACCGTGTCCCCCTTGCGCGCTCTCAACTCGCGGATGGGGGCGGTGATTCTGGCCGAGATGTTCGCCTGCTCCCTCGGGTAGATGGTGGCCGGGGCTGCCACGGAGTTTTGCACTTCGGCCCTTTCCGCCCTGGCGGCTTTCACCGTGACCAGAGGCTTCACGGCCTCTTCTTCCTTCGCGGGCCCGCCGCAGCCGGCCAGCGCAAGACTTGCGAATACAACCCATCGCGTTCTCATCGCCCCGCCGCCACCTCCAGATCGACGCGGGCGCTCAGATAGTTGGCCACCGTCGTGTAATAATTGCTCCGCGCCTGTCCCAATTGCGTCTGCGCGCTCACCACTTCGAGCGCGAGGCCTTCTCCGCCTTCATAGCGAATGCGGCTCAGCCGAAGATTCTCTTCCGAGAATTTGATCTGCGCCTCCGTGATGGCAATCTGCTGATAGATCCGCTTCACGCGCGACAAAGCCGATTGGTATTCGCTCGAGAAAGCCCGTTCAGCGATCTGTCTTCTGGTGTCGCTCTGGGCGGAGCGCAATTGGAACTGCCGCGCCGCGCCGCGCGTCTTGAACCAGTCGAACACGGGAATATTCAGATTGATGAACGTCGCATAGCCGCGGTTATCGGCGCGCACCTGGTTTGCGTCCAGGCCGTATTGATAAACCAGGCTCAGTTGCGGATAGAGATCCGCGCGGGTGCGCCGGTACTCGGCAAGGAAGCCGCGCTTTTCCGCATCGAAAAGGCGAAACTCCGGTCTGCGCAGGAAGGGCGTGGGAACGTTCTCGGGAGGTCCCGGCGCGGGAACGGGAGCGTCGAAAATATCCACCACGGAGAGAGGCGCGGCGGCATCGGTTGTCCAGAAGCCCGCAAGATCATGATTGGCGATCTCCGCCTCGAGTTCGGCCCCGCCGCGGGCCTGGTCGAGGAAAGCGGATTCCGCCGAGGCGCGGTAAACATCGGCCTGCGCCGCCTCCCCGCCCGCCGCGAGCAGCCGGACGCGTTTCTCAAAGCTTTGCGCTTCCGCAAGGGTTTCCATGGCCACGCGCGCCAGGCGCCGCATCAGCAGCAGGCGCAGATAAGCCGCCGTCACCTGGCGGCGCAGGTCCCGTTGAGTGACCAGCACCCCGGCGGCCGCCAGATCCTGATCGGCGCGCGCCCGCGCCAACCCGGCGCGCAGGCGCCCCGAGGTATCCAACTCCGCGCCGATGGTTGCCAGGCCGATGTACTCGCGCGAGCCGTTGAGGGCGGCGAATTTTTGCGTGGCGAGGTCGTTGCGCGACGGTGGATTGTAATTGAACCCGCTCAGGATGTGCGCTTGGGGAAGGAAAGCCGCCCGCGCCTGAGTCAACCCCAGACGGGCGATCTCACCTTCCCGCCGCGCCAGGCTCACCGCCGATTGCGCCGCCTGCGCCATACGCACGCAGTCATCGAGGGAGAGCCGAGCCTGCTGCGCGGAGGCGGGAAGGCAAATGAGGCTCAGAAAAACCCAAACTCGAAACACGAAGGACTCTCTGACAGCATACACCGCCCAACATGAAAACTATCTGAAAAACCACCTGGTGTCCGCCAAAGGGTATCCCGAGGGTGAGGCCATGAGCCGGCCTGCGCGTCTTCCCGCGTTGTGCATTCCCCAGGAGGCCCGTGCTTCCTTCTCGCTCCTCCATCGCGCGAGCCGTGGCGGAAATGGAGGCCTATCCGCGGGGTATCGACGGATCGCTGCGCCGCCGGCCGGCGGGCGGCGCTGGTGATTTCCGGACATTGGGAATGCCCGCGCTCTACCGTGAACACGGCCGCCGCGCACACTCCGCTCTTCGATTTCCTGTCGTGCAGCTTTCGCTCAAAGCGGGATTCGATGCGCCGGGCATTTCGTCATTGGAAGAGCGCTTGATTCCGCTGCGTGAGCAAGGCGTCCTGATTGCCGGCAGCGGCATGAGCCACCACAACCTGACCGCTTTCTTTTCGAAGAGGGGGAAAGAGGATTCGGAGCGTTTCGACGAATGGCTTCAGGCGGCGGTGACAGCGCCAAGCGCGCCGGAGCGCGCGGAGAAACTGATCGCATGGCAACGTGCCCCGGGCGCGGCTGCGAGCCATCCGCATCCGGACCACCTGCTGCCCCTGATGGTGGCGGCGGGCGCCGCCGACGGCGATGCCGGAGTGAGAACCTACAACGGCCACATCTTTGGAAAGGCCGTATCCGGATTCCAATTCGGGTGGCCGGAATCTGCTGTTCGCGCCCGCTAAAAACGGTAGAGCAGTTCGAGATAACCGAAGTTGCCGCCTGCCCCTTTGGGATAAATGGCGGAGATGACGGCGCGCCCGGAGGCATGGCCGAAATACGCGCTGATGGTGACGTTTTCCCGCGCGCGCCAGTCGACGCTGGCATCATAAAGATTTGCCAGAGACCGGGCGCCCGAAGCCGCGCGGCCCACATAGCCGAAGGTCCAGGGCTGAAACGCGCCGCCGCCGAGATACCACAAGTCCTGCGCCGCCGAGAGCCGCATGGCGTGGAATTCCGATGAAATGGTGACGTCCTTCCGCGGCCGCAGCGTGAGGATGCCCAGAATGTCGCGGTTGTTCATCAGGTTGAAGAACGGAAAGCGCGCGAAGGGGCGCGGGGTGGGAAGCACCTGAAAGAACGTGCCGTGCACGTTGTCATTGGGATTGCCGTCGCCTGAGCCGTCGAAGTACCCGCCCCGGAACCAGGGCTTGAGGCGGCCTCCGATTTTCGGCTGGATGCCGCCTTCAATGGAAATGGCGTGGGCGCGTTGGTCCAGCGCGCCCCAGCGTCCGGTCTGTCCCACCCCCCAAAGCATCAGGTCCACCGTGCCGGCGGTGGTTTCGAATGCGCTGATGTGGTGGCCGCCGAAGGTCCAGATGCGAATGTTGGCAAGGTCGCCGCGGCGAACGGCGAGCGCGCGCGAGTCGGTTTTCACGATCCGCCGCCAGTCGTCATAATAGAGCGCGAGGCCGCGGGTTTCCGCGGCGTGCCCGCCGCTGCCCCAGGCCCTCGTGTAGGCGGTGTATCCGAACGCGGCGTTCAACTCGCCCCAGCCGTCGGTTTGAAAAGCGCCGCGGGTGGGGACCGCCCCGAGAAACGTAAGGTTGGCGTTGGGTTTGTTGTATGAGTACTGAAGCCCATCGAAGCTGCGGCCCACGTCGGACCAGCCGAAATGCCCGAGCAGGCGCATGTTGATTCGGTTTTGCTTGATGGCGGCCAGCGTGACGCTCTTGGGCGTCATCTCGGCGCCGTCGGCGAATTCGAACCGTCCGATGCGCAGCGAGTTCGCCTTGCTGCCGCCCAGATTCTTGAAGCGCAGGAAGGCTTGCTTGGCGAACACCATTCCGCTGTTCCGGCTGTTGCCGTTGGCGGCGTAGTAGTTGGCGCCAAGCCCCATTTGTCCTTGCACCCCCGCGGCGATGGCGGTGGAAGGCAACCCCAGCAGGAAGGGTGCGGCCAGTTCGAACTGCCAGTCAAGGGAAGTCTTGCTCTGAGAAAAAGAGAGCCGGAGAATATTGCCGGAGAATGCGTAGGAATTGCCGGCTTGGCCTTCGAACCAGTCCCATCCCTCCAAACGGCTACGGAAACTGCCCTGTACCGTAACGTCTCCAATCTTGAGCGGCTCGGCGAATGCGCCGGCGATGGATAGAGCCAACAGCAGTGCGGTCTTCATAGGATTAGCCTCCGCGGTGAACCTCGCAGTCTTCACCTTCACGAGGAAGAATAACAGGCAGCGCTTTGGAAGCGCCTACCCGGGCGAAGAGAGCCTCCGCGGCGCCGGCGAGGTAAGAGATGCCGGCTTCCGCCCGGGAAGCAGCCGGCGTCCGCGCCATTCCCGAGAGGTGATCCTCGAGATACCGCTTCGCCGCCGCGGCGGTGACAGCCGCGGACTCGTTATCCTCGATGGCCAATGCATAAGCCTCCTTCAGCCGCGGATAGCCGATGAATCCTGCCTCCACCGAGACGTGGTCCTCGGCTTCCTCCGTTTTCGGAGCGTACGCGAACGCCTGATAATATTGAACCACCTCCGGCATGAGATAGCCCAGTTTGTCCGCGTTCCGAAGAATCGGGTCCTCCGCCGAATCCCCCAGCGCCGCCACCTGTTCGTGCCAGCCCTCTCCGGCTGGACATCCGAACAACAGCGAGATGAGCCGCCATTCCGCGGCCTGCCGGATCAGAGAGGGAGTGACCATTGGCCCCCCCTGACCGCCGGTGGAATAGAACCCGTGCGCATCCTGCGGGCGCCGGTCTCCTTTGCCGGGCCTTCCCACGCCGCCAAGGCGATCCGTGAGCGCTGCCTGGGGGAGAGCCTGTCCGGCAGCGGGCGGAGAATGACGACAGTCCAGCCGTCCTTGGTTCGCGCGCCCTGCCCGCGCGAGGCGTGCGCCGGGGCCGACGCCAGTGTTCCCGGCCCTTCCGCCACCAGATCTTCGACCGCGAATTCGCGCGGACCGCTTCTTCGCCAAACAGGTAGGCGATTCGTAGAGGCGGCGAGGATGCGAGGAGAAAACACCGCGTTGGACTCGCGGGTGGCGATGTGAACAAGGGCGCAAATTGCGGACAACGTTGTCTTATTCAGCATGCTAGCCCGGATATCAATTATCGGGATTAGCACGTGAATCGCCAATCGCAGATGCTTGAGAAATCGCTCCGCGCGCCTCTCGGTGAGCCAATTGACTCAGATTGGGGGAGGAGGTTTTCCCCCTGTCCTCATTCTCCCTGCCCGGACTACCGCCCAGCTTTTTCGCAGTTGATCATCCACGGGATCCCGAACCGGTCCACCAGCATCCCGAAGCGTACAGCCCAGAACGTCTCCTGGATGGGCATTCGCACCGTTCCGTTTTCCGCCAGGGCTTGAAAGATCCGCTCCGCCTCCGCCGGATCGTTCAGCCCGATGGTCACCGAAAATCCCTTCGGCGAGTGGTAGTGATCCGGCGGCGCGCCGGAGCCCATCAGCACCTGGCCGCCAACATCCAACCGGGCATGCAGGATCTTGTCTTGCCACTCGGGAGGCGGATGCGCGGCCGCCGGTGTTCCAGCGTGGGGAACCATCGCCACGATCTTGCCGCCCAGGCATTGTGCATAGAAACGGAAAGCGGCCTCGCATTGGCCGTTGAAATTGGCGGGACGGAAGTCCCGTCACATCAATCACGGGGGGGACTTCCACCGTCCCCTTGCGCGCCATCGGAATTCGTTCGGCGATGGCAATGGCTTGGTCGAGATCAGCGGCCTCCACCAGTAAGTACCCGCCAAGTTGTTCCCGCGTTTCGGCGAACGGGCCATCGGTGACGACAGTGCGCCCTTCCCGGACGCGGACGCTGGTGGCCGTAGCGGTGGGATGTAGCGGAGAGGCAGCCAGATACTGGCCGTTCGCATCCAGTTCCTGGGCCAACTGCGCCGAGTCGATGTAACACTGCGCGCGCTCCGCCTCGTCGAGACACTGTTCCTCGAGGTAGATGAGAAGCATATATTTCATTCCCTTGGTTGCTCCAGTCAGTCGGGTCTAACAGTCGTCCTTGGCCGGGATCAGCCAACAAAATTGACGAAATTTCCGTAGGCTGCCACCGCCTCATCGGCGGTCAGCAAGGTCAGTTGCTCCATCTTCGCCTGCGCTATCAGCATACGGTCGAAGGGGTCACGGTGATGCCACGGAAGCAATCCTACCTGGCGCGCCTGCGCGGCTGTGAGCGGCAGGTTCTCGAATGCTTCTGCCTCGAGCTTTTCCTCAAAATCCGTTGGAATACGAAGCTTACCCAGGCTTTCTTTCAGCCAGATCTCCCATAGGCTCACGGCGCTGACGAACACCGTGTTCCCCGGGTCGCTAATCAGTTCCCGCGCAATCTTGGAAAGTGATGGACTGTTGGCCAGCCACCACAGTAGTAGATGGGTATCAAGGAGAACGTTCACTACCGGGGCTCCGGCATGCCAAATGCGTCCGCCATGTCTGCCGGAAGGGAATCAAAGTCATCCGCAATCCAGATTTGCCCGGCCATCGCTCCCGGTTTCCGTGGTCCGGCCGGTCCTCGATAGGCAATCAGCTTAGCCACTGGCTTGCCTGCCTTGGCGAGGATGACCGCGTTTCCTTTCTGAACTTCTTCAATCAGCGCGGAGAGTTCGGCCTTGGCTTGAGAAATATTGCGCACAACCATGATTTCAGGCTAACACGCCCACTGGTCTGGTCTGGCCTGGTCTGTCGTGGTTCTAGTGCCCATTCCCCTCAAGTCACCTCCTCTCTATCACTGATGTCGAACGACCTACCCGCGGATCGACAGATTGCCGCGTTTTTTTTATCATCGATTGGTTCGAACCGGCCTCTGCGCGGAGGCCATTCGTCTGGCGCGGCTCCTGCGCGCGCTGACGGCCCCGCGGCCGCCCGGAGGTCACGGCCCTGCTCGCGCTCATGCTGCTCCACGATTCGCGCCGCCCGGCGCGCCTCAACGCCGAAGGGGATCTCGTTCTGCTCGAGGACCAGGACCGCGGTCTCTGGGATCACCAGCAGATTATCGAAGCGCTGCCGCTCGTCGAGGAAGCACTTCGCCAAAGCCCCGGACCATATGCGTTGCAGGCCGCCATCGCTGCTGTTCACTGTTCGGCGCCGCGGGCCGAAGATACGGACTGGCGGCAGATTGTCCGCCTGTACGATCTGCTGGCGCGATTGCAGCCGACACCCGTCATTGCGCTGAACCGCGCGGCGGCGGTGTCGATGGCCGACGCCCTCGCCGCGGATGGGGAACTCGAGAACTACCACCTGCTCCACGCTTCGCGCGCCCACCCGCGGCGACGTCTCGGGCTCTCCGCGGAAGCCGCTCAGAGCTATAGAAAGGCGCCCGCCCTCGTTACGAACGAAAGCGAACGGCGTTTCCTCGAGAGGCACCTGAAGGATGTTCTCAAGCTGAAAGCCGAAAGCTGAACTGCTGAAAGCTCTTTTCAAGTATCCTTGGCTATGGCCAGGTGCTCCCCCAAACAGAAGTTTCGATGGGGTGATAGACAAATTTTTCGCGGGAGTCGCCCGGTGATGCAATTTGCGCCGAAAATACGCGAGTCTCTATAGGAGGAATCATGCCGCAAGGACCAGCCGCCAGAATCACCGATCCCGTCGTTCACCCGCTTCCTCCGGTGCTCACCCCGGGTCCGGGCAGCGCGAACACAATCATCGGCTACCTGCTCGCATGGCGCGGCCTGCCCGCGGCGGCAGCGGCCGGATTGCAGGCGGCTAAGCAGGCGGCCGACATCGCCGTCCAGACCGCCGAGGCCGCGACAGCCGCCGCCGCCGGCACTCCCGGCGCGCCCGCCGCCTACGCCGCCGAGCAAACGCTCAAGACCTCTACTCTCGCGGCCATGAGCAGCATGATCACTTCCATGGCCGCCGGCGGCGTGGACATCCACATGTGCACCACGCCCAGTCCCGTGCCCCCGCACGGCCCCGGCGTGGTGATTGACGGCAGCCCCACGGTCCTCATCAACAACATGCCCGCCTGCCGCATGGGCGATACCATTATCGAGCCGCTCGGCCCACCCAACAAGATCGCCATGGGCTGTGCAACGGTCATTATTGGCCAGTCCGGAATGGGCTGCCCCACCAATGTCACCCCGGGAACGCCGCTCAGCGTTCGCGCCCAACTGATGAGCGCGCCTCCTGGAACCGGTACGGGCGGCGCGGGGAAGGAAGTTCCCGAAGGCACGGCCTCACCCAGCAGCCACACGGACCAGACCGGGAGCGGCGAAACCGTGGGCGTCGGCGGGCAGTATGGCGATGTGGGCGATGGCGGAGGCTCCGTCTGGGCGCCCGGTCCCACATCCGCCACCGCCGCGGCAGCCTTGATGAAGGCCGCGGAAAATGCATCCCCGGTGATCCAGTGCGGAAAAGCCTGCCAGGCATTGAAGAGCGCCTCCACGGACTAGGAACAGTCATGATCGTGCTGCGCAAAGTTCAATTGGAAGCCATTCAGAAGCCTGCCGGGCAGGACTTCTCAGCCCGTCTGGTTGCCTTCATCAAGGAAGAGTGCTCCGAACAGGTGGGCGGCTTGCCTCCCGATGTTCTTCGAAAGCGGGTTCTGTGGGCCCAAACGGGAGCCCAGCGCCTCGGCTTGACCTGGGAAGACAGCATCATGCTGTTCGTTACCTGCATGTTTCAGCGCGGCCCCAATTATTTCCAGCACCCGGCCATCCAGCGCATTTTTTACGACCCCTCGATCGCGCCCAATGACCGCATGAATGCGGTGATGGACCGCGTCACTCGCCAGGAATGGGCGGAGATTGAAAGCCGCCGCGACGATAGTCTCTGGGAACGGGCGCGATAAGTCATGGATCCCGCGCTCAAGAAATCGCTCGAAGAGGCCAAGACCAAGGCGGCCGAAGCGAACAAGGCAGCCGCCGCGGCGAAGTCCGCTTCCTCGGACGCCGATTCCAAGACGAAGGCCATCACTTCCGCCGACACAGCCGCCCTCGATGACGCATCGAAAAAACTCGACGAGCGCGAGAAGGAACGCGAGAAACTCGACAAGGCGAAAGCGGACCTTGCCGCCGCCGACGCGAATCTGGCGGCGAAGCAACTCGACCAGAACGGCAAACTCGCGGCTTACAAGGTCCACCATGCGGACTACGATCCCAGTTCCCCTGACCCTGCCAAGAACAAGATCACGGCGAACAATGCCAGTCCGCAGGGCAAAGCCGGCATTGAACTCAACAAGGCCAACTCCGCCGTCAAGAGCGCGGATTCCGCCCAAAAAAAGGCTGCCGCGGCCGTAGGTCCGGCCCAGGCCGCGTTTGACGCGAAGAATGCTCCTTACGAAGCCGCCCTGGCCGACCCCGCGGTGAAGGCCGCCGCGAAGAAATGCAACGAAGCCGGCGACGCCGCGGACAAAGCAGCCGGCGCCGCCGACAAGGCGCAGAAGGCGGCCGCCGAATCGAAGAAGGCGGTCGAGGATGCTGACAAACAGTTGCAGGCCGCCGAAAAAGCCGCCTCGGACAAACTGAACGATCTCGACAAAGAAAAAAAGGACGCCGAAGCGCTCGCCCAGAAGGGTAAGGAACTCGACGACAAGGCCTCCGCCAAGGCAAAGGAGGCTGAAGAAGCCGCCACTCAGCTCAAGGACACCGCGAAAAAGCTGGAAGAGCAGAAAAATCTGCAAAAGGAGCTTCAGGACAAGGCCAAAGAGGCCGAAGCCGCCGCCGCTGCCGCAAAGAAGAAGGCTGACGGGTTGGACGCCGTCAAGAAAAAGCTCAAGGACGATCTCGACAAGGCCAAAGGCGACCTGCTCAAGGCGAAGGTAGCGGCGAAGACAAGCCCCACCGTCCCCGGATGTCCGGAATGCGAGGCGCTCGCGAAAGGCGCCGTCGAGAAGGCGGAGCAACAAGCTAAGGAAGCGGAACAGCAGGCCGCGCTCCTCGAAGCCGCTTTGAAGCAGGCGGAATCCGAGCAGTCGGGTCTTCTGGGCAACCTGCCCGCGCTCAGCCAGCAGCAGCAGAATGCGCTGAAGGGCGCCGCCGAGGCCGGATCCGCCGCCGCGGCTCTTCAGGGAGCCGCCGGCAAACTCAAGGACGCCGCCGAACAGGCGCAAAAGGACGCCGCCAAACTGAAGGAGGAAAAGGCGGCGATCGCCAAAGATGTCGGCGAGGCCAAAGACAAACTGGCGGGGATGCCCAAGAAACTCGAGGAGGCACAAAAGGATGTCGACGAGTTGAAGGACGCGCGCAAAGAACTGAACGAGGCCAACAAAGCGGAAAAAGAAGCCGCTGACGCCGCCAAAGACGCCTTCTCCAAGGCCGCCCGCGCCTACGAGGCTGCTGATGGCGGGCACAGCATCGATCGCCACGGCGCGCAACTCAGCGATCCGGAACTCAAGAAGCGTCTCGAAGAGGGCATCGCTCCCGACGGCGTCTACAGCCCCACTGATGCCTCCACCCGATTCAAAGACGATGAAACCTGGGTCCGGACTCGCAACGCCGCCCTAAAGGACATTGTGCCCGGCGGCGATCCCTCGAAGCCGCCGGTCCCCGCACCCGGCGTCGATCCCGCGAAGGATCCTGTGAATCCCGATCCCAGGAACATCGAGTTCAAGGATGCCAAGGGAGACTTGAAGCCCATTGACGAAGGCTTCACGGGCGTTGGCGCGGACCCGGATAAGGACATCACAAACCCGAAGACCGGGGCCGTGGCGAAGCAAGGCTGGAACACAACCGCTCCGGTATCCGGAATCACGGCCGCCATCACCACCGCCGGTTGGGATCCCATCAAGCAGCGCTGGACCGTCAACCAGCACATCCCACGCGGCCGCGGGTTCACTCCGCCCGCCGGCGGCGCCACGAGCGGCTACCCGCCCGGTATAATCAAATCCACGGTGACGGTATAGAGTGGGAGAGGCACGGATGCAGATCTCTAAAGCGCTGCTGCATGACTATCTGAGCCACGTGACGGTCGCCTACTTCGCGCGGCATCACACGCCCCCCGAGGACATGGAAGACTACGGGCCTGCTATTGGGGACATCCGCCGGCGCGCGCAGCGTGAAGGCCGCGCCGATGAATTCCGTGTCGCCCTCGACTTCATGAAAGCCCACCCCGAGATACAGCCGAGGGAATTTCTCACCCTCACGTTCCCGTATTCCAACCAGCAGCTTCATGAGTTGATGGCTTATATCCGGGAATATTTGTATCCCTTCGATGACCCCACGCCGCCCGAGGATCTCGAGGGCGCGGAACTGATCTGACTCCCGCTAAGCCTTTGCCGCCGCTCCAGCCAGCGCGAATGTGCTCGCCGCGATGCCGCGCTCGCTTTGCTGGAACACCAGCAGACTCCGCGCGTCCTCGCTCTCGATCAGAAACCGCCGCACCGGACCGAAGAAAGTCGCCGTCTCCGTCTGCGTGCACGCCGGCAGGTACAGCCGCAGGATGCGGGGGTCATAAAAGCGGAAGTACAGTTCCTTGCCGTCTTCATCCTTCACAAACAGAAACTGCCGCAAGTGTTGCCGCACGTCATAGAGCGGCGCGAACGAGGTGAGAAAATACCCCCAGCTATTGCCCCAACCCTCGCGCACGATCTCCTCGAGCAGTTTCGACTTCGGCGGTACGCTCACCAGGTAAGGCGCGAAGAACTTGAGGTCCGCGCCCGCCTTGCCTTCGAACAGCGACAGATTCTCCTGCTCGCCGGCGCTGATCAGGTCCACTACCTTTCCATCCCGGCTCCCGTCCAGCAGAACGTAGAGCGGTTCCGGCGATGCGTTCAACATCTCCAGCAGTTTCCCCGCCGGATCCGCGGCCTCCCCTTCCGCCCCTTCTCCCTCCGTCTCATCCGCCGCGCCCTCGAATCGCACCGAGAGCACCGTGCCGCCAATCACGATCCGGTCTCCATGCTTCAGAAGCGTCCGCATCACCCGCTTCCCGTTTATATACGTGCCGCCGCGGCTGTTGAGGTCAATCAGCGTGCACTGCTCGGCGTCGCATTCCACCGAGAAATGCGCAATCGAGATGGCGTCATCCTCCGCCAGGGCGAACTGCGACCATTCCGGCGACTTGCCCACGCGGCAGATCTCCCCGGAGCCCACCTCGAATTCCTCGCCCTCCCGCGGTCCCGTCTTTACCTGGAAAATCGCTTTCATGACTCCTCCTCCACCTTGCCGAAAAGGATACCAGAGCCGCTGCTCTATCGTCCTTGGGCTAGGCGCTCCGCAAGAAAGAGCGGCAGGGAAGCCTCCAGAATCCGCTTCTGTGCCTGCCTGACGTCGTAGGCCGTCCTGCGCAGTAAAAACACCTTCGCTTCGGTGTCGTACAACCCGTACGCCGCCCTGGAATCCATGTCCCGCGGTTGCCCCACTGAACCCGGATTCAGCAGGTACTCGGTATCGGGCTCCAATTGATGAACCGTTTCGTTTTCCCCATGCTTGGGCGCCGCCAGCGCCCATGCCCTCCCGCTTCTCAACCCAAATCCGCCCTGAATGTGTGTATGACCGAAAAAACAGATATCCCCGGGAAGATACGGGTACAGATAAGCCGCTTCCGTCCTGCCCAGAATATACTCATCCTCATCGCGCGGCGAGCCGTGCACCAAATAGAAACCATTCGCCGCCAGCGGTCCGGCCGGGAGTTGCTCCAGAAACAGCCGGTTCTCCGGCGTCAGCGCCGCGTTCGTCCATTCGGCCGCAAGCTGCGCCGGACCCGTGAACCACTCAATCACCGTGTCCCCCGTGCATGCCCGGTCATGGTTCCCCCGAATCGTCACCTGCGAGTTTGCCCTTACCCACTCGGTCACGCGGTTTGGATCGCCCCCGTACCCAACCACATCGCCCAGACACACCACCTGGTCATACGACCCGGCCGCATCTTTGACCACCGCCTCCAGGGCCTCGTAGTTCGAGTGCAAATCGCTGACAATCAGGATGCGCACAATCGCACCACTGTGATCTCCGGTGTCGCGCCGATCCTCGCGGGCGCCCCGACCGTGCCAATCCCCCGCGTCACGTAAATCGAGGCCCCGTCCTGCTCATACCGGCCATAGACGTACGGCGTGAAGAATCGCGCCACATTGGCGTACTGCTCCAATATCTCCACCGTGATCTGCCCTCCATGCGTGTGCCCGGCCAGCGTCAACTGGTAGCCCTGCCTGGCCGCCACCGGAAAAACGTCCGGGTTGTGGGACAACAGCAGGTTGAAAGCATCCGGCTCCACCAGTTCATCCATGCCCGCCAGGTATGGCGCATGGAATCGCTGGTAGTCAACGCCGGCGATGCTCATCTTCGCGTTCCCGAAGAGCAGTGCAGTCTTCTCATGCCGCAGGAACTTCATCCCCAGCCTTGCGCCGTATTCCTTTGTATGCGCCTCCGCCCGTGCGAAGATTTCATGGTTCCCGTTACAGCAGACAATCCCCGCGTCCGATTTCACCTTCGCCACATGCCGCATACACACATCGAGCGGATCATTCTTGCCCGTGATCAGGTCGCCCGTAACGACGCACAGGTTCGGCTTCGTTTCATTCGCCATCCCGATCACCCGCGCCAGGTCCTTCTCCGTTAGAAAAGGACTCATATGGATGTCGCTCAACTGGAGAATCCGCACTCCGTGCAGATCTTTCGCGAGCCCGGGAACCGCGATGTCGACTTCCTTCACCTGGAACTGCTTGCGCTCGCCCAGCACCCCGTATCCGATAATCACCGCCGGTGAGGCGAGCGCCGCGCCTTGCGCCACATTCAGAAAACGTCTGCGCTCCGGCGAGAATCGCGCCGGGAGGCGTCTCATCAGCGTCAGGATCGCGAATGCCGCAAAGGTTGCCAGCGCCCAGAGATATCCCATCCCCCGCAGCCAATACAGCCAATCCCGCGCCGGAAGCAGGCTCGCAAACCGGTTCATACTGAAGAGCATGCTCAGCGATACGTATGCCCCCGACGCCGACAGTGCTCCGCCAAGCAGCAGCCTGTTTCGCCGCGAACCAGAGAATCGCGGCGCCCTGCGCGCCGCCAGGTAAAACCCCACGTGCATCAGCAAAGTGACCGCAACCAGCAGCACATCCGGCAGGTGCCGGTGGATCGACCCCACAATTCTCACCCTCCCAGTGTACCGGGAATCGCCAATCTTGACGTAAAGCGAAATAAAAGCGAAAATGGATTATGCCGCTCGCCGGTATCGCTCGCCTCGCCTCCCTCTCCACCTCCCTCCTCTCCAAATCCTCTGCCTCCTATTCCCTCCTTCCCACTCGGTCCCTCCTCAACCGTTCCTCCGGCAGCCGCATGCACTTCGATTACACCATCAACCCCTACCGCGGCTGCGAATTCGGCTGTAAGTATTGCTACGCCCGCTACACCCACGAATTCATGGAACTCCGCCGGCCTCTCGATTTCGAAACCCGCATCTTTGTCAAACAATTTTCGCCAACTTCATTCCGCCATGAACTGGCCGCCATTTCCCTGCGCGGCCATATCGCCATCGGAACCGCCACGGACCCCTACCAGCCGGCCGAGCGCCGCTACCGCCTCACCCGGTCCATCCTCGAAGTTCTCTCCTCCGGGCGCGGCCGCCGTATCTCGCTCACGACGAAGTCTGATCTTGTCAGCCGCGACGCCGATCTACTCGCGCGCATCGCCCGCTCCAACGTGCTGCACGTCAATCTCACCATAACCACCATGGACGCGCGTCTGGCAGGATTGATCGAACCCCGCGCCCCGCGTCCCGATCTCCGCATACGCGCCCTCGCCGCGTTGTCCAGTCGCGGCGTCCCGGCCGGGGTCTTTGCGTGCCCCGTCCTGCCGTGGATCAACGACAGCTACGAGAGCCTGTATGAGGTGGCCAGGGCCGCGTCACAATCGGGCGCGGAATATTTCGGAGCCGGAACACTTTTTCTGAAGCCCTGCGCCGGCCGCGTGTTCCTCCCCTTCCTCGAACAGGAGTTTCCACATTTGGCCGCGCGATACAAGCGCGGCTACGCCCGGTCCCCATTCCTCCAGGGTGACTATCCGAAACTGATCGAGGACCGCGCCGAAGCCGTCCGGAAGCAGTTCCGGCTGGAGAAACGCGCCTCCGCCTATCAGCCCGAGGATGGAGCCGATCCGCAACTCACCCTGTTTGGCCCTTAACAAATCTTTGAAATTTCATTCTTCGCTTTGCATCTTCCCCGAACTACGCTGTTAGTATAGGTTCCTGCACGTGCTCTTATGTTCGTCGAAGAAGCGCTCGAAGACTGGCAACTGATGCTTTCGTTGAAAAACGGGAACGCCGGCTCTTTTGACATCCTCCACAGAAGGCATAAGCCCCAGGTGGTTCGTCTGATCAGCCGCATGACGAATGACGCGGCGGTGGCCGAGGAACTGTCGCAGGAGGTCTTCCTGCGGGTGTACATGGCCCGCGCGCGGTATCAGCCCTCGGCGTCGTTCACCACATGGCTCTACCGCATCGCCTTCAACCGCTCGCTCAACTGGCTGCGCTCCCAGGGGCGGAGCAAGTCCACCTTCAGCTACGACGCGCAACCGGCTGCCGGTTTGCGGCCCGCTTAGGAGGACCCAGCCTCCACGCCCGAGCATATGCTGCTGCGCCAGGAGCAGATTCAACGTATCCGCGCCGCCGTGGCCGCGCTCCCGGCGCGCCAGCGGGAAGCTTTGCGGCTGCATAAGTTCGAAGACCTGGACTATGCCGGTATTGCCCGGCGCATGGGTTGCACCGTCCCGGCCGTCAAATCTCTTCTGTTCCGCACCTATCTCACCCTCCAATCCCGCCTGTCGGAAGATCCCCAGTGCGATTGGGAGCGGTCTTCTTGAACGGGAACGGGGAATGAACGCGCCCTCGGAAACCCTGCTCCTCGTTGATGACGATACGGAACTCTGCTCCCTGATGCGCGAGTTCTTCGCCGAAATGAACATCGTCCTCGAGGTGGCGCACGATGGAGAACAGGGCCTCGCCAAAGCCATTTCCGGCAGGTACGCCATGGTCATTCTCGACGTCATGATGCCCCGCCTCGACGGCTTCGGAGTGCTCAAGGGCCTTCGCAGACAGAGCAATGTCCCCGTTCTGATGCTCACCGCGCGCGCCGGGCAGCAGAGCCGCATCCAGGGCCTGAACGAGGGAGCCGACGACTATCTCGCCAAGCCATTCGACCCCTACGAACTGCTCGCGCGCGTGCGCGCCATACTCCGCCGCAGCCAGCCTCCCTCGGCCTCTCAGGAACCCATCGAGGTCATGGGCGTCCGCATGGATCCTCGCGCGCGCACCGTCACTCGCGGCGGGCAGCCCATCGATGTCACGGCCGCGGAATTCGACGTCCTCGAATTGCTGCTCCGTTCCGCCGGCCGGGTGGTGACCCGCGACGAGCTTGCCAACCGGCTCTATCAGCGCGACTCCACTCCCTTTGACCGCGCCATCGACGTCCACGTCAGCCACCTGCGCAAGAAACTCGACATCCCCAGGAACTGGCTGCGCACCATTCGCGGCAGCGGCTACCAGTTTTGCCTCGAGGAGAACGCCGAGGCGGAGCCATGAGGTCCATCTTCGCCAAGATCCTTCTGTGGTTCGGGGCCATGCTCCTGTTTTCCTTCGGAGCCTTCCTTGTCACCACCATGGCGCTTTCTCACCGCAACGCCCCCGTGGACCGCTTCCTGGGGCGTATCCACGCCATGCAACTCGACGACGCCCGCGCCGCTTACGAAACCGGCGGCAGGCAGGCCCTCGCCAGGGAACTGAAGCGCATGGACCACTACATCCTCGGCGCCCATTACCTGCTCGATAGCGCGGGCGTTGACCTCGTCACCGGCCAGAACCGCCAAGCCATGCTCCAGGCTTCGCGAACTCCGGGACCCCACCGTCCATTCCAGTCCCACGGCCGTGTTCTGATTCGTCAGACTTCCCCCGACGGCAGGTACAACCTGATTGTCCATGTCCCCGAGGCCGCCTTCGGCCCGCCCAATAACGCCTATTACTACTACGGCGCTATCCTCCTCATCGTCATTTTGCTCTGCTACGCCTTTGCCCTCACGCTGGTGAAACCTCTCCGCAAGTTGCGGGAAGCCGTCCTCCGCTTCGGCGCCGGTGACCTCGCCGCCCGCGCGCGGTTGAACCGGAAGGATGAGTTCGGCGACCTCGCCCACGCCTTCGACGAAATGGCTGACCGCATCGAAACGCTGCTCACCACCGAGCGCCGCCTCTTCCAGGATGTTTCCCATGAACTGCGCTCCCCCCTTGCCCGCCTTCAATTCGCCGTCGAACTGGCCCGCACCAGCGAGAACCGCCATGCGGCCATTGACCGCATCAAGCGCGAAACCGCACTCCTCTCGAGCCTGGTCAGCGAGCTCATCCAGATGAACCAGGCCGAAGGCGACCCCGCCGAACGGAAGATCGAGCCCGTCGAACTGAAACAACTTCTTTCAGACGTGCTCGAGGAATGCCGCATCGAGGCCGAAGCCAAGCACTGCGACATCAGGGAGGAAATAGCCGGACCCTGCACCGTCATGGCCGACGAAAAACTCCTCCGCCGCGCCTTCGAGAACGTGCTCCGCAACGCCATCCAGTACTCGCCCGAACGCGAAACCATCGAAGTCGGCGTTCACCGCAAGGACCGCTCCGCGCTGGTCACCATTCAGGACCGCGGCCCCGGCGTTCCGGAAGAGATGCTCAAGGATATCTTCCGCCCCTTCTTCCGCGTTCAGTCCGACCGCGGACGCGGCACCGGAGGATCCGGCCTCGGCCTCGCCATTGCCGAGCGCGCTATTCGCCTCCACCACGGCGCCATCCACGCCGAAAACGCCCGGCCCGGTTTGCTCATCGAAATCCGCGTCCCTGCGACTGACGGCGCCGCGGGCGCATGAAGGCTGTTCAAACCGCGACAGGCCCGGATTACTTTGCCTTGCACCCCGATGCGCGCCGCAACAACTCTCCCACGGGCAGCACCTTGTCAAACTCATTGGACGGATTGAGCGGCAACGCTCGAACGGCCGAGATCCATTCCCGGCACGCCTCTGCCCTCTGTCCGCGCTTCATTGCCGATACCGCCAGAATGTAATGCAACGCCGGCGTCGAGTTCTGCCCGTAGCCGTGAGCCCGAGTTCTGTTCCGGATCTCCAAAGCCTCGCGCAGATAACGGATCCCCTCACCGGACTCCGATCCGTCGAGCAGCGAGTGGCCCAGTTCCCCGAGCATCCACGCGAGCCGGTCCGAGGCTCTCGTGTCCCGTGGGTCCAGCGCCGCAATCTTTCTGCGGATCGCCACAGACGCGCGAAGGCTGGCGATTCCCTCGCGGCGTTGGCCCGATAGCACCAGGTCCTGCCCCAGCCGCCCGAGGGCGAAGGATAGATCCATCCGTACATTCGGATCCCCTGGAGACATCACGACTCTTGCTTCGTCCAGCCGGAGCGCCTCGCGGTCGTGCCGCAGGGCCGCCTCCCAGTTATGTAGCGAGGTATAAACGTTGGAGACGTTCTTGTGCACCAGCGCCATATCGCGCAGACTTTCCACATCTCGCGGGTTGGCGGCAAGGCGCTCTCCGTAGGCGCGTTCCACCTTGCTCCACAACAAGAGCTGCTCGCTCGCCGGACGCTCGGAATTCGAGGCCTGTTTGTACCACACGCGCGCCTCCAACAGGTGATGGCGCCGGTCCCCTGCCGCCGCCAGCCTCCCGGCAAGCTTGGCGGCGGCATCCTCGTTCGCGAGCGCGTCCTGCTTCCTTCTCAACAGCACGTATGGTCTGGCGAGCCGGTTCACAATCAATTCCTGGACGATCGCCTCCGAAGGGTCCGGTACCGCTTCGAGGATGCTCGCCCCCTGCTCCAGGTTTCGCAGAGCCTCATCCGGACTATTGAGATTGGGCGAGTCCACGTTGAAATGTTGCGTTGCGACCTGCCGGTAGCCCTGCGCGACTCGCAACGCGAAGTCCGCGTCTCCTTGAACATCCTTCGAAAGGCGTTCCAGGTACCGTGTGGCCTGTTCCGCCATCCAGCGCCTCGTCTCGATCGTCCCCGGAATGGCGGAGAGTTGGCTTGGCACGTCGAAAACCAGCAACTGCGCCATCTCGCGAGCCGCTTGAAACCGGCGTTCCGCGGCATCGCGATGATGCTGGGCCGACCGGAACTGCACCGCAAAAGCCCCCAGCGCCGCCGCTGCCGCCACCAACCCCGTAACCCCAGCCGCCACCGCGGCGCGATTTCGCCGGATGAATCTCGAGAAAGTGTATAAGGCATCCGGCGGCTTCGCCTGAACCGGGTAACCCGACCGGAACCGGGTAACGTCCCCGGCCAACTCCAGGGCGCTCGCATAGCGCCGGCAAGCCTCCTTTGCCGCCGCCTTGCGGATGATCGCGTCGAGGTCGCTGGCCACTCCATGGACGCGGGGCGGCGCTCCGGTTGTAATCTTCCGGATGGCCTCATCGAGCGGTAACTGGTCCACCTCCTGGGCGGGTCTCCCCGCAACCAGCTCATACAACACCAGCCCCAGGGAATAGATGTCCGATGGAATCCCGGCCGGCAGGTTGCGCGCCTGCTCCGGGCTGGAATATGAGAGCGTGAACACGGCATGGCTGGCCGCGGTCGCCTGAGGGAGACCGCTTGCGGCGTTCAGCAGCCGCGCAATTCCGAAATCAAGCAGTTTGGGCTGTCCGGACCCGGTGACTAAAATGTTCGAAGGCTTGATGTCGCAATGCACGATCAAGTGCTGATGGGCGGCGTGAACCGCGTCGCAGACCATCACAAACAACGCCAGCCGTTCCTCCAGTGTGGCGTTCTTCGCCCAGACATGCAGGGGAACACCGTCCACCCATTCCATCACCAGGTACCGGCGTCCCTCGCAAAACCCGTCATCAATCAGCGTCACGACATTGGGATGGGATATCTGCGCAAGGATCTGCCGTTCCCGGGCAAAATAGCGTTCAGCTTGTGGAAGCCGGAACGCCGGGCTCAGAACCTTGACCGCCACGTAGTGCTCGATGCTGTCCCGCCGCAGCGCACGGTAAACTTCGCCCATTCCTCCATGGGCAACCAATTCCAGCAGAGTGTAACGATCCAGGGTGACCCCTGCCGCCGGAATTTGACCGGGCGGTTCGAGAAAATTGCCGGATCGCTCATGTGCATCGAGCATCGCCTGTACCTCGGCGCTTACCCCCTCCGGCAACCGGTCCAGAAGGCCCCCTCTCGAGGCTTCTGGTGTTTCCAATGCCTCACTGAACGCCAGGCGAACCCGATCCCACAGTGCTCTGTCCATTTGCTCCTATTCATCATGGCGCGAAATCACGGGCAACCGGCTCAGTGGAGCGCGAAACCCGTCATCCGGCGGAATAGCCAGGCGCGCGCCGCCAGCCAATCCCGCTTCACCGTTGCCGGCGATGTCCTGGTAAGAGCGGCGGTTTCCTCTATGGATAAGCCTCCGAAATAGCGCAGTTCCACCACCTTCGCGCGTTCCGGATCGAGCGCCGCCAATTCCTCCAGCGCCCTGTCCAGCGATAGAACGTCCAGATCCATCTCGATCGAAAGGGAAGCCTCGTCCAATTCCAGGGGAGTAACTCCGTCGCCGCGCTTTTTCGCGTGCCTCGCGCGCGCATGGTCCACCAAGACCCGGCGCATCGCCCGCGCCGCCGCGCCGAAAAATTGCGACCGGCTCTCCCAATCCGTCGTCGAGCGGCCCACTAGCCGCAAATACGCCTCGTGCACCAAAGCCGTGCAATTGAGAGTGTGCCCCGGCTTTTCACGCGCCAGCATCACTTTGGCCAGCCTCCGCAACTCTTCGTACACCAGCGGTACGAGTTCTTCGAAAGCCTGCTCGTCTCCCGCGGTCCAACGCTGCAGCAGTTGAGTGAGCGGGATGCCTGGGTCGTCGGCGCTGCCCATATAGGCCCATAGTCTCTCACAAAACTCCTCGTTTTTTTTTGAGCCTGTCCCGCCTGAATTCCCGCAGTGCTTATGTGGGAGCCCCTCCTCGGGGGCGGGTCCGCGAGAGAAAGGATGAACGCAATGGGTATTCGTCGAGGGCTGCGTCTTGAGGCCGCTACTGGAACAGTGTGTCGAATTACCTCCCGCGCGGCAGGCATCGGGGTCCTTCTCCTTGCGTGGCAACATGCGGCTGCTGCTCCCTTGACTGTCAATAATTTCTCCTTTGAATCCCCGGCTCTCTCTTCCCCGGGGGTTTCGAGTCCGATTCCCGCTTGGACGGGTTCGGGCGGCGTGTTCCGCCCTCTCATTGGGGTCCATGTCCCTGGTGTACCCCATGGCTCACAGGTTGCATACATACTGGGCGCCGCGTCCATGGTGCAGGACCTGGGAGTGGCGGTCCAGGTTGGACTCTCCTATCAACTCGATGTATACGTGGGCACGCAGATCAATTTTGCCGGCGCCGGCTACCTTGTCGAATTACTCGACGGCGGCTCCACGGTGTTTGCGTCGGCCAGTGGCGTTCGCGCCATGACAGATCCTTTTGTGCTCGTCTCCGCCTCCGGGGTGGGAGCGGGCACTGGGAACGTAAGGGTTCGACTTACATCCACCAACGGCCAGCCCTTATTCGACAACGTGCAGGTTCAGACCCTGGACTCCCCCGTGCCCGAACCCGCCACGTTTGTCTTGACTGGACTGGGGTTGCTGCTCTTGTCGCGTCCGGTGTGGCGCATGAAAATTCGAGAGTAGCGCCAATGGCCATATACCAGGGGAAGGTCCTCAACGTCCTGGGCTTTCCCGTTTCAGGAGAAATTCGAGTTTATCAGCGGGTGGTCCAGGTCCGGACATCCGCGGCAGCGTATTCCAATCGCGGGCAGGATATGTTCGCCTCCGCCTGGATCCGTAATGGCGAGTTCACCTTGGTTTTCGTCAACAACAGTTCCCCTGTTGCCGTGGCCGCCGCGGGGGGAGGAGCCTCCCATGGCGGATCGGGAACCCCCCAGGCGGCATCGGGAACAGCCCAAGCCGGTCTGCGTGACTACCTGGCGAACCGCCCCCTGCCCGGCCATGTCGAAATCTCGGCCGGCGGCCATACGGAATGGCACTTCCTCGACCTGAATTGCCGGCCGTTTGGAACTCCGCGAGTGACCCGCACAGCCCGAAACCGGCAAAATGTCTTCTGGTTTCGGCTACTGACTTAACGCTTTATTCCCGTGATTTCACTTTGGATGACGCTGATACCACTGCTCCGTCATTTCCCCAATGGTCCGTTCCCTCGCCGGTTTTCGCAGCCCTTCCAGGATGCCCGCCCGGTCTTCCGCCGAACGCTCCGCGCCCAGCTTGAACTTGCCCTCCAGCCGCTCAACGGGCATCTCGAACATCACCGCCCCCGATTGCATCGCCGAGCTGTAGGATTCAGGCAGCGCCTCCATGCTCCATCGCGCGTCATAGGCAGCCACCAGCCGTTCCAGAAAATCCCGGAACACCGCTGCGTCCTCGACAAGACGCGGGCGGCCGGATGCATGGACGGTGGTGAAATTCCAGGTCGGCACGGCGAGTTTGGTTTCATACCACGCCGGCGAGATGTAACTATGCGGTCCCTGGAAGATGAAGAGCCCTTCGTTCGTCCCGTCGAGCGCCTGGGCGTGAGGGTTGTTCCTCGCCAGATGCGACAGGATGGTTCCGTAAGGTCCGCGCGCGCGGTCCAGCAGAACGGGAATGTGGGTGGCCCGCAACCCATCCGCCCCCGTCACCAGAATCCCGAAGGAAAACTCCTCGATAAACTCCTGCATCAGCGCGATATCCTCCACTCTATGGTGGGGCGGAATGTAGATCGTCTCCATAGGCTGTCGTGGCTGCCTATGCTAGCATAGAAGACTATTCAGCATTCATGATTCGCTCCTTCCGGGGAGCCGTCCCAAAAGCGGCGCCCACCTGTTACATCGATCCCAGCGCCCAGGTCATCGGCGACGTCGTTCTCGGGGAACGCTCCTCCGTCTGGCCAAACGCCACCGTGCGCGGCGACGTCAACATCATCCGCATCGGCCAGGGAACCAATATTCAGGACAACTGCGTCCTGCACGTCGATAGCGGAGGGTTCCCCCTCCACATCGGCGACCACGTGACCGTGGGCCATTCCGTGGTTTTGCACGGCTGCACCGTGGAAGACGAATGCCTCATCGGAATCGGAGCCATTGTGCTGAACGGTGCGAAAATCGGCAAGGGGTCGGTGGTCGCCGCCGGCGCCCTGGTGCCCGAAGGCATGGCCATTCCCCCCGGGAGCCTTGCTGTCGGTGTGCCGGCGAAGGTGCGCCGCGAAATATCCGCCGAGGAACGCCACCGCTTTCACGCCAACGCCGAACGTTACATCGAACTGCGCGCGCAGTACAGGGAAGAGCCATTGTGATCAGAGCCGTCAAAGGAACACGGGACATCCTGCCTCCCGCAAGCAGAGTGTGGAATCACGTCGAGGACGTGGCGCGCCGCGTCATGCAGTCCTACCACTACAGCGAGATTCGCACCCCTATTTTTGAAGAGACATCTCTCTTCGCCCGCGGAGTTGGGGAAGAAACGGACATCGTCAGCAAGGAGATGTACACCTTCGAGGACCGCGACGGCGCTTCGCTCACGCTTCGCCCGGAAAATACGGCCGGCGTGATCCGTTCCTTCATCGAACATCGCCTCGATCAGGTTCCCGGCTTGCAGAAGCTCTATTACATGGGGCCCATGTTCCGCCGCGAGCGGCCGCAGAAAGGCCGCTACCGGCAGTTTTCGCAAATCGGGGCCGAGGTCATCGGCTCGGAATCGCCCGCCGTCGACGCCGAGGTCATCGAGATGGTCATCGAGATCCTCACCCGGTGCGGACTCGATGGTTTTCAACTTCTGCTGAATTCCGTCGGCTGTAAGGAATGCCGCGCGCGCTATGTGGCGGAACTCCGCGAGCGCCTTGCCGGCGTGGCGAACCGCCTGTGCCACGATTGCCAGCGCAGGGTCCAGACCAATCCGCTTCGCGTCCTCGATTGCAAAATTCCCGAGGACCAGCCCATCATTGACGCGCTGCCTTCGATTTTGGATTTTCTTTGCGAACCCTGCGGTATCCACTTCGCGGCGGTGCGCGCCTACCTCAACGATCGCGGGATCCAGTATGAAGTCAAACCGAGACTGGTCCGCGGACTCGATTACTACATGCGGACCACCTTCGAGGTAGTGCACGGGGCGCTCGGCGCGCAGAATTCCGTTCTCGGCGGCGGCCGTTATGACGGTCTAGCCCAGTCCCTCGGTTCCAAAGCGCCCGCGCCAGGAATCGGCTTCTCCATCGGAGAAGACCGCCTCGTGATGAGCGTCGAGGAGGCGCACCCCGATCGCCACAAGGACACGGTCGATCTGTTCATCGCCCCCATGGGCGGCAATGCGCTGCGCCACTCGACCGTGCTCGCGCGGGAATTGCGGCGCAACGGCGTGTGCGTCGAGATCGCTTTCGAGGGCAAGCTGAAACGCGCCCTCGAACTCGCCAACAAGACCGGCGCTCGGTATGCGCTGATCGTCGGCGATAACGAGATTCAATCCGGAGCCTATGCTTTGAAAAACATGGCCACCGGCGAACAGGAGAATGTGAGCCGCGAAAGACTCACGGAAGTTTTGTATGGCAGAAACCACTGATCAACGGCAAGCAGTAACTCTGGATTTTCTTGGCGATTTGCAGCGCACCCACGATTGCGGCGCATTGCGCTCGAGCGACGCGGGCGCCCGCGCGCTCGTCATGGGCTGGGTCCACCGGCGGCGCGATCTCGGCGGCGTGATCTTCATCCATCTTCGGGACCGCGAAGGCGTCACCCAGGTGGTCTTCCACGAGGATGTCGGCCCTCAAGTGCACGCCAGGGCGGAGATGCTGCGCTCGGAATACGTCGTGGCGATTGAAGGAACCGTCGAGAAGCGTTCCCCCGAGACCATCAATCCGAACATATCCACCGGAGAAGTGGAAATCGTGGCGGAGAAGGTGTGGATCCTCAACGAATCGCGCGTGCCCCCGTTCCCCATGGATGAGTTCGCCGACATTGCCGAGGATGTCCGCCTCAAGTATCGTTACGTCGATCTGCGCCGGCCCCAGATGCAGAAGAACATCATTCTGCGCTCCAAGGTCTCCTTCGCCGTCCGCGAATTCCTCTATTCCCAAGGCTTCCTGGAAATTGAAACGCCCTTCATGACGAAGTCGACGCCCGAAGGCGCGCGCGACTTCCTCGTCCCCAGCCGTCTCTCCCCGGGCAACTTTTATGCGCTGCCGCAATCGCCCCAGATCTTCAAACAACTGCTGATGGTCAGCGGCTACGAAAAGTATTTCCAGATCGTGCGCTGCTTCCGCGACGAGGACCTGCGCGCCGACCGCCAGCCCGAGTTCACCCAGATCGACCTCGAGATGTCGTTTCCCCAAAAAGAGACCATCTTCGACGTCGTGGAAGGAATGGTGAAGCGGGTCTTCGAAGTGGCCGGCTTCAACGTGGAAGGCGGCGTTCCGCGCATGACCTACGAACAGGCGATGCGCTCCTATGGCATCGACAAGCCGGATATGCGTATTCCCCCGTTTTATTGCGTCGAGGATCTGTTCGAGGGCCAGGGGCTCACCACGGAGGGGTTCCCTCTGGTGGCGATCCATATCCCCAATACGGGCGCGCCATCCCGCAAAGAACGCGACGAGATCAAAGCCTTCGGCCAGGAGCGTGGGCTGCGCGTCTTCGACGATGTGAAGCGCCTGGAACGCGATTTCCCCGCTCAGATGGCGAAGGTGCGGGAACGCTCCGGAGCCGGCGAAAACGACCTGCTGATTGTCGCCGGTTGGGCCGGTGAGAAAAAAGGACAGCGGCCCGAGGAAACAGTTCTCATGGCGTGCGGCCAACTGCGGCTCTATTGCGCGCAGAAGTACGCCGATAAGCACAAACTGCTCGATCCGAAGGTCTTCAAACTCCTGTGGGTGGATAACTTCCCCATGTTCGAGTGGGACGAGGAGGAAGGGCGCTGGATGGCGGCGCATCACCCCTTCACCTCGGTCCTCGATGAGGATCTCGACAAACTGACCGCGGACCCCGCGCGCTGCCGCGCCAAGTCCTATGACATTGTGCTGAATGGCGTCGAACTCGGCTCCGGCTCCATCCGTATTCACCGCCGCGACGTGCAGGCCAAGGTGTTTTCCTCCCTCGGCCTCTCGGACGAAGAAGCCCGCATGAAGTTCGGCTTCCTGCTCGACGCCCTCGAATACGGCGCTCCACCGCATGGCGGCATCGCCCTCGGCTTGGACCGCCTGGTGATGATCCTTGCCGGCGAAAAGTCCATCCGTGACGTCATTCCGTTTCCAAAAACCGCCAAGGGCACGGACTTGATGTGCGAGGCGCCCTCGACGGTTCCGGACCGCGCGCTCCGCGATCTGGGAATCCGGCTGCGCTGATCCCGTCATTACAGGTCAAGTTCCGCGCTGGCGCCGTCCCGGCATGATGCGGCGCCTAGAGCGCCTGTCCGGTGGCGTGGGCATCGGTTTCCATCCGCCGCGGTTGGCTCCATCCGCCGCCGGCGCCTCGTATGGGCATCAGCGCCCTTCCCGCGCAGCGGCCGGACCACGCTGTTTCCATCGCACAGTGCGGCCGCTTTCGATTTTCGCGCATGTTCCAGAAGCAGCCGCGCCTTGGCCTCGTCATGCGCCGCCCAGTGCGGCGGCGGTGACTTGCGGCGGTTCTGTGCATTCGCATCCGCCCCGTGTCAGATTTTTCTGGATAGTACGGAAAGAAGAAACATTACAGCCCCTGCCGTTGTCTATCCCAATGGGGATTTCATAAGATGCAAACTGTAGACATGCCCCGCGGCCTGGTCAGCGGAACCGGGCTCGAAGCCGGCGATAAAGGCCACGGGCAATCTCGAAAAGTCTACAATACGATGATTGATTGCAAGCCGCTGGTGACTGTCCACTGCGCGGACGTGGCCGGCGTGACCGCGCCTGTCCAGTCCGGCGGGGGTTTGCGGGGTATGATCCGGACAATTTCTTCAACATGAATCAGAACATCCATCAAACGGGCTCGACGCTCTGCTTCAGCCCGCGAGGCTCATCGTAGACTGTTCCTATGACAAGACATGAAGATTCCGATGCGCTGGTCTTTTTCGGCGCCAGCGGCGACCTCGCCTTCAAGCAGATCTTCCCCGCGCTCTACCAGATGGTTCGCAAAGGCGGGCTGAACGTTCCCGTTATCGGTGTGGCCAAATCGGGATGGACCATTGACAACCTTCGCCAACGCGCGCGCGAAAGCCTCGAGCGGCATGCGGGGCGTCTCGATGAGGCTATCTTCACGCGCCTCGTCGACCGGATGGAATACATCGACGGCGACTACCGTGACATCGCCACGTTTCGCCGGTTGCGGACCCTGCTCAAAGACGCCAAACGCCCCCTCCACTACCTCGCCATTCCTCCAAGTCTCTTCCGCGACGTGGCCGAGGCGCTCCATCAGGCGGGTTGCGCCGAAGGCGCCCGCGTGGTGATCGAAAAGCCTTTCGGGCGGAACCTTGCCTCCGCGCAGAGCTTGAATCAACTCCTCCTCCGCTACTTCCCCGAACCCTCCATCTTCCGCATCGACCATTTCCTCGGCAAGGAAGCCGTCGAGAATCTGCTGTTCTTCCGCTTCGCCAACACGTTCCTCGAACCGGTCTGGAATCGTAACTACGTCCACAGCGTGCAGATCATCATGACGGAGGCCTTCGGAGTCCAGGGCCGCGGCCGGTTGTACGACGAACTCGGCGCAATCCGCGATGTCGTGCAAAACCATTTGCTCGAAGTCGTCGCCTTTCTCGCCATGGAGCCGCCCGTGAGAGCCGAAGCGGAACCCTTGCGCAACGAGCAGGTGAAGGTGTTCGAAGCCATTCCGCCCATCGAACCGCGCAGCGTCGTGCGCGGCCAGTACAAGGGCTATCGCCAGGAAGACGGCGTTAACCCCGCCTCGAAAATGGAGACCTTTGCCGCCATTCGCCTCGAAGTGGATTCCTGGCGATGGACAGGCGTTCCTTTCCTGATTCTTGCCGGCAAGTCCATGCCTGTCACCGCCACCGAAGTGATTGTCAAACTCAAAAAATCACCGCTCTGGAAACTCCCTGTCGGCAGCAATTACTTCCGGTTCCGGCTCGGCCCTGATTTCTCGCTCAGTCTGGGAGCCCAGGTGAAACGCCCAGGCGCGCCCATGGAGCCAGCGCCCGTCGAACTCTCCGCGATGAAACTGGACGCTACAGGGGAACTGGCGCCCTACGAGCGCCTCCTCACCGACGCCATGCGCGGAGACCCGATGTTGTTCGTGCGCCAGGATGCCGTGGAAGCCGCCTGGCGCATCGTCGAGCCTATCCTCGGCGCCGGCGCCACCCTGTACGAATATGACCCCGGATCCTGGGGGCCCGCGGAGGCCGCGCGCCTGGCCGAGCACGCCGGAGGCTGGCATCGCCCGGCGCCTTAGCAAGCGGGCCGGAGCACCTGGCGACAGGCCGCCTCGGCAATCAGGAAAATTCAGGAGGAAGCGAACGCCATTCAAAGCCGCCATGCAAGCCGCCTCCTCCATTTCCGTCGCCTCCTCCAGCCGGCCGGCACGCTTGGGCCTACCGCCGGAATGCGATCAATACATGCCCGGCTGCGATGGCCACGTATTGCTTCCCGTCCACCAGGTACGAGATCGGGTTGCACGCAATCCCGTTCCCCGTCTGGAAGTCCCAAAGCGGCTTCCCCGTCATTGCGTCCAACGCATAGAAGTTCCCCTCACCCGATCCGCCGAACACCAGTCCTCCAGCCGTCGATAGCACTCCCGCCCACGGTGGCGAGTGCAGCCGGAACTCCCACTTCTGCTTGCCGCTGCCCGCATCCAGCGCCCGGATGGCGCCAAACGCCTTGTCGCCTCGTAGCGCCCGCTCGCCTCCCGCGGTAAACAACGTTCCCGGCTTGTAAGCCGCCTCGCCTTTGTGATAATAGGCCCCCATCTCCCTCACCGAAACAAACACCTGATTCGACGCCGCATCATACGATGGACTGAACCAGTTCGTCGCCCCTTGCAGGCTCGGCCACACCAGCGTGCCTCCTTCGCTCGGCTCCGTATCCGGCAGCACGATCGGCCGCCCGCGGGCATCCATTCCCTTGGCCCATGTCTGTTTAGCGAACGGGGCCGCCAGCAGAAACTCCCCGCTCGCCCGGTCCAACAGGTAGTAGAACGCATTGCGGTTCGGCGTCGCCACCACCTTCCGCAACCGTCCTCGCACCGTCGTCTCGATCAGCATCGGTACCTGAACCGCGTCCCAATCATGCGTGTCGTGCGGCGTGAACTGAAAATGCCACCGCCGCTTCCCCGTAGCCGCTTCAATCGCCAGCAGCGAACAGGAGTAAAGGTTGTCGCCCGGGCGCACGTCCCCGTTCCAGTCCGGTCCGGGGTTTCCCGTGCCCCAGAAAACCAGGTCCAATTCCGGATCATAAGCTCCGGTAACCCACGTGGGGGCGCCGCCCGTCTTCCACGCATCTCCGCTCCATGTCTCACTGCCGGGCTCCCCCGGCGCCGGCACGGTCCAATGCCGCCACGCGCGCTTCCCCGTCTTCGCATCGTAGGCATCGACAAAACCGCGGATCCCGGCCTCCCCTCCGCTGATGCCCACAATCACTTTGTCCCGAAGCGCCAGCGGAGCCGCCGTGATGCAATGGCCGGTCCGGTAGTCCGCCACCTGCGCCTGCCACCGCACCGCCCCCGACCGCGCGTCCAGCGCCACCAGGTAAGCATCCAGCGTGCCCACGAAGATCGTGTCCCCCAGGATCGCCGCGCCCCGGTTCACCCGCCCGAAGCCGAGCGTCTTCAGGTCCTTCGGAACCGGCCGGTTCCAGGTCCACAGCGCCCGCCCGGTGCGCACATCCAGGGCCGCCGCGAAATTCGGCGCCGTAACATACATCACCCCGTCCACCACCAGCGGCGAGACCTCGTTCTCACCCGTCTCGAATTGATAAATCCACGCCGGCTTCAACGAAGCGACATTCGCCGGCGTCAACTCCTTCAGCGGCGAGTGCCGGTGCCCGGCATAATTGCCCGAATACGTCAGCCAGTTCCCTTGCGCCTGTTCCGAATCGCGAATCCGTTCGAAGGTAACCTGGGCCTGAAGCGCAACGGCCAGCAGCAGCGTGACGAATCTCATGGTTCCCCTCTCAAACTGGCGAGGTAGGCGACGAGGTTGTCCAGTTCGGCTTCACCCAGCCTCCCTTGGTAGGAAGGCATCGCGGACCGTCCCGCGAATTTGCACACCTCCTTCATCTCCTGCTTACGGAACGAATGGTAGCGGCCGGTGGAATCCCGAATCTGGATGGTGAAGGAATCCTCGTTCACCCGCTGCCCGCTCACCGTCCGCCCCGCCGCCGTCGTGATCTCCACATAGAGGTAGCTCTCCGGAACCGCGGCCCCCGGATGCACAATCGCCTCCCGCGTATACTCCGCGTTTCTCCTCACTCCGATTTCCGTCAACTCCGGCCCCATCGCTACCCCCTCGCCGTTCACAATGTGGCACTGCCCGCAGCCCGATCTTTCAAACACCCGCCGCCCCGCCACGGCGTCCCCCGGCAGGTCCGCCCTCTCGACGCGCCCCAGCGAGCGCACGTACGCCGCCATCAGAGCCGCCTCGCGGTCGCTCAGTTGCCACGCCCCCGGCATCTCCGTGCCGGCAATCCCGTTCTTGATCACATCGGCGATCGCCTCCTCGCTCGCCCCGTGCTTTAATCTCGGTTGGGCAAGATTCGGACCGCGGCCTCCCGTCCCCGTCTGGCCATGACAGGGCGAGCAGTGCCCCAGGTACAACTTCTTCCCCTGATTCACATCCTCGGGCGTCTGCGCGGAGACCCCCGCGCCGCCGAGGAACAGGAGCGCAATGGCAAGCATGATACAGCGTAGGATGCCACAAAGCGGGACGCGCGGCTAGCCGCCGTGCCCCACTCTATTGGACGTCAATGGGGACGGGAACCGCGCAGTATCCGAAGTTGACGTTACGGCGGAACTGGATGCTGACCCGCCCGGAGAATCCGCCGGCAAACCCTGCGCTACTTCCGCCGGCCACGGGTTGGAATGCACCCGGCGTCACCGCCAAATGCCCGGCGCCGGCCGCGCCGCAGAAATACACGCTCCCCGCCGCATCCATTGCCATTGCGGCTATCCTGCCGCCTATCGTAACCGAGAAGAGTACGGCCCTCCCATCCGCCCGTAGCTTGGTGACGACCTCGCCCGCGCTGTGGCTCACGAAACCAGGATACGAAGCCGAGAGACTGAGGCCTGCCACATACACGTCGCCTTCACGGTCCACCGCCACCGCGTGTGCATCCTCGTCCGATTCCCCCGAGCAAGGTCGAGTAGACCATCGGCTTCCCCTCCCGATCGATCTTGTTCACGTAAATGTCCGAGCGGCCCCTCCGCTCCCGCTGATAGGCGCCTTCCGTCGTCGGGAAATCGTTGCTCCGCGTCGTACCCACCTGCCGTGCTTCGCGCGTGCATGATTCGAAAGCCTCCTCCCATACTATGGGATCTTGATAGACTGCCTGGAATGGAATTGACTCGCCGCCACCTCCTCGGCGCCGCCGCCGCCACCGCCGCCTTCCCCCAACCAGCCCCCACTCGCCCCAACATCCTCTTCATCCTCGCCGACGACCTCGGCTTCGGCGACCTGGAATGCTACGGCCAGCAGCGCATCCGCACCCCGCACATCAGCCGCCTCGCCGCCGAAGGCATCCGCTTCACCCAAGCCTACTCGGGCAGCACCGTCTGCGCCCCTTCCCGCTGCTGCCTCATGACCGGCAAACACACCGGCCACGCCACCATCCGCGGCAACCGCAAGCCCGAACTCGGTCTCGCGCCCCATGAAGCCACCGCCGCCTCGCTCCTCAAATCCGCCGGCTACCGCACCGCCCTCTTCGGCAAATGGGGACTCGGCGGCTTCGACATGGACAGCACCCCCAACTCCAAGGGCTTCGACGAATTCTTCGGCTACCTCAATCAACTACACGCCCACACATCCTTCCCCGAACATATCTGGGAAAACCGTACGGAAATCTTCCTCACGGACAACTGGTTCCATCAACGCAAAACATTTTCAAACGATTTATTTACCGAAAAAGCCGTCAATTTTCTCGAACGTCAAACCACGCGGCAACCGTTTTTCCTCTACCTCACCTACACCATCCCGCACGCCAACAACGAACTCGGGCGATTCCAGAAGAACGGCATGGAGTGCCCCGATCTCGGCGTCTACGCCAAGGAGGACTGGCCCGAAGTCGAACGGACCTTCGCCGCCGCCATCACCCGCATGGACACCGGCATCGGGCGCGTCCTCGACACCCTCAAAGCCAGGGGCCTCGACGAAAACACCCTCGTCTTTTTCGCGAGCGACAATGGCCCCCACCACGAAGGCAACCACGACGCGAATTTCTTCCATAGCTCCGGCGTCCTTCGCGGCACGAAGCGCGATCTCTACGAAGGCGGCGTCCGCGTCCCCATGATCGCCCGCTGGAAAGGAAAAATCACCCCCGGCCAGACCAGCGCCTTCCCCTGGGCTTTCTGGGACTTCCTCCCCACCGCGGCCGAGATCGCCGGCCTCCCCGCGCCCGCCGGCATCGATGGCTTCTCCATCCTCCCCACCCTGCTCGGAAAAAAACAGAAGCCTCACGACCACTTCTATTGGGAATTCCACGAAGGCGGCTTCCAGCAGGCCGTCCGAAAAGGCGATTGGAAACTCGTCCGCCAGCGCCCCCGCATGAACTTCGAATTGTTCAACCTCGAACACGACCTCGGCGAAACCCGCGACGTCGCCGCTGAAAACCCCGCCATCGTCGCGGATCTTCGCGCTCTCTTCCGCGCCTCGCGTGCCGATAACAAAGAGTTTCCCATTCAGGAAAGGTAAAAGGCCTATCCCTTCATGCCTGTCATCCCCTCTTTATTGCTGCTCCAGGCGCCTGCCCGCCTCATTTCGCTCGGAAGCGTCGACATCGCCATCATCGCCATCTATTTCGTCACCGTCCTCCTGATCGGCTTCTACCTCAAAGGCCAGTCCGGCACGGGTGAGGATTTCTTTCTCGCCGGCCGCGAAATGACCGCCTGGATCGCCGGCCTCAGTTTCCTCTCCGCCAACCTCGGCTCCCTCGAGCTGATGGGCTGGGCCGCCGCCTCTTACCAGTACGGCATCCTCGCCACTCACTGGTATTGGATCGGAGCCATCCCCGCCATGCTCTTCCTCGGCCTCGTCATGATGCCGTTCTATTACATCTCGAAAACTCATTCCGTCCCCGGCTATCTCCAACTCCGGTTCGGTGAACCGAGCCGCGCGCTCTCCGCTGTCTCCTTCGCCTTCATGACCGTCCTCATGAGCGGCATCAATATGTACTCCATGGCCCTCGTCATGAAAGTCGTGCTCGGCTGGGACATCAACTTCAGCATCTGGGTCTCCTCCCTCACCGTCGCCGTCTACGTGGCCCTCGGCGGACTCCGCTCCGCCATCTTCAACGAAGTCCTCCAATTCGTCCTCATCTGGCTCGGCGCCCTCCTCATCCCCATCCTCGGGCTTATCGAAGCCGGCGGCTGGGACGGCCTCCAGAAGCGCATCGCCCAAAACTTCGCCGCCCAGGATTACACCCACCTCTGGCGCACTTTCGGTTCCTTCTCCGATAACCCCATGGGCATCCACTGGACCGGCATCGTCCTCGGCCTCGGCTGGGTCATCTCCTTCGGCTACTGGACCACCGATTTTCTCGTCGTCCAGCGCGTCCTCGCGGCCAGGGACCTCCGCTCGGCGAAAATGGCGCCCGTCATCGGGGCCGGCTTCAAAATGCTTGTCCCCTTCATCGTGATTCTCCCCGGCCTGCTCGGCCTCGGCGTGCTCCCCATGAAACTCACCGGCGAAGGCGCGGCTGTCGCCTCCGGCGGCCACAGCTACAACGAAGTCCTCCCGCTCATGCTCGCCCGCTACTGCGGCCCCGGCCTCCTCGGACTCGGCATCACCGCCCTCATCGCCGGATTCATGTCCGGCATGGCCGGCAACGTCAGCGCCTTCGCCACCGTCTGGACCTACGACATCTACCGCGCCTTCATGAACAAAGACGCCGGCGACGCCCACTATGTCGGCATGGGGCGCTGGTGCACCATCGTCGGCGTGCTGGTCAGCATCGGCGCCGCCTATCTCGTCATGCAATTCCAAAGCATCATGGATTACGTCCAGGCCCTCTTCAGCTTCTTCATCGCGCCCCTCTTCGGCACGGTTCTCCTCGGCATGTTGTGGAAGCGCGCCACGCCCGCCGGCGGATTCTGGGGGCTCCTCGCCGGCACCGTCTCCTCCATCGGCATGTGGGCCTGGGTCAAGGCCGATCCTTCCGCCCTCCGCATCATCGCGCTCTCCCCCGATGCCCGCGACATGGCTGAAAACATGTATCGCGGCCTCTGGTCCTGGATCATCTGCGTCGCCGTCACCTGCATCGTCAGCATGATGACCACCCCGCTGCCCGAAAAGAGCCTCGTCGGATTGGTCTACGGCTGCACCGAAATCCCCGCGGAAGGAGCCATCCCTCTCCACCATCGCCCCGCCTTCTGGGCCGCCATCGTCATCGTGGTCTTCTTCATCCTCAATCTCTACTTCTGGTAAATCCTATGTCTCATGGTAAAGAAGTCATCTCCATCTGGTTCTTCATCGGCGCGCTGCTGTTCATCTACGGTGTGCTCATCACCGGCGCGGGCATCTACGGACTTAGCCACCCTCCCGAAGCCGAAGTCGTGCTCTGGAACCTCCACGCCGCCATCTGGTGGGGTGCGCTATTGATTGTCTTGGGCGCAATCTACCTGTACCTCTATGCGCCCTTCAGGAGAAATCGTTCGTGAATCAAAAAATGACCTTCGGACTCGTCGCCGGAAACCGCGGATTCTTCCCCGGCCACCTCGCCCGTAGCGGGCGTGATGAAATGATCGCCACCCTCGAAGCCGCCGGCTATGGCGTGGTTTGTCCAACGCCCGGGCAGACCCGCCACGGCGCTGTCGAATCCCGCGAGGAAGCCCGCTTCTGTGCCGGACTCTTCCGCGAACACCGCGACGCCCTCCACGGCATCATCGTCACCCTTCCCAACTTCGGCGACGAAAAAGCCATCGCCGAAACCATTCGCTCCGCCGGACTCGACGTCCCCGTCCTCATCCATGCCTTCCCTGACACTGCCGGCGAGATGACCATTGCCGGCCGCCGCGACAGTTTCTGCGGCAAAATGAGCGCCTGCAACAACCTTCAGCAGTATCGCATCCCCTTCTCCCTCACCCGCCTCCACACCGAGACGCCGTCCTCGCACGAATTCGCCCTCGACCTCGCCTGGTTCGCCGCCGTCTGCCGCGTCGCCAACGGCCTCCGCCGCCTCCGCATCGGAGCCATTGGAGCACGGCCCGCCGCCTTCAACACCGTCCGCTACAGCGAAAAAATCCTCGAAGCCAACGGCATCACCATCGAGCCCATCGACCTCTCCGAAATCTTCGGCCGCATCGGCAAACGAGGCGACAGCGACCCCGCCGTCACCGCCAAGCTCGACCAGATCCGCGGCTATGTCTCCACCGAAGGCATCCCCGCCGAAGCGCTCATCAAAATGGCCAAACTCGGCGCGGTCATCGACGAATGGATGGCCGCCAATGACCTCGACATCAGCGCCGTCCAATGCTGGACCTCCATGGAAGAATACTTCGGCGTCGTCCCCTGCACCGTCATGAGCATGATGAGCAACAACCTGCTCCCCAGCGGCTGCGAAGTGGATGTCCCTGGAGTCGTCGGCATGTATGCCCTCGCTCTCGCCTCGGAGACCCCAAGTG
>JAIXKK010000089.1 GCA_026954325.1 Bryobacterales bacterium | reverse complement strand
CTCCTGGCCGTAGGGCTGGTAGCAGAGCAGCGTGCCGTCGGGCCGCACCACGGCCGATGTAGTTGGCGACCCTTCGCTCGCCACATTGACCATGGCGAAGTAGCAGGTATTCTCCGCCGCGCGGCACAATGCAGCCTTCTCGTGGAACGTGTTTGCCGGATCCGCGAACGTCGTGGGCCGGTAGCTGCCGGGTTCGGCTTCATGAAAGTGCGGATGAAACACAATGTGAGCGCCTCGCCGCGCAGCCCAGCGGACGGTCTCCGGGTAGCGCCATCCCTCATGACAGATGGCGACGCCGAATTTCAAAGGTCCCGTCTCGAACATGCGCCTTCCGAAACCAGCCGTATAAGCGCCATCCTCGGAAGGGTCAATCTGAACCTTGTCCTGAAACCCCGCGATGGATCCGCCGGGGTCGATGACCAGTGCGGTGATTAGCAATCCGTCGGCCGCCACCCGTTCGGTGCCAAGAATCACGGCGACATTCGCGGTCGCCGCCGAGGCGGCGACCGCGGACCAGGCGCGTTCGAGAAACCCGGGGTCGGGAGGAGGCACGTTCTTCCCCGCCACGCGGTATCCGGGGACAAAGCATTCCGGAAAGCAAATGATCCCGGCGCCCTCTCTCGCCGCCTGCGCGATGGCTTGTTCGGCCAGTTCGACGGATTCGCCGGGATTCGATGGGAAGCGAAGATTCGCAAGTGCGATTCGAAAGGCATTCATGCCGGCGATCCTCAGCGCGATTCATACGGCCCGAAGACCGCCTTCACGCGAAACGTCTCCGCGGTATCGTCCAGAATGATCACCTTAAATGACGACCCGCCGGGATCGACACGCACCACGATGTGGCCCTGCGAACTCTTCAGCCGGTCAAGCAGTTCGCCGATCACCAGCCGGTTCGATTCGAGCATGTTGGTGGCAAATACATCCCGCGGACCGGGATAGATGCGCTGGGAATAGATGCGGTCAAGCACATCGTGGCCCGGATGGTCAGAGGACCAAACCGGAATGATCAGCACCCGCGGCCGCAGCGAGGCCAGGAAAAACGCATTCTGCGAATCGCGATTGCCGTGATGATTGAGCAGGCTCGCCTCCACCGGGCCCACGCTTTGCGCCACCGGCGTCTCGACATCGTTCCAAACCGGCGCCCCCCATCGCCGCGCGCCGGGCATGTCGCCGCCCGTGAAGTAATCGAACTTGCCGTAGCTGACGCGGATGGCGAGCGAGCACATGTTTTCCGTGGGGTGCTCTTCCTTGCGCAGGTCTTGAATCCGTGGAAATTGCGTCCGCGTGTTCGTTTCCACTCCGGTCCACACCTCGCCGTTGGCGGCGATGTTGCGTACCTCAAAGTTCGGGTACTTCTTCGGCTCCCGCAACAGCACAATCTGGTCATTCCGTCCGGGGTGAAGGCGCTCCATCTGCAAACCGTTGTGCGCGCGTTGCCATGCGAGGAAAGCGCGGTAGTTCCTCATCATCGTGTCTTCGAGTGGGGAGGGGTAGCCGTAGTCCGGCCAACCCCGGTCGATCATCTTCCGAATTGGGATGTATTCGGCCACCTCGGTGATTCCGGAGAGCTTGTAGCCGCCGCGCGCGGTCTTCGAATTCGGCCCCGGCGAACCCACGTGGTCCCCGTGAAAATGCGTCAGGTAGCCGTAGTCGACGGCAGGCGCGGCATCGTGGGCCAGCATGTGCCGGGCATAGCGAGCGATCCATTCTCCCGGGCCACGCGACGCGTTTGGGCGCGGCGTGGTTCCGCGAGGCGGAAGGCTGCCTCCGTCACCCGCGTCAATCAGCATGTTGGTGCCGTCGGGAAAAATCAGCAGAGCCGAGTTGCCGCGCCCCGTGTTGATCTGATGGATGTCGAGCGTGCCCGGAGTCCATCCCGGCAATGGCTCCCCGGTCTGCTGGCCGAAAGCGGCGGGAAGAAGGAGCAGCGCCCAGATCCACGTTTTCATGATTTGCATGGTGAGGCCAGTGTAACGCGCGCCGGTGCGATACTGGCGCTCATGCCCATGTTGCTGGTGATTCTCCTCATTTCAGGGAGGCTCGGCCTCGCGCAGCCAAATCCGTCCACCCCGCCTGAAGCAGAAATCCGGCGCGTGGTTGAAATGTACATGGACGCGGTCCGGCACGGCGTCCTGCTTCAACTCACACCGCTGATCACGGCGAATGCCAGGCGAGTGAGCCCCGGCGGCATTGCGCAGTTCGGCATCATCGCTCGGCTTCCTTCGTGGAGACAGCGTGCGAACCTCTTGCGCCGCGTGGAACTGCTGTCGCCGGACACGGCCATCGCCATCGGCGTTTGGAAAGACTTCGCCGCAGCGCCGCCATTCGATACGGGCACGGTGCAATACACCCTCATCCGGCAGGAAGGCCAATGGCGGATCGCGTACTCATACGAATCATTCCTGCCAAGCCCGCGGAAAGTTCCCACCGCGAGTGCACCCGCCGGCTCACGGAGTTCCGGAAGATGGGAGCCGTTGTTCGACGGCAAGACGTTCCATGGCTGGCGGAGCACGGATCTCGAGGCAGAACCCCATGTGTCCTGGCGAATCGGCGGCGGATCCCTCGTTGCGAATCCAAGCGGACCGCGATCCAGCCTCATGACGGCACAGGAATTTCTCTTCTTTGATCTGCCCTTCGAATGGCAGGCGGTGGCAAAGACAAATTCCGGAGTGAAGTATCGCCTGTTCGGCTTTGACCGCATTCTGGACCGCTCCCGGGAGGCGATGGGCTTCGAGTATCAGATTGCCGGCGATGAAGGCGATTCCGGCGCCCGGTCCGATCCCAGGCAGCGCAGCGGCGCATTGTACGCCGTCACGCCGGTGGAGCGGTCCGCGGCAAAGCCGCTCGGCGAGTGGAACGAATCCCGGGGCTCGACGTGCTGTTGCTCGAAGCGGGCCGGATGCTGCATCCATCGAAGGATTTCCGCACGCACACCTGGCCCTGGGAACTGAAATATCGCGGCCATGGCCGTCCCGGCGAATATGACGGACTGTGGAAGATCAACGCATATACGGACCATCTCTACACCAACCCGCGCCAAGACACCTGCCGTTCCCAACCGGAGTTTCACTGGACGCGCCTGCGCGCCGTGGGCGGGCGCACCAACACCTGGGGACGCGCCTGTTTCCGCCACGGCCCGCTCGACTTCAAGACGAAATCGAAACAGGGCTTCGGCGAGGAGTGGCCCATCTCCTATGAGGAACTGGCGCCCTGGTACGGCAAGGCGGAGCGCCTGGTAGGAATCCGCGGCGGCCGCGACAGTTATTTCAACATGCCGGATGGCGTCTATGCCGGTCCGGCGCACAACCCGCGCTGCACGGAGCTTTGGATGAAGGGCCGGGCAGCGAAAATCGGCGTGCCGGTGCTGCCGGAACGGACCGCCGTGCTCAGCGTCACCGATGATGGGCGCCGGCGGCTCGCACATGATATCTCGCCGATGGCATGAGGAAGGGAGAAATCGCATGAGCATCAATCGCCGCGCCGCGATTGCCGTAGCAGGCTGGGCGGCCCTCGAAACCCGGCTGGCCCGGGCGCGGCAACCAGCCCGGGTTTTCACGCCTCGGGAGGTGGAACTGCTGGACCCCGTCAGCGAAATGATCTCCCCCGCGGACCGGCATTCTCCGGGAGCCCGCGCGGCCGGAGTAAGCGAGTACATCCACCTCATCGCCGCCAACAGCCCACCCGAGGATCAGCAGCGGTGGCGAGGCCGCGTGCAGGCCTTCGCCCAATTCGCGGAAAAGAGCCAGGGCAAGCCATTCCAGGCCCTCGGCCCCGCCCAACGCAAGGCGGTGCTCGCGTCGCTTGCCCCCGAGGAATCCCATCCTCGGACCGAAGCCGGGCATTTCTTCGCGGACATGAAGCAGATCACCATCTCCGCGTATTACACCTCACGCATCGGCCTCCCCGACGAGTTGGAACACAAAGGAAACCAGGCGATGTCCGTGTTCCCTGTCTGCGCCCAACCCATTAAAGGGCACGCATAAGGACGATTGCGGGATACTCTCAAGAGAAACGCATGAGCATCTACGACCAGTTTCAAGTCCGCACCATCATCAACGCCAAAGGACCGTCCACCCGCCTTTCGGGAGGTTTCCTCGATCCCGAAGTCTCCGCCGCCATGGCCGAAGCGGCAACCCACTGCGTGGACATGGCGGAATTACAGGCGGGCGCGAGCAAAGTGATTGCCGAAGTGACGGGAGCCGAGGCAGGCATTGTCACCTCCGGCGCGGCGGCGGGCCTGCTGCTGGGAACCGCGGCCTGCATCGCCGGGCTCGATCCCGGAAAAATGGGCCGGCTGCCCGATACGCTCGGCATGAAGCGCGAAGTGATCATGGTCCGCAGCCAGCGCAACTTCTATGACCACGCGGTGCGGACCACCGGCGCGCGCCTGGTGGAAGTCGGCCTGGCGGACCGCTATGCCGGCGCAGGCGTGCGCGACGCCGAAGCCTGGGAGATCGCCGAGGAGATCGGTGATCAAACGGCGGCCGTCTTTTATGTCGCCGGCGGCAATTCGCAGCCGCCGCTGCCCGAAGTGACCAGGGTGGCGCACGCCTCGGGCATCCCGGTGATTGTGGATGCCGCCGGGCAACTGCCTCCGGCCGGCAACCTGAAACGCTTCCTCGCCGAAGGCGCGGATCTGGTGGCGTTCAGCGGCGGCAAGGCGATCGGCGGCCCGCAGGGCTCCGGCATCCTTGCCGGCAAACGCGACCTCATCATGTCCGCCGTCCTCCAACACCTCGACCTCGATATCTATTGGGAGCAGTGGGACCCTCCCCAATCCCTCATCGACAAACACCGCCTCATCGGCGCGCCGCGGCACGGCATCGGCCGTCCTTGCAAGGTGGGCAAGGAAACCGTCATCGGCCTGCTCGTGGCTCTCCGGAAATTCATCGCCGAAACGGACGAGGACCGTTCGCGGCGTTTCAAAGGCCTCATCCAGCGGTTGCAAGCCGCGCTGACCGGGGTCGATCACGCACGCATTCAGGTAACCGGGGGCACGGCGCCGAAGCTCGAACTCCACCTCGCCAAGGAGGCCCCGCGCACCGCCATGGAACTGTGTGTCGCGCTCGAGCGCGGCAGCCCGAGCGTCCACCCTGATCCGTCGCGGGTGCGAAACGGCGTCGTCGTCTTCAGCCCCTGGTGCATGCGCGATGAGGATCCGGAGCGCATCGCCGCCGCCGTTAAGCCGCTGCTGCGGTATTAGCCTGCTGTCATGCAGGCATGGCTGACGGTTCTCTGGGCCGCGGCGCTGCCTGCGTCCTGGAAAGGACGCGGAGATATCTCCGCCGGCTGGAGTGTTGGCCTGCGCGTCAGGATGCGAAGCGCGAAACCGTATGCGCTCCGGTTTGTGGAGTACAGCGCGCTCCCGTGCGGAACTTTGATAGCCTAAGCACCGATGAACCGACGCACTTTTCTTGCTTCCTCCGCCTCCGCTCTCCTGGCTGCGCCCGCCCCCGCCGCTCCGCCCAGACGAATCGCCGCCATCCTCACCGAATACTGGCTTGGCTCCCATGCCGACGTGGTGATCGGCAAATACCTCGAAGGCTATAACCAGGACGACAAGCCGCCCTATCCGCGCTCGAAGATTGTCGCCATGTTCACTGAGCATGTGCCCAAGAACGACATGAGCCGCCCCATGGCGAAAAAATACGGCGTGCCGGTCTTCCGCACCGTGCAGGAAGCCCTCACGCTCGGCGGCGGCAAGCTTGCCGTCGATGGAGTCATCCTCATCGGCGAGCATGGCGATTATCCTGTCAATGACAAGGGGCAGACGCTCTATCCCCGCTTCGAGATGTTCCTCAAGATCACCGACGTCTTCCGTCAGAGCGGGCGCTCCGTGCCGGTGTTCAACGACAAGCATCTTTCCTACAGTTGGCGTCAGGCGCGGCGCATGGTCGAGATTTCGAGGGAACTGAAGTTCCCCATGCTGGCCGGTTCTTCCGTGCCCGTCGCTTACCGCGTCCCCGCCATCGACACGCCATTCGGCAAAGCCCAGAAGCATGCGGTCGCCATCTCCTATAGCGGGCTCGATATCTACGGCTTCCACGTGCTCGAGGCTCTTCAGTGCATGGTCGAGCGGCGGAAGGGCGGGGAAACGGGCGTCCGTTCCGTGCAGTGTTTCGAAAAGCAGGATTGCTGGAACTTCATCGAGCGCAACGCCTGGGTGAAACGCCTGTTCGAAGAGGCGCTCACGCATAGCAGGACGCGCAACTCCGGCGCGCCCGGCGATCTGGTGAAAACGCCCGCGGTGTTCGTGCTTGAATACAACGACGGTCTGCGCGCCGCGGCGTTTCTGATGACCGGCCTTGTCGAGGATTTCACTGTCGCCATCGATGTCGAAGGCCAGGCCAAGCCCGTCTCCACGCTGATGTACCTCCAGGAGCGCCGGCCCCATCATCACTTCGGCTGTCTGGTGAAAAATATCGAGCAGATGTTTGAAACCGGCGTCTCCCCCTATCCCGTGGAGCGAACCATGCTCACCAGCGGCATCCTCGATTTCGCCCTCGAGTCACGCTTCCAAGGCTACAAGAAGCTCGACACGCCCGGCCTCGCCCAGGTCCGCTACCAGACCCCGGATGCTTCCCATTTCTGTACCAAAGGCTGGGGCGCGGACGGCAGACGCCTCGACATGTAAGACCGCGCCATCTTTTTCCCCCGAAATGCAACAATGAACACAGACCGGAAGTGATGGCATGTGAACCCGTTCGCTTCATGGCGGGCGGGAAATGAGGTCTGAGTCCATATGACACGCGAAAAGCCCTCGAGTGACGATCAGGCTCTCGCGGGTGGCTCGCCGGTTCGGACCGAGCCCCTGCCCCTCGAATTCCCGGCGTGCATTACATGGATCACCGCGAGATCGAAGCCGTGGTGTCCGTGTTGCGGGCGCGCTCGCCGTTTCGCTATTACGGCATGAATCCGCGGAAGCAGGTGGAGTGCCTGGAAGCGGAATTTGCGCGGTTTCTCGGCGTCAATCACGCCTTGGCCGTCACCAGCGGCGCCGGCGCCCTGCACACTGCTCTCGCCGCCCTCGGTATAGGGCCGGGACACGAAGTGATCGTACCCGCCTACCTCTGGAACAAGAACATGACAGCCGGAGAAGGTGGCTGCGTTGTCACCAATGACAAGCAGATCTATCGCCGCGCGGTCGCCTGCCATGACCTCGGATACGCCCGCGACGACGAAGGCCGCCTGGATACCAATGACCCGGAACTGTGCCTGTGGGGGCGTGGATACCGGATGGATGAGATTCGCGCCGCCGTTTTGCGCGTGCAACTCGAGAAGCTCCCTGCAATCATCCGCGCCATGCGCAATAGCAAGTACCGCATCCGCCAGGCGCTCGCCCGTTTCGAAGATGTGCTGCGCGCAAGGGATTGGCTTTCTCCCTTGCCGAAAACGCCGGGCTCGCTCGTGACTATTCACGGGAACGTTGGTGGGTGTCGCTGCCTCCACCGCGTTGTCCACGAGAACCCATTCCAGGTCCGCGTAGCGCGTTTCAGGTATGGCCGACGTCGAAGCGCCGGGAGAATAGTCCGCATCGATGCGCCGCTACCGCGACAGAGTCGCAATGCCGCGCGCCTGGCGCTAAAACACCAGGCGCAAGCCGAATTGCGTGATGCGCGGGTCGCGGGCGCTGGTCACCTGCCCGAAAGTCCCCGCCGCCAGCGTCGTTCCTACTCCGCTCCACTGTGTGTGGTTGAAGAGATTGAAGAACTCAGCCCGGAACTGTAGCGCGATGTTCTCGCGCAGATCCGTCCGCTTGCTGAAGGAAAGGTCCCAATTGTTGATGCCCGGACCGGTAATGATGTTCCGGCCCGAGTTGCCGAAGGCGCCGAGCGCGGGCAGAGCGAACGAACCCGTGCTGAACCACGCCAGTTTCTGCTTCGAGACGGTCACCGGCGAAACAAGGTCCGCCCGCTGTCCGCCGCCGCCCGTGCCCGCGCGGTCCGGCGAGATCCCGATGCCGAACGGGTTTCCGGTCTGGAAGTTCGTGATCCCCGAAACCTGCCAGCCGTGCAGCGCTTTCCGCTGCCATCCCTGCAGGTTGCGCGCGAAAGGCAACTCCCAGATGTAGCTGGCAATCAGCATGTGCCGCCGGTCAAAGTTCGACAGCCCCCGTATCGTACGGTACGACGAGTAGATGTCATAGGGGGAAACGGCGTCGTCGATCGACTTGCTCCACGTATAGGAGCCCTGCACGCTGAATCCATGGGAGAATCGCCGCACCACCGAACTTTGCAGGGAATGGTACGTCGAATTTGCCGTCGTGTTATAGGCCGTAATATTGGCGAATCCGGGGAACGGACGCAGTGCGTTGGCGCTCACGGCCCCGGTGGCGATCTGCGTACTGGGCATCGGCTGATTCCAGTCTCTGGTGCGGATCAGATGGTTTCCCTTCGACCCTACATAGCCCACCATCACCACCAGGTCTCCACGAAACTGCCGCTGCACGTCCAGCGACCACTTTTGCAGGTACGGCACATCCCACGGCGAGGTCATGGTGACGATCGTGCTCGGGAAGATGCGCCTCGTTCCCCCCGCCGGGTTGGAAAAGCTGGTGTTGTAGATCGAAATACTCCGGTTGAACGGATAGTTGTTCCGGGTGCTCGAGATGAACTGCGACCAGCGGTCGTGGAACATCCCATAGCCTCCGCGCAGCACGGTGCGGTTGTCGCTGGTGAGAACATAGGAGAATCCCACCCGGGGAGCAAACGTGTTGTATCGCGAGTTCGTGGTGGCGTAGCCGTAGGGATTGTCCTTGGCTCCGGCCACGATGATCCCGTTGCCGAAGTTCTCCGTCCCAGGCGCCACCTCGCCATTCGCGAGAACCTTGGCCGCGTGTGCGCTGTCAAAGCGGCTTGGATCGAAATAGGAAACCAGCCCGTCATTGCCGTGCTCCGGCTGGAAGAATTCCCACCGGACGCCCGCTGTTACGGTCATCCGGGAAGACATGCGGTACTGATCCTGGATGTACAGTCCGGCGTCCGTGAACACTGCCGCGCCGCTCCGGTGGTCGGATGTTTCGGTATAGGAGTAAGCGGAGCCCGTCAGCAGGTCGGCCAGCGCGTCATTGGTCGCCGAAGCATTAAAGGAGAAGGTGCCGTTGTTGTTGATCGCGCTCGAATTCTGCCGCTTGCTGTCGTGGCTGATCGTGCCCCCGAACTTCACCACGTGTTTGTCGTGAATCCAGCTCACGTTGTCCATCACTTCGAACGTATAGTGCGAAATGTTTTGCGGCCAGTTGATGGCGATGCTCGCGTAGCTTTGCGCCATGCTGATCGACGGGATGAATCCGCCCGAATCGGTCACCGTGTCGAAATAGCGCGGCACCTTGAAATCAGCGGCGCGCAACCGCGACGCCGCCGGCTCCGTCGAGATGGCCATCGAGCCGTGATACCAGGCACCGGTAATCTGGTTCAGCAGCGTGGGCCGTATCGTCCAGTTGAGCGACGTATTGGCCGTGTACATGATGTGTGCCTGCTGTGATGCCGCCACATCCGGCATGGGGTTGCCGGCGAAAAGCCCGAACGGGCTGTCCAGGCGCGTGCTGTCGATGTTGTAGCGCCCGACCCACGTGAGATTGGGCTTGATGTTGTAGTCCAGTCTGCCCAGGGTGAAACGGTATCGCGTACCGTCCGGCGCCGACGAGGTGAAGTTCAACGCCCCTTGCTGGAAGCCCGGCGTGGGCCGTGCGTAGTACGTCTTCAACAACGCCAGCGCATTGGCGTCAAGTCTCGCGGTTGGAATGCGGTTGGCCGCGAAAGGATTGCCCGTCAGCGGATCCTTGATGATGCGGCCCCCGGCGAAATCTCCCGCCATTTGGGCATCGGTGGGCACGATGGCCGTCCTCGTGCCCGTGGTCTGAATGATCCGCCGGTATTCGTTCGAGAGGAAAAAGAAAAGCTTGTCGCGTTTGATCGGGCCGCCGAACGTCCAGCCGAAATTGTTGTAGCGGTTCTTCGGCTTGGCCGCCGCAAAAAAATTCCGCGCATCCAGATGGTCATTGCGGAAAAATTCGAACACGGTTCCGTGATACGAGTTGGTTCCTGACCGCGTGATGACGTTCACCTGCGCGCCCGAATTCCGGCCGAATTCCGCCGAATACGCATTGCGCTCGATGTGCACCTCGGCGATGGCGTCCAGGTTCACCATCGTGAGGTTGTTTCCGTTGTACGTGTCCACGTTCCGCCCGCCGTCGAGCAGCCAGTTGTTGGAACTCTGCTGTCCTCCGTTGAACGAGAACGGGACGCTGGTGTTCGATCCGAAACCCGGCTGTTGCGCCTGGTTCGACGCCACGCCCGGTTGCAACGTGATCAATTGCGTGAAACTGCGCGTGTTCAGCGCCAGTTCCTGCACTTGGGAACCGTAAATGGTCGAGTTGACGTTGGCCGAGGCCGTGTCCACCTGCGCCACTGTTTCATCCACGTGCACTGTTTCGCTGACTGATCCGATTTTCAGATCTCCATCCACGCGCAAGGATTGCCCCGCGCTGATCGCCACATCGGTGTGCACTGTCTTTTGAAAACCGGTCTTTTCAAACTCGATCTTGTAAGTGCCCACGGGGATTTGCAGCAGTTGATAGTTTCCCTCCGCGTCGCTCCGGGTCTCCCGGGTGAAGCCGGTGGTTTCGCTCGTCACGCGAACGCTTGCGCCGGGAATCGCCGCGCCTGTCTGGTCGCGAACGCTTCCCAGAAACGTCCCGGTGTTGATGGATTGCGCGGAGAGATAGAAGGTGAGAAAACCACAAGTGAGAAGAATACGAATGATGACTTGGTTCATTGCGACTCCTGTTATGAAAGCGGTAATTCAAGTCTATCGCGAATCGATGAAAATCTGAACCGCACCCAGGAGCCCCGCGGCCGATTTTGATTTCGCTGAGCCTACTGTGTATCCCCGCTTGCCGCATGCCCGGCCGCGAACTTCGCCCACTTGTCTGCCAGCTTCGGATCCGGCGGAACCCCCGCCCCGCCCCGATAAACCATGGCCGCATTGCCTGCCGCCGGCACGTGCCCGCCTTCCGCCGCCTTCACCCACCACTCCGCCGCCTTTGCGAAATCCTGCTCCACGCCCTTTCCCACCGCGTACATCATCCCCACGGCCGCTTCCGCCGGAACATACCCCAACCCGGCGGCTCGAAGCGTGGACTGAAACGCCCGCGCCGGATCCTTCCGCGCCGCTTCGCGCGTTCTAAGATCGTAGCCAAGCAGACTGGCGCCGCCCTTGCAAAAGAGATCCTCGGCCTCTCCACTGGTTCTGCCCGAAGCGCACACGTCGTAATCCTTCAGATACCCGGCGTTCTGCGTGGTGATCTCGTCAAGCCACCGCGGCCAGCCGCCGGGAGGCGCCTTACGCTCCGGTCTTCCCGAATCACCGCGAAATTCCCGGTCGCGAATGGGAGCCAGGACATTCGAGGCCATGACGCGCAACTCCTCGTCCTTGCTCTCCAGCATCGCTACAAGCGTTTGAAAGACCTGCGGATCCTGACGCACTCCGTGCACCTGCAAGCGCGCGGACTGCGCCAATCCATCGACGGCGCTCACCGTGTCCCGCGCGTCCACCGCTTTTTCCGGGTGCATCGCCAGGCCGATCAGCGCCTGCTGCGCCGCCGCCGATCGCCAGTTGCCGTACATCGCCAGCGCGCGGAATGCCGCGGCGCGCACCTGCGGCGAAGGGTCCACTGCCTTCGCGCCCAGCGCCTCCACGGTTGCCTCGTCGAAGATCGCATGGGCGCAGGTCCGGGCTGCCGCCGCGCGAACCTTCTCTTCAGGAGAGTTCAGAAGCTTTCGCACCACGGCGTCCGCGGGAGCCCCTCCCACCAGCGCCAGGTCCGGGAAGTAGCCCGCCGCCGGAACATTCCCCTTCGCGCGCGCCCCTTCGCGCGCGAGGAGTTGTTGCTCCTCTGGCGAGAGCGGAATGGTCTTGTTGCGAAGCCGCGTAGCCCACGCGATGGCGTCATCATTGCTCTCCGGATGGTAGGTCCGCGCCCCCAGATCATCGAACTCGCGATAGATCACGTGATACCCCTTGGCCCTCACGCGGCTGTACGTATCGCGAACCGTGGTCAGGTGATGCGCCAGGTCCCTGCGGCCGAGAACCATGTAAAACTCCGGCGCGGCGTTCACAAAATCGATAGGCTCGTGGAGTTCGGAAGGGATCCTCCACCAGCCCCAGCTATAGCTGATCGCGGCCGTCACCAGGTCCGGATGCAGCATCGTAAACTCCCCCGAGATCTTGCCGCCTTCGCCCTTGCCGTACATGTAAATCCGCCGCGGATTCACAGGGTAGGTCTTCCTGGCCCACGCAATCAGCTTCCCGATCGGCTCGTGATCCGCCGCTCCGAACTTTCGTCCCCGCGGATGACCCGCCAGCAGCACATACCCATCATTCAGCCCCAACCGCCTCAGGGCTTCCCTCACCGGGAGGATCTCGTCTCCGGTCGGGTGGTCATGCTCCGGAAAACACAAAAACAATCCCACCTGCCTGGGAGGATCGGTCGTGCCCGCGGGCGCGATCCCCTGGGGCGCCTCCACCGCGTAGCGGATGATGGTTTTCCCGCTCTCATCCTTCAGTTCATTCTCTTCCGTCACCGGCATCCACGCGGTCAACGCCGCGGCGCATGCCAGCGCCAGTGTCATACATCGAAAGCAGTACCCAGGTTTCATAAGGCGTGTTTACGTTGACTATACACCACGCCGCCTTCTGCCTCCTGTATTCTGTCTTCACTGTCTTATGAACACGCCGAACCGTCGCGCACTTCTTCTGCTGCTCAGCGCTCTCGCTCTGCATGCTCCCGTCTTCGCCGCTGAAAACAGAACCACACCCGGCGAACTTGTCGTCGATCCTCCCACGCTCATCAATCTCGGCTTTGAATGGTTGATCGAAGGCGACGACAATCGCAACGCCGCGGTGGAAGTCTCCTACCGCAAAGCCGGTGATTCCGCATGGAAACAGGCGCTGCCGCTGCTCCGCCTCCAGGGAGAGCAAATCTACCAGCCTCAGGGCGTCTTCCAGGTGGTCACTCCGAATATGTTCGCCGGCAGCATTCTCGATCTGGACCCCGGCACGCGGTATGAGGCCCGCTTCGTTCTCTCCGATCCGGATGGCATCCCCGGCAGTGGCGGAGGAAAAAGTGTGACCAGGACGGTTACCGTCAGCACCCGCCCCGAACCGAAGCCCTACGCTGGAGGCAGGGTTTTCCACGTCTACCACCCGGACTACAAGGGTCCCAGGCAGGAGCCGGCTTTCGACGCCGTCATGTGCGCCTACAACTACTATTGCGGGGGCGGGGACACCGTCACCGCGGGCCGTCCTCGGGTCAAGCCGGGAGACATGATCCTCGTCCACGCGGGCGTCTACAAATATCACCCTGAATACTACGGCAGCGTGATGAAGTTTCCCGCTATCCTGAACGACCACTCAGTAAATGCCACCACGCCTTTCGAAGGCACTTACTATCTCACCGCCGGCGGCACGCCGGAAAAACCCATCGTCATCAAGGCCGCCGGCGACGGCGAAGTCATCTTCGACGGCAACGGCAACTTCAACCTGTTCAATGTCAAAGCGGCGAATTACAACTACTTCGAGGGAATCACCATCCGCAACACGGACATCGCGATTTGGGCCGGAACGCAATTCATCGCCGGTTCCAAGGGACTTACCGTCAAGCACTGCCGCTTTGAAAACGTCAATATAGGCATTTTTACGAACTATTCCGGCTCGAGTAACTTCTACATCGCCGACAATTACTTTCACGGCCGCGATGACCCCAATCATCTCCTTGGCTGGAACGGCGCCTTCTGGGCTCCCTTCAACGGCGTCGACGGCCAGAAATTCCCTCCGGTGATGGCCTCCTACACCGCGGTCAGGCTCTACGGGCCCGGCCACGTCGTCGCCTACAACTACATCGCCGATTTCCACGACGGCGTCGACATCGAAACTTACGGAAATCCTGACGGCTCCCATGCCGTCGACGGGCCTTTCTATCCCCCCAGAGACAAATGGGACCGCCGGCCCGTCTCCATCGATTTCTACAACAACTACATGACCAACTTTCACGACAACGCGTTCGAGATTGATGGGTCCATGCACAATATCCGCGTGATGCGGAACATGATCCTGAACTCGGCTTCCCACCCTTTCTGCAACCAGCCTTCCCTGGGAGGCCCCACCTATTGGATCCGGAACATCGCCTACCACGCCCCCGGAGGATCCACCAGGCTCACCACCGGCTCGGCCGGCGTGCTCTTTTACAACAACACCATCCTTACGGAAACCTCCGCCTCCTTGGCAGGTAATGTCCACTGGCGGAATAACCTGATGCTCGGGGAAAATTCCGCCCCCGCAATCCTCGCCGTCAACACCACCACCAACTACAGTTCCTCCGACTACAACGGATTCCGCCCCAACCCCGGCGCCGAAATCGCATTCCAATGGAATTCGCCGCCATGGAAGGTCCCGGCCGATTACGGCAGTCTGCGCCGCGCCGGCCCCTTCCGCGGCAGACCTCCATCCAACCCGGCCTTCGAAACGCGCCAGTTCGCCTCATTGGCCGATTACAGCCAGGCCACTCAACAGGACCGGCACAGCATTACCGTGGACTACGGCATCTTTGTCAACGTCCCCCGTCTCGACGCGAAGGATTCCTCCAGGGTGCAGAAGTTGTACAAGGCCGAAGACCTGGATTTCCGGCTCAAGCCGACCTCCGCCGCGGTCGATCGCGGAGTTGTGCTCCCCAACATCACCGGCAAATTCTCCGGCGAAGCTCCCGACTTGGGCGCGTTGGAAGTAGGCCAGGCCCCGCCTCATTACGGTCCACGGCCATGGACCCGGTAAAAGAAACCCGGTCAACGGCCGCGGATCTGGTTTACAATCCTTCCAGGTGAGGACCCAACGCATGAACCATCCCGCTCTGAGCCGCCGGCGCCTGGTCGGTACCGTATTGGCCGCTTCCGCGGCGAACTGCTCAAAGGCGCTCGGCGCCAACGATCGTCTGCGCGTCGCCAATATCGGCTGCGGACGGCGTGGCTTGCTGAAGGAACTGATCCAGGTCAAGGACGCAGTCAACATCGAAATTGCCGCCGTGTGTGATACCTGGCGGCAGAAGCGCGAGAAGGCCGCCGCCGACGTCAAGGAATTCACCGGCGCCGATCCGTTCCAGACCGCGCATTTCGCCGAAGTGCTGGCGCGCAAAGACATCGATGCCGTCGTCATCGGCACGCCGGACCATCTGCACTGCGCCATGCTCATCGAGGCGATCAAGGCCGGCAAGGATGTCTACGTCGAAAAGCCGCTGGCCATGAACATGCGCGAACTCATCCGCGCCTATGACGCCGTCAAGCACTCGGACCGCATCGTGCAGATGGGCACCCAGATGCGCAGTTATCCCAACTCGGTGGGCGCAAGAAAAGCGATCGCCGCCGGGGAACTGGGCAAGATCCTCAAAGTCGAGCAGGTCCGCAACGGCTACAGCCCCTACTGGATGAGCTATGGCGGAAGCGCATTTCAGGGCCAGAAACCCGAGGAAGCCGACGTGGATTGGAAGGCCTTCCTCGGCGACCGCAAGGCGCGGCCCTTCGATCCCGCGCAGTATCAGGGCTGGTATGGCTTCCGCGAGTTTTCGCGCGGCCCCCACACCAACCTCATGGTCCACTTCATCGACATGGTGCACTACGCCACCAGCACCGGCCCTCCCGGCCGCGTCGTGGCGCTGGGAGGAATCTACCGCTGGAAGAACGAGTTCACCAACCCCGATTCCGTCGAGGTCGCGCTCGAATATCCCGAGGGCTTCCTCGTCCGCTACTGCACGGTCTTCGGCACCGGGGCAGGGAACTACGCCAAATGGTTCGGCACTCGCGGCACGTTGGACGCCAGGAACCTCTCACCGTCGCAGAAGTGGGTGGTGTCGGGCCAGGGCTCCGGAGAACCCGACCGTGTCACGGGAGAAGTGGAAATTGTGCCTGTGGACACTGTGCCCCACATGCAGAATTTCCTCGAGTGCGTCCGTACCCGGCAACAGCCCATCGCGCCCATCGAAGCCGGCTATGCCCACTCGGTGGCGGTCATCATGGCCGACGAGGCGCTCACCACGGGGCGGCGGATGGTGTACGATCCCGCCAGGCGCGAAGTTCACCCGGGCTAGATTGAGCCAGCAATGACAGTTGTGGATACGGCGCACCCAAGCAAGACGCCGGGTTGGGCGCGGATGGCGGCAAGTCATCCCCTTCTGGAATTTATCGACACCGCGCTTCGGGGATGCGGTCAGGTCATCTTCATGGACAACCCGCTGACCGGCTTCTTGAACCTCCTCGCCATGTTCTATGGAGCCTACGCCGGCGGAACAACCTACGCGGCTGCGATAGGCTCGGTCGCCGGCACGCTCGCGGCAACCGCGGCTGCCCGGTTGCTGCGAGCCGACCGCGGCGCGCTGCGCAAGGGGCTTTACGGATTCAACGGCATGCTGACGGGCGCGGGTATTGCGACTTTCCTTGACGCCTCACTGCTCATGTGGGTGGTACTGATCTTCGCCTCGGCCGTCTCGACCGTCGTCGCTCTTGCGGCGGAGAACCTGCTGCGGCCATGGAAGGCGCCCGGACTCACCTTTCCCTTCGTCCTGACGGTCTGGCTGGTGCTGCTGGCGGCCTACAAATTGCCGGGACTGGAGACCACCGGACTGCGCGTGGCCGCCCTGGTGTCCAGAGCCGAAACTGCCGGCGGCCTGTTCGACGCTGTTGGCTTGATTCGCGCCTCACTGGTCAGCGTCTCGCAGGTGTTTTTCGTCGCCGATCCCGTATCCGGCGCCATCTTCCTCGCCGCGCTCGCCGTTCACTCGCGCTGGTGCGCCGGCCTGGCGGCTTTCGGCGCCATCAGCGCCGTCTTTCTCGCGCTGCTGGCGGGCGCCGACAGGGCTGCGATCTCCCATGGCCTCTGGGGGTATTCTTCCGTCCTGACGGCTCCCGCGATCGGTTGCGTGTTTATGAAGCCTACCCCAGGTACGCTGTTCTACTGCGCCGCGGCCGCTTTGTTCACGGTCGTCGTGCAGAGCGCGGCTTCCGCGCTCGCGCAAACTGCCGGCGTTCCTCCGCTAACCTTCCCGTTCGTCTTCGCCACATGGCTGTTCCTGCTCGCGCGGCCCGGGCTTGAACCGGACGCCGCGGGTTAGCGTCGGCGGGTTCAGGCGTTTGCGGCGGGTAATTATCCTCGCGCGGATTGAACTGGCGGAGGGTGAGGGATTCGAACCCCCGAGCGAGTCACCCCGCTAACGGTTTTCAAGACCGCCGCCTTCAACCACTCGGCCAACCCTCCGTGGTTCCACCCTAGCGAATATTGCCTGCCGTTTGCAAGATTCGGAGGTCCCCCTCCCAATCCGGCCGTCAAAGATATACAATCCCCCTATGCTTTCGAGAAGAAGTTTTCTGGCCCTCGCCGTCTCCTCCCCCGCCTGGGCGGCGGCGAAGATCGATGTCCCCACACGCAGCGTCCAGGTGGCGCGGGCGTTCAAATCCCCGGGTCCGAAACCGAACGGGCTACAGGCCACCGCCGAAGGGCTGTGGATTCTCGACCAGGGCGACAACCGCGTCTATCTTGTCGACTACAAATCCGGAAAAACCCTGCGCGCCTTCGACACCGACTCGAAAGCCGGCAGCGGCATCACCTTCGATGGAGAGGCGCTATGGCTCGCCTCCACCTACAGCCGCGAGATTATCCACTGTGACGCCAAAACCGGGAAGACCATCGCCAAGTTCGCCAGCCCCGGTTCCGGAGTGGTTGCCTGGGGCGAAGGACGCCACAGTCCGCTCGCTCCCCCGCCGAAACCCGCCCCCGCCGGTTCCGCCCCGAAGAAAGCCGCCGGTCACCGCCAGGCTACCGGAGCCCACGGCCTCGAATGGCGCGCCGGCAAACTCTGGATCTCCAATCCCCCCTCCCAGACCATCTACCGCATGGACCCCAAGGCGTGGAAGATCGAATTCCAATTCCCCACCGCCGGAGACCGCCCGCACGGCATCGCCTGGGAAGGCGAATATCTCTGGTGCACGGATTCGAATCTCAACGCCTTCTTCAAGCACGATACGAAAACGGGAAAGATCCTCGAGCGCATCCAACTCGCCGATAGCGATCCGCTCCCCCATGGAATGACCATCCATAACGGCTACATGTGGTACTGCGACGACGTCGGCGTTGTCTGCAAGTTCAAACTGCGCTAACCCCCTTGACATCGTCCTCATAAGGGCACAGCATTGAGCCATGCCGGTAGTATCGCAGCACCAACGGCAGGATCCCGACAACCGCAGGGTCGTCTTTCTGGAAATACTCTCCGCATCCGTCATCTTCGTGATCGTCGCTCTCGTTCTGGTGATGATCTTCCTTTACAAGCCTGCCTGAGAGGTGATAGACGTGGAAGGCTGATGAACCTGCTCCACCGCGTTCTTGACAAGCCGCGGACGCTTGCCCCGCGGCGCTGGCTCTTTCAGATCCACCTTTGGGTGGGAATAATCGTCGGGCTGTACGCGATCGTCATCGGCGTCAGCGGCACAGTTCTCGTCTTCCGCGAGGAGATTGTCGAATCCTCGCTTCACCAGTGGCGCGGCGTCTCCGCTCCTCCAGGCGCGCCCCGCGCCTCTCCGGATGAAATCGTCGCGGCGGTCCGTAAGGCCGGCGGCTACCAAGGCACGCTCACCCTCGAGTTTCCCCAGGAACCGGACCGCGCCATCGAGGCCACCTTCTTCACCCGCAACTTCATGCACTACGTCTTCGTCGATCCCTACCGGGCCCGGGTGCTGGCACAGGTGATTCCCGGGGGCCCCGCGCTACGCTGGCTCGATACCCTGCACGGCAATTTCTTCCTCAAGCGCCCCGGACGCGTCATCAACGGCATTGGCGGATTGCTTCTGGTCCTGCTGGCGCTCACCGGCATCTGCATCTGGTGGCCGGGGCGCAAGCTCTGGCGGCGCCGCATGATCATCGGCTTCCGCGCGCGCTTCAAACGTCTCAATTGGGATGTCCACAACACGCTCGGCTTCTGGGGCCTCGCGGCTGTCGTCATCGTCAGTTTCACAGGCGCTTTCTTCACCTGGCCGCAAATCTACCGCGCCGCCGTGGCCCGCTGCTTCCCGCTCAGTAAATCCGAAGCTCCTCCGCGCGTCGAACGTCCGCCGGACGCCTCCCGCGCCCCCCTGGCCGCTCTGCTCGCCGCGGCCAACCAGGCTGTCCCCGAGGGCCCCGCCTGGCGCATCAACATTCCGGGCTCACCCAATGATCCGGTACGCGTGCTCAAGCGCGGCGGCGGCGATCCTCCCTACCGCACCGCCACCACCATCACGCTGAATCCCTACACTTCGCGGGTGCTGCGTGTCGATCGCTACGCGGGCCACACCGCCGGCGACAAGATCTTCGCCTGGATCGGGCCGCTCCACATCGGCAACTTCGGCGGACTCCCGGTAAAACTCGTCTATGCCCTGATCGGCCTCCTCTTCCCCACGCTCTTCCTTACGGGATTCATCATGTGGTGGGATCGCGTGGTGATGCGCCGCTGGCGTGCCGCCCACCCGGCGCCCCGGAAGCAGGAGGCAACGGTGGAGGTCTGAGCGCGGCCGCCAGGTCCAGCGCCTCCTCGCGGCCGTGGATGCGCCCCTCCAGTTGCGCGTCTTCCACCGCGCGCAGCAGATCCTTGAACAGCGGGCCCGGCGCATACCCCGCCGCAATCAGATCATCACCTGTCAACAGGCGTGGCGGGCGTAGCGCCTCCTCCGGCATGTTCTCCCAAGCCTGCCTGGCAAACTCGTAGCTTTCCAGGTTGCGATGGCTTGAAAGGCAATCAAGCCGGTGCAGCGCCAGATGTTCTTCGAAATGCGGCATTCGCAGGAAACGCTTCAGCGTGCTCTGCTTCATGCGCTTCACATGACTGAACCGCATGTGGTGCTCCACCAGCGCGCTCACGCGCTCCACCTGCTCTCCGGAGCACTTCAGCCTCTCCAGAATCCGCCGCGCCATCACCACCCCCACCTCCACATGTCCGTCAAACCGGATCCTTTCCGCCACTCGAAACGTGGGCGGTTTGCCCACGTCATGCAGCAGGACCCCGAATGCCAGCGTCGGCGTCGCCTTCCCCATCAACTCGAGCATCAGCATCACGTGTACCCACACGTCGCCCTCGGGATGATACTCCGGCGGTTGCGCCACACCCTGGAAGGCCTTCACTTCGGGCAGCAGCCTCTCGAGCAGTCCGCATCCGTCAAGCAACTCCAAACCCCGCCTGGCCCCGCCTTCCGTCAGCATCCGGATCAACTCCTCCCGCACCCGCTCCCTCGACACGGTATCCAACAGCGCGCCCAGGCGCCGCATGGCGGCGTAGGTCTCCGGCTCAACGGCGAATCCGAACCGCGCCGCGAACCGCGCCGCCCTCAGAATTCGCAAATGATCTTCGCGAAAGCGCTCCTCCGCATTGCCGATGGCGCGAACCACTCCCTCGCGCAGGTCCTCGCGCCCGCCCGTGAAGTCCAGCACCTCTCCGCTGAACGGATCGAGGAACAGCGAGTTGATAGTGAAATCCCGGCGCAGCGCATCCTGCCGCGGGTCGGTTTCAAATGTCACCACATCCGGATGGCGGCCGTCGGAATAGCTGTGGTCGGAGCGAAATGTGGCCACTTCGACACAGTGGCCGTTCTCTTTCACCAGCACGACGCCGAAGTGAGCCCCCACCTTCTCAGAGCGAGGGAATAGTGCCAATACCTGTTCCGGCCTCGCGCTCGTTGCGATATCATAGTCCTTCGGCGGAATGCCCAGCACCTCGTCCCGCACACAACCGCCGACGAACCAGGCCCCGTAACCGTGCCGGCGGAGTGCTTCCACGGCCCCCGCCGCAAAGGTTCGCTTCGCGCGCGAGGTTGTGGATTCACTCATACTGTTATAGGTAACATAGTCGTGTTGGTTCTACCCTACCCCAATGTCTTCTGAAATGGGGCGCTTCGCCAATTCGGCATCGCCCTCCTCAAACACAACGAAAGTTGTTATCGCCACCACGGTGGCGCTCAGTTTCATCAGTTTCTGGCGCGGAGCCGCGATTGTCCTCGGCGATCTTGCCTCCACCATGTTTTATGTCGGCGGCATCGCCGAGCAGGCCATCGGCAAGTCTGCCCCCTGGTTCGTGCTCGGTGTCATGCTGTTCAGCTTCGCTGTCCGCTCCGTGTACATGGAAAGTTGCAGCATGTTCGTGCGCGGCGGCGTCTATATCGTTGTTCGGGACAGCATCGGACCCACCATGGCGAAACTCTCCGTTTCCGCCCTTGTCGTGGACTACATCCTCACCGGTCCCATCAGCGCCGTCAGCGCGGGCCAATATCTGGGACACCTGCTGAACGAAATCAGCGAAATGCTGCATCAGGACATGCACATCGATCCCGCGCTGTTCTCCGTCTTCTTTGCCGCCGCCGTTACCGCCTATTTCTGGTGGATGAATATCAAGGGCATCCACGAATCGAGCGGCAAGGCGCTGCGCATCCTCCAGATCACCACCGTAATGGTGGTGGCGCTGCTGGTCTGGTGTCCGCTTACGCTGCTCCTGCGAGGCAACTGGCAACTGCCTCCGGCCCCCACCTTCCACAATCTCCAGTTCGGCGAGGGCGCGCTCGGCTGGCTGAAGGGGACCATGTGGGAGCGCATCGCCTTCGTCGGCATCATCGTCGCATTCGGCCATTCCCTGCTGGCCTTGAGCGGATTTGAAACCCTCGCCCAGGTCTATCGCGAAATCGCCTATCCGAAACTGCGCAACCTCAAGATCACCGCCAACCTCGTCTGCGGCTACGCCCTGGTGAGCACCGGACTCATCTCCCTGTTCGCCGTGATGATCATTCCCGACAACGTCCGCCCCAGCTACTATGACAACCTCATCGGCGGGCTCGCCATGAGCCTCGCCGGTCCGCCGCTGCTCAAACTCGGCTTCCATATCTTCGTCGTCATCGTGGGTGTCCTCATCCTCTCGGGCGGTGTCAACACCTCCATCATCGGCGCGAACGGCGTCCTTAACCGCGTCGCCGAGGATGGCGTCCTGCTCGACCTCTTCCGCAAGCCGCATCACCGCTTCGGCACCACCTACCGCATCATCAACCTCATCACCATTCTCCAACTCATTACCATCCTCGCCAGCCGCGGCAACCTCATCCTCCTCGGCGAGGCCTATGCCTTCGGCGTGGTCTGGAGTTTCTTCCTCAAGGGAATGGGTGTCCTCGTCCTCCGCTTCCAGCGCCACGACCAGGAATACAAGACGCCCTTCAACCTCCATGTCGCCGGCCGCGAAATTCCCCTCGGCCTGATCGCCACGGTCGTCGCGCTGTTCCTCGTCGCCATCGCTAACCTCTTCACCAAGCAGATTGCCACCTATGCGGGCCTCTCCCTCACCACCCTGCTCTTCGTCGTCTTTCTCATCTCCGAGCGGATCAACCACCTGAAGATGAAGGAAAAGTCCCTCGAGGAGTTCAACCTCGATCACCAGGAGCAGGTGGACAAAGACGTCCTTCACGCGCGCCCCGGTTGTGTCCTGGTCGCCGTCCGCGACTTCCACCGCATGGATCACCTCAAGAAGGTGCTTGAAAAAACCAACCTGCGCCGCTACGACATTGTCGTCATGACCGTTCGCCAACTTTCCACCGGAGCCGCCGAGTACGGACTTCGCGATGAGCAACTCTTCAGCGACTACGAAAAACAGCTCTTCACCCGCGTCGTCGAACTCGCCGAAAAGGAGGGCAAACCCGTCGAACTCCTGGTCGTCCCCGGGGTGGACCCCTTCGACGCCATGGTGCAGACCGCCGGCAAACTACAGGCCTCCCGCCTCGTCACCGGCGTTTCCGCCCGCATGACCAGCGAGGAACTCTCCCGCCGCATCGGCCTCGCCTGGGAGAAACTGCCCGAACCCCGCCACGCATTCTCCCTCGAAGTCATCAGTTCCGACCGCCCCTCCTCCTACGTGAACCTCGGCCCGCACCCCCCGCGCCTCTGGCCCGAAGACCTCGACCGGCTCCACGAAATCTGGCTCAGCCTCACCGGAGAAGAGGAAATCGGCTCCAAACTTCACCACCGCGATGTCGTCGGAGTCGCCCTGCGCCGCCTGGAGCGTGATTTGACGGGAGCCGAGCGCCGCCAGGCTTTGCTCGATATTCAGAACGAGATGCGCAAGCAGTAGAACCGCTTGATACAGTATTTGACTCAAGCGTGTGAACATGAGACTCTGAAATCGGAGGGCTCAGTGTCCACGACTCAAGTCCAGGGAAAGATTCTGAAAGAATTGCGCAGCGCAAATGCGGAGATGTCCCTGAGCGAGCTTATGAATCGGGTAGGAACCAATGATCCATCCAGTCGCAGGGAAGTCAAAGCAGCGGTTGTGCCGCTTCTCTATCTCGGCCAGATTACGCTGACGCCGTCCCGCAAATTTCTTCTCTCACAGCGCTAGTAACCCTTGCACTATCGAGAACAACGATACATCTCTGAGGAGAGGAAAGATTACCGCTCGCCTGCCCAAATCGATCGGGACCGCATTCTGTATTCCACGGCATTTGCGCGTCTCGCCGAGGTCACGCAGGTTGTTACTGCAGATCAAGGGCACGTTTTTCACAACCGTCTGACCCACTCCCTCAAAGTAGGTCAACTCGCCAGACGTATGGCGGAGAAGATCCTCCGCGAACAGGCCAAGGAGGCTGAGGAGCATGGTGGGCTGGATCCCGATGTGGCGGAAGCCGCCGGGTTAGCACATGACCTCGGGCATCCTCCATTCGGTCATATCGCCGAAGAGACTCTCGATGAACTCTTACGAACCCAAGGCGTCCAGGATGGATTTGAAGGAAACGCTCAGAGCTTCCGAATCCTAACAAAAATCGCGGTCAGTGATGCGATGTCGAGCCCATCGCAGAAGTCGATCCCAGGTCTGAATCTGACCCGGGGTACGCTGAACGCCGTTCTGAAGTATCCGTGGTTGCACGGACAAAATGACGCCAAGAAAAACAAGTGGGGCGCCTATTTTGACGAACAAGAGGTTTTTGATTGGGTCCGGATTCGACAACCGTTTCCCCCTGGCGTGAAGAGCATCGAGGCTGAGTTGATGGATTGGGCGGACGATATCACGTTTGCTGTTCACGATCTTATTGATTTCTTCCGTGCCGGACAAATCCCTTTGGAGCGGCTCGGCGACCCAGGGGGACTTGCGGAGAGGGAGGCGTTTTTTGAGGAGGTCTTCACACGGTGTCCCGAACTCTTGGGCAGGCGCTCCCTATTCGAGGATTCCTTCGAGAATATCCTGACGCTGTTCTATATGGACCGCCGCTACACTGGTTCCAGAGAGCAACGCCGCCACATCTGGCAATTCAGTACTGTACTCATCTCGCGGTTTGTGGAGGCGATCAAGCTTCGTACTGATCACACTTCTCCGGTCATGATAGAGGAGTTCGCCAGGGATGAGGTCCGCGTCCTGAAGGAACTGACGTGGCACTATGTAATTGTTCATAACGACTTGGCCACGGGCCAGCATGGCCAGCAGCGTGTCATTAGGGAGTTGTTTCGTATCTTCTTGGGCGCCGCGGAGCGTAAGAGGGATTGGAAACTCTTCCCGCTGAGCTTAAGAGAGCAGCTTGCCGGGGCGGCGGATGATTCACGTCTCCTCGTGCGCATCGTCACCGATCACATCGCCGGAATGACTGAGAAGGAAGCGATCAGCCAATTCCGCACGCTGACCGGCGCGGCTTAACAAGTGGCGAACCGCCACAAATAGACCTTTCCGTCAAGCTCTGCGAAACTAGAAAGAGTAACAGACCAAAATGCTTGCCCCCTTCTGTACCGCCCTATTCGGGATTTCCATGTTAGTTCAAGCCGCCGGCCCTCAACAAAAGGCGTTCCCGTACGCCTACGATCAGCACGATTTCCCCAACGGTCTCCGCCTGATCACCGTCCCCACTGACTACCCCAACGTCGTGGCGGTCTACATCGTCGTCCAGGCCGGGTCGCGTAATGAAATCGAACCCGGTAAGAGCGGCTTCGCCCACTTTTTCGAGCACGTCATGTTTCGCGGCACGAAAAACACGACCCCTGAACAATACGAGCAGAGCTTGAAGCGCATGGGAGCCTCCTCGAACGCCTCCACCTGGGATGACCGCACCATCTACCACACCACCTTCTCCAAGGAAGATCTGGATGAGTTGCTCCGCCTGGAGGCTGACCGGTTCCAGAACCTCTCCTACTCCGAGGACGTCTTCCGCACCGAGGCTCTCGCCGTCCTCGGCGAGTACAACAAATCGAGCGCCGAACCGCTCGAAAAACTCAACGAAGTCCTCTACGATACAGCCTTCGACAAGCACACCTACAAGCACACCACCATCGGCTTCCTCAAAGACATCGAGGACATGCCCAACCAGTACGCCTACAGCAAGGTCTTCTTCAACCGCTTCTACCGGCCCGAATACACCACCATCATCGTCGCCGGCGACGTCTCCCCCGCCGGTGTGCGCCCGATGGTGGAGAAATACTGGGGCAACTGGCAGCGCGGCAGCTACAAAGTGGATATCCCCGCTGAGCCCGCGCACGGCAAGCCGCGTACGAATCATGTGGATTGGCCGTCTCCTACTCTGCCGGTCACCAGCGTCGCATTCCGGAATTCCGCCTACACTGACGCGGATGTCGATTCCGCCGCCCTCGACCTCATCGGCCAGCTCGGCTTCTCCCAGAACTCCGATCTCTACCGCAAGCTCGTCATCGAAGACCAGACCGTCGACTTCCTCGCCTTTGATAATTTCGACCATGTCGATCCGAACCTCTTCACCGTCACCGCGCGCGTAAAAAAGGAGTCCGATGTCCCCAAAGTCCGGGATCAGATTCTGGCCGCTCTGAAAGGGTTCCAGGACAACCCCGTTCCCATGGACAAACTGGAGGCGGTAAAACAGCATCTGCGCTACGCCTTCGCCCTGCGGCTCGACAACAGCGAGGCCATCGCCATGACGCTCGCCCACTTCATTTCCCTGCGCCGCACCCCCGAAACTATCAATCGCCTCTACGACCGCTACGCCGCCCTCACCCCGGCTGACCTCCAGCGCATCGCCAAGAAGTATTTCGTCGAAAACGAACGCGCCATCGTCACCCTATCCTCGAAAAAGTAGCATGCGCACCTTCCACGTCCACAACTTCGGATGCCGGGCGACACAAGCCGACGGCGCGGCGCTCGAAGGAATGCTGCGCAAACAGGGGCTCGAAAGCGTGGGCGAAACCGCCGAGGCCGACCTCGTCATCCTCAACACGTGCACCGTCACCGCCACCGCCGACGACGAGATGCGCCAGGTCACCCGCCGCGTCCATCGCGAAAATCCCAACGCCCGCATCCTCGTCACCGGCTGCTACGCCCAGCGCGCCCCGGAACAACTCGCCGCCCTCCCCGGAGTCCATTGGGTCATCGGCAATTCCCACAAAATCCAAATCCCGGAACTCATCGGCATGGATCAGGAAGCCGGCGCGGCGCCCTTCCACTCCCAGATCCACGTGGGCGACATCTTCTCGCACCAGGAGTTTCTTTCCGCTCCCGTCGAGGACGCCTCCGGAGACCGTTCGCGTCCCAACCTCAAGATTCAGGATGGCTGCAATAACCGGTGCTCGTTCTGCATCATCCCCTCCGTCCGCGGACGCAGTCGCAGCGCGCGGCCCGATGCCGTGGTGGAACAGATCCGCGGTCTCGCCGCGCGTTACAAGGAAATTGTTTTGAGCGGAATCAACCTCGGCCGTTGGGGCCGCGATCTCGATTCCCGCATCCGGCTCGCCGACCTGCTCCGCCGCATCCTGGACGAAACTCCCATCGAGCGGCTGCGCCTCAGTTCCGTCGAGCCCATGGATTTCTCCGGCGATCTGCTCCGTCTCATGGCGGACAGCCCGCGCATCGCCGCGCACGTCCACGCTCCTCTCCAATCCGGCTCCGATACCGTGCTGCGCCGCATGCGCCGCAAGTACCGCCCGCGCCACTACGCGGAGCGCATCCGCAAAGCGCGCGAGTGGATGCCGCTCGCCGCCATCGGAGCCGATGTCATGACCGGCTTTCCCGGCGAAACCGAAGCCGAATTCGAAGACAGCCGCCGCTTCATCGAAAGCCTGCCTTTCACCTATCTCCACGTCTTCACCTATTCCGAACGCCCGGGCACGGAAGCCGTGGCGCACGCCCAGGTTCCCATGCCGGTCCGCAAGCAGCGCACGCGCATTCTTCGCGATCTCGCCGCGGAGAAGAATCTCGCCTTCCGCAACCGGTTGGTTGGCGCAACCATCTCCGTGGTCACACTCGATCAGCCCGGAATGGCCCTGAGCGAGAACTACATCAAGGTCGAACTGAACCGGCCCCATCCCGCCAACCAGTTGATCGATGTCGCCATCGGAGCCGTCACGGAACACGGCCTCCGTGAGGCATCCCCGTTCCTTGTTCTATGAGGTTTCGATGAAATTCTGTTGGATTCTCTTTATGGTCTTGTCCGCCGCCGCACAATCCTTCGCCGGTCCGATGATTACGCAGCCCGGCAAATCACCCCTCATCACCATCCGCCTGGTTTTCCGCACCGGAGCCGCTTCTGACCCTAAAGGCAAGGAAGGGCTCGCCGCCCTCACCGCCGCCATGGTCGCCGAGGCCGGTTCCCGCCGCCTCACCTACCAGCAGATTCTGGACGCTCTCTTCCCCATGGCCGTCAACATCGATGACCAGGTGGATAAGGAAATGACCACTTTCTCCACCGAAACCCACGTCGACAACCTCGACAAGTTCTACGCCATCTTCCGCGAGATGATTCTCGAACCCGGCTGGCGCGAAGACGACCTGCGCCGCCTCAAGGACAACGCCATCAACTTCCTCCAGGTCTCTCTGCGCGGCAACAACGACGAGGAACTCGGCAAGGAAGTCCTCTACAACGAAATCTACTCAGGCCGTCCGTACGGCCACTACGACATCGGACGCGTCGCCGCCATTCGCTCCATCACCATGGACGATCTGAAGCAGTTCTATCGCGCGCACTACAACACCTCGAACCTCACCATCGCCGTCGCCGGAGGCTATCCCAAAGACTTTCCTTCCCGCATGCGGCAGGATTTCTCGAAGCTCAAAGGTTCCCCGGACAATCTCAGCCTCCCCGCCCCGAAGCCCATCCAGTGCCGCGAACTCGTGATGGTGGAAAAACAGACCCGCTCCGTCGCCATCTCCCTCGGCTTTCCCATCGATGTACGCCGTGGTGATCCGGATTTCGTCTCGCTGCTCGTGGCGCAAAGCTGGCTCGGACAACACCGCTCGAGCGGCGCCCGCCTCTACGG
>JAIXKK010000071.1 GCA_026954325.1 Bryobacterales bacterium | reverse complement strand
CTACCGCAAGATCGATCAGTTTCTGCTGAATTACGTGATGGGCGAAGAGTCGCGCCTCACCTCTCCGGCGGTGGACATCGCCAACGCCGCTGTCGAGATTACGGTTGAGCCCAGGGGGAAATGAAATCGTGCCGGCCGCCGCCCCGCCGCCTCCCCGCAGACCGGTTTCCCGGCGCCGCCGGCGGATCCTCTGGACCGCGTCGACACTGGCCTCGCTGGCTCTGATCAGCGGCCTTGCCGCCTGGCGCATTCACAAAGACAACGAGCCCGAGCAATACACTCCGGGCGAAGCGTCGGATGACGTTACCTCGGTCATCAGCGAACAGGCTGCTCGAAAGGCCGCTCCCGCCGGACCGGCCCGCACCGAGGCGAGTTCCCGAAGCGCCGATGCCTTGCGCGACGCGGGACGGCCGCTGCCCGCCGGCGCGCCTGCGCCGCGGTTCACCGACGTCACTCAGGCCGCCGGACTCGCCGGTTTTCGCCAGTTCCAGGGAGCACGCACATCGCAGTTGCCCGAAGACATGGGGTCGGGACTCGCCTGGGGCGATTTCGACGGCGATGGAAATGACGATCTGTTCGTGGTGAGCGGCGGCGGCGCGCTGAGCCTGCCGGATTCGCAACTCGCCCCTTCGAAGCTCTACCGCAATCTTGGCGGCGGCCGTTTCGAGGAAGTGAAGGACTTTCCCGAAACCCGGATTCGCGGCATGGCCGCGGCCTGGGGCGACTACAACAACGACGGCTGGCTCGATCTGATCGTAACGGGGTACGACACCATCCTCCTGTTCCGTAACGATCACGGCCGTTTCGTTCGCGATGGCCGTTTTCCTTCTCCCAAAGGCTTCTGGTCCGGAGCGGCGTGGGGCGATTACAATCGCGACGGCTTTCCCGACCTTTACGTCTGCGGCTACGTGAAGTACGTGCCCGGCAAGGGGGACGCGGCCGGCGTCTCGCGGCAGTTCGGCATGGAGGTTCCCTTCACGCTCAATCCGGCGTCGTATGAGCCGGAACGAAACCTCCTGTTCCGCAACAACGGCAACGGCGCCTTCACCGAAGTGGCGCGGGAAATGGGTGTCGCCAACCCGGAGGGGCGCAGCCTGAGCGGACTGTGGCATGATTTCGACGGGGACGGCTGGCTGGATCTCTACGTTGCTAACGATATTTCCGAAAACAGGCTGTACCTGAACCGGCGCGGCAAGTTCGTTGACTCCGGACGAAGCGCCTGGGTGGAGGAATACCGCGGCTCGATGGGACTGGCGGCGGGCGATTTCGACCGCGACGGCGATGACGATCTGTTCATCTCACACTGGATCGCCCAGCAGTATGCGCTCTACCAATCCCTGCTTTCCGAGCAGAAGGAGGCCGGGGAGAAAGCTGAACTCCACTTCACGGACGTCTCCGAAATACGCGGCATCGGCCAGCCTTCCATGCAGATGATCGGATGGGGCGCCGGCTTCGCCGATTTCGATTCCGACGGCTGGCCGGATCTGGCGGTGGCCAACGGCAGTACGTTCGAGTTGAAGGAAACCGGGCCGCGGCGTCTCGCCCCGATGCCGTCGTTCCTGTTCTGGAATGCGCGCGGGCAATTCTTTCACGACCTCGCCCCGTGGAACCAGTCGCTGGCGCGGCCGCATGTCAGCCGCGGCCTCGCCGTCGCGGACTTCGACAACGACGGCGCCATGGACATCGCCATTGTGGATCACGGCGAGGGCGTACGCCTGTTGCGCAATGACATGCCGCACGGCAACTGGGTGGAGATTCGCCTTCACGGCCGGGCGGCCGGCGGCCAGGCCGTGACGGGCTTCGGCGATGGAGCGGCCGTGACTGCCTGGGCGGGCGCCGTGCCTCTGCGCCGCGCCGTCACCAGCGCGTCCTATCTATCGCAGGACAGCCGCCGGGTGCACATCGGTCTGGGCGCGGCGTCGAAGATCGACCGGCTGGAAGTGCGATGGGGAAACGGCCGCGCGGAGACGTGGACGAATCTGGCGGGGAACCATATTTGGGAGATCACCGAGGGCGGGCGCGAGCCGCGTTTATTCGCGCCGCACGGGCCGCGTGACCAGCGTCTGGTCATGCGATTCTGGGAGAAACAGCGGGCGGCGATGGATGCAATGAAACGCGAACATGAGCCGGCGAAGGCGGCGGGACTTTTCCGGGAAGCGCTGGCCATTGACCCCAGGCATGAGGATTCGCTCTATTACCTCGCCAACTGCCTCGCGGCAAGGGAGGACGCGGCGGGCGCGGTCGCCGAACTCGATAAACTGGCGCAGGTCAACCCGCAGAGCCACCGGGCGCTTCAGCGCAAAGGCGAACTGCTGGCGTCATCCGCATCGTCCCGTGCTCAATTCCTGGCCGCTCGAGCGCCTCTCGAAGCCGCGCTGCGGCTGAATTCCGAGGAGACCGGGACGCTGGTGCTGCTCGGCGAAGTGGATTTGGCGCTGGGTGACCTGCACGGGGCGGATCAACGGTTCACGCACGCCTGCCAGGCCAACGCGCGCGCCGCCAATGCATGGTTTCTGCGCGGCTATATCGCATGGCGGCGGAAGGATGGACGGGAAGCCGCCGCAATGCTCACGGCAGCGAGAAAAGCCTTGGGGCCGGACTGGAAGCCTCGCGGCGCCGTGCTCGAAGGGGATGTAAAACACAGCATGTACAAAGAAGCCGGTTTTCTGAACGTGTTCGCCGAAGGGTGGGACGGGAGCGCGGCGCCTGACCGCGCGTATGCTCCACTGGAGGGATACCTGGGCCGCTTCCGGCGTTAATCCACCATGGGCGACATCGAAGCAATCAAACAACACGAAGCGGCATTGCAACGCTCGGTAACCGTCTGGATTGTGACGGGACTTCTCTTCATGCTCTTGCCTGGGACCTTTCTCGGAGCATGGAATCTCATCTCGATATCGGATGAACACGGCGCCGCCAACGTGGATCCGGCCTGGATTCAGGCGCACGGTCACGCCCAGATTTTCGGCTGGATCGGCTGCTTCATTCTGGGCATCGGCTTTTACTCGCTCTCGAAGATGCGCGGACAGGCGCCGGTTGCGGTGAGCCGGGCCTGGACGAGTTGGGCTCTGTGGACCGCCGGGGTGGGGCTACGGTGGGCAACGAACTTGTGGCGCTGGGAATGGCGCCTGGCCTTGCCTGCCTCCGCGATTCTCGAACTGGCGGCGTTCCTCCTGTTCTTCCTCACCGTGAGCGGCCATCGCAGCGAAAAGGGTTCAGTCGGGGCCAGTGTGCAGGCTTCGCGGACCTGGATCGGTATCGTCGTTGCCGGCACGCTCGGCTTCCTGCTGAGTTTGCTGGGCAACCTGGCCGTGGCATTACATTCGGCTTTCACCGGGACCGGCCCGGCGGTGGCGGCGGGGTTGGATTCGCGTCTGCTCGCGCTGTTTACCTGGGCTTTCCCGGTGGTCACCATTTGGGGCTTCAGCACGCGCTGGCTGCCCACGTTTCTGGGTCTTGCCAATCCTGACGGCCGGCTTTTGAAAACCGCCGTCGCCATCAACACGGCTGCCGTGGCCTGTGCGCTCGGCGCATGGTGGTTTCCGGCAACGGCGCTATTCCTGGCGGGCTCAATCACTGCTTCGGCCGGATTGCATATCTTCGCCCGCGGAGAGCGGCCGCCCAAGATTGTGGGTGTGCACGCGACCTTCCCGCTGTTCGTCCGTATCGCCTACGTCTGGCTGCTCACCGCCGCCTGCATTTCGTGGAGCGCGGCGGTCTGGGATAGGGCCGGCGGCCTGTGGGGAGCGTCCCGCCACGCGCTGACTGTCGGATTCATATCGACGATGGTCTTCGCCATTGGCCAGCGGATCTTACCCGCGTTTTGCGGCATGCGCGTACTGTTCAGCCCCATGCTGATGTTTGCCGCGCTGGCGTTTCTGAACATCGGCTGCTTTCTGCGCGTCGGCTCGGAGATCGGCGCCTATGAGGGCTACCTGCCCGCGCTGTGGTCCGTCCTGCCGGTTTCGGCCATCATCGAGATGACGGCGATGACACTGTTCGCCCTCAACCTGTTCATCACGTTCGGGCAGGCTCCTCCGCATCTGCGGAACCAGCAAAAAGGGGCGCGGATGCAGGGCGTGTGACTCGCGCGGTTCGCCCCCGCTGCTATGCTCACAGAAGAGCATGTCTCCGCGGAAGGCTCGCTGGATGCTGACGGGTTTGCTGGCAGGCGCTTGCGCGGTCTTCGCCTGGCAGCAGCCATTCCGGGTGTATCCGAGCTTGGAGCCTTATGACGATGTTCCCGTCCCCATGGATTGGAATGAACGTACGGAGTGGGTGTTTGCGCGTCTGATGTATCCCGAGCATCCGAACGCGATGTTCGGCAGGCGGTCGCGCTGGGGCGGGGAGCAGGACTGGCGCGAGGGCGGAACCAGTTGGACGCAGGATTACCCGCGGGCGGACCGGCATTTCTCACAGGCTGTCCGCCGGCTGACGCGCATTCACGCGCGATCGGCGGAACAACCGGTGAATCCCGATGACAAGGACGACATCTATAACTATCCCTGGCTGTTTGCCGGGGAAATGGGAGATTGGAAGCTGACGCCCGCGCAGGGAAGAACTATTCGCGAATATCTGCTGCGGGGCGGATTTCTGATGCTGGACGACTTCTGGGGGACGGAGGAATGGAACCGGTTTGACGAGAGCATGCAATTGATTTTTCCGGACCGTCCCGTGGTGGAGATCGAGGCCGCGGACCCGATACTGCACAGCGTGTATGAACTGAAGGAGCGCTACACCATTCCCGGACAATGGGCGCTGCGGCGCGGGACGACGTACCGCAAAGACGGGGCCACGCCGCACTGGCGGGGCATCTACGATGACCACGGGCGCATCATGGTGGCCATCCTGTTCAACTCGGATATCGGCGATTCGTGGGAGTTCGCCGATGATCCGAACTATCCGGAGAAGTATTCGGCATTGGGCATCCGGCTGGGGGTGAACTACGTCATCTATGCGATGACGCACTGACCAGCGTGCCGCATGTAGGCGATGTAGCCGCGGAAGAGGACCTCGCGCGGGGAGGGGCCGAATACCGGTGCGAGTGTCTGCTTGCACCAGGAGCGGACCTCCCCGGCGGGGATTCCCGTTCGCACCGCGTGAGAGACGTTGGTCTCCGTCATCATGTAATCGAGATAAAAGTCCGGGTCAAGCACAAGCGGAATTTCGAAGAGTTCGTGGGCGGCGAGGGAAAGCGCGAACCCGCCGTCACGAAGGGTTTCGGGGGAAATGAATTGAGCCTCGGCGGGCGGAGGCGGATAGCGGAGTTGGAACCCGGCAAACCAGGTGTCGAGGGCCGAGGAGTCCGGAAAACTCCTGCCCGCGGAGAAGTCGTAGACCACCGCCGTTCCGCCGGGAATGAGGACGCGGCGGGCCTCCTCGAAGAAGAGGCGCTGGACGGCGTAGTTGAGAGAACCGGCGGCGGTGATGAGGTGGAACGACCGGTCGCGGAACGGGAGACGCTCGGCGCGCGCTGCCAGGAAATCGGCGCCAGGGGCGACGGAGGAAGCCCAGCGCAACATTGGCTCCGCGGGTTCGATGCCCGTCGAATGACGCGCGATGGCTTGCAAAGACCTGGTGGATAATCCGGACCCGCAGCCTACATCGAGAGCGCGGGGGAGGGGCGCGTCCAATCGCAGGCGCGCCCGCATGCGTTCGATGATGAGCGGGTGGACCTGGGGGCGCGACCGGGCGTAGCCCTCAGCCATGCGTGGATTTGCGTAAAGATCAGACATGCGGTTCCAGAAGAGCATGACCGCATCCACCTTCCCTTGGGTGAATTGGCCCGCATTCGTGATTTCACACACCCAACCGGCTGCTGGAAGGCGCGGCGCAGTCCTTTTTCACGGGCGGACCGATGAACTCGGCCAACCGCAACTCCGTCGACCGCAATCTGCGGGCGATCAGGCTCGCCAGCATTCGAAAAACGTGGAAGCCTAATTTGCTGTCGCCGTTGCAGGCCGAACGTAGGCGGTCCGCGCGAATGCGCACCGCCATACAGGGTTCCTGCGCCCTCACCTGGAATGCGCGATACGGATTATCCACCAGCGCCGGCCAGCCGAACGCCTCGCCACCCTGTAGCCGCTCGATGCAAATGGTGTATGTGGGAGTGTGCATCTCGAGAAAAACAGTGCCTGAGAGAAGCAAGTAGAAAGAGCGGGGACGTTGCCCCGAGCTGAACACCAACTCGTCCTGGTTGATCTGAACGAGTTGGGCGAAGCCGGCGATTTTGGCCAGGTGCGCTGCCGGCATGTTATGGGTGAAGTCATGAGACCGAAGCAACTCCAGCAGTCGGTCTTTGCCGATTCTCTTGGTCTTAGCCATCGTGCTGATTAATTAACTCCCTGGCGTCAGCAGTCCCGATCCGCCGGCTGACGGCGTCGATGGCTCGCTCCAAGGCGTCCACTACCATCGACGGGCTCCCCTCTCTCTTATCCTGTGGAACATGCCGGGCGGAGTACGGCTGAAGCAGAGTCGCAATCACAATCTCGGAAGAAACCTGGTCCCGGAGCGCGCATCTTCCCTCAATCACCGGACGCGGACAGGTGGAGCACAACGCCTCGCGGATCGCGGAAAAACGTGACCGGGAGCCCCATTTCGTATCCATCAATACCGTCGCCACCATGGGTAGACGCTGATTCAGTTGACAGCGCGAGGGGTCTTTCAGCCCACAACTACCGTCCGGCCTTCGCTCGGCGCAGGGTGTGCAGATTTCCAGGCGCAGCAACGACACGACTTCGGCTTCAGAGTACATCCTCTTCCCCCTTATGCGAAGATTTTAAGCACGTCTGTTGCCACTTTAAGTGGCAAGCCCACACCGGCGGGCATCGCTGTCTCTCATTGCCGCGCAAGCGCCTGCACTTCCGCAAGCATTTTGTCGAGCATGGAGCGCTCCAGCAGTTTACCATTCAGCACAACTGCGTGGACAAGCCGCGTGTTGCGGATATCGGCGAGCGGGTCCCGGTCAACCAGCACCAAATCCGCGATCTTGCCTGTTTCGATGGTCCCACGAATGTCGCTTTGCCCCATGAATTCAGCGGCTTTGCGGGTTGCGGACTGCAATGCCTCCTGCGCCGGCAGCCCCGCCTGAACCAGCAACTCCAGTTCCTCGTGCAAACTAAAGCCGGGGTAGAGGTACGGGTTCCCGGCATCCGTGCCCGCAAGGATGGCCACGCCCGCATGGTGCATACGGCCCACCAGATCCATTGCCCCGCGGCTCCGGAACCGCTCTGCAACTTTTCAAAAAGCTCATCCTCGCGGCTCGAACAACTCAGCGCCACCATCGTGAGATGCTCGATGGATTTCATGCCGGCATCCGAAGCTTCCGAGGCCCGCACCGAGTAGGGGACGTGTCCGGCGAAGGGAATATCGCGCTTCGAGGCTTCGTCCGCGATCGCCAGAAACGTATCACGCGACAGGAAGCTATAGACTTTGATGAAATCCGCGCCGCGGTTCTTCTGCCCGGCGACAAATGCCCGGCCTTGCGCCGCGCCCGCGGCAACCACGGAACCAGATGCGGCCGCCGGTCATGACAACGGTCATGCCGTGCCGCGCCGGCTTGCCCGTTCCATCAATTACAGTAACGTTGGTGATCGCCAGCGGTTCAGCCGCCGCGAGAAAACCCGCGGGAAGAATCGAGAAAAAGAACAACGCGCAGGTGAGCTGACAGAGTCTACCGGCCATCGTATTTGCCTCGAACGGCATTATAGTCCCTTCCGTTACCGCGAATTGCCCGCCCTGATTGGAGCCCTGAAAACCCCTGCCGCCGCATCGGACCGGAGGCGAGAGGAAGGTGGTGATCGAGGCGAATCGTCACGGCGCAGGCAGAGCGTGGGCAGCGGAAGGTCCCATCCGGTGGTGCCCCACGCGCGATAGGAGGAGTTAGGAAAACCCACCGCGCGTCCCTGACCTGTGGGCGCCACCGCATAGGCCTTGATAGAAGTTCTTGAACGAAGGCTGTTCCCTCGATGGTAGGGCTTGCCGTCCCGCGCGCCAATACTGAAAATTCTGTATATGGCCGCTATGCGGGCCGTATCGGAGAAGGCTACGATAGGCTGTTCATGGCAAAACCTCTGGATGGAATCCGCGTCCTTGATTTCTCCCATGCCCTGGCGGGACCTTACTGCACGATGCTGCTGGCGGACTACGGGGCTGAAGTCTACAAAATTGAAGGGGTTGACACCCATGACATGGGGCGCACGTGGGGACCGCCGTTTCAGGGAGGGGAATCGTCCTACTTTCTCGGGTTGAACTGCGGCAAGCGGGCGGTTTCCGTCGATCTCAAGGATATGCGGGGAAGGGAACTCTGCCTGCGCATGGCGGAGAAAACAGATGTGCTGCTTGAAAACTTCCGCCCCGGGGCAATGGCGCGGCTCGGATTGGGCTATGAGGAGGTGAGAGTACGAAATCCGCGGCTCATCTACTGCTCCATTTCCGGCTATGGCCAGACCGGGCCGTCGCGCGACAAGGCGGCGATGGATCTGATCATGCAGGCGTCGAGCGGGCTGATGAGCGTGACGGGAACTGCGGACGGACAGGTGGCCCGCTGCGGGCACTCGGTGGCCGATATTACGGCGGGAATGTTCGCGCTGATCGGGGTGCTGATGGCGCTGCAATCCCGCGAACGCACCGGAGCGGGCCAGTTCGTGGACGTCTCGATGCTCGATTCGATGATCTCGGCGATGGCGTCGAGCTTCGCCTATTATCTGGGCAGCGGCATCATTCCGCGGCCGCTCGGCACGGCATTTGCCACGATCGTGCCTTACGCGGCGTTTCCGGCGAAGGATCGCGAGATCGCTATCGCGGTGGCGAGCGAGCGGCTGTGGGAAGCCTTCTGTGAAGCCGTGGAAAAGCCCGAGTGGGCGGCGGATGAACGGTTCGCCACAAATTCCCTGCGGGTGAAGCACCGCGGTGTTCTCGAACCGGCGATTGTCGAGGTGTTCCGGCGCCGCACCGCCGAAGAGTGGACGGAAGTCTTCCGCCGGCGCGGTATTCCTTGCACCCCCGTGCGGAACCTGAAAGAGGTGGTGGAAGATCCGCAGGCAGCGGCCAGGGACATGTTTCCCACGGTGACCCATCCGGCGGCCGGGGAGGTACGGGTGACTGGAGCGCCGGTGAAGTTCAGCGGCATGCCGGGCAGTGTGGAATCCGCCGCGCCGCTGGTGGGACAGCACACGCGGGAGACGCTGAGGGTACTGCTGGGCATGGAGGATTCGGAGATTGACGAACTGGTTCGCGCCGGAGTGATTCTGGAAAGCCGGTAGCGTCTACCGCTCTGCCGCCTGAGGCTGCGCGCGGAATTGGGCGAGGTGATTTTCGAGCACCTTCCGCAGATGCGAGGGCTGCGCGGCCGGAGGGAGCTTTGAGATGGCCTCTTCGATGGTTTGAATGGCCGCGCGCGAATCGCCATTGGCCTGATGGGCGCGGGCCAGCGTGTCAAGGAATACGAGGTCGGAACGATTGGTCTTTTGCGCGGCGGCCTTGGCGATCTCGAGGGCGAGCGCCGCGTTGCGCAAGTCTTCCGGCCTTGCGGTGAGTAGGGCGTTGGCGTAGGAATGGATAATGGCGGGGCGGGCGTCCGGGGCTTCCGCCAGTTCCTTCAACAGGGCCAGCCCGCGCCCGGTGTGGCGCCGTCCTTCCGCCGCGTCGCGCAACTCGATGAAGTAATCGCCGGCAAGGATTTCGAGCTGGGCCAGCCGCTCCCGCACGATTTCGTTCGAGGGATCTCCCCGGGCCATGTTGTCCATGATCTCCCGCGAGCGCTCGATGGATGCGAGCGCCTGGGGCATGTTGTCCAACTGCCAGTAGACGTCGGATTCATTCTTGTAGGTGGATGCCATGTCGAACAGCGCGCGCTTGTCGCCGGGATCGAGCCGGGCGAGTTCCTCATACATGGCGAGCTGTTCCTGGTAGCGGTCGAGCGCGCCCTTATAATCGAGCAGTTCGAACCGGGTGTGACCTATCTTGCCGAAAAGCATGGCGCGCAGGCGCTTCAAGTCGTCGCGATGGGTTTCTGCATAGAGCGCATCGGTGGCCTCGGCGGCGAGTTGGTATTCGGCCAGGGCGAGAGTTCCTTCGCCATTGACGCGCCGGATATCGCCGGTCTTCATTTTCATGATGGCGACGGCGCGGCGGGAGCGGAAGTTCCGGGGATCGATGGCGAGTACGGCGCGATTTTCGCTGAGAGAGGATTGAAAGTGATCGAGGGCGATTTTCGGCCGGTCATTGGAGGATTCGAAGTCGCCGAGGGCTTCGTGGGCCGCGGCAAGCTCCTGATGGGCATCGATGTTGTTGGGCTGGGCGAGACTCAACTCGAGGAGCGTTTTGAGGGCGGTTGTGGCTCCGCGAATGGCCTCCGGTAGTCTGCCCTGCTGTTCGCTAATGTCCGCTGTCTTGAGGATGGCAAGAGCAAGATAGCGCCGGGCGCGGGGATTTCCGGGATGGCCGCGGAGCACCGCTTCGGCCACGGCGCGGGCCTTGGTGTAGGTTTCGAGAGCCTTGCGGGTGCTGCCCTGGTTCATTTCGTAGGGGCTGCCCTGCGTTCCGGCCAACTTGATGTAGGCATCGGCAAGATCCAGTTGCAAGCCCACATTCGTGCTTGATTCCGCCGCCAGCCAACCGAGATATTCCGAGGTCTTGCCGATGATCTGGGCGCGGGCGTAGGCCGAGCCGGGCATATCGCGGATGCTGTCGTGTACGTCGAAGAGGAACGTGCCGAGGAGGCTCCGCAGTTCGTTGAAACGGCGCTCGGCAAGTGCGCGCTGGGCTTCGGCGGCACGCGACTGGCGGACAATGCCGGTGACTCCGGCGATAAGAATCAGCATCGCCAGCGCGCCGGCCGTGAAGGCCGCGCGGTTGCGGCGGACGAGTCTGCCCAGGACGTAGAAGAACGTGTACGCCCGTGCCTCGACAGGCTTCCAGGCGAGGTGGCGCTCGATATCCTGGGCAAGCCCCGCGCAGGAAGAATAGCGCTGCTCCGGCTGCTTCTGAATGGCCTTGAGGGTGATCGCGTCGAGGTCCCCGGCGATGCCCTGGCGGAGCTTTTCCGGCGTGGTGGAGCGCTGGGCGGCAATTTCCGCGGGGTTCTTGCGCGACACCGCTTCACTTGGCTTTTCGGGCTGTACTTCGCAGATGGCGTAGGCCAGCGCCACTTCGCTTGGCGTCTCCACGGCATAGGGCCAGCGGCCGGCGAGCAGTTCATAGAGCAGGACGCCGAGCGCATAGATATCGACGGCAATAGTCATGGGGCCGGTGCGGAGTTGCTCCGGACTCGCGTATTCCAGCGTGAACGTGCGGAACACCTGGGTCATTTCGGAAACCTGGGCCGCGCCGCGCTCGCTGGCGCCGCGCATCAGTTTCGCGATGCCGAAATCGAGCAGCTTCGGAACGCCCTCTTTGGTGACAAGGATGTTCCGCGGCTTGATATCACGATGCACGATGAGGGCGCGGTGCGCGTATTGCACCGCGTCGCACACCTGAAGGAACAGACGGAGGCGCCGCTCGATTCCGAGTTTGTGGTGGTTGCAATATGCGTCGATGGGCGTGCCCTCGACGTAGTCCATGAGAAAGTACGGGATACCTTCCTCGGTGACGCCTCCATCGAGAAGCTTGACGATGTTGGGGTGGTCCAGAGCGGCAAGAGTCTCGCGTTCCTGAAGAAAACGTTCGGTGGCGTGCGGGCTGGCGGCATCGGGTGTGATCAACTTGAGCGCGGCCTGCTTGTGGAATTGGCCGTCCACGCGCTCGGCCTGGTAGACGCTCCCCATCCCGCCTTCGCCAATGAGGCGGGTGACTTCATAGGGGCCGAACCGGCGGCCCATCATCGATGCAGAGTGAGGTCCCGTCATCGCAGCCAAAATCGCATTTATGTCCCGATATGCCTAAAATAGCACCTATGGACTCAGTTTCTCGAAGGACCTTTCTCGCGGCAGGCACGGTTGCCTCTACAGCCAGGGCGTACACGCGAATCCTGGGGGCGAACGACCGCATCCGGATCGGCGTCATCGGCTGCGGAGGCATGGCCACGGGGCACATGCACGCGCTGGTGAAGATGAGGGAGGCGGAGAACCTGGAGATCGCCGCGGTCAGCGACTTGTACGAGAAGCGGCTGGAGAAGGCGAGCCAGCTCACGGGCGGCAAGATGCAGAAGGATTACAAGCAGATCCTGGACAACAAGGACGTTGATTATGTTTTGAACGCCACGCCCGAACACTGGCATGCGCGGGTCATTCTGGACGCGCTCTCGGCCGGCAAACATCTCTATAGCGAGAAGCCGATGACGTACTCCATCGAGGAGGCGAAAAAGGTGGTGGCGAAGGTGAAGGCCACCGGGCTCAAGCTGCAGGTGGGCGTACAGGGCATGTCCGATGAATCCTACGAGACAGCCAACCAGTACGTCAAAGAGGGTTACCTGGGCAAGGTGGTGCTGGCGCAGATCGACTATTCGCGGAATCACAAGGGCGACTTCTGGCTGTACGAGGAGGATCCGGACGCCAAGCCTGGCGTGAATCTGGACTGGAACACGTGGCTGCTGCCGGCGAAAAAGCGGCCCTACGACCCGGAGCGGTTCTTCAGTTGGCGGCGCTTCTGGGATTATTCGGGCGGCATCGCGACGGACCTCTTCGTGCATCGCGTGACGCGCATCATTCGCTCGCTCGGGCTGACGTTTCCCGAACGCGTCGTGGCGACGGGAGGCAAGTTCCAGTTTCCGGAAAGCAAGGCGGAGATCCCCGACACGTTCAACATGCTGCTCGATTATCCGGAGGGCGTGACGGTGCAACTGGTGTCGTCGATGGCGAATGACACGCCGGTGCGGCACCTGCTGCGCGGGCACAAGGCGACATTGGAATTCACGCGCACGGGCTTCACCATCACGCCGCAGAAGCTTTATGAGAACGAAGTGAAACCGGTCACCTATGAAAAGAAGGGCGCCGAAGACACCTCCCTGCACCACAAGAACCTGCAAGCGGCCATCCGCAAGAATGAACCGTTGAAGTGTGACTGCATGCTGGGCTACTACGGCGTGGTGGCGGCCAGAATGGGCGTTGATTCGTACCGCACGCGGAAGTACATGGCTTGGGACAAGGCCAAGGAGCGTGTGGTTCATGCATAGGCTGGCGCTGGCCGTGCTGCTGGCGCTTTCCGCCGCCGCGCAGAATTATGACCTGCTGCTCAAGGGCGGCCATGTCATTGATCCGAAGAACAACATTGACGGAGTGCGGGATATCGCCATCCGCGCGGAGAAAATTGCCGCGGTAAGCGCCGATATCCCGGCCGCGCGGGCCCGCAAGGTGGTGGACATGCGCGGCCTGTACGTGACGCCGGGGCTGGTGGACATCCACGTTCATGTGTTCCACACCACGGGGGTCGCCAACGCCTGGGCGGGCGACAACAGCGTGGCGCCCGACAGCTACGGTTTCCGTACGGGAGTCACCACCATGGCCGATGCCGGGAGTTCCGGGTGGCGGAACTTCGAAACCTTCCGGCATACGGTGATTGACCGCGTGAAGACGCGCGTGTTCGCCTTTATCAACATTGCGGGGCTCGGCATGATGACGAATATCGTCGAGCAGGCAACCTCCGACATGAAGCCGGAAGAGGTGGCGCGCCTGGCGCGGAAGCATAAGGATGTAGTGGTGGGGGTGAAGAGCGCGCATTACGAGGGCGGAGATTGGACTTCCGTCGAGCGCGCGGTGGAAGCGGGCAAGCTGGCGAACATCCCGGTGATGGTGGATTTCGGGTGGTTTCTGAAATCGCGTCCTTACTGGCGGCTTGTCACCGAGAAACTTCGCCCCGGAGACATCAGCACCCACTTCTTCCGCGGTCCCGTGCCGGTTGTCGATGAGAATGGCAAGCTGTACGGGTACCTGAAGCAGGCGCGGGCGCGAGGGGTGAAGTTCGACGTGGGGCATGGCGGAGGCAGCTTTGCGTGGCGCAACGCCGTCCCGGCGATCGCGCAGGGATTCTATCCGGATTCGATCTCGACGGATCTTCACTCGGGCAGCATGAACGGGCCGATGTTCGACATGCCGGTGACGATGTCGAAGATGCTGATTCTGGGCATGCCGCTGAAGGAAGTGATTCTGCGCTCGACGTGGAATCCCGCCCAGGAGATCCATCATCCGGAGTTGGGCCACCTGAGCGTGGGCGCGGTGGCGGACGTGGCCGCGTTCCAGGTGTTGGAGGGCGGCTTTGGCTACGCGGATCCGGACGGAGGGCTGCTGAAGGGCAGGCAAAGGCTGCAATGCGAGATGACGCTGCGCGCCGGAGCCATTGTTTACGATTGGAACGCCCGGGCCGCCGTGGATTGGAAGACGCTGCCCAAGGATTATGGCGTGCGCAAGGGGGAATTCATCATCCCGCCGCCGGAGAAATAAGAGCCTCTACACCGCCTGGATCACGGCGCTGACGGGCCTCGATCCGACGGGGATCATGGTGAACAGGGCCGCGGGGAACTTCGACCTGCGGGCGGTGGATTGGATCAGGATGACTGCCATATCTCCGCTTCGCTTGTTCAAGACCAGAGCATACTGGCTGTTCGGGGTGATGACGACGTGCGTGGGCTCGGAGCCCGCCTGCGCGACAGCCACAACCTTCCGGGAGTCAATGTTAATAATGGTCACCTGATTGGATTGCGGGTTGGTGACGAACAGGAATTCCGGTGAATCGGGGGTGGCGGGGGAGGCGGCCATGGCCGCGGGCGCGCGGCCGGCAAGAACGGTCTGGTCCACCTGTGTGCTGAAGGGGAAGACAATGGCCACTGCATCGGAGCCTTCGCCGGTGATGAACAACTGTCCGCGATCGGCCTTATAGCAGAAGTTGTCCGGCCGCATGGCGAGGGGAAGCCGGACCACGACGCGGCTCGAGACGGTGTCGAAGATGGACAACAGCCGCTTCTGTCTGTGCGCGGCGATCCATTGCCGGCCGTCTTTGCGAAAGCTGACGGCGCCGAGCGGCGAACCGCTGTCGATGATCTTCAGGCGTTGTGATTCCAGGTCCGCCAATCCGCAGGAACTCATCGCGCCGAAGCTGATGACGGCGCGAGGCTCTTCCAGCGAGAGATCGAAGGAGACGGGTTCGTAGGGAAGCGGTATGCGGCGCCGCGCTTCCATGGTTTCCAGGCGCACCTCGACGAGTTGCAGGGGGTTGTTGAGCAGCACCCACAACGAGTCGCCGCGCGGGCTCAGGCGCATGTGGGTGGCGAAGCCTCCGAGAGCAGTCCAGCGTTCGCGCCGGAGTTTGGTGGCGGAAATCTCGTGAACTGTGCCGGTGGAGGGAGTGAGCGCGTAGACCATCTGCCGGGCATCGTGGCTCACGAGTTCAGTAGGCGCGGCGTCGAGGCGAACGTGCCTCACCAGGGCGAAGGCCGTGAGGTCGACGGCGGCAACTACATGGCCGTCTTCATTAGCGACGAACGCGAAGCCGGAAAACGGTTTGGTGCGGCCGGAACAGCCTGCGAATGCGACAGCGGCTCCCGTCAACAGGGAACGGCGGGTGAAGGAGTGATCCATCGAGGCGGATACTCACAGTTTCGCATGCTTTGCGGATGGAGTAGCAGGTTGTGAATTCCATCCGAGAGTTAACACTTCCCACCCGAACATTTCCTGTCTTGGAGCGTAGATAAAGAACACGGGCCGGACGCGAGGCGGCCGGCCTTTTTCCAAAGCAAATCGCCGGCGAGGAGGTGGCCCATGGGGCGTGTGTTCTTCGTGTGTCTGATGGCCTGCGGCCTGTTCGCGCAAACCAGCATGGTCGAGGAATGGGATTCCAGGCTGGACCACGCGACCCTGCTCGCCCGGCAGGGCAAGTATGCGGAAGCGGAACAGGCGTACCTTGCTCTCATCGGGCAAGCGCGGGGCTTTCCCGCCGCGGACCTGTGCCTGGCCAAAGCCTGGAACAATCTGGGGGCGCTCTACTATCAACTCGGCCGGTACGAAGACGCGGAGAGACTGTATGCGCAGGCTCTGCCCGCCTATCAGGCGTTGCACGGCATGGCGCGCGCTTCGTACTCGGCGGTATTGAACAACCTCGCGGAAGTGCACAGGGTGCACGGAAATTTCCTCGAGGCGGAAAAGCTCTATCGGGAAGCCATCGAGATGAGGGAGGAGATCAATCCGCGGGACGTCGAGATTGCCGCGCCGCTCAATAATCTGGCGGTGATGCTGAACCAGCAGGGGCGTCCGAGGGAGGCCGAACCGCTGGCCCGGCGCGCGCTGCGGGTATGGGAGTCCAATTACGGGCCGAAGTACCGGCAGGTGGCGGCGGCGCTGAACACGCTCGGCGAGGCGTTGCGGCTCCTCGAACGGTATGACGAATCGGAGCAATGCCACCGGCGCGCCGTGGAATTGCGCCGCGAAATCCTTTCACCCAATGATCCCGAGATAGCCACCGGCCTTGGTAACCTCGGTTCGGTGCTTTACCGCGAAGGGAAGTATACCGAGGCTGCCCGACTCTATCGCGAGGCCATTGCGCTGCGGGAGAAGGCTTTGGGCCCCGGCCATCCGAAACTGGCCATCCTGCTGAACAATCTGGGGACAGCCATGCAGGCGATGGGGAAGAAGAGGGAGGCCGAAGATCTCTACCGGCGAGCGATGGCGATCATGGAAACCTCGGGCGCCGCGGGGAATCCGGACTATGCGAAAGCGGTGGAGAATCTTGGCGATCTCTTTGTTCGCGCAGGGAAAGTGAAAGGCGCCGAAACGCTGTACCTGCGCGCATTGGCGGTACGGGAAAACTCGTTTGGGCCGCGCAGTGGCGCACTGGCCGGCAGTTACGAATGGCTGGCCGGTTTCTACCTGCGCCTTGGCCGCCTGACCGAAACCGAGCGGTACTTGAAGCGCGCCATCGCGACGCGTGAAGACGCCTTTGGAGCGGAATCCGCTGAAGTGGTTCGGAGCCTGAAACTGTTGGGGGAACTGTACACAGTACAGAAAAGAACGGCGCAGGCCGAGAGTGTACGCCGGCGCGTGGACTCCATCCGGCACTCGTTCCGGTAACGGAGCCGGTTTCGGATGTGGTTCTCTCCGTCTGCGATGATGGGAGGACATGGCGAACACTGGAATTCTGGCTCGCTGCCTGGCCGGCGAGGTGAACGCGGAGTATTTCGTGGAGCGCATCCGGAAGGAAGAGCCGCGGCTGCACGCCTGGGTGGAGACGCGGCTCGAATCCCACTCCATCGATGGGCCGTTGAAGGGCGTTCCCTACGGCGCGAAGGATATCGTGGAGACCCGCGGGTACCGGACAACGTACGGTTCGCCGCTGTTTGCGGATCACGTCAGCACCGAGGATGCCGCGCTCATCGAACTGCTGCGATCGAAGGGGGCATTGCTATTGGGCAAGACGCAGACCACGTCGTTTGCCTACTTCGATCCCGCGCCCACGCGGAACCCCCACAAGCCCGATCACACACCCGGGGGAAGCTCCAGCGGATCGGCGGCGGCTGTGGCAACGGGGATGGCGCCGTTCGCGATCGGGACGCAGACCCAGGGCTCCATCATCCGGCCTGCTTCTTTTTGCGGGGTGGTCGGAATCAAGCCGACATTCGGCCTGCTTCCGGCGAAGGGGATCATGCCGTTTGCTCCCTCGCTCGATACAGCGGGGTTCTTCACGCAAACGGCGCTGGACCTGCGGCTGCTGTGGCAGGCGCTGGGATTTGTTGTCGACTCCGGGTTGCCGCCGGTTTTCGCGATGATCGAGTCGCCGGTGGATCCGGAAATGCAGGAGACATTCCGCGAGGCCATCCAGATTTTGAGCCACTACGGATGCGTGGTGAAGCGGGTGACGCCGCCGGAGAGTTTTGAGCAGGCGTTGAACGCCGTGCGCCTGATTCAAACCTATGAAGGGGCGAGGACGCTCGAAGAGACGTACAACCGGCACGGCGCCGCGGTCGGGAAGAAACTCGCGCAACTGATTCGCGATGGGCTGGCCACGCCGGACGAGCGATACCGTGAGGCGCTCGACGTGCTGGTGAAAGCGCGCCGGGAAATGGCGGTGTTGTTTGAAACATATCCCGTGCTTTTGTCGCCGGCCGCGCCCGGACCGGCGCCCTTCGGCCTCGGGTCTACCGGCGACCCGCGCTGCAATGCGGCCTGGACGGGGCTGCACGTTCCGGTAATTTCCATCCCCATGCCGGTGGCGGAAAACCTGCTGCCCATGGGCCTGCAGATGGCCGCCGCGGCGGGCGGGGAAGCGCTGCTGATCGCGACGGCGTGCCACTGCCAGGCGTTGCTGACCGCGAGCGCGGCCACGAAGACAGCGTCCGCGTAAGTTCAGAACAACCAGGCTTGGATTTTCGGCCATTGCTGCGCGAAGGCGATGACGGAAATGGCGAAGTAGAGCACGCTGCAGCAGACCAGGCCGGCGCAGGAAAACCAGTGAGGACGTAACTCGCGCGGGAGCAAGGTAAGCAGCACCCAGAGGGTGTGCAGGCCGGAAACGGCGAGCGCGATGTTCATCATTACGCCGCTGGCCACGGCGAGCACGAGCGGGTTGGGAGTTACTTTCAAGGTGAAAAGCCCCCACGCCCCGTAGAGTGCCAGGATAGCGTAGTAGACGTACTTCACCTTGTTGCCGTCCACCTTCTTCAGCCTCCCGGCGCCCATCCAGATGACATCCGTCCAGCGGCGGCAGAGGTTGTCGAGCTGGCTCACCTGCGTGGGAGCCATGATGAGGAAGCCGCACAGCAGAGTGAGGAACCAGAAGATGGCGCCGTGCTGATCGGCGATGGCTTTAGCGGACATGGCGGCAACCGCGTTGCCATCGACGTTCTTCACGCCCCGCACGAACTGATAGCTGAACATGGCGGGCAGGGCCATGCCGAGGATGCAGCCGGGGAGCCAGAGGATGAGTTGATCGCGGCGGATGTGGCGCAGCCAGCCGCGAAAACGCGAGAGATTCTCCTCGTTCAATTCGAACGTTTTCCCGGTGTGTGAGAGCTTGATGGTGCGTCCGCCGACAGCGCTGGGGATCGCGCCTACGTTCCGGCCCATGCCCCAACCCTTGTCGCGCGCATAGTTCGAGAAGGCGCTGTTGGTGAGCCCGCCCGCGCCGGCTACGGCCGCGAACGCAGCCAGTGTGGCCCAATTGAAGTCTCCCGGCGGAAGGGCGCCGAAGCGCAGCAGACCCGAGCCGATCTCCCACCACGTGGATGGCTTTACGAACACCACGACGACGAAACCAAGGAAAGTGAGGATCAGCACAAGCTTGGTGACCATCAGCTTCTCGATAGCATTGTAGATTTTTCCTCCGAAGATGAGCGGAATGAAGGCAGTGAGGAAAATGGCGTAGCTGAGAGTCTTCACGAGGGCGTCGTCCGCGCCGGTAGGGAGACGGCCCAGGATCACAGCCGCCAAGGGCACGGCGGCATTTGAGGAAAGGTAAGGCCACATTCCGCCGGCGTCGAAGAGGAGGTAGAAAAATGTCCAGAACTTCGGTCCCGGCCACGTGCGGAAGAAGCCGACAAAGATCGTCTCGCCGCAGAACAGCGCATAGCGCATGACGGCGAGGTTGTAGAAGACCTGAAGAATAATGGCGAGGGTGGCGATCCACATCACGCGTCCGCCGTATTGCGCCGTGACCAGCGGGCCGAACAGCCATTCGCCGCCGCCGATGTTGGCCCCCACCATCAAGAGTCCCGGGCCGATGAGCGACGTCCAGTGCGCGGCGAACCGCCGGGGCGGTTCCGGCAGAGTTTCCTTGTCCCATTGAGCGAACCCCGTAGGCATGAGGGGCCATGGTATCAGAGAGGGAAGCGCAGAAGCCTGGAAGCGTTGGCGTTGTACACCTTGCGGAGAATGGATTCCGGTAACCCAAGGCCGTAAATGCGCCACCGCCCTTGGGGGGGAACGGGGGCGGGCGCATAATCGAAGTATTCATCTTCGGTCTCGAGGAAGCGGAAGTAGATTTCGTACAGCTTTTCCCCGTAGATCTGTTGCGGCGTTTCGACGCCTCGCGGCACGGCGTCCGTGCCGAAAAGAATCCGGTCCTGATACCTGTCGAAGAACCTGCGCGCCGCGCGCGGCTGCCTGCCGAGTTCGCCGATGCGCGCGGCGATTTCCACAAACATGTTCGGGTGTTTGTCGAGCGCCTCGCTCACATTGGCGAGATTCTCGGCGAAGTTGCCCACGTGGAGCGTGATGAATTGAGTCTTCGGATGCCGCGCCAGGACGCGATTGCGCGCGGCGAGGATTTCGGCGTTGCTCGGGAAGTCGCGGCCGTGGAAGGACCAATCCGGATGGTTGTTGAGTTCTTCGAAACGCTCGTTATAGCGGTCCGTGGCCAGAAAGAACGCCGCCGGATCAGAGACGTGAATGGCCACGGGAAACTGGTGAGCGGCGCAGGCTTCCCACATCTCGTCGAAGCGTTTGTCGTCCACTTTGATGAGCGCGCCGGAGGTGATGTTCTCGCGCAGATAGAGACCGAGGGTCTTCAGCACCTTCAGCCCGCGCGCGCCGTCCTTCCTGGCCTGAGCAATGGCATCGGCCTGCCGCTTCGAGTAGCCGGGCTGATTGGCTCTGTCCCACATGGGCTCGGTGAAGGTGAGAAAGCGGCCCGGGTGCGCCTTGTCATAGCGGGAAACGGCCTGGCGCAATCCCTCCCCGTAGCCTCCGGTGAGGTTCACCATGGTGTGGAGGTTCTTGGCGTCCATGACGGGGAGGAGTTCGGAGGGAGGGGCTATAAACTTGCGGTCTCCGGTGAGGGAGACGCCCTTTTCCGCCTTGGCCGCCCAGGAGAGATGCGTATGAATGTCGATGACCGGGTAGCGGGCCCGGGCAACCCGTGTTTCCCTGGCCTGGAGCATACTGCGCGGCTGGTAATCCGCGATATCGAGCGGCTTTCTCTGCGCGAGGGCGGCGCCGGCGCCGCATAACGATAGGATGGCTCGCCTGCGAGTGGTCATAGAAACGGGATTGTAGCAGGTCCGCATCCTTTCCATGACTTGCCGCATCTACCTTGATACCAAGTATCTTCAGATCAAGGAAATGAAAAAGCCCACTGGAATCCATACCTGGCTGATCCTCTGGAAGGCCTCCCGCGCGGTGGAGGCCCATGCGCGGCGGAGCATCGCGCGGTTGCATCTGTGCGGCAGTGACTTCGGGGTGCTCGAAGTCCTCCTGCACAAGGGACCTCTCCCGGTAAACACCGTGGGCAAGAAGGTCCTTCTCACCAGCGGCTCGATTACGGCGGCGGTGGACCGGCTGGAGCGAAAGGGACTGGTGGAACGGCGCGCCAGCGAAACCGACCGTCGCGCGCGCCTGGTGCATCTCACCGGCAGAGGACGGCAGTTGATCCAGCGCGCCTTTGGTGAGCATGCGGCCGTCATGGAGGAAGTGGTTTCCGTGCTCACGGCATCTGAGCGCGCGACGCTGGTCAACCTGCTGCGCAAACTTGGACGACGGGCCGGGGAAAGCTACGAACAGAAAGGAGACTCACGATGACGAAGAAAGTTTTGGGGATCTATGAGAGCGGCTCCACCCACTGGGTGGGGAACGCCTTTCACGTGCGGACAATGTTTCCCACGCACCGCCTGACTCACCAGGCGGTAAGCCCATTCCTGTTGCTCGATTACGCGGGACCGACGGAGTTCCCGGCAACGGAGAGGCCGCGCGGGGTGGGCGAGCATCCGCACCGCGGCTTCGAGACGGTGACCATCGTGTACCAGGGCAAGGTGGCGCACCGCGACTCGGGAGGGAACCCGGGTGTGGTGGGCCCGGGCGACGTGCAGTGGATGACGGCGGCTTCCGGCGTGGTCCACGAAGAATATCAGGAGCAGGAATTCGCACGGACCGGCGGAACCTTGGAGATGGTGCAGCTTTGGGTGAACCTTCCGAAAGCGCGCAAAATGGCCCCTCCGGCCTATCAGACACTGCTCAGCGAGCAAATTCCCGCGGTGCAACTGGGCGGAGGCGCCGGATTTGCGCGGATCATTGCGGGGGAGTGGGAAGGTGAGCAGGGTCCGGCGCGCACTTTCACGCCGGTCCATCTCTACGATTTGCGCCTCCGCGAAGGGGGAACGGCGGACTTGCGGCTTCCCTCGGGTGGCAATACCCTGCTGTTCCTTCTCCGAGGGTCCGTCACGCTGAATGGCGCGCATAAGTTGGAAGGCGAGGCTGCGATTGCGCCACTCGGCCGCGAGGGAGATGACGTCTCGATAGCGGTTCATGAGGACTCCCTGCTGCTGGTATTGAGCGGCGCGCCGATCGAGGAGCCCATTGCCGCCTACGGCCCGTTTGTGATGAACACGCAGCGGGAGTTGTTGCAGGCGATGGAGGATTACCGCGCCGGCAAGATGGGCCATCTGATGGCCGCGCGTTGAGAAGGGCACGATCAATGAAGCTCATCCCGGGCAACCATCGAATTCGCTCCAGGCCTGAGACGGGTAGTCATGTCGGCAAGCGCGGAGCCGAAGTCGCGCGGCGCGGTGATGGTGTAGGCAAGCCCGCGATAGGCTTTCAACACCGAATCGATGGCTCCCTTCCAGGGATTGCCGGTGGGGTCCGGGTTGTAGTTGAGGTAGAAGACTGCGACGCGAGTCTGGGCGCTTTCCTCGATGACATCCTTGTCGAGCTTTTTATCGAGCATGACTTTGGGGCCGACGAGGATAATGGCGTCCGGATCGCTCGCCTCCTGTCCGGCGCCTTTGAGGCCGGCATGCTCGGTGAGGAGGGAAGTCAGAAAGCGGGTCTTGCTCTCCGGGTCGGCGAGTTGCCTGTAGTCGACAGTGCCGGCATGAATGCCCTTGACGGCTTCGCCGAGGGCGGGGAAGTCGATCTTGGGGACGTTGTCCTCACGATAGATCACTTTCTCTTCGGACATGGTGAAGGCGACAATGCTGAATCGTCCCACCCGCGGAAGCTGGGCCACGCCGCGTAACATGGCGACAAGCGCGGCTACATCGCGAGGTTTCATGGCGGGTTCCCCGCTGGTTACGGTAGAGAAGTTGACCAGGAACTTGACGTGCAGCGGTTGACCGGCGGCGAGTTGTTTCGGGGGACTTTGCTCGGCGAACGGGTCTTTGGGGGACTCGGTGATCGTTTCGGGAGCAATGCCGGGCAAAACCCCCTTCTCGTTTGGCTTGACGGTAAACTCCCAGTGCGTGGAGCAAACCCGCTCGCGCCCGTCACGCATCAGCCAATCCACCCGATAGCGCCCGGGACCCGCCAGAAATTCACCCGAAACTTCCGCGGTTCCCTTGGCATCTTCGCTAATGGCGGGGACCTGGGTGCGGTCCACGAGGAAGAACGAGTTTTCCGGCTGGGAGGCCGGCGTGACCCGCGCCATGATTCGCAACCGTTGAGGAGGGCCGGTCAACTCCTGCATCGGGATCAGCACGTTGTAGCCGACGTGCGCCCGAAGGTCAAAGTCGAGTTGAGGACTGACGGCGGCGGCTTCGCAGCGCAGATCGGTACGTTTTTCCTCTGACTCGAAGACAGCCAGATCCGAGCCGAGGATGTGAAAGCGCAAGGTATTGAGAACAGTCTGCGAAGTGCAGAGTTCAGATATCGCCAGGCCCAAAAGCAGGGCACGGACAGGAGTATTGTTGTGCGCCCACATGTACGTCTCCCGGTGATAATTTCTTCTTCAGCCGCACCTAACCACCATGATACTGCGCGTGCTCGGCGGCGGTTTCTAAAGGGTTGTCTGTATATTGAGCGGAAAGACCGGGTAGGCGCGCCAGCTATCAGCGTGTCACGAGTGACTTGATCCGCGACCAAAGAGACGCGCTCGGCGGGGGTGGCGGCGGAGGGGAAGAAGCGGGGGCCGTGAATTCATTCAGCGGGCTGACGGGCTTTTCGACTGCGTCCTTCCGAACCATCCTCACACGGTAGCCTTGAAAGACAAAGGTGCGGCGAAAGCACTGCCCTTCGTCATTTTCGGTAATCAGCGTGAATCCGGGCTGGTCGAACGTTTTCCTACCTTCCGTGACCTGGACGGTTTTCAACTGGACGGGGTAGTATCCTTTGACTTCGCGTTCGATGTAGGCGGTCTCGTATCTATGGCGGCGGACGTTGTAAATGAAGACCCGGAAGCTGTCGAAATCGTAATCCTCCAGCGAATGGCTGAGCGTGGTCCAAAGCCAGTGGTTCTTCTTCTTGTCCTCATCCACCACCTCGCCAAGGGGAAAATAGGAGGTGATTCTCTTGCCCTCGGCGTAGTGCGCCACTTCGTCGGGAATGGCCATCACCAGCATGCGTGTCAGCACCCAGCCGGCTTTCTTATCCGGCATGCGGACCAGAGTCCAGTCATCCATCTTCACACTTGGCTTTCCGTCCTCGGGTAGTTCGGAACGGGATAACTCCCGCCAGTCGCCGGGCAACTTAGGCCCGGGCGGCATTGGAGGCGGGGGAACTTCCGGCTTCTGTTCCTCGGCGGAGGAGGACTTCCCTGTCTTGCGGTTCTTCGATTTCGTCTTTCGGGAACGAGGGGGCGGCGGTGGAACAATGCCGGCAAGGGCTGAATGGTAAGGGACACGCGGCGTCAAAAGGCGCGCCAGGACTTCCGCGGAACCGCCTGGGGGAATCTGAAACGGGCTGGGGGATTGCCGGTTCGGCTCGGTGTGGACATTGAGGGCGTCATACACCATCGCCTTGCCCTGCGAGGGCATGGCGGCCGCCTTCGACCGGGTTTGTTGAATGCCCGCCATCTGCTGGCTGGAGAGAAGGTTCCGCCCGTCGACCCAACCTTCGGTCCCGCCCATGTTACGCACCTTGAAGAATCTCCGGCGGACCTGCAAGACCTCGAGCCGCTCGCCGTGTTTGAGAGTCGCCACGGTTTCGGAACGCGAAGTGAGATCGGTTCGAAGGGGCAGCGCCGCCGGTCCGGCAAAGGCTTCGCCAATGGGGCGGGCCTTGGGTGTTTCCGAGCCACAGGAAGCCAGCAGGCAAACGAATCCCGCAAGGAAAATACTGCGAACGTGATGCATCAAACCACTAGACGGAGAATAGGTCCCGATTGCTAGTCTAGCAGGAGATGCAACAAGATCGTGCTCCGGAACAGGTTGTTCAATACTATTGTCCGAACTGCGCAAAGCCGGTGGACCGCCCGCTGGTGTGCGGGGACTGTCTGGCGGTGATTTGCGGGGAATGCGGTACGCCGCTTGAGAACGTGGACGAATTGGGAATGGGATAGCCGCTGGGTCAGGGGACGAACGTCCGCAGCAGGCGTCCCTGGCCGCGGAGCGGGATGGAGGAGTCCGCCGGCAGTTCCCAGACCTCGCCCGGCAGAAAAGGTTCATCCTCGATCAGACCTTCTCCGGAGAGAACGATCAGCGCCTGTGTGCGGGGGCTGACAACCTTGGCTTCTCCGTTCAGCAGGAGTTGTTCGGCGTGGAAGAACGGGCAGCGCACGGGCAAGGTGGCGCGGCCGGAAGACGTGCCCAGGTGCGAGACTTCCACAGCCTTGTCGAGATGCAGTTCACGGGGACGCCCGTAATCGAAAATGCGGTAGGTGATGTCGGAACGCTGCTGGATCTCGCAAAGGGCCAGCCCTGCTCCGATCGTATGCACGGCGCCGGAGGGGATGAAGAGGGTGTCGCCGGGACGAACCGCGATCCAGTTAAGCAAGGCTTCGATGGTGCCGGTTTCCGCGGCGTGGCGGAACTGCTCGGAGGAGATACTCTCGCGGAAGCCGATGGCTACGCCCGCTCCGGGAGCGGCCCGCAGGATGTGCCACATTTCGGTCTTGCCAGAGCTGTTTTCGTGCTCGCGGGCATAGTCGTCGTCAGGGTGGACCTGGACCGAGAGGCGGTCCGTGGTGAAGAGGAACTTGATCAGCGGCAGCCTGCTGTCCCCGTCAAACCAGACCTCGCCTATCTTGATTTCCGGATCGGGAAACCAGGGCGAGAGCCCCGTCGATCCCCACACTTTTTCGTGGAACGACGGGGCAATGCGAACTGCCGTTGGCAAGCTCAGTTCAACTCCTTGAGGAAGGTTTCAATGCGGTCGAGGCCCCGCTTCAATTCTTCCATCGACGTGGCGTAGGAGATGCGGATGTGTTTATCGGTGCCGAAGGCTTCGCCCGGGACGACGGCGACCTTCGCCTGTTCGAGGAGCTTTTCCGAGAAGTCCATGGCCGAGTGAATGCCGCTCTTGCCGAAGGCCACGCCGATATTGGGGTAGGCGTAGAAGGCGCCCTTGGGCTCATTGATTTTGACGCCGGACATGGCGCGCAGGCGCGCAATCACATAATCCCGCCGGCGGCGGTATTCGGCCAGCATCACGCCCACGGAATCCTGCGGGCCGCGCAACGCTTCCACGGCGCCCTTCTGGGCAATCGAAGTCGGGTTCGAAGTCATGTGGCTCTGCAATTTGCCGATGGCGCTGATCACCGGCGCCGGCGCCAGGCCGAACCCGATTCGCCATCCGGTCATGGCATAGGTCTTGGACAGCGACCCGGCCACAATCACGTTTTCCTTCCCTCCCGGCATGGCCGCAATCGAGAACGGCTCTTCATCATACAGGAACCGGCAGTAGCATTCATCCGTCATGAGGAAGATGCCGCGCTTGCTGGTCAACTGATAGATCTTCTCGAACTCCTCGCGGCTGAGCACGCCGCCGCTCGGATTGGAGGGCGAGTTGATGAGAACGATCTTCGTGCGGCTGGTGAGATGCGGTTCGATCATGCCGGCGGTGAGGGTGAAGCCGGCGTCTTCATCGGTGTCGACGAACACGCACTTTCCCCCGGCATAGTTCACCACGTCTTTGTAAGTCACCCAGTAGGGAACGGGGATAACGACTTCGTCGCCGGGATTTACCAGCACCTGCATGAGGTTGAAGATGACGTGCTTGCCGCCGACGGTGACAATACACTCATTCGTCTTGTAGGCCGTGCCGTAATCCTTGGCGTGGCGCTCGCAAATAGCCTCTTTCAACTCCTGTGTTCCGCCCGCCGGGGTGTACTTGGTGAAGTTGTCACGGAGCGCCTGGACGGCGGCTTCTTTAATATTGTCCGGGGTGGGGAAGTCCGGCTCGCCGGCTCCGAAATCCACCACATCCACTCCCTGGCGGCGCAATTTGTCGGCGGCCGCGGCCACCTTCATGGTTGACGATTCGCTGATCAGGGAGATCCGATCCGCGAGTGCGATTGCTACTGTAGTCAAAGCGTGTACCCTCTAAACTTTCAAGGCTTGTTCTTTCAACAGACGATCTTTTAACCTGGTTTCCACCGGCGGCGGCACAAGGCCGCTGATGTTCCCGCCGAGCCGGATCACCTCCTTCACCAGATGGGAACTGATAAAGGAGTGGGCCTCGGAAGCCATCATGAAGACGGTTTCGATATCGGGGCGGAGGCGGCGGTTCATGAGCGCCATCTGGAGTTCCTTTTCGTAGTCGGAAATGGCGCGGATTCCGCGAATAATCAGCGAGGCGCCGCGCAGGGCCGCGAATTCCACCAGAAGCCCGTCAAAGGAGTCGATCACGACGTTGGGATAGCCGGAAACGACCTGGGCCAGCATCTCCCTGCGCTCGGCGACGGAGAACAGCGGCTGCTTACTCTCGTTGCGAAGGATGCCGACGATGAGACGGTCGACGAAACTCGAGGCGCGGGCAATGAGGTCGAGGTGGCCGTTCGTGATGGGATCGAACGAGCCCGGGTAGATTGCCACGAGTTGAGAGGATGGTTGACCCACTGGACGCAATTCTTAATTTTATCATTGCGGGGCCGCCGGTTTCCTCACGAGGGTTGACCACTGCGGACTTTTGCGTTCCCGGCGGTGATCCCGTACAATGAAGAGGTTCAGACGCCCGCGGGAGTAACTCAATGGTAGAGTCACAGCCTTCCAAGCTGTTGGTTGCGGGTTCGATTCCCGTCTCCCGCTCCATTCCCAGGCCGGCATAGCTCAGTTGGTAGAGCATCTGATTTGTAATCAGAGGGTCGGGGGTTCAAGTCCCTCTGCCGGCTCCAATCCAATATCCTTCACGACGACCGTTGCCCTGTTGTCTGGTGGACGGAAGCACGCGCGTGGGGCGGACGCGCGGCGGCCCTCCGTTTTGTGATACCAAGAGATCATGCCGACATCGATACCTCGCCGGGGATTCCTGGCGCTTCCCGCGGCCCTCGCGGCCGCCGCGCCGCTGCCTGCCGCTGAACGGAAGTGGGAGGGGATTTTCGTGATCATGCAGACGCCCTTCCTCGAGAGCCTGGAGATTGATGAAGAATCCCTGCGCCGGGAGGCGGACTTTCTGGCGCGCGGCAGAGTCCATGGCGTTGTGTGGCCCGCGGGCGCCGGGGAGACCACTTCCCTCAGCCATGGGGAGCGGATGCGCTACTCCGAGACCGTGGTCAAGGAGGCGAAGGGACGCACCACGGTGCTGATTGGGGTGCATGGCGCGAACAAGTTCGAAGCCATGGAG
>JAIXKK010000032.1 GCA_026954325.1 Bryobacterales bacterium | reverse complement strand
GCCATCGAGGGTGCGGCGCCCCTGGCGATGTTCCACGCCACCACACAGGGCACGGGCAAAACACTGCTGTCCGAAGTCGTGTCACTCACCACGACCGGTCGCGAAGCTTCCATGTTTTCCGCCGCCCGCGATGCGGAGGAATGGCGCAAAGTGCTGACGTCAGTCTTGCTCGATGGGTCCGCGGTGGTGGTGATCGACAGCGTGAACTACCGGCTCGATAACGGAGACTTCTGTAAAGCGTTGACGGAGATTACTCACGGTGATCGCGTCCTGGGCAAATCGCAGACGATCAACCTGCCCGTCCGCTGTGCCTGGATCGCCACCGGGAACAACATCCAGTTGGGCGGCGACATGCCGCGGCGCTGCTACTGGGTTCGCATGGACGCGAGATGCTCGAAGCCGTTTCAACGCACCGGCTTCAAGCACAAGCACCTGAAGGAATACGTTCTGAAACATCGTGGGGAACTGCTGGCCGCGTTGCTCACCCTGGCGCGCGCCTGGTTCGTTGCCGGACGGCCGGAGCCGAAGCTCACACCCGTCGGCAGCTTCGAGGATTGGTCTGTCATCATTGGCGGCATCCTCCAGCACGCCGGCATCGACGGCTTCCTGAGCAATTCCAACCAGCTATACGACCAGGCCGACATGGAATCTGTCCAGTGGGCAGCGTTCCTGAAGGTCCTCGATGCGGCGTTCTACAGCGAGCCGTTCACGGTAGCGCAGGTGTGGGACCGGATGCACGACAAAACGTGGAACGATTCCACCCGGCAGTCAGCGTTGACGGACCGTGCCGAAGCCGTGAGAACTTCGCTGCCCGACTTCATTGCGCAGGCCATGGACCGCGAGGGCTTCTTCAAACAGCGTTTGGGCTTTGCGTTTCGCGAACGTCTTGGCCGCCGCTACGGCGATTCCCAGGTGCGGATTGAGCGCGATGCTCAAGACCTCCATGACAAAGTGGCGCGTTGGAAAGTAGTGCGGAATGCCTGAAACCGACCAGGCTATCCCCGCCATCCCCGCCGATTTGCGCGGAAAGGAAATGTCTATCCCCGCAGGTCATCTCTATGAAAACAAACAGACTGCGGGGAAAGCGGGGATAGAAACCAACCCCTATATATGCGCAGGAAATAGATTCGTGTGTCACACGCGATTGCACGCGTGGGAATTCGGGGCGTTGGCAGCTATCACCGCTATCCCCGCAGAGCCATTGTTTTCAGTCGTTTAGGTTGCGGGGATAGGCCAGCGCTGGCTGCGGCTGGGAGGAGGGCGAAAACGCCAGAAGGATCGAGAGGAGCAAAGAGATGAGCAGTTACAAATACGCCAACGGCGTACTCGAATCCATCGAGACGCCGGAATTAATACCGGAAATCAGGTGGGGGCCCGTGGGCCACCCTTGTCCGCATGACGGCGAAGACTACGCCTGGTATTGCGGCCTTCCCTCCGAGGGGCTGTCCGCCGGGTTGGCGGAGGGCTTCACCATCAGCCTTTATCGCGCCGCCACCGGCAGGCCTCCGTATCCCTACATGGCACTCGTCGATCTCGGCGGCGACGACCCTGACGAGATCCATTTCCCGGAACTTCGGGACGTGATCGCTTACGCGCGGGAGCACGCCCAACTGCTCCAACTGACGGTGCTGGCGGGGATCACCGACCGGATCGACGGGACCATGAAATGGCTGTTCGACTCCGAGAGCGGCCTCTTTCGAGACCACGTCCACGAGGTCTACGCCCGCCAACGGAGGGCGGCGGAAGCACGCCGTCGCGCCCGAAACGCCGCGCCGGCCGTCACCGCGGGAAAGACACCAGCGGCATGATTCCCCAGCAGTGTTGCACCGGGCTGGCACCGCACGGATTCTCGGGTCCTCCAACGCAACTGGAGCCTGCGGTTGGAATGGCCCCACAAAGTCTTTAGTCAGAGCCACTTAAGAAGGTGGTCAGAGCGGGTGGTCATCCGGCTGACCTCAAAGAAAAACAGGAGAAAGTATATGTTCAACAACGTTCAAGAACCGTCGCCCGTCGAGGCGGCAAAATTGGAAGTCATTAAACTCTTCGAAGCCGAACGCGCCCTCGAGGACCGGCGGCGTCAGGCATACGTGGCGCTGGCGGGCATCGAAGCCGGCGCGGGCCAGGCGGTGGCGGATGGGGAATCAATCGAAAACGCATCTCGGCAGATCGTCCAGGGACAAGCCGAAATCCGCGTGGTGGAACAGGGCATCCAAATCACACGGCAGCGCCGTTTGAGTGCAATCCGGTGCCGCTTCGAAATTGAAGGCCGCGAACTGCGTGCCGGAGCGGAGGCGAAGCGTAGAGAAGCCGGTGAGATCCTGCGGAAGTGCGAACCTCTGTTGGCGAAGCTCGGCGCGCTTCAGTTCGTACGGTACACTCCGGCGATCCTGCTTGCGGAGCGCACCGGAACCTGGGCCGACAGCATTATCAGCGGAAAGCCGCTGGACCGCTGCAACCCCCTCGAAGCCATGCGGGATTTTGACGGCCGCTTCGTCGTACCCCGGAGCGAGGAGTTGCTCACCGACGCCGATGCACTGGAAAACGCGGCCGTGCAGGTGGGGAATAGCGAGGTCTTGGTAGACGGCGTGGTGGAGCGGCCGACCCTGGAAGACGTGCTGTCTCAGGAGCATTTCATTAACGCGGAGATCTTGGCTCCAGCCCGGCACGTGGTCGAGGGCTGGGCCTCCGCGGTTGAGGCTCGCATCAAGCGTGAGCGTCCCGATCTCGCATCGGGGAAACTCCGCCGCATGTACCGGCTCTCTTGGCGCAATGGAAATCTGGACTTTCCGAACTGCTCGGTGACCTTCGTCGGCGCCAACTATTCCACCGGTGATCCGATGTTCACCGTAGGGGCAGCGGCGTGACGCCGGAAGGCGAAAAACTGCGGGCCACAATCATCTCTGACAGCGAGCGGGAAATCCGGATCAGTTTGGCCGGCCCGCTCGCGGAGCGACGAAAGCGCCGGGAGATGGCGGCGGCGAAGACAGACGCGGCGGGGTGGACGCGTCATTACGACCCGATGACCCCGCTGGCGATTCACGAGAGCGGGCACCTCGTGGTCTGTGCCGTGACGGGCCAGCCGTTTCAGCGGGTATCGATCCGCCCGTTGCCGAACTCGGCCGGGCGCCTAATGCGTGGTGACGCCCCCGTGGAACCGGATGCCGATGCTGCCCCAGGGAGTTCCGACCGCAAGATGATCGTGGGGCGGCTTCACTGGCTCTGGCTGGCGTATGATTCTCCGAATTGGAAAGGCATGCTCGCGATCCTTCGCCGCCTTCGCGGGGAGACTGACGAACTACTGAACCTGCACTGGCACTTTGTCGAGAGGGTGGCGAACCGGTTGCTAGTCCGAGAGGAAATGGACCACGACGAAGCGGAGGAACTCTTGGTGGGTCTTCGGACAGTAGGTGTGCATGACACGGGTATGTGAATAGCGCGCTGGCCGCGCCCCACTCTGGCCTCCGGGCATCCGCGGCGGTGACGAAAGGATGCTCATCGCCGCCATCCGGTTCAGCGCACTCTTTCGCGTCCAGCGCGCCCTGGTGCGCGGTGTGGGAA
>JAIXKK010000039.1 GCA_026954325.1 Bryobacterales bacterium | reverse complement strand
CGCTGCACCTGTGGTGGGCGCGGCGCCCCCTGGCGGCGGCGCGGGCGGTGATCTTCGCGCAGATGGTCGATGATCCCTCGGCGCATCCCGACATCTTCAAGACCGAGAAGGCGCAGGAGAAGGAGCGGCAGCGGCTGTTCCGCATCATCGAGGAACTGGTGAAGTGGGAGAACACCACCAACGAGACGGTGTTGCAGCAGGCGCGCGACGAAATCTGGCAGAGCTGGCGCTACACATGCGCCGAGAATGCGGACCATCCGCGTGCGAAGGAACTTTTCGACCGCTACAAGCTGCCCGGCTTCCACGATCCCTTCGCCGGCGGTGGCGCGCTGCCGCTGGAAGCGCAGCGGCTGGGGCTGGAAAGCTACGCCAGCGATCTCAACCCGGTGGCGGTGCTGATCAACAAGGCGATGATCGAGATTCCGCCCCGGTTTGCCGGCAAGCCGCCAGTGAATCCCGACGTGAAGAAGAACCGCGACCTCGCCGGCCGCGAGTGGAAAGGTGCACAGGGCCTGGCCGAGGACGTTCGCTACTACGGCCAGTGGATGCGTGACGAAGCCGAGAAGCGCATCGGCCACCTCTACCCCAAGGTCGAGGTCACGGCGGAGATGGCCAAGGAGCGGCCCGATCTGAAGAAATACGTCGGCCAGAAACTCACCGTCATTGCCTGGCTGTGGGCACGCACGGTGAAAAGTCCCAACCCTGCCTTTGCCAGCGTCGATGTACCGCTTGCATCCACCTTCATGCTCTCCACCAAGGCGGGCAAGGAAGCCTATGTCGAGCCGGCGATCGAAGGCGGCAGCTACCGCTTCACGGTGAAGGTGGGCAAGCCGAAGGATGCGGAAGCGGCGCAAGGCGGTACCTCGGCTGGCAAGCGAGCCGGATTCCTGTGCATCATGTCCGAGGCGCCATTGCCGTACAGCTACATACGGGACGAAGGATCGGCTGGCCGAATGGGGGCGAAGCTGATGGCCATCGTTGTCGAGGGCGAGCGCGGACGGGTCTACCTCGCGCCGACGCCGGAAATGGAGGCCATTGCCCTGACCGCGCAACCGACATGGAAGCCGGACACGCCGCTGCACGGAAAATGTCGTGTAAATGTTTCCAACTATGGACTGGACGTATACGGCGATCTCTTCACCCCCCGCCAACTCGTTGCCCTGACCACCTTCTCCGATCTTGTTCAGGAAGCGCGCGAGCGGGTGAAGGCGGACGCCATAGCCGCCGGCCTGCCCGACGACGGCCAAGCCCTTGCAAAAGTCGGCGCTGGCGGGACGGCGTATGCGGATGCGGTGGAGGTGTATCTCTCTTTGGCTGTGGACAAGGCGGCGGACTACAACACGACCCTTGTCGCGTGGAGCCCAACGCGCGACCAAGCGAAAAGCACATTCGCAAGACAGGCTCTCCCCATGGTTTGGGACTACTCTGAGGTCAATCCGCTGGCTCGTGCAGCCGGAGATTTCAGGGTGTCACTTGAAGGTGGCGTGCGCTTTTTGGAGGCCGCTACGTCATGCACTGCTGGTTTGGTGGCTCAGTTTGATGCGGCTACACAAGAGTTCAGTATCGATAAAGTGGTTTCCACCGACCCACCCTACTACGACAACATTGGCTACGCTGATTTGTCGGACTTCTTCTACGTCTGGCTACGCCGCTCGCTGAGACCCGTTTTCTCCGATCTTTTCGCCACGCTTGCCGTACCCAAGGCCGAAGAACTAGTGGCCACGCCCTACCGTCACGGCAGCAAGGAGAAGGCTGAGAGCTTCTTTCTCAACGGCATGACCCAGGCCATGCACCGCCTCGCGGAGCAGGCGCATCCAGCCTTTCCGGTAACCATTTACTACGCCTTCAAACAGGCGGAGAGCGACGGTGCTGAGGGCACGACGAATACCGGCTGGGATACCTTTCTGGCTGCCGTCATCGAGGCCGGATTCGCCATCAGCGGCACCTGGCCAATACGCACAGAGCGCGACGCCCGCTCCATCGGTATAGGCACCAACGCCCTCGCTTCCAGCATCGTCCTCGTCTGCCGCCAGCGCGCCGCCAACGCCCCCACCGCCACCCGCCGCGAATTCGTCGCCGCGCTCAAGGCCGAATTGCCGCAAGCGCTGGCGCATCTGCAAGCCGGCAACATCGCGCCGGTGGACCTGGCACAGGCGGCCATCGGCCCCGGCATGGCGGTTTATACCCGCTATGCCAAAGTGCTCGACGCCGAAGGTCAGCCGCTCTCTGTGCGCGCTGCGCTAGCGCTGATCAACCAGACCCTCGACGAAGCGCTGGCCGAGCAGGAAGGCGACTTCGACGCCGACACCCGCTGGGCACTCACCTGGTTCGAGCAGACCGGCTTTACCGAGGGCGATTTCGGCGTCGCCAATACACTCGCACAGGCCAAGAACACTGGTATGGACGGACTGGTTGAGGCTGGCATCATTGTTTCCGGCAAAGGCAATGTACGTCTCCTGCAACCCGCCGAACTCCCCGCCGACTGGGACCCGACGATGGATAAACGCCTCACCGTATGGGAAATGGTGCACCAATTGATCCGCGTGCTCGAAGCCGACGGCGAAGGCGCGGCGGCGACGCTGGTCGCCAAACTCGGCAGCCAGGCCGAAACCGCCCGCGAACTCTGCTACCGCCTCTACACCCTGTGCGAGCGCAAGAAGCGCGCGACCGAGGCGATGGCCTACAACGGCCTGGTGCAAAGCTGGCCGGAGATAACCCGGCTGGCGCGTGAAAAACCCCGTGCCGCTACGTCGGGCACCGACGATCTATTCAGTCTGGAATAAGCAACCATGGCCATCACCAACCACGAGCGCGTCGGCAAGGCGCTGGAACTCCTGAAAGCTGGTCTGGGGCCGTTTGTCGGCCGCGAAATCAAGGCAGCCATCGAGGCCAATAGCCTGACACTGGAGAAAGTGCGCGGCTTTGCTGAAGACCCCATGCTGGGCAAGAAGTCCATAGAGGAATGGGATGCCTCGGCGCTGCTGAAGCTGATGTGGGACACATGGAATGATGTGTTCAAGAAGACGCTCGGATTCTCGGAGCGCAGCCTTGTGTCGGAAATCCGCGACTGGCGCAACAAGTGGGCGCACCAGCAGATTTTCTCTAGCGACGATACCGACCGCGCGCTGGATTCGGTCGAGCGGCTGCTGACGGCGGTTTCGGCGGAGCAGGCAGATGAAGTGCGTCGCATGAAGCTTGAGCTGCGCCGCCTGGTGGCAGACGAGCAGGCGCGCGGCGAGCGGCGCAAGAGCGTCGGCGCCGCCATCGAAAGCGCGGCGGCGGCTAACCTCAACCCCTGGCGGGAGGTCATCACACCGCACAAGGACGTGGCGAGCGGCAACTACCAACAGGCGGAGTTCGCGGCGGACCTGTGGCAGGTGCATCTGGGCGAGGGCACGGACGAGTATCGCAATCCCGTCGAGTTCTTCCGCCGTACCTATTTGACAGAGAGTCTCAAGCAACTGCTGATCAGCGGCATCCGGCGCATCGCCGGCACGGGCGGAGACCCCGTTGTGCAGTTGCAAACCAATTTCGGCGGCGGCAAGACCCACTCGATGCTGGCGCTGTATCACCT
>JAIXKK010000061.1 GCA_026954325.1 Bryobacterales bacterium | reverse complement strand
CGTTGCGAGTCCGCACAGGGCTTGAGGGGCGGCGGCGGCCCCTTTGCGGGCTAGCTACTTTCTGGCGCAAAAGAAAGAGCTAACTTCTGTGTTTTGAGCGGTGCTCGACTGCCAACCGTGCCGGGATCAACATTGAGCGGCCTCTCGCGGCATCAAGGGAGAGGCCGCGGGCTCTCCGTCCCCAAGAAAAACTTTTCAAGCTCTAAACATTCCGCCACCGCGCCGGCTGCCCCAAGTGCGCCCGTGGCGAGGGTCACCCCGTCGTGATCGGCTTCCAGGTTTATGATCGGAAGTCCAGTGATAGCGATCTCCTGATTCCCTCCATCGAAGCTCATCAGGAAGTGATGCGGCGGACGCGGGATCCGGTTGCCGTCGATGCCGGATTCTACTCGGCCAAGAACGTACGTGACCAAAGCCGAGGAATTGGGCGTGAAGCGGGCGTCGGTTCCTAACCGCTCCACCAAAAGTGGCGTGGAGGACGGGCTCCGAAAGGCTATCGGTGTTGGGCTTGGTCTAATACTCTACGAGTCAGGGGCGAGCAGCACACCGGTCGAAATCAGCGCCGAGAGCGCGCGAAGAAAATCCGCTTCCCGAATCGGGAACCGGGTGCGCAGCCATTCCAGGTTCTCACCCGCGGTGGTGGCGCCGTTGCAGCGGGAGACGAACAGGGGCATCCAGGCGGCGCAGTGGAGGCTGGTTTCGAAGGGGTGAGTAGTGAAGAAAGTACTGCTGAACTGATCGAGTTTCCCCTCCTTCATGTGGTGGCGCGTGTAAAGTTCCCAGCCTGTGCCGTGGGCCGGCTTGGAGGAAAGCAGCATGGGATGGAAGCCGGGTTCGGCGGCGCGGGTTTCCCAATCGGCCAGCCACTCCATCTCCGCGATGGTGGTTTTCGGGCCGAAGGAGCGGCGGGTGAAGAAGACCGGGCGCGGGGTGAGGCGTTTTTGAATGACAAGGTGCCCCAGCACCACCAGTTCGGCCTTCAGCTTGTGGTAGAGTTCGCTCCATTCCTGAAGTTTCCAGGCGTCGGCATTCTCTGTAAGAACCTGCTCCGTGGCGTAGTCCATGGGCTTGGCGGCGATGCGGACAAAGAGGGCCACGTCGCACTCTTCGGCGGCAGTCCCGAGCCATTTGCGGATGCGGTCCTCAAATGGCTCGCCTTCGCGATCGGTGCCGGTCACCTGGATATACATGCGGCCGCCAGGTTCGAGGTGAGCGGGTCCTTCGGAGACGATTCTGGCGATGAGCGCTTCGCCATCTTCGCCTCCGGCGGAGAACACGTAGTCACCCTTGAGGGATGGCTCGAAGGGCGGGTGCGAGGCGATGCGGTCGAATTGCGTTCCCGCGACCGGGGCAAAGAGATCGCCCTGAAGGATGCGGATGTTGGCGGCGCCGTTCAGCAGGCAATTGAATTCGGCGTAGCGTACCGCGCGGTCCGTGATGTCGATCGCGGTGACTTGGCCGGCGAAGGTGGAGGCAACCAGCGCGGCATAGCCGGACCCGCAGCCGATTTCGAGAAAATGCCGGCACGGGGACTTGGCGAAGTGGTCGACGAAGCGGCGGGAGATGTTTTCAAGGCCGCACATCACGAAATCACCGGCGTCGTGGGCGATACCGTCCACCCAGTACCCGCGGTCGGCAGTGATGAAGAAGCCCTGGGAGGGAATGAGCAGAACCGTTGCGCGCAGGTTGGCGGGCTTGCCGGGGACCGGATCGAGGATGCCGAGTTCGCGCAGCGCCGCGGGAACGGGCGGGGGGAGGAACCGATCCACGTGCTCCGGAATGGCGGGATAACCGGCGATGAAGGTGCGCGCCAGGAAAAGCGGAAGGCTGTCTCCGCGGTAGCGCTGGTGCAGGTATTCACCGGCGAGCCCGAAGGGCGTGAGGAGCAGATGGAGCCCGGGTAGGGAAAAGTGATTGAGGAGGAATTCCTCCGTATATCCGGATTGAGCGAGAAACTCGCGCACCACGGCAAAGGTTTGGGGCGCGGCGGCGCGCAGGGGAAAGGGGATGTTCATTGAGCCGCGGCCTCCGGAGAGGCGGGAGGTTCAAAACCGTCGATACGCAGGAAATCGGCGCCGATGAGCGCGCCCAGAGCGCGGAGATATTCCTCTTTGGAAAGCGGCATGCGGGAAGCGAAGAACTGGTAGTGATCCGCTGCTGTAGCCTTACCGTCGCAGCGGGAAACGAGCATCGCCATCCAGGCGGCCACGTGGAGGTTTGTTTCAAACGGGTACTTCGTGAAGAAGGTGTAGCTGAGCGGCGCGAGTTTTCCATCCTGGAGACCGTGGCGCACATGAAGTTCCCAGCCCAATCCTGGTTTGGGACGGGATTCGAGGAGCCTGTCCGCGAAATCCGGCCCGGCGCAGTGTGTTTCCCAGTCGAGGAGCCATTCGATCTCCTTCTGCGTGGTGTCGGGGCCGAAGTTTCGCCGGACGGCGAAAGTGGGGCGCGCCGAGGAGCGCCTTTGCAGGATGAGATGGCCGACGACCACCTGGGTGGCCTTCAGCTTGTGGTAGAACATGTTCCACTCCTGGAGTTTCCAGGAGTCCTGGTTTTCCCCGAGCATCTGTTGAATGGCGTATTCATTCGGCGTAAGGATGAGGCGGACGAAGAGGATGGCATCGAAATCGGAGCGGGCTTCGCCGAGCCAGGAGAGGATGCGCTGGTCGAACGATTCACCTTCGCGGTCGGTGCCGCAGACCTGGCAATAGAGGCGGCCGCCGGGGTTGAGGTAGAGAGGGATTTCGGTAACAAGACGCTTGATGATGGCCTCGCCGTCTTCGCCCCCCACGGAGAAGATCATCCCTTCCTTGAGGGGTGGTTCGAACGGCGGATTGCTGGCGATGCGGTCAAAGGCGAGTCCCTTGACCGGGGCGAAGAGATCGCCTTCGAGGACCGTGAGGTTTTGAGCGCCGTTGAGAAGGCGGTTGAAGCCGGCATAGGCGACGGCGCGGGGCGTGATGTCGACGGCCCAAACCTGCTTGCTGAACTTTGTAGCGAGCAAGGCGGCGAGTCCGGAGCCCGTGCCCATATCCAGAAACGTTTCGCAGGGCGCCTGCGAGATGTGCGCGATGAACTGGCGGCAGATGTGTTCGGTGCCGCTCATGACGTAATCCTTACCCCGGTAGCCAGGGCCCTCCGGCCGGAAGCCGCGATCGGAGGCGACGAATACGCCCAGGGCGGGGTACAGAACGGCGGGGCAGCGTAAACCGGAGGTGTCCCCGGGAACAAGCAGTCCCAGTTGCTCCATGGCGGAGACGACGGCCGGGGTTAGCCTCTCTTCGAGAACCGCGCGCTCGTAAGTGCGTCCCGCGATAAAGAGACGGGTGAGGAAGAGCGGCAGGCTGTCGCCTTCTTCATATTTCTTGTTGAGATACTCAGCCTGAAGGCCGTAGGGGTAGAGGAGGAAGTGAATGCTCGGCAGATGGAAATGGGAGCGAAGGAACTGCTCGGTGTAGCCGGATGCGGCGAGAAACTCCCGGACAGTGGGGAATGCCTCCCCGTTCCCCAGGCGGAGGGGGAAATCAGATCTCATTACATAGCTTCTAGCAGAAAAACGGAACGGCTGCTTGGAACATCGCGAGTCTGTGCTACGTTGGTTTCGAATGAAACGCTTGCAACCCGTCATCTGGATGAAGGGTACGTTCCTCAATTCGCAATACCTGCAAAGCCAGGATCGGTACCTCGACAATACACTGCAGTTCCAGATGGAGGCGCTCAGCTCCTATCCCTGGGGGTTTCGCGAGTTGAGGCTCGATCAGGAGGCGCTGGCAGGGGGCAGCATCTCGATTTCGAAAGCCTCGGGAATCTTCCCGGACGGGATGCTGTTCGACATACCGGAATCGGACCCGGAACCGCCGATGCGGCCGATTGCCGAATACTTCGAAAAGGACCAGACCACGTGCGACGTCTACCTGGCCATCCCGGCCTACCGCGAGCGCGGGCTGAACGTGGCGATGGCGACCCGGGGTTCGGATACGCGGTACCTCGCCGATGTGCTGATGTTGCGGGACGAGAACACGGGCACCATGGAGCGTCCGGTGCAGGTGGCGCGAAAGAACTTCCGGTTCCTGTTCGAAGGCGAGAACCTGAAGGGCTACTCGTCGCTGCGCGTGGCGCGGGTGAAAAAGACGCCGGCCGGGACGCTACAGTTCGATACACGGTTCCAGCCGCCCCTGCTGAACATCGAAACCAGCGACTACCTGATGTCCATCGCCCGCCGCCTGGTGGAGATCCTGTCAGCCAAGAGCAGTATCCTTTCCGGTTTGCGAAGGCAGAAAAACCTCACACTGGCCGATTTCGGATCGGCGGACATTGCGAACTTCTGGCTGCTGTACACGATCAACTCGCATTTCCCGCTCATCCAGCATATATTCGAGGTGAAGCGGGGGCACCCTTCGGATCTGTTTGCGGTGATGCTCTCGCTGGCCGGATGCCTGACGACGTTTTCCACCACCATCCATCCGCGGGATTTGCCCAAGTACAATCACGATGAATTGGAGCCGCCGTTTACTGACCTGGACGAGAAGGTGCGAATGCTGCTCGAGACGGTGGTGCCGAGCAACTTCATCTCGCTGCCGCTGAAACTGGTGGCTCCACATATCTACGCCACGGCTCTGGCCGACGACAAGTACTTCCGCGATACGCGCATGTACCTGGCTATCAATGCCGACATGAACGAAGGCGAATTGATCGCCAAGACACCGTCGCTCGTCAAGGTGTGTTCGGCGAATCATATCGAACACCTGGTGAGGCAGGCGCTGCCGGGCGTGTTGTTGACTCACAATCCGCGGCCGCCGGGCGCCATCCCGGTGAAGCTGAATCATCAGTATTTCAGTCTCAACATGAGCGGTGTGTACTGGGAGGCGATCCTGCGGGCGAGGAACCTGGCGGCCTATGTTCCCGGCGATTTCCCCACGCCGCAGTTGGAGTTGATCATTCTGCTGCCGGAGTGAGCGGATGAACCTTCTCTTGGTGGCGCTGTTCTTCTTTGCGGCGGCCTCGCCGGATGCGCGGGTGCGGGCGGTATTGCAGTCGCAGCAGGAAGCGTGGAACCGGGGCGATATCCGGACGTTCATGAGCGGCTACGAAAATTCGCCGGAAACCACCTACATCGGGCGCAGCGTGGTGAAGGGATACCAGGCGATACTCGATAACTACGTGAAGCGCTACGCGGATAAGTCCGCCATGGGGCACCTCACGTTCCACCATATTGAAGTGCGCCTGGTTTCCGCGGATGTGGCGATCACGACGGGGGAGTTCCATCTGAAGAGGGACGCGCGCGGCGGCGGGGATGCCTCCGGGCGGTTCACCCTGGTATTACGCCGCGGAGCCGGCGGCGTCTGGCGAATCATCCACGACCACACAGGTTGAAGGCGGCCTGGTGCGGCGGCTGTTCGATTGGATGGAGCGGGTGGGAGAGGGTCCGCTGCTGGTGGAGCGGGCCGGCCGCTGAGTGGTTGGCAATCTATCATAACGGTAGATGCGATACGCGACTCTGTTTATCACTACGGTCTTGTTCGGATTTCCTCATCACCAGCAATTGGGCGAGGGGGTTTACGCCGCGGGGTATGCCGCGAAATATGGATCGGCGAACAGCGGATGGGTGGCGCTGGACGAATCCACACTATTAATAGATACGCCAAAGGGCATGGATGCGGCCGAATATGTCAGCGGCGTGGAGAAGATCACGGGCAAACCCGTGCGCTGGGTGCTGCTGACGGAACCGGAGGCGCGCAGCAGTCCGGAGATGGCGGCGCTCGAGGCGCGGGGCATCAAACGAATCGACCGGACTACCGGCGGAATCGAATTGGTTCCCTACGCCGGGGGACGGGCTGTATTCATCCGCAACGCGAAAGTTCTGTTCACGGGTCCCGCGGGGGTGAATGGCCCGCGGATGAAGCTCGCCACGAGGGATACGGCGGATTGGCTGGCAGCTATCGAGGCTTTGCGGAGACTGGGCGCGGAGCAGGTGGTCCCGGGGTATGGCTCATGGGGCGACGGTTCGCTGCTCGAGCGGCAGCGGCGGTTCCTGCGCGAATTGCGGCGTCAGGTGGGGTACATGGTTTCGATGGAGCGCCCGCTCGAGGCGATCGAGAAAGAGGTGAAGCTACCCGCCGGGGACTTCGTGTGGATGCCCTACGACGATCCGGCGGCGGAAGACATCCGGCATGTGTACACGGAGTTGACCGTTCCGGCGGCGCCGTTTCAGGGCAGGACGGTGAGCGGCCCGAAGCCGCATGCGCTGGTGCTGATCGGCGACCGCTATCACGAACCGGGTCATGTGCGGGATGGGTTGCAGCCCGTCTTCGACGCCACCGGTGTTGTGCCGCATTACACGGTGGACGTGCGCGCGTTGAATGCGGAGAACCTGGCGAAGGTGAAACTGCTGGTGATCCTGCGCGACGGGATGATGTGGCCCGACGGACCTTCGGGCAAGTACCGCATCTGGATGACGCCGGAACAGGAAAAGGCGGTGGTGGACTTCGTGAACCGCGGAGGCGGATTTCTGAACCTGCATAACTCCATGGGCCTGTATCCGGAGAACGGCCCCTATTTGAAACTGGTGGGCGGCAGGTACATCGGGCACGGGCCGCTCGAGCGGTTCCGCGTGGAGGTGGTGGATCATCAGCATCCCATCACGCGCGGGGTGCGGGATTTCTTTGCCGCCGACGAGCAGCACACGCCGCCGTACGACGACGCGAAGGTGCACCTGTTGCTTCGCAACCGGAGTGATGAGGGAAAGACCGCGGCCGCGGGATGGGCGTACGAACCGGGGCGCGGACGGCTGTGCCATCTGGCCGGCGGACACACGCGCGAGGCGTTGGGCAATCCGGAGTTTCAACGGCTGATGCGGCAGGCCGTCGAGTGGCTGCTGAGGCGGTAGGCGCTTACGGCAGTTCGATGACGGGATCGGGTCCGGAGTCTTTCGGGGTGTCGATGATGCGCAGGATTTTGCGCTGGGGAATGGATACGACGGCGATCTTGTCGCTGTCCTGAAGGCCGAGATAGGCTTTGCCGCCATCCTTGGAGAGGTTCATCGAGAGCGGCTTGCCGGGGAGGCGGATTTCGGCGGTCTGCTTCAGCGAGGCGACGTCGGCGAAGCCCATGCCGGCGCCCGCCTGCAGGTTGTAGACCAGCGTCTTTTCGTCCGGGGTGAGAGCGACGCGGCCGGGACCATCGCCGGTCTTGATTTTTCCGATCAACGTCTGCGTGGCAGTGTCGAGGACGGCAATCGACTTGTCGATTTCCACCGTCAGATAGATCCGTGTGCCGTCTTTCGAACGCACGGCGCCTTGCGGGTTCCGGCCGACGGGGATGTTCTTGACGGCTCCGGTGGCGAGATTGAGGACGCCGGCATCGCCCGAACCGGAGTTGCTGACATAAGCGAAGCGGGCGTCCTTATCGAGCAGGACCATGTGCGGCTTTTGTCCCTTGGTGTCGTAACGGCGAATGACTTTGCGGGCCTTCGGGTCGACAAGCAGGAGACCGTAGGGGTTCTCGACGGTGACGAGGATGTTGCCGGTTTTTGGATCGACGTCCATGCCGTGCGGGCGGTGGTTCGGGCCGAGATCGATGACGCCGGTTTGTTTGCGGCTTGCCACGTCGATGATGGAAATGGTGTTGCCCCCCGCTCCGGTTTCCGTCATCCAGAGGATTCCGTTGTTCGAGACGTAGAGGAACCGGCGGTCAGGGGAGCAGATGATTTCGTGGGGAGTCTTGCCGGCCCTGGTGTCATTCAACCGCTTGCCATCGCTCGAGTAGAAGGCGACGGCCGAGGCTTTCTTTTCGACGACAACAAGAGTGGTTTGCGCGAACAGGGAAGAGAGCAGACAGAAAGGAAGAAGGAACCGCATCGTGGTCAAGATATCACGCCGCGCGCGGGGATGCGTCCCGCGCGCGGCTTCGGACGCCGGTTAGAACTGCAGGCGCATGCCCACCATGAACGAGCGTTCGTTCTTGGCGGAGGTGACCTTGCCGAACGAGGCCGGCACGAAAAACGTCTGGCCGACCCCGTTGAACTCCGTGTGGTTGAACGTGTTGTAGGATTCGGCGCGCACCTGGAGGATGCTCCGCTCCTTGTAGATCTTGAAGTTCTTCGACAGGCTCATGTCCCAGTTGTTGATGCCGGGGCCGCTGAGAATGTTGCGCCCCGTGGGGGCGAACGTGCCGAGAGCGGGCGCCGCCCAGACGCCCGGGTTGAACCAGGTGTTAACGTTCCGCTCGCTCAGTCCGAGGAATGGACTTCCCGTGGTGGCGGGACGCTGGCGGGCCGAACTGCCCACGCCGGCGATGTCGCGGCCTAATTGCGGATTGATGGGCAAGCCGCTTTGGAAGGTCGTGATGCCGGCCAGTTCCCAACCTCCCAGCGCCTGTCCGGCAATGCCGGTGTTGTTCTTCAGCCAGGGAAGCTGGTAAGTGTAGCTGGCGACGAAGTTGTGGTTGGCGTCGAAGTTGGCGCGGCCGCGTTCCGGACGGGAATCCTGGGTGTTCGGAACGAAGCCGTAGATGCCGCCCGTGAAGTCCGCGTTGTCGATTGCCTTCGACCACGTATAGGAAACCTGGAAACCGAGGCCGTTTGCGAAGCTGCGGGAAAGCTGCGTCTGCAAGCCGTGATAGTTGGACATATAGCTCTGCTCACGGTGATTGAGGGTACCGAAGCCTTTGTAGGGCCGCAGGTAGTTGGCGCTGACGGAACCGTTGGCGATGGCCACCGAGGGCAGGGGTTGGTTGATGTCCTGGGTGCGCATCATGTGAAGGGCGCGAGAACCGGAATAGCCGATTTCGAGCATCATGTTCGAGCCGAGCGAGCGCTGGACGTTGAGGTTCCACTGCTGCGTGTTCGGCGTCTGCTGTCTGGTGTCGATGGAGCCGAGCGTCGTCGGCAGGTCATAGTTGCGCGAGGTTCCGCCGCCTGGGTTGCTCAGACTGGTGTTGAAGAGGTCAACCAATTGGGCAAACGGTGGATTTCCGGACATGAGAATGAACGCGCCGAGGATCTCGCGGCTGTAGAACAGTCCGTATCCGCCGCGGACAGCGGTCTTGCCGTTGCCGAAAACATCATAGGCAAAGCTGAAGCGCGGCGCGAAGTTGTGCCGTGAGAAATCCCAATAGTCGGCGGGATTCACAATGCCGTTGAGCAGATCGCCGCTGTTCTTGGTGATCTGGCCGGCGATGTTGATGGTGACGGCCTTCGAGGGATCGTAATTGGCGATGCGGAATACGCGGTACTTGTCGCTTGCCTCGTGGGCCGGCGGGAAGTAGGAATAGCGCAAGCCGAGGTTTAACGTGAACCGGCGGTTGACCTTCCAGGAATCGTCGATGTAGGCCTCGAGGGCGTTGCGGCGATTGTCATTGAAGGCAACGGTGTTGGTTTCCGAGTACTGCGCGGCGCGGCCGAGGATGAGGTCGGCAAAGGCGTCGCCGGTGACCTTGCCGTCAAAGGTGAAGTCGCCGAACACGTTGGTGTTGGTCGGCTCGAATTTGATTTCATAAGCGTAGTCGAAGCCGGTCTTGATGGTGTGGGCGCCCTTGATCCAGGTGAGGTTGTCCTTGATGTCGTAGATGGTCTGGTAGTTGCTCCAGGGGGCCGAAGGCGCGATGCTCGAGTAGTTCACCAGGGAAATGTTCGGCACCTTGTCCGGAATCTTGGTCAAATTGAGGCTGCTCAGCGGGTAGGTTTGCTCGTTGGTGACGAACAGTTTCGGAATGTTGATGCCCCAGGTGGCGCCGCTCACATCCGGTGGGAACTGCATGATGCGGTTGTGAGAACGGACGAGGTTGAAGTCGTTGATGAGGTTGGGGCGGAAGGTGGAGGTGAAGTCCACGACGATGTTGTCGGCGGGCGTCTTGTCCTGGCGGCGAAGCCATTCAAACCCAGGGGAGACGCGGTAGTCGGCGAAGCGGAGTTCCCGGGTATAGCGGCCGGTGAGGCGGTGCTTGTCCCCGAAGTTGTGATCGCCGCGGAACATGCGCTCGTCGGTGTTGTCGAGGTGACCTTGTGTCTGGGTCCAGTTGTTCCCGTTGTTGTCCCGGTAGTTGAGGGCGGGATACATCTTGATGTATCCCGGCGCATTCTTGTCGAAGCGCGCGGAAGGGATGATGTTGCCAGGGAACGGGGAACCGCTCAGCGGATCAGTCACAGCCTTGCCAAGGGTGCTGAAATCGCCGGTCCGGTAAGGAACCTCGGGGAGTTTTTGCAGGAACAGTTCCTGGCGGCGTTCCTTGATGAAGCCGATGTGGACAAAGAAGAAGGTCCTGTTCTTCCCGTTGTAGACTTTGGGGATGTAAACCGGGCCGCCGGCAGTGAAGCCGAAGTCATTGCCGCGGAAGGCTTGGCGGGCGGGCGAGAAATAGTTGCGGGCGTTCAGTTTGTCGTTGCGCAGGAACTCATAGGCGGAGCCGTGAAGATCGTTGGTTCCGCTCTTGGTGATGACGTTGAACTGCGCGCCGCTGCCGATGCCGAACTCGGCGCTGTAGTTGCCGCGGAGGGCGCGGAATTCGGCAACCGTCTCGACGTTCGGCGCAAGAGGCGCTCCCCAGTTGCCGCCGGTGTCGATGTTATAACCGCCGTCGAGCAGCCAGGCATTGTGCGTGGGCCGAATGCCGTTGACGGCCGTGTTGTTGGCCCTGCGGTCCTGCGGAGTCGTCGAGATTGCGCCGGGCATCAGCAGGGCGAACGGGAAGACGTAACGGCCCTTGGAGGGAATCTTCACCATTTCCTTACCCTCGAGGACGGCGCTGGTGGCGCCCGAGGCGGTGTTCACGGCAACCGCTTCCGCCGCCACCGTGACCTGCTCGGAAACCGCTCCCACTTCGAGTGTGACGTTGAAGCGGCGGTTGTCATTGACTCGTAGAACGACATTGGAAACACGGCTGGTACGAAATCCGTTGGCTTCCACGGTGATTTCGTAGGCGCCGATAGGCACCAGCGTGAGAACATAGTTGCCGGATTCGTCAGACTTGGTCTGAAGAGTACGGCCGGTTTCGAGGTTACGCAACGTGATGGTTGCCTGTGGGACTACCGCATTCGAAGAATCCTGCACGGCGCCATAGACGCCGGCGGTAACTTCCTGGGAAAAAGCAGCCCCACAAAAAAATAAGATCCCCAACACAAGCCCTAGATATCTCATAGGGTCATCTCCTTGAACCAAATTGCCTCGCTGGAGGAAGCAGCCCCAAACAATAAGGATGCAATCGCAACTAGACTAAATTGCGTAGCGAGTGATTGGGAGTAGAATACCTTCATTCAGTAAGGAAAGCAATTGGGTGAAGGCGGAGGTGGGAAGCCGGCCGTGGGGAACAGCCTTGGAAGTCTCGTTGGCCGCATCCTTCCTGGCGCACCCCGCGAGCGCCGGCAAAACGATCCTGGCTTCCCTCATGGTATGAGAGTGAATTCAAGACACGCCACGGTATTCCATGGGGCACGCTGGGCATTTATTTTCACCGCTCCACACGAGCGAGGGTATGATGGGTAGTCCATCATGAAACTCAAAGACAAAGTGGTAATCGTCACCGGAGGCGGCACCGGGATCGGGCGGGGTATCTCGGAGTGTATGGCCGGGGAAGGCGCCCGCGTGGTGGTGAACTATGCCTCCTCGCGCGAAGCCTGCGAAGAGACCGCGGACGCAATCTGCGCGCGGGGCGGCGAGGCTCTCGCTTACCAGGCTAGCGTGCTGGCGGAGTCGGAGGTAAAGCGCATGTTCGAAGAGGTGGCCGCCCGGCACGGGCGCATCGACGTGCTCGTAAACAACGCCGGCTGGAGCAAGCGCATCCCCCATGCGAACCTCGACGACCTGACCGAAGAGATCTGGGACCGCACGCTGAACACGAACCTGCGGGGAGCTTTCTATTGCATGCGGTCCGTGGTCCCCTATCTCAGGAAACAGCCGGGTTCCAGCATTATCAACATTGCTTCGATCGCGCCTTACAGCGGGCAGGGAAGTTCCATCGTCTATGCGGCGTCAAAGGCAGGAGTGATTTCGATGACCAAGTCCTTTGCCCGCGTGCTGGCGCCGGACATACGTGTCAATGCGATCTCTCCCGGCTTTGTCCGGACCCGCTTTGCGGGCTGGCCGAAGGAAGTTTTCGACGAAGCCGAAAAGACCACCCCGCTGAAACGGATCGCCACGCCGGAGGAGATCGGGACGGCGGCGGTATTTCTGGCGGCGGACGCCACCGCAATCACCGGGGAAACCATCAACGTGGACGTCGGGCAAACGGCTATCGGCAGGAACGTGTAGTGTTCTCGCGGCGGATACGCTGGTCGCTCGAACAGAATGAATATTCGAAACTCCTGCAGGCAAAGCGGGCCGGAGGGGCGGCCGTTCTCGACCTGACGGAGTCAAACCCGACGCAAGCCGGGATTGCGTACCCGGAGGCCATTCTCTCCGCCCTCGGAGACCGGCGCGGGCTGGTTTACGAACCGAACCCATGGGGACTGCCTCACGCGCGCGAGGCGGTGGCCGCTGTCGAGGGGGCGCCCGCGGACCGGGTGATGCTGACCGCAAGCACCAGCGAATCTTACGGATACCTTTTCAAGCTGTTGTGCAATCCGGGTGACCGCGTGCTGGTTCCGCGGCCTTCCTACCCGTTGTTCGAGTTTCTCGCCCGTCTCGAGAATGTCGAGGTGGTCCACTACTCGCTCCGGTACCGCGGACGCTGGGAGATGGATTTCGATTCCCTCCGGGAGCGCATTACCCCGCGCACGCGAGCGATTCTGCTGGTGAATCCGAACAATCCCACTGGCTCTTACATACGTCCGGAGGAAGTGGCGCAACTCGGCTGTCTTTGCGCGCAACACGACCTGGCCGTGGTGAGCGACGAGGTGTTTCATGAGTATCCTCTGGATGGTCCCGTGCATACGGATTGGGGGCCGGCAGCCGCCGGTACGTTGGTGGTGCGCCTGAACGGACTGTCGAAAATGGCTGGATTGCCGCAGATGAAGGCCGGGTGGATGGTATTGGAGGGTCCGCCGAAAGTTTGCCGGGAAGCGGGGGATCGGCTCGAGTTGATTGCCGACACTTATCTTTCGATCTCCACTCCCGTGCAGCATGCGCTTCCGGAACTCCTGCGGTTGGGGGATGGTGTGCGGCGGCGGATCCTCGATCGCGTGCGCGGGAACCTGCAGTGGCTGCGAAGCATGTGTGGCCCGCTTCCGGTGGAGGGAGGCTGGTATGCCATTCTCGAACTGAGGGAAGGTTTGGATGAGCACGCCTTCGTTCTGGACCTGCTGGATCAGGACGAAGTGCTCGTGCAACCCGGCTATTTCTACGATTTTGAAGCGGAAGGGTTCCTGGTGCTCAGCCTGCTGGCGGAGCCCCGGGAGTTCCGCGAAGGAGTGGAGCGCCTGCTGCGGCGGATCAGCCGGACGCGCCCTGCCTGATCAACTGCTCGGCGTGCTTCAGCGCTTCCGGGGTAACCTGGCCGCTCAACATGCGGCTGATTTCGCGGGTGCGCGCCTCGCCTTCCAGTTCCTCGATGGCTGCTACGGTCCGGCCTTGGGACTCGCGCTTCTCCACGGTGTAATGATGATCGGCAAACCCCGCGATCTGGGCGAGGTGGGTAACGCAGAGCACCTGGTTGGACGCGGCGATCTGCTTCAACCGCCGCCCCACGGTTTCCGCGGCGCGGCCGCCGATGCCGGCATCCACTTCATCAAAGACCAGCGTACGGCGGGCCGAGGATGCTTTTCCGGATGAAGTGATACAAGCCTTCAACGCCAGCGCGACCCGCGATAGTTCCCCGCCGCTGGCGATGCGGTCGAGAGCCCGCGGTTCTTCGCCGAGATTCGGGGCAATCAGAAACTCGATGGCGTCAAATCCGTTCCCGGCCCAGGGGCCTTCGGAAAAAGCGATGCGGAAGCGGGTGCGGTCCATGGCCAGCCCGCCGAGTTCCTGCTCGACGCGTTTCTCGAGTCTGGCGGCAGCCTCGCGGCGGGCTTCGGAGAGCTTTTGGGCGGCGGCCTTGTAGTCCGCAGCGGCCTGGTCCACGCGAGCTTTTAGCTCGACGCGCCGCGCTTCGGCGCTTTCGGCCGAATCAAGCTTCTGCCGGGTGGTTTCGTAGAACTCGAGCACCGCGGGCAAGGTGTCGCCGTACTTGCGCTTGAGCCGGGCAAGCGCCTCGAGGCGCGATTCCACCTGGTCCAACCGCGCCGGATCGGCTTCAAGCCCGCCCAGGTAGTCGCGCAAGGTGTAGGAGACGTCTTGCAGAAGCGCCTCGACGGAACTGAGCGTCTCGCCCAGGGGAGCAAGCTCCGCGTCGATGCGGCTCAATTCATCAACCCGCTTATGGGCCTGCCGGATTTGGACGAGGGCGGAGGACGGGGAATCATATAAGGCCTCGTAGGCTCCGGATGCGTTCTCCTCGAGCCGGGTGACGTTTTGCAGCAGTTTCCGTTCATGCCCGAGAGATTCGTCTTCGCCCGCCTTCGGGGAGACGCCCTCGATTTCGCGCGCCTGATAGCTCCAGAGATCAGCCAGCCTCAGCCGTTCCTGCTCGGTCTGGTCGAGCGTGTCCAATTCCTCGCGCGAGGCGCGCCAGAACTCGAAGAGCCTGCCGGCGGGCTCCCGCTGGGAGCGTGCGAACTCGTCAAGCATCTCCAGTTGTTCGGCGCGGTCGAAAAGCCTTTGCTGGTCGTGCTGGCCGTGAATATCGCCCAGCACCGGCGCCAGGTCGCGGAGCAGGCCGGCGGTGACCGGGCGGCTGGCGGCGAAGGCGCGTGACTTGCCGTTGGCGAGAATTTCACGCTCGAGGAGGATCTCTCCCTCTTCGATGGGGACGCCGAGACTTTCCAACCTTTTCCGCGCCGCGGCGTCGTCCGGAAGCTCGAAAATTCCGGAAACACGCGCCTTCTCACATCCCGTACGCACCATTTCGGCGGAAGCGCGGCCGCCGAACAGCAACCCGAGCGCATCCACGACAATCGACTTGCCGCTTCCGGTCTCTCCGCTCAGCACGTGGAAGCCGGAATGAAACCGTACCCGCAGCCGTTCAATAACCGCGAGGTTCTCCACCATCAACTCCACCAGCATTCGAAGGAATGATAGCGCACCCTCCTGATAGAATCCTCGGGAAAAATCCGCCTGCCAGTCTGGAAGGCGATATATGACCAGACGACAACTCACCGGCGCCGGCGCAATGTTGGCCGCATCCGCCGCAGCCGCGCCCCTCCAGGAGGAACGCAACATGTTCGATGAACTGCTGAAAGCAAGCCTCGAAACCAGGAAGGGGCTCAATTTCTACATCAAGGGAAACACCATCGGAATCGTGGTGACAAGAATCGGCAACGGGATGGTGGAAGGGAGAAACCAAAGCCACAGCCGCATCGTCATACGGCTGGATAGCGTGGACGCCGTGGCGATCGCGTGAGGTGTTGGCGTTTGCCGTTCCGTCAGAACAATATTCACGATTATTGTTTTTTACGGCTCTCCCCCGGCCGTAGTCTCCGCTATCATGGTACTAGCCTGCGCGAGCCTCCGGGCGCGATGGCCCCTGTGTTAGAAAGGAGTTCGTTTGACCGTACTGCCGGTAGCCGTGCTGCTCCAGATCCGCATGCTGGACTTCATCAACACGGACAAGCCCATCCCGTTGGCTGTGCTTGCCCTGCTGGTGATCTTTTCCGTGCTTTCCTGGACGGTGGTGTTCGCCAAATGGAACATGCTTCGCAAGGCCCGTGTTTCGAACATCAGTTTTCTGCGAGCGTTCCACAAAGCTCCGGGAATGGAGGCGCTGGCTCTGGCTTCCGAACAGTTTCGCGACGCGCCGCTGGCGTCCGTCTATGGTTTTGGGTATGAAGAAGTGGACCGCCAGGTGAAGTCGCTTGGGAAACTCCGCAACAAGACCGCCATTGAGCGCATGCTGCAACTTGGCATCAGCCAGGAGACGTCGCGTATCGAGAGCCGCATGAACTGGCTGGCCACCACGGCCACGGTCTGCCCGTTTATCGGTCTGTTCGGAACCGTGTGGGGCATTATTGAGGCGTTCAACGCGCTGAGTTTCTCCGGCGCCGCCAGCCTGCGGGCGGTCGGCCCGGGTATCGCGGACGCCCTGGTTGCCACGGCCCTGGGCCTTGGCGCCGCCATCCCGGCCGCTATCTTCTACAACCATTTCGGGCATGTCGTGAAGGACATGGCGGTGCGGATGGATGAATTCGCCCTCGAGTTCATGAACCTTACGGAGCGGACCTATGAGGAGTAGCGCGCGATGGCCTTTTCTGTAGGATCGGAAACGGGCGGGCGCCGGCGGCGGGGCGGCATCGGTACGATGTCCGAGATTAACGTGGTGCCGCTGGTGGACGTTGTCCTCGTGCTGCTCATCATCTTTATGCTTACGGCGCAGGTGATGGAGTTCGGGCTCGAAATCGATGTGCCGAAAGTCAAGCAGCAGCAGCAGAGCGCACGGGAATTGCCCGTCATCTCGGTCACCAAGAAGGGCGAGGTCTATCTCAATGAAGCGCCGTTGAAACTGGTGGACCTGCGCGACGCCGTGCTCAGGAAGTTCGGCCCATCCACCAAGGCAGTGTATGTCAGGGCGGACCGTAATCTCACCTGGGACGTGCTGGCGCAAGTGGTCAGCGAAGTCAAGGCGGCCGGATTCGATGCACGCCTGGTGACCAAGACGGAGGATATCGCGGACAAAAGGCGATAATGGAAATGGTGGCCTACGCCGAAGGATTCGACCGGGACCAGCATCTCAAGAAGCCGCTGTTAGCGTCGCTGACGTTTCATCTTCTGCTGACGGGCACTGTTGTCTCTTGGACCTGGTGGGCGAACCGGGCCAAGGATACCTTCGGCGATCCGAATTCCATCGGCGGCGCGGCCACCATCACCACCGTGGACAGCATTCCCATGCCGCATCGCGAGGGGATTACCAACAAAGTCGCCAACGACACCGAATCTCTTGTTCCGGAGCGCCCCAAGCCGGAAGCCAAACGGGAAGAAAAAGAAGAAGAGGACGCGGTTCCGCTCGAGAGGCCGCGGAAGAGCAAGCGGCAGCCGAAAAAGAAGAAGATGGCGGCGATGGAACGGCGATACACTCCGGAGCCGGAATACCGGCCGAACCGCCTTTCGAGTTCGACCGGAGCCGCCGTGGCGACGCCGATGTACAGTATTCCCGGCGGGGGTGGCGGAATCGGTATCGGCGCCGGCAGTCCCTTCGGCACGCATCTCGGCTGGTATGCCGACCTGATCCGCCAGCGAATCGGCGAAAAATGGCGAACCCAGAATCTTGACCCGCGGCTCAATTCCGCGCGAGTGGTCATTGTCAATTTCGATATTCAGCGCAATGGCGAAGTGTCGAACCTGCGGCTGGTCCAAACCAGCGGCAATTACGCGCTCGATCAATCCACCCTGCGCGCGGTGCAGGAGGCAAGTCCGCTGCCCCAACTGCCCGCGGAATTTACGCGCAACAAAGCCAACGTGGAGTTTCAATTCCAATTCAAGCGATGAAAAAGACCTTTTTTCTCGGATTTACCTGTGCGGCTCTCTGGCTGCTGGTTGCCCAGCAGAGAAGCGACATGATCATCAACATCATCGGCGGCCAGCGGCCGGTGATCGCTATTCCCGATTTCCGGGGTTCGGGCGAAGCGCGGCAACACATGGGCGTTTTCAACCAGACGCTCTATTCGGAGATTGACAATTCGGGCGTGTTTAAGGTTGTGCCCTCGAGCATGCTGCCCCGGATGCACCCGCAAGTGCCTCAGGATGTAAAGGCATCCGCCACCGGCACGGGCTTTGCCCTTTCTGACTGGTCTTCTCCGCCCGTGAGCGCCAACTACCTGGCTTTCGGTTATACAGGGGTTCAAAATAATCAGATTGTTCTGTTCGGGTGGTTGTACAATGTGCAGCAGCCGCAGAACCCGCAGGTGATCGGGAAACTGTACTTCGGCCCCGTGACCAGCGAAGGCGCCAAGCAGGTGGCGCGCGAATTCGCCGCCGATATCCTGAAACTGATGGGGCTGGAAGGACTTTCCGGCTCGAGGATATTTTTTGTTTCCAACCGGACGGGAGTGAAGCAGATCTGGGTGATGGACTACGACGGGACCAGCCAGAAACAGTTCGCCCGCTATCCGGAATTGTGCACCATGCCGTCGGTATCCTCGGATGGAACGAAGATTGCGTTCACGCGTTTTTCCGCCGCCGGGCCGGTAATCATGATCCACGCCACGGATACCGGCCGGCGCCTTCCGTTCCTCAATCCCTCCGCTTCATTCAACTCCAACCTCAGCTTTTTTCCCGACGGATCGAAAGTCGTGTTTGCCTCGAAGGTGAGCGGGTATGCCCAATTGCATATCGCCAATGCGGATGGCGGCGGACTTCAGCGGCTTTCCAACAGCCGGGCGATTGAAGTCGAGCCGAAGGTTAACCCAAAGACGGGAGCGGACCTGGTGTTTGTATCGGGTCGCAGCGGACCCCAACAAATATATAAAATGAATATTGATGGTGCGGACGTGACAAGGCTTACAACGGGGCAAGGACAAGCCAGCAACCCAAGCTGGCATCCCGATGGCAAGCATATTGCTTTTTCCTGGACCAGCGGCTATGAACCGGGGAACTTCAATATTTTTGTCATGGACGTCACTACGAAGGAATATGTTCAACTGACTTTCGGGCGGGGGCGCAATGAGAACCCGACCTGGGCGCCGGACGGCAGGCATCTGGTCTTCGCTTCCAACCGGGGCGGATCGATGCAGATTTATACTATGCTTGCAGACGGCACGCAAGTAAAGCAGTTGACAAGCGCAGGCCGGAATGAGATGCCTGTGTGGAGTAAACAGTAGACAGGTTCCGAAACGATTACAGCAGCAGTACCCCATGCAGTTCCGGGAGTTCAGGAGGCAAGTTCAGGATGAGCAAGCGACAGATCGGTGCAGTACTATTGACAATTTCCTTGTTGTTTTTCGCGGAGGGTTGCAGGAAGAAGGTGCCCGCCCCCCCGCCACCGCCCCAACCTAAGGTAGAAGCGCCCCAGCCGCCGCCACCGCCGGCCAGACCCGTGATCAGCAGTTTCACGGTTGAGCCCTCGAGCATCGAGCGCGGCCAGTCAGCGACTTTGCGCTGGTCTACCGAAAACGTAACGTCGGCTACGATTGACCAGGGCATCGGCTCCGTGGATGCGAACGGATCGCGCCAGGTTTCGCCCTCCGACACCACCACCTACACGTTGAACGTGAGAGGACCGGGTGGAGAAGCCAGTCAGTCGGTGACGCTGCGTGTCACGGCCCCGCCGCCGCCGCCACCACCGCAAGAGCCCCAGTTGTCCATGGCCGATCGTGTGGCGAAAGAAGTCCAGGATGCGTTCTTTGATTTCGACAAGAGCGACATTCGCGAGGATGCCCGGGTTGCGCTGCAACGCGACGCGGATGCCTTGAAGGCCATCTTCCGTGACTTCTCCAGCGGCACGGTAACGATTGAAGGTCACTGCGACGAACGCGGATCCGCCGAATACAACCTCGGCCTCGGCGATCGCCGCGCCACCTCCGCCCGTGACTTCCTGGTCCAACTCGGCGTACCCGCCGACAGGCTCAAGGTCATCAGTTACGGCAAGGAGCGTCCGCAGTGTACGGAATCCAACGAAACGTGCTGGCAGAAGAACCGCCGCGCGCACTTCGTCGGACAGTAAACCAGCAGTCCGATAACCGGGACCGGAGCGCGCTAACCGCTCCGGTCCTTTCTCGTATTTGGGAGGAATATGGCTGACATGCGGCGTATGCTGGCAACGTTGTGGATCGCTGCCACGCCCCTGATGGCGCAAAAGACCAACGATCTGATCCGCGAAGTGCAGCGCGATTTGGCGGGCGTCCAACAGGACGTGAAGACCTTGAACAGCAAGTTTGATGAAAAGATCGCGGTGCTGACTACGCTGGTGCAGCAGGCGGTGCGCGAATCTGACTCGTCGAGCAAGGGCGTTGCCGTTCTCGATCAGCAGATCAAAGACAGCCTGACGCAGCAGCGGAACCTGCTGGCCGCTCCCGTGGCCTCGCTCAATTCGAAGATCGAGCAGATGAGTTCCGATTACAGCGCTCTCAACGAAAACGTGAGGGACATGAACGCCCGCCTGATGAAACTGGAGGGAAAGCTGAATGATGTCCTGACGGCGCTACAAGTGATGGCCAAGCCGCCTGCTCCACCGCCTGCCGAAGGAAGCGCTGGAGGCGCCACTGGTGGACCGCCGCCGGGCGCCACGCCGGATATCGTCTTCAACCAGGCCAGAAGGGACCAGCAGAGCGGCAACTATGAACTGGCCCTGACCGAATACAGGGATTTTCTCCGCTTCTATCCCAATGAGGAGCGCGCGCCGAGCGCGCAGTTCCACATCGGGGAGGTTTTGTCCTTCAAAAAGGATTACGATGGCGCCGTCGAGGCGTTTGATGCTGTACTGGAAAAGTATCCGGAGAACAACAAGACTCCGGATGCGATGTACCTGAAGGGCCGGGCTTTGATGCAATCGGACCGCAAGAGCCAGGCTTCGAAGGTGTTTACGGAATTGATCGCGAAATATCCGAACACAGAGGTCGCGCGGAAGGCCCGGGATCTGAAAAAGCAGATCGCGGGCCCCGCCACAACGCGAAAGCGCCGTTAAGGGATGTTCAGGTTTTTTCTCTTCTGGTTCGCGGCCGCGGCCGTTCTCTCCGCTCAGCAACCCTCCCCTACTTCCAATCCGAAGAGCTTATACGCCTTCCCGGGCAAGACTCCGGCGCTGGACGGTGTTCTTGAAAAAGGGGAGTGGGAGGACGCGACGCAGTTTTTCGGCATGAAGGATTGGACGCCCCAGTTCAGCCCCACCACGGATCCCAAGGATCTCTCCTTACATGGCTACGTCAAGCACGACGACCACCGCCTCTACTTTGCTTTCGACATCACCGATGACGTGCTCTACGGCATCGACACTCCACGCTGGCTGCCTGATGTGAATCCGAAAGCCCATGAACTGACGCGCGAAGGGTTTCCCTGGTTCGGCGATGAGATGGAACTGCTCATCAATGCCGCTAATCAGTGGAAGGGAGACGAGAGCGCCGCTGGAAACGGATTGAACTGGCAGATGGTGTGCAATCTCACGAAGTCACGGTTGGGCGGCGTAGGGAAAGGCGGGTTGCTCGAAGGGGAACCGCGGCGCGACCCGAACGCCTGGAATACCTATCAGAGTTGGATCGAATCGCACGCCATGGAGTGCGCCGCCAAGCCCAAGCCCCAAGGAAAAGGGTACATTATCGAGTGGGCTGTGAATTTCGACCCCTGTCTTGAAGTGGAGCCCGGCAGGTTTTATTCGCCCGCCCTGGGCAACCGTCCGATGGGACTGAACATTGCGGCCGGCGATCTGGATGAGAAGGAAAGAGGCGAAGGCAACTTCGGCAATTTCCACCACGAGGATTGGTTCGCCGGCGCAAAGAACGTGCGTACGCAGTTACGACATTGGGGAACATTATGGATAATGTCCGACCAGTACAAACCGCCGCCTCCGAAGCCGGCCCCGAAGAAAGCGCGGAAGAGTTCGCGAAAAAGATCGACTACGAAATCCTCGACGCGGCGCTGACGGAGGACGAACTATATAACCGCTGTCTGGAGGCGCGCGCTCTCGGGTTGGGAGCCGTGGTGGTGCGGCCGTGCGACGTGGATTCCGCCGCGCGCTTCCTCAACCTGGGAGCGGTGAAGGTGGCCGGCGTGACGGGGTATCCCTTCGGCGGTTCGAACACAGGAGTGAAGGTCTACGAATGCCGCGACCTGTTGCGGCGCGGTGTACGGCAAATCAATGCCTATCCGAACCCGGGCAAACTTCTTTCCCGCCAGTTTCAACACCAGGAAGTGGAGTTGATCCAGATGGCGGATTCCTGCATCGAGGCCGGCGCCATTCTGAAGGTGGTGGTGGATAGCGACCTGTTGAATGAAGAGATGAAGATCATTCTGTGCCGCATGGCGAAGAGGGTGAACGCTCATTTCGTCACAACCACAAAGCCGCGGGATCTGGAACTTCTCCTCAAGCACTGCGGTCATCAGGTGAAACTCGAGTGTGGAGGAGTGGAGACGCTCGAGCAGGCGCGAACTGCGCTCGCCTCGGGGTGTGTGCGGTTCTCCACGGCTATGCCGGGCGCGGTTCTTGCGGAATTAGAGAAGGCAACACGGACGAAAGCCGCCACGTAGGGGGCGATGCTTTTTATTGTTCGCTGAGCCTGCTGCCGGCCGGCGTGTGCGGCGAAGGGACTGCCTTGGGCACGAATACCACAAGCCGAAGGTAGAGCCACAGCAACTGTCCGAACGTCTTCAACAGCGAGCGGACACGGAAAAACTGGGTGCGGCCATATTTCCGCTCATAGTGGCGCACCCCGACTTCGCGCACGAGGCAGCCGGTGAGTTCCAGTTTCTTCACCAGTTCCACGCAGATGGCGCCGCTGGTGGAAAAGAGATGGATTTCCTCGAGCAGGGACCGGCGCACCACACGGTAGTCACAATCGATGTCGCGGATACGGATGCCGAACAAGGTCCTGGCGAAAGCGTTGTAGACCTTGCCGATCCAGATGCGGTGGGCCGGGTCATGGCGTTCCAGTTTGAATCCGTTGACCAGGCCGGCGTTCGAGCCGGCGCGCGCGAGCAAACCAGGTAACTCATTGACATCGTATTGGCCGTCTCCGTCGGTGTAGAACACAAACTCCTTGGCGGCGGCCGCAAAGCCGCTGCGAAGCGCCCCGCCGTAGCCGCGGTTTTTCGGATGGGTGATGACGCGCAGGTGAGGCGCGTATTTTTTCGCGAGTTCTTCCAGCACCCGCGCCGTATTATCCTGGCTGCCGTCGTTGACGACGATCACCTCATAGTCGAGGACATGCTCCTCGAGTACAGCGAAGGTAGTGCGCAGCAGACCCGGCAAAGAGGGAGCGTCATTGTAGGCCGGAAAGAAAACGCTCAGGGATGGAAACATTCGTCACCTCAGTGGAGCTTACGGTCAATGCGATACACGCAAATGGAGCGGCCGGGCCCGGCGATGGGCTTCAGCGGCCGGAAAACCTGGTAGTAATTGCGATATCGGGCGCGAAATAGTGGCCCGGCAGCAGTGTGGCGCTCACGGCATAGTATCCCGGTTCCGGCCTTAGATACTTCCCTTCGGCGGTGGAATCGTCCCACGGAGGAGCCCCCACCTAGAGTTCGCCCTCGGGAAAGTAGCGGTATGGGATATCGAATCCGAAATAAGACAGGCGCAGCTTGTGAATCCCGCGTTTCCGCACAAAATCGGCGAGATCGGGGAGGCCCTGCCCCCGCGGCATCCCATTCCGCGCGCCGGTGTCCTGGCTGGCCGAGCGTGGGCGGGACGGGTAGTCCTAACAGGTGCGGCGCCCATCCGGCGCTGATCTTGAGTAGGGGAGGCATGTCCCGGGGAGGGAGCGTGTCGAACCCCCGCCAGTGAGGGCAGGAGGACAGCAGATGGCTCGGTTCATCCACGGTTTCGCCCAGGCGCGCGGCGTGAGGCGCCATCGCAAATGTCATTGCGATGGGCAAGGAACAGAGAGACAGATGCTCCCATGATTTCACCGGGCGAACGGATGGCGATGGACCGGGAAGTGACACAGTAACCGAGTAAGCGATTCTACAGAGGCCGGCAAGCGTTATACCATACTGGGATTTCTGTATGAAAAAGCAACACGCCTCTTTCTTGGGGATGTTCATCCGAGGCTGCGCCCGGCGGAAAATCGATAGCGGTTGTTCCGCGAGTAACCACTTATGAGAGAATGAGCGCCAGAACTACCATGCTCCGTTGGTTTTTGCCCGCCATCCTCGTCCTGATGCAGACGGCCTGTAGCGGCCCTTATTCCACTGGGACCGTCAACGCAACCGATACCGGTAGACCGCCAACCGTCCAGGTCAAAACACTGGAAATAGAGAATATCCCAGAGGTCATCAGCGCCACTGGAGAACTGCTGGCGGAGGATGAGGCCACGCTGCGCGCGAAAGTTCCGGGACGGGTGGCGAAGCTCTACGTCGATCTCGGCAGCCGGGTGAACGAGGGCGACCCGATCGCGGAGTTGGAGAAGGAAGACTACGATTTGCGCCTGCGCCAGGCGGAGGCCTCCGTCGAACAAACTCGCGCCCGCATCGGACTTGGTCCGGGGGATGCCGATACAATAGATCCCGAGAAGACTTCCATCGTGCGGCAGGCGGCGGCATCGCTCAAGGAAGCCACTCTCCTGTACAACAATGCCAACGAACTGTTCAAGAAAGGCATTGTTTCGAACGTGGACTTCCAGCGGGCGGACGTCGCCTTGCAAGGCGCCGAGGCGCGCCGGCAGGCGGCCATCGAAGAGGTTTACCGCACCATCGCCGAAATCCGGCAACACCGCCACGAAGCCGCCTTGGCCAAGCAGCAGCTTTCCGACACGGTGATCCGCGCTCCGTTTCGCGGCGCCATCACGCAGCGCATCGCCACGCTTGGCGAATACCTTGCCGTCAATGCGCCGGCTGTTGTCCTGGTCCGCTGGCGCCCGCTGCGGGTTCGCTTGAGCGTGCCGGAACGGCAGGCGTACAAGGTGAAGGCCGGCCAGCGGATTGACCTGACCCTGGCGGGGCAAGCCACGCCGCAACCCGGCCATGTCGTACGCATATCCCCGGCCATTGAAGCGCGGAACCGCTCGCTCACCGTGGAAGGCGAGGCGCCGAACGAGGATGGACGTCTCCGCGCCGGATCGTTTGTCGAGGCAACCATCGTGGTGAATCCGGATGCGCGGGGAATCGCCGTTCCCACGCGCGCCATCTTGACCTTCGCCGGCGTGGACCGCGTCTTCACCGTCTCCGGGAATTCCCTGGAAGACCGGCAAATCCGCCAGGGCAGGCGGCTCGGCGGAGAACGGGTCGAGGTGGCCGAAGGGCTCAAACCCGGCGACCGCATTGTCCTCGAGCCAAGCGACCGTTTCACCCCCGGCCTGAAGGTGGAAGTCGCGGGGCGGTAAAATGCAGAAACTCGCCGAAGTCTGCATCCACCGCCCGGTATTCGCGGTGATGCTCATCATGGCCCTCATCGTGGTAGGGGGCGTTTCCTACGGCAAGCTGGGGATCGACCGCTTCCCCGATGTCGACATCCCGATCATCAGCGTCCGCACGCAGTTGATCGGGGCGTCGCCTGAAGAAATTGAAACCACCATCACCCGCCGCATCGAGGATGCCGTCGCCACGGTGGAAGGCATCGAAGACATTCGATCCACGTCCACGGAGAGCATGTCCATTGTCACCATCACGTTCAACCTGAAGCGCAATATCGACGTGGCCGCGCAGGACATTCGGGATGCCGTGGCCACGGTGATCAGCCTGCTGCCCCGCGACGCCAAGCCGCCGCTCATCCGCAAACTCGACACGGAAGCCTCCCCCATCCTCAGCCTGGTGGTTTCCGGACCGCGTACTCCGCGCGAGCTTTACGAACTGGCTGACCGCGAAGTGAAGGACAACATCGAATCGCTCGGCGGCGTGGGGCAGGTAATGGTGATCGGGGGGCAGCAGCGCGCGGTGAATGTTTGGGTAGACGCCAATCGCCTCGCGGCTTATAAGATCCCCATCATCAAGGTGCGCGACGCCGTGGAGCGGCAGAATTCGGAAATTCCCGGCGGACGCGTCGATGAAGGCAGGCGGGAACTGGTGCTGCGAACGCTCGGCCGTTTCGCCGACCCGCGCATGTTCAACGACCTGGTGGTGGCCACTATCGGCAACGCCCCTGTCCGTATCCGTGACATCGGCTATGCCGAAGACGGACACAAGGAACAGCGCACCGCCGCCCGCTATGACGGCAAGACGGCGGTGGCGTTGCAAGTCCGCCGGCAATCGGGAGCCAACACCATCGAGGTGATCCACAACGTCAAAGAGAAACTGCCGCGGATCCGGCAAGTGCTGCCGCCGGGGGTGAGCCTCGATATTGTGCAGGATCAATCGCGCTACATCGAGGCCGCGTTCCATGAAGTGCGCCTGCACCTGATTCTCGGGAGCATTCTGGCTTCGCTCGTGGTGCTGCTGTTCATGCGGAACTGGCGCGCCACTATTATCGCGGCGGTGGCTATTCCCGCCTCCATCATCTCCACTTTCGGTGTCATGTACGCCTTCGGATTCACCCTCAATAACATCACGATGCTGGCGCTGGTGCTGATGGTGGGGGTGGTGATTGATGACGCCATCGTGGTGCTGGAGAACATTTTCCGCTTCATCGAAGAGAAGAACCTGCCTCCGGTGAAAGCCGCGGTGCTCGCAACCAAGGATATCGGCCTCGCCGTGATGGCCACCACGTTCAGCCTGGTGGTGATCTTCCTGCCCGTGTCTTTTATGTCGAGCATTTCCGGACGGTTCCTCTACAGCTTCGGCGTGACGGCGGCGGCGGCGATTCTGGTCTCGCTGCTGGTGAGTTTCTCGCTGACTCCGATGATGAGTTCGCGAATGTTGAAAGTGCAACGCCATGCGCGCGCGCCCGGCGAGTCCGACTCCGATTCGCGCCGCGGGTTCTACGGTATCCTTGACCGCATCTATACGAAGTTCCTGCGGTGGTCCATGCATCACCGCATGATTGTCGCCTCCTGCGCCGTGGTGGTGATCTTCTCCTGCGTCCCGCTCTACAAGATGGTGCGTCAGGAATATATTCCCACAAACGTGGATGAAGGCGAGTTCGAATTAAACATCACTGCGCCGGAGGGCGCAAGTCTTGCTTCGATGGAAGCGGTGCTGCGCCGCGTGGAAAAAGATCTTTTCGCGCTGCCGGGAGTGGAACACCTGTTGGCCACCATCGGGGCCAGCTATCTCAGCGCCGTGAACAGCGCCCAGTGTTTTATTCGCATTGGGAATGTGGAGGATCGTGTTTTTTCCATTCCCCGCCTGATCGAGAAGACGCTGCAAGGCAAGCCTCTCGAAGCCTTCCGCGGCATCTACTCCCAGCGGGACGTGATGCAGGCCATCCGCGCCATCTTCAAGCAGTATCCCGATCTGCGCGTTCAGGTGCGCAATTCGCAAACGATCAACCAGGGTTCGGCGCCGGTGGACATTGATTTCGTCATCCGGGGGCCCGAACTGGAGGTTCTCAGCAACTACAGTGAAACGATGCGCACCGAGGCGATGAAGATACCCGGACTGGTGGACGTCGACACCACCCTCCGCATGACCAAGCCGGAACTGCGCGTATCAATTGACCGCGGCCGCGCGGCGGACCTCGGCGTGGACGCCGCCGACATCGCCGATTCGCTCCGCGTCATGGTGGGCGGCGACGACGAAGTATCGCGATTCCGCGACGACAAACTCGCCGAGGATTACGACGTCGAAGTACGTCTCACCGGTGTGGACCGCCGCGACGCCGGCGCGGTTTCCAAGCTTTATGTGCCGGCGCGCAACGGGCAGATGGTTCGTCTTGACAATGTGGTGAAGCTAAAGGAAGGAATGGCCCCCTACCGCATCGAGGGCTTGAACCGCCAGCGCCAGGTGGGCATCCGCGCCAACATCGCGCCCGGCTATGCGCTTGCCGACCGGTTGGAGGAGATGTTCAAACTCGCCGCGAAGCTGAATATGCCGGTGGCGTACTCGACGGCCGTGATTGGAAGAGGCCGCGAATTCGAGCGTACTTTCGGCGAGTTCCTCATCGCATTCCTGCTCTCCATTGCGTTCATGTACATGATTCTCGCTTCGCAATTCGAGAGCCTCGTACATCCCATCACGATCCTGCTCAGCCTGCCGCTCGCCGTTCCGTTCGGCTTCTATTCGCTATGGCTGTTTCAGGATACGCTGAACCTGTATTCGGCGCTGGGCATTCTGGTTCTCTTCGGCGTGGTGAAGAAGAACTCGATTCTCCAGATTGATCACACCAACAACCTGCGGCGTTTGGAAGGCATGAGCCGCCTGGATGCGATCATGCAGGCCAATCGCGACCGCTTCCGCCCGATTCTCATGACGACGCTGACGCTGGTAGCCGGGATGCTGCCGCTGGCGCTGGGCGCGGGACCCGGCGCCGAGGAGCGTCGTTCCATCGCCATCATCGTCATTGGCGGCCAGAGTCTGTCTCTCTTTTTAACCTTGCTGGTGACGCCGGTGGCCTACTCGCTGTTTGACGATTTCGGCGCGCTTGCCGCCCGCCGCCGGGTGGAGCGGCACGTCCCGGCCGCGACGGATTGAGGAGGCGGTCGCGCGGCCTACAAACTAGTGACGCGGAATTGCCTCGGCATGGCCGGTCTGAGGATTCTCCCATAAGGAGTGCTCTTTCCCTTCCCGGCGTAGGATGCAACCATGACGGCGAAGATGGCGGAGCAGCGTGTCCCGTTTCATCCAACGATCAAGAGTTCCTGCTCAGCGTCCGGCGGCATCGCCCGGAGCGAATCTTCCCGCCGCTGTTCCAATATCAGGATGATGGCTTCGCGGAGGTTCTCCAAACACTCCTCCCGAGATCTGCCCTGCCCATTCGCTCCCGGCACTTCGGCACAGTACGCGATGTACCAGGGGCCGTCTTCCTCCACGATCGCGGTGAACTCGTTGTGCATAGCTTATTCTAACAAGGACGACTCAAGTTGCCATCGCCCTCGCCGCCATCTTCAACCCCAAGTCCACCGCGCCCCAGACAAATCCACTGTGAAAGGGCTCACCGCTCGAGAATCGCCAGGGGCGGTAAGCTCCCATCACCTTCTTCCCCACTCTCCATAACGGCGACACTCCCACTTTGTAGCGATCCTCATCGAACGCATCCGCTGTTACGG
>JAIXKK010000148.1 GCA_026954325.1 Bryobacterales bacterium | reverse complement strand
CTTCGGCGCTCGCCAGAACTGACCCATCTGTGCTTGCCAAAAATGCCCCAGGCATTCAGTAGCTGAGCCACAATCCCGCTGGCAGCCCTACAAGAGTGGCGCGGTTTCGGTTACAGTGTTGATTTCGTAATGAGCCGGAGGTTTGCGCCCCGGAGGGGAGATGATTCACCTCCAGGGCAGGAGCTTCTGGGAGTCATCACCTCCCATGGGCCCTCCCGAGAATCTTACACGTCCAGGCAAAAGGCAAGCGGCAGGCGGGCAGAAACGCCTGGCCCGGCGAGCGCGCACGCGGCGTTGTCTGTTGAAGGGATGCGAGCAGCGATTTCGTCCCCGGCACGCACGCCAGCGTTATTGCAGCGAGGGATGCCGAAAGGCGGCGCGGCAGTGGTCGCGGTGGAAGGACCAGCAACGATACCGGAAAACGGCGGCGGGGCGGCAGAAGCGCAACGGTCAGAGTCGGCGCTACCGCGAACGCGTCAAGAGCCGGAAACCACCAGAGCCAGAAGTAGTTGACGGCCCCGCGAGGGTAATCACTACCGAACATTTTTTTCGATTGTTGCTGCGACCGGCCGGGCTGCTACGAGGGCTTCGCGCCGAAGCGGCGAAGTCCCTTGCAGCGTTTCTGTTCGCACGCATGCCGGCGCGCGCTGGAGCGGGTTGAGCAGCGGGAGCGGCGGTGGAAACAGGCGCGGATTTAATCCGGACATATTGATCGGCCCAGGAGATTCCCTTTACATTCAGCCTGGCGATGCAATTGGAGTTTCACCAGTTCGAGCGGCGCTGGGAGCACCTGCGAGTGCACCATGCGGGGCGGCAGCGGCGACTGCTGGCGTCGCTGGCAGAAGTTGGCCAGCAAACACCCATCGTAGTGGTGGCGATGGAAGGCCAGGCAGACCGTTACGTGGTCATCGATGGCTACAAGCGGATCGCGGCGTTGGAGCAACTGGGGCGGGACACGGTGGAAGCGGTGGTATGGCCGATGAGCGAGGCCGCCGCGGTGCTCCTGGACCGCTCGTTGCGCTTATGCGAACACGAGACCGCGCTGGAGGTGGGCTGGCTGCTGGCCGAGTTGGAGCAGCGTTTCGGCTACGGGCTGGAGGAGTTGGCGCGCCGGTTCGATCGCAGTGTGAGTTGGGTATCGCGACGGCTGGCACTGGTGGAAGTTCTGCCGGAAGCGATCCAACAACAGGTGCGCGAGGGCAAGATTCTGGCGCAAGTGGCATTGAAGTTTCTAGTGCCGGTGGCACGCCAAAGCCTGGAGGATTGCCAGCGTATGGCCGTGATCTTCGCCCGACGCCATTGCGATACGCGAGAAGCCGGCCAACTGTATGGCGCATGGCGCAAAGGCTCGCCCGCTGTCCGCAAGCGCATTCTGGACGATCCCGAGCTATTCTTCAAAGCGCAGCGACAAGCGCAGGAGCAAGCTCCCGCCGGAACCGGCGCCGAACTGTTGCGCGATCTGGAGATGGTAGTGGCGATTGTGGCACGCGCACAGCGGCGACTGGCGGGCGCCGCCGCCACCGAGTTGGATGACCGGCAAGCGAAAGCCGCGCGGTATCAGATCGAGCGCATTCAAAAGCAACTCCATCGCATCGACGAAGAAATCCTACCGGAGAAGAGACCCTATGTTGAGCCAGGCGCAACGCACCGCGATTCTGGAACTCCAAGCGCGGGGAGTGAGCAAACGGGAGATCGCGCGGGTGCTGAGAATCTCGCGCGTGGCGGTACGCAAAGTTCTGCGATCCAACTCGACGGCCCTGCCGGAACTGCATCGCACCGAGAAGGCGGAGCCCTACCGGCAACAGATCCTGGAGCTTTTCGACAAGTGCCAGGGGAATCTCGTGCGAGTCCATGAGGAGCTGGTGGAGGCGGGCGCGGAGATGTCGTATGCGGCGTTGACCTCGTTCTGCCGGCGGCACGGAATCGGATACGCGCCGCCAACACCGGCGGGGCAGTATGAGTTTGCGCCTGGCGAGGAGATGCAGCACGACACGTCTCCGCATGAGCTCGAACTGGACGGCAGGAAACGCAAGGTGCAGACTGCCTCGGCGGTGCTGTGCTACTCGCGAATGCTGTTCTTCCAGTGCTATCCAACTTTCCGACGTTTCGACTGCAAGGTGTTTCTCACCGAAGCGCTCCGCTACTTCGGCGGCGCCGCCCGCCGCACCATGATCGATAACACGCACGTGGTGGTGTTGCGCGGGAGTGGACGCGACATGGCGCCGGTGCCGGAGATGGCCGCCTTTGGAGAGCGTTTCGGCTTTCAGTTCGCGGCGCACGCCATTGGCAATGCCAACCGTTCGGCGCGCGTGGAACGCCCCTTCCATTTCATCGAGAACAACTTTTTGGCGGGGCGCGCCTTCCGCGGCTGGGAGGATCTGAATCAGCGGGCGCGGGAGTGGTGCGATAAGGTGAACTCGACTTATAAGAAACATATCCGCGCGGTTCCGCGAGAGCTGTTCGCGGTGGAACGGCTGCATCTGAAGCCGCTGCCGGCGTGGATTCCGGAAGTCTACCGGCTGCAACAGCGCCTGGTAGATATCGAAGGGTATGTGGCGTTGAACAGCAACCGCTATTCGGTGCCGGTGGAGTGGATCGGGCGCCGTGTAGAGGTGCGCGAAACCACGGACAAGATCGAGATTCAACTCGATGCCCGTCGTCTGGTGACGCACCGGCGCATCGCCGAAGCCGAGCACCAGCGCGTGATGCTGGCGGAGCACCGCCCGCCGCGCGGGCAGAGAGACGCGCGTCCCGATCCGCATCCTGAAGAGCAGGCCATCGTCACCGCCGCGCCGGAACTGGCCGACTATGTCGCAGGGTTAAAGCAGCGCAGCCGCAAAGTGGTCACACTTGCCCTGCGGCAACTGCTGCGGTTTGTGCGCGAGTACCCACGGGAGCCGCTGGTGGGAGCGGTCGCAGAGGCCGCCCGTTATGGGCTTTACGATCTGGACCGGCTGGAGAGGATGATCCTGCGCCGCGTCACGCGCGAATATTTTCTGCTCGATGAGGGACCGAAGGATGACTGAAGAACTGGAACAACTGCTAAAGAATCTCAACCTGCGGCGCATCCTGGAGATCTATGACGAACAGTTGCGCGCCGCCGACAAGGACGACATCAGCTACTCGGAGTTTGTGACACGGCTGGTGCGCGCGCAGTTTCAAGCCCGGCAGGAGGGCGCACTGGAGTGGCGCATCCAGCGCGCCAAGCTGCCCGAGCGTTGGACGTTGGAAACGTTTCCCTTCGCTCGCCAGCCGGGCGTCAACCGCAAACAGATTCGCGGGTTTGCGGAGTTGGAGTTCATCGCCAAGGCGGAAAATATCGTGTTCGTCGGCAAAACCGCGGTTGGCAAGACCGGATTAGCTTGCGGCCTGCTGCTGAAGGCATTGGAGAACGGCTACCGGTGTCAATTCATCAAGGCGCAGGACTTGTTTGACGAAATGTATGCCTCGCTGGCGGATCGTTCCACCAGGCAGTTGCTCAAACGGCTGGCGCGGTTGGACGTACTCGTCATCGACGAACTCGGGTACGTGAATCTGAAACCGGAACAGTCCAACATTTTTTTCAAGCTGATGGAGGAGCGCTACCGGCGGCATCCCACCATCATTACGACGAATCTGGTCTACGACGAGTGGCCCAACTTTCTGGGTAGCCGGCCACTGGTAGAGGCCCTGCTGAGCCGGCTGCGGCATTACTGCCACACCGTGCATATTGACGGTCCGCCGTTGCGCGAACCGCAGGGCTGAGGACATCCAGCATGGAGAGCGGGCTCAGCCAGGAAGAATATGTTCGCCAAGTGCTGGAGGCATACCGCAAGACGCCGGGCACGATGGGGACAGTCCGTCGTGCCGACCGAATACTGGCGGCGCAACTGCATCGACGTGGCCTTTCGGTGAATGTCATCGAAAATGCATTTGTGCTGGCCGCCACCCGTCGCCTGGTTCGGCCGTCCGATGCGCCGCCGCTAGGCACGATTCGCTCGCTGGCATATTTCCTGCCGGTCGTCGAGGAAGTGCGGGAGATGCGCATCGGCCCCGATTACTTCGAATATCTCCGGTACAAGCTCGCCCGCATCGCACCATCACGGTGAACACGCCTCCGGCGCGGATGATGAAAATCCCCCCGCACGCCTGCGGCGTGGATGATACTGCTCGCCTCTCCCAGTCCCACCAACGAACACGCCTTCGGCGTGGATGATGGCCCGGATCATTCCCCGTTTCCGGTCCCGTTCCCGATCTGGGTCACTTCAACCAAGCCCTACTGGGTCACTCTTGCTAAGCACCGAAGCAGTTCCTGATAGTGCGCGCGTGCTCCGCAAGGGCAAGCGATGGAACGCTGATCGGAAGGCGGGACTGGGAATCGCAACAGTTTGGCTAGACTGGCCGCTCCAGCTTGATGCAGTGCCGATCGAAGAGCCATTTCGACGGCTTCCAGATCCAGGCGTCCGGTCTGTTGTTGTTCGGCAAAGACGCGATTCAGGAAGCCGGTGATCTCTCGTGTAACCTCTTGATGAATCGCAACAGCCGTTTTTTTTCCTCCGCTGTCCATGAGTTGGAATCGGCTGCGACGGGACGGGCGCGGCAGATCTTCTCGTTGACGGCGGTCAGTTGTGCCACCAGTTCTTGGAACCGATGAAACTCAGCGACCTGGTGAGCGGCTTGGCGGAAGGCAGCCGGGGTGGGGAACGACTCCGAGTGGCTCTTGCCCTTGCGTTTGCGGAGCAGGCGAAACTGCGGATGTCCTTCGGCTCCGGGTTGAGCACACTGGCAGGACGGTTTGCCACAACGACGCGGGGCAGCGGAAACAGTGCCCGGGCGAAAATCACCCAAGGTCAAGAACTGCTCCAGAATACGGGCGCGGGTGGCTTCAAGGTCGGCCAATGATTCAGGCATAGAGGGTCCTCTTCTGAGTATATACAGGTACTCAGAAAAGAGGCGAATCTATAGCGCTTCCACTTGGTGTCCACTTTTATGTCGCGCACCCTGGCGTAGGTGGCGTAGGCGGCCAATTGACAGTGAAGCTGTTGAACTGACTGCAGGCCCGAGAGCCCGCGCTAGGACATTTGCGCGAGAGCGGATCCGGTTTGCTTTTCGACATCGGCGTGCAGGCTGTTGCCGTGGGCGTCCATGGTGACGATGGCGACGAAGTTCTCCACTTGCAAATGCCACATGGCTTCGGGGATGCCGAATTCCATGAAGTGTACGTCCGGCACCTTCTTCACGCTGCGCGCGTAGTACTGGGCGGCTCCGCCGATGGCGTTGAGGTAGACGGCGCCGCACTCCTTTAACGCGGCGAGGGTTTTCGGGCCCATGCCGCCTTTGCCGATGACGGCGCGGACGCCATAGTTGCGAAGGATGCCGGCCTGGTAGGGCTCCTCGCGGCTGCTGGTGGTGGGTCCGGCGGCCTTAGTCACCCATTCGCCGTTCTGCTGGAGCATGACGGGTCCGCAGTGGTAGAGGATGGCTCCGTTCATGTCCACCGGGGGCGGGTTATTCACCAGGTGCTTATGGACGGCATCGCGGCCGGTGAACATCTCGCCGTTGATGAGGACCACGTCTCCGACCTTGAGAGCGCGCATCTGCTGTTCGGTGAGAGGAGGGGTGAGGACGACTTCGCGGCCGGTGAGGGGGAATCCTTCGCCCCGCGTCATGCGCTCGACTTCGCGATCGGGGTCGCGGTAGAGCCACCTGGTGATGGCTCCGGTTTGGGGGTCGAGGCGGACGCCGAGCCTGCGGAAGGCCCAGCAATCGTAGGCGACGGAGACGAAGAAGCTGGCGGGGATGCGATTGGCGGCGCCGATCTTGCAGCCGATGAGAGAGGAGTTGCCGCCGAACCCCATGGCTCCGACGCCGAGGCGGTTGGCTTCGTCCATGATTTCGGCTTCGAGTTTGGCGAGGACGGGGTTTGGATTGACGTCATCAAGAGTGCGGAAGAGCTGCATTTTGGCGAGCATATAGCCGTGGGCGCGGTCGCTGCCGATGCAGACTCCGAGGGCTCCCGGGGCGCAGCCCTGGCCCTGCGCCTGCCAGACGGCGTGGAGGAGGCACTTGCGGACGCCTTCGAGATCGCGGCCGGCGTTGCCGAGGTGATCGAGGGCGCAGGGGAGGGAATACTGGATGTTTTTGTTTTCGCAGCCGCCGCCCTTGAGAAGGAGCTTCACTTCGACTTCGTCTTGTTCCCACTGTTCGAAGTGAACGACGGGGATCTCTTCGCCGAGGTTGTTGCCGCTGTTCTTGCCGGTGAGGGAGTCGACGGAGTTGGGGCGGAGTTTGCCGCGGCGGGTGGCTTCGGCGACAGCGGCGTTGACCGCCTTGCGGATGACGAGTTGATTGACGCCCACGGGGGTGTGGACGATGAAGGTGGGGAGTCCGGTGTCCTGGCAGATGGGGCCTTCGTCTTCGGCGGCCATGTCGATATTGGAGGCGATGATGCCGAGGGCCTGAGCGGATTGGGTGGAAGGGGTCTCGGCTTCGATGGCGTGTTTCATCGCCGCGCGCACGTCGGGCGGGAGATCGGTGGATGTCCGGGTGATGAGTTCCATGAGGCTGTTTTCAAGAAATTGCATGAGTACTTGCTCCAATAAGAATCATTTCAGAGGAATTCGCACGCCGGCGAGCATGCCGTGTTTGATGGCGGGGTTGGGGCTGGTGAATTCGACGATCACCCGCGCGCCTTTGATTTCCTTGACATTGCCGGCGATGCCGTCGCTTGAGAGATCGGGAACGACGACGAGGGCGGGCATGCCCGGCTTAATGCGCTCGAGCAGGCGCGGTTCGGGATCCAAGACCACCTGTAGCAGGGCGGGGTCGACGGCAAGCTGAATGAGATCCTCCATTCCGCGGGTGACTTCGCCGCCGGGTTCCACGCCGAGCTTGAGGACGGATCCGTCGGCTGGAGAGAGAATGTTCGAGGCTTCGAGGTCGCTGTTGGCGGCGTCCACCACGTCCTGGCGATCCTGCACGGTGGTTTTGGCGAGTTGGAGTTCTTTTTCGTAGCTTTGGACGCGGTCCGCGGTGGAGCGGGCGAGTTCGGAGGCGGTTTTCGATTCCTCGGCGGCGGTTTTGTATTCGCGTTCGGCTTTCTCGAAGACGAGGCGCGGGGTGGCTCCTTCGCGGAGGAGCATTTGCTGGCGGAGGTAGATTTTCTCGAGGCGGTCCACTTCCACGCGGGCGCGAGCGGCGTCGGCTTCGGCGCGCGCGGCATCGAGGCGGGCGGCGAGGATCTGGCCTTCGAGGCTGGTGACCTTGGACTGAGCGCTTTCGAGGTCTGTGCGGGCCTGCCCGGCGGCTGTTTCGAGCATGGTGTTGCGGACGTGGCCGAGGGGTTGACCCTCGAGGACCTCGTCGCCGGGCTGGACATTCCAGCGGTCGAGGATGCCGTCGGTGGGAGAGCGGACGGGCAGGATGTGGGCAGCCTGGATTTTCCCCGAGAGGAGGGCTTCGTCAGGGATTGGGGGCGGGGGCGCGGGGGCGGTCTTTTGCGCGGGCGGCGTGGCGGCGGGCTTGCGGAGGACGGAGAGGGCTCCGGCGGCGATGGCCAAAAGAATGGCGGACACCGAGAGCAAGACCCATTTGCCGCGCATATCCCGATGGTATCGTGCAACGCGGGCCGCCGTCTTCAGTATGCTGAAGCAATGCGCAGCGCGGTGGAGGCGATTCTCAAATGGCACCGGAACATGCATTCTCCGGACCTGAGGGTGAAACTCGGGAAGATGAGCGAGTCTCCTTTCCGCTTCTTTCGGGGGACCTATTTTTTATACACGGCAGACATCAGGACGGGCGCTTTCCGCCGGCCGGCTCCGCTTGCCGCGCGCGGGCCGGTGGTGGGGGACGTGCACACGGAGAACTACGGCTGCTTCCGGTCGATCAGCGGGGACATCGTATATGACATCAATGATTTCGACGAGACGGCGAAGGGTTATTACGAATGGGATGTGAGGCGGCTGGCGGTCAGTCTTGTGCTGGCCGCGCTGGAAAACGGCCACCGGCTGGGGGACGGGGTGAACGCGGCGGAAGCGGCGATACGGGCGTGGCTCGATGGGTTGCAGCGGTGGGCGGGCCTAGGGCGCAAGGAGTTTGCGGCGCTGCCCGAGCGGCGGCAGGTTCGTGAGCTAATGCTGACCACGCAAGAGAAATCGCGCGTGAAGTTTCTGGAGGGTCTGGCGGAGGAAAGTTCTCCGGGGCGCTTCACGCTTCGACTGGAGGGGGGGTTGCATGGCGTCAGTTCCAGGGAGCGGAAAGCGGCGATGGACGCACTCGAGTTTTTTCTGGGGCATTGTCTCACTTCCGCCGGCGCGCATCCGGAGCGGTACCGGTTATGCGATATCGCGGCGCGCACAGCGGGCAACGGGAGCCTGGGGAGGCTGCGCTATGCGCTGCTGCTTGACAAGGGGAAGACGAAGACGGCAAGCCTTTCGACGCTGCGGCTGATCGAGTGGAAGCAGGCGCTGGACTCCGCGCTCGATTCGCCCTTTCCGCACGCGGGGAAGGGGCGGGCAAAGGCGGTCTACACGGCGACGAAGGCATTTCAATTGTTTCCCAAGCGGTATCTGGGGTATACGAGCATGGATGGAGTTCCCATGCAGGCGCGCGAACTGGGGGCGAACGACGCGCGATTTTCGCATCGTGAGTTTGTCGAGACCGCGCGGTTCGGAAAGGCGGCGGGAATGTTCGGCGGGCTGCTGGCGCGGTGTCACCTGCTCGGGGCGGAGGCGGGCGGCGGTCCGCGAGGGATTCCGCGGAGCGTGGCGGGCTTTCGGGACCGGTTCGTGAACGGCATTCTCCAGTTTGCGGTTTCCTATGCGGAACAAGCGCACGCGGACTTCGAGGAACTGGGGCGACGCCGCGAGGAGGTGCACCGGGCATGGACAAAGTAAAGGCTCCGCCTCTCACGCTCGCATCGCTGACGAACGTGTTTCTCAAGGCGGGGAACACGACGTTCGGAGGGGGCGACCCGACGATGATGGCGTTGAAGCGGGAGTTGGGAGAACGGCGCGGGTGGTTTTCGGATGAGCAGTTCGCGCTGGTGTTTTCACTGGCGCGCATTACGCCGGGGACCAACGTGCTTGCGTTTTGCGCGGGGGCGGCCTATCTGATGTATGGGTGGGTGGCTTCGGTGGCGGCGGTGATCGCGGCGTCGGCTCCCTCGGCGGTGCTGACGGTCTGGCTGACGGTGGTGTTTGAATCGGCGGACCGGAACCCGATTGCGAAGATGACGGTTTCCGGGGTGCTGGCGGCGGTGGTGGGGATGATGGGGGCGGCGGCATGGCAATTGACAAAGCCGAGTTTCCAGGGCAAGGGCTGGCTGCGGATTGTGGCGCTGACCGGGGGGACGCTGCTGCTGCGGGAGGCCTGGGGCTGGACGCCGCTCGAAATCATGGCGCTGGCGGCGGTGATCGGGGCCGTGTGGCGGGAGATGTAAGGGAAATGAATCTGGTTCTGTTGTATTTTCTGCTGCTCAAAGCGATGCTGCTGTCATTCAGCGGGCTAAGTTCGCTGCCGGTGATTGAAGCGGATTTCGTGGAAAAGCACCATCTGATCACGGAGCGGCAGTTGAACACGGCCGTGGCGGCGGGGCGGTCGGGGCCGGGGCCGCTGGGTCTTTATGTGGTGAGCGTGGGCTACATGGCGGCGGGGATTCCAGGCGCCGCCGCGGGTTACCTGGCGATGGTGAGCCCGGCGTTCTTTATTCTGCCGATCCTGCGATTCTTCGCTAACCGGGCCACGAATCCGCAAGTGCGGGGGGCGATCCGGGCGCTGCTGCTTTCGGCGGCGGGGTTGCTGATCTCTTCGGCGCTGCCGATAGGGCGGGCGACGCTGACGGATGGGGTGATGGTGGCGGTGGCGGTGGGGAGTTTCGTGGTGCTGGCGTTTACGCGGGTGGAGACGCTGGTGGTGGTGGCGGGGTCGGCGGTGGTGGGATTCACGGCGGCGCTGCTGCGGGGGTGAGGCGCGGGGGGATGGCAGGAGAGGGGGCCGTCAGGCTCAGCCGGTAGCGGGCTCGCCTGGGAGACCGAGAATATTTCCGAGAATATCGAGAACGACGCCAGGGCGGAACGGCTTACTGAGCACGGCAGTCGCTCCCAGCATATGCGCCACATGGAGAAATTGACCGGCAAAGGCTCCCGACATAGCGATAATTTTCAAGTCCGGAAGTTCCTTACGAAGTTGGCGGATTGTCACCAGCCCCTCCTGTTCGGGCATGACAATGTCGATCATGACCACATCAAAATGCCGCTTGCGGCATTCTTCCACGGCCTGCCGGCCGTTGGCGGCTTCGCAGACCTCGAAGCCAACTTCGGCCAACATGGTTTTCAACATGGCTCGAACGTCCGCGTCATCATCGGCGACAAGCGCGCGGAGAGTGTTGTTAATGCGCATCACTTCCCGAACCTTGTCGACGAGTTGGGAGGGGGTAAAGGGCTTTTCAAGGAAAGTGCTGCCCGGAGTGGAAGAGCGTACTGAATCGGCTACGTTTCCGGAGATATAGAGCACGGCCGCTCCCGGACGGGAACGAAGGAAGGCGGCCGCCAACTCATTTCCACGCATCTGCGGAAGGATCACATCCGTAAGCAAGAGATGAATGGGACCGAGATGCGCGGAAGCAATTGCCAGCGCCGCCTGTGCGTTGTCCGCCTCGAGCACGCTGTAACCCTCCATCCTCAATACCTGTGCCGCAACGGCGAGGATTTGTGGTTCATCGTCAACGGCCAGGATGACTTCCGTAGCTCTCCGCACCGGTTTGGCCATGGGCTGTGGCGGATGTGCCGGTTCCGGGGCCGCTGCTCTGGGGAGATAAATCTGGAAAGTAGTACCGCGGCCGGGTTTGCTTGAAACGTCGACATGTCCCTGGCTGTCTTTCACGATTCCATGAACCACGGCAAGGCCAAGGCCAGTTCCTTTTTCCGGCTCTTTTGTCGTGAAAAAGGGCTCGAAAATGCGGGCCAGAGTCGCGCGATCCATGCCGATGCCTGAGTCGCGCACGGTCAGAACCACCGCGGGGCCGCTGAAGCCGGAGATTGACCGGCTTCCGGATGCGATGTCTACGTTGTCAATGGCAACCGCCAGTTTGCCTCCCTTGGGCATCGCGTCACGCGCATTGACGGCGAGGTTGAGGATAACCTGTTGCATCTGACCGGCATCGGCGGTGACAAACGCCGGTAACGTAGCGGCGGAGATCTCCAACTCGATTTGGCCGGCGGCGAGTGTACGGAGCATGCCTTCCATGCCGAGCAGGATTTCATTGAGGTTGAAGGTGGCGGGCTGAAGTGCCTGCTTGCGGGAAAAAGCGAGCAAACGGCGTGTGATCAGGGCTCCGCGTTCCCCCGCGGTCCGGATCTGCTCGAGTCCCAGGCGAAGAAGGGGGTCTTCGGACGTAGTCTTGCGGAGCAGGAGTTCACTATGGCCCAGGATAATGGTCAGGAGGTTGTTGAAATCATGGGCGATGCCGCCGGCAAGTTGCCCGACCACTTCCATCTTCTGGGCCTGGCGGAGTTGCTCCTCCATCCTCTGGAGGGCCTCCCGCGATTTGGCTTCCCGGAGGACGCGGCGCACGGCGGGAGCAAGGCGTCCGATTTTGTCCTTAAAGACGTAGTCGCTGGCTCCGCGCGTCAGGGCGTCAATAGCGGCATCCTCACCAAGGCTTCCGGTGAGAAAAACGAAAGGTTTATGGGGGCACTTTTCTCTCGCCGCCGCAAGGGCAGAGGCTCCGTCAAAACCGGGAAGGGAGTAGTCGCTCAAAATGAGGTCGAAGCCGGGGTGGTCGAGATGGGTGAGGAATTCGTCTTTCGCTTCCACCTGAACGACTTCGCAGGGAATGCCCGCGTGCGCGAGCACGTCCTCAACCAGTTCGACATCTTTTTTGTTGTCTTCCAAATAGAGGATACGTAAGGAAGAATTCATCTGGCCGGTCGCCCCCACGCTCACCGCATGTCCTTGTGTCGGCTAAGCTTAGCTATCTTTGGAAACACAAGTCTATCACAATTTTCTTTTCTGAACGAAGAAGTTGTAATACCTGGACGCAAAAATGTAGATTTCTGCCTGTTCGGCCGCGGCTAGTAAATCATTGTCGCAAGTACCATGAATATCAAGGCGGCGGCTATGGAAATAAGGCGGCAGCGAATCTCGATTAGGCCGGCGCCCGTTGTCTGAGTTGTAAAAAAAGACTCCAGGATCGCAACCACGCCCCGGCTTTGATGGCTACCTTACTGGAGGCAACTCATTGAGAATGGCCCAGAACGCACCGATCTCCTTGACTGCATCGAGGAAAGCCGCAAAGGCGACCGGCTTCACGACGTAGGCGTTGACGCCGAGTTGATAGCTGTGGAAGAGATCGGATTCCTCGCGCGAGGAGGTGAGCATCACAACAGGAATGCACTTCAGCTTCTCGTCGGAGCGAATTGCGCGAAGCACCTCGAGCCCGCTCAGTTTGGGAAGTTTGATGTCCAGGAGGATGAAGGCTGGAGGACGATCGTCGCGCATGGCGAAACGGGCGCGGCGGTAGAGAAAGTCGAGGGCATCCTCGCCGTCATGGGCGACTATCACCTTGTTCGCCAGGTTGTGCTCTCCAAGCGCCTCCATCGTGAGTTCGACATCATTGGGGTTATCTTCCACCAGTAGAATGTCCCGTAGTTGATTCACCGCGAGTCCTCGTTTCTCCAGGGGAGGGAAAAGTAGAATGCCGCCCCCTCGTCCACGGTCCCGGCCGCCCAGGTTCGTCCGCCGTGACGGTGGATAATGCGCCGGACGGTGGCGAGGCCGATACCGGTTCCCTCGAACTCCTTACTACTGTGTAGGCGCTGGAAAACGCCGAACAACTTTTCGGAGTACTTCATGTCGAACCCAACACCGTTGTCGCGAACGCGGAATACCGCCTCCGCGCCATCGCGATATCCGGCGACTCCGATGCGCCCCATGGCGCGGTAACGGGTGTATTTTATCGCATTTGAAACCAGATTCACCAGAACCAATCGCAGCATGGCGGGATCCCCGTGCACGGGGGGAAGGGCGCCGATCTCCCATTCCAGCGCGCGGCCGGCGGTTTCGGACGCCAACTCATCCAGGGCATCGCGTAGCAGCCGGTCCATGCTCACCGGCGTGGACATCAATTCGGTCCGGCCCATGCGCGAGAACGCAAGGAGATCATCGATCAGTTTTCCCATCTCCCGGGCCGACGCGGAGATAGTGTCGAGGTACCGGCGCGCCTTCTCATCGAGGCGGGATCCCGCGTATTTTTCCAACAGACCGGAGAACCCATCGATATGGCGCAGCGGCGCGCGCAGGTCGTGGGAGACAGAGTAGCTGAACGCTTCCAGTTCCTTGTTGGCCCGGTTCAACTCCTCCTCGATGCTGATTCGCGCCGTAATGTCCTCGCCCACCTCGATGGCTCCGCTGAGGTTGCCCGAAGAATCCCGGAGGGGGACGGCGGACAGAAGGACGGCCTTGCGGGAATGGCCGGGTGTCTGGATGCCGATCAACTCCTGAAGGATGGTCTCGCCATTCAGGATGGCCCGCTTCAAGACCCACTCCCGGGCCAGCACGGGATCACCCGTCCGCCAGTGCCAGGCCTTGACCTCACCGTACGGGGAGGATTCCCGATGGTCTCCCCAAAGCGCGGTTCCAGCGGCGTTGACCATGCCGATGGCTCCATCGGGGCCGGCAATGCAGACACCGACGGGCATTGCCTCGATGACGCTCCGCAATAACCGCTCGCGGATCTTGAGTTCCTGGAAAGCCGTGCGTTGTTCGGTGATGTCCGTCATCACGGCGACGGCTCCCGTTAAGGCTCCTTGGCCGTCGCGAAGAGGTCTGGCGGTGACGTGTACCCAGCGAATGCCCCGGTTATCTCCATCGGGGGGTGGCGGACGGATACCGACAATGGTCTCATCGACCAATTCCCCGCTGGCGGCACGGGCTAAAGGCATCTCCTCGACGGGCACGGGGCAGAGGTTGTCCTCGTGAAGAATGCACCCATAGCGGCCGGAAATTGCCGCCGGAAATCTGCCTTCAGGGATTCCGCTGATGCGGCAGGCGGCATGGTTGTAGATAAGAAACTCTCCGTGCTCGTTGATGACGGCCACACCGTCACCGATCGATTGGAGAATGGCCTCGGTCAATCCAACCTGGCGCAGCAACTCGTCCCTGGCTCGCCCGAGTTGTCCCGCCATGTTGTTGAGGACGGCGGCGAGATCCGCAAATTCGTCGTTGTTGCCCGTATCGATCCGGTAGGAGAGATTACCGGCGCCGATGAGTTCTGCTCCGCGTTTCAGTGTTGCGACGGAGTTGGAGAAATTACGGAAGATCGCGGCGCCGGCAAGGATGCCGAGCAGCAGCGCCAGAGCGGTCCCAAAAAAAACAACGCGAATGGATGCTTCCGCGTTTTCCTCCGCGATTTTCTGACGGCGGAAAAGCAGCGTTCTTTCCGTTTTCTTCATCCTGCCCAGTAGCTCGCGAATTCTGTTGGTCTTTTCACGAGCTAAGGCAACCTGTTTACCGACATCTCCGGAAAGGGTGGACCTGTTGGCGCGGCTCGCGACCTGCTTTCCGGAGAGAGCGAGGGCTTCCTCCAGCAGGGCGGCGAGGCCCCTCAAGTCCTCCTGCTGCTCGTGATGCCGGGCAGCGAGGGAGCGAAGCTTCACGAGGCTCTGTTCGGCGGCGGGAACGGCGGCCCGGTAAGGATCGAGGTAGCCGGTGTCGCCGCTGAGAAGGAAGTCGCGAACGCCGGTTTCCACGGCGCTAATGGCCGAATCGGCTTGCTCAAACTCGGCAAGGAGGGAATAGGTGTGCTGAACGGACTGATTGGTTTCGATGAGACGAATGGCGCCGCGGTAGGAGGCGATGCCGCTCACGAACACGTTGGCGAGGAGCCCGAGCCAGATTGCCAGGCCGAGCTTGATGCCGAAGGTCCATCTCATGGTCTTCCAATACACCATGTGGAGTATACATCGACCCGAGCCATGGAAGACAGGAGGCAGCCAAAGCTACTAAACGAAAGTCATGGCCCTGCCGATGTCTACGGTGGAGTACTCCTCTTACATGCAGACTAATCCCTCCTTCGTCGTGCTGGCCGTTGATGATGATCCCCAAATTCTTCTTCTGCTCCAAACCGTTCTGGGCAGCGTCGACGCCAAAGTGGTTCCGGTTTCGGACCCGGGCAAGGCGATGGAGGCCCTCAGGCAGCATCGGCCCGCAGCCGTCCTGCTCGATTATTTCATGCCAGGAATGAATGGGATGGAAGTTCTGGACCAAGTTGTAGAGTTTGATCCTGGAGTTGATGTCATTTTCCTTACCAGCCACTACTCGCCGCAGGCCGCGGTGGAAGCCATCCGTCGAGGAGCCGCCGATTATCTCACGAAGCCCATTGATATCAACATGTTGCTGGACAAAATCGGTCAGTTGGTATCGGTGTGGAAGCATCGCCATTTCACTTCCGCGCTAGACCGGCAACTATTGGAGGCGTTTCAATTCGAGGGCCTGGTTGGGCGCAGTCCGGCGATGCTGGAGGTATTCGCTCGCATCCGCCGCATCGCGCCACACTTCCGGAATATTCTTGTGACCGGCGCGACGGGGACCGGGAAGGAACTGGTGGCGAAAGCCCTGCACCGGCTGAGCCCGGTTGCGCAGCGGCGCTTTGCAACCTGTAACTGCGGAGCGATTGTCGAGAGCCTGATAGAAAGCGAACTGTTCGGCTATGTCAGAGGAGCGTTCACCGGGGCGGCACAGGATAAGGTAGGGCTGTTTGAATATGCCGACGGGGGGGTCCTGTTCCTGGATGAAATTGGAGAAATGCCGCTGGCGACTCAGACGAAGTTGCTGCGAGTCTTACAGCAACAGGAAATCCAGCGAGTGGGCTCACCGGTGACACGGAAGGTAGATGTGAGGGTCATAGCGGCGACGCACCGGGACTTGCTGGAGATGGTGAGAGAGAAGCGATTTCGGGAGGATTTATTCTACCGGTTATCGATGATAGATATCCAAATTCCGTCTTTAGGCGATAGAAAAGAGGATCTTCCTCTTCTCATGCGCCACTTCCTCGAGCGTTTCGCCCGGCAATACGGCAAACCGCTTCGCGGACTTTCGCGCCGCGCCCAGATTGCCATGCTGAAGTGCTCCTGGCCGGGCAACGTACGGGAACTGGAGAACTGCCTGGGACACGCCTGCATGATGGCGGACGGGGAGTTCGTGGATCTGAAAGATCTGCCGGAGCGGATGAGGACCGCGCACGCCACTCCGGCGGAGAACGAAGGTGAACTGGTGTCTCTCGACGAGGCCCAGCGCCGCTACGTGGAAAAGGTGCTGAAAACAGTGGGTGGAAACAAGGTGCGCGCGGCGGAAATTCTCAAGATAAGCCGCGCGACACTCTATCGAATGATCGCCTCAACGAATGGAAATGATAGTAAACACCCCCGGGATACCACAGGGATAGAAGAGAACGGGACGGAAAATCCAGCCTTACATTCCGACGGATGGTCAGGAAGCAGCCTATTGTAGGGGTGGTGTATAAACCTGCGAAGCGTGTCTCGATCTTGAGAAAACGATGTTTCGTACTTAGCCCGAAGGTACGAGTTCGTCGAAACAAGGGGAAGGCAAGGAAGGCGGAAGCCTTACCCATATAGGACCATCCCCGCCGCCGCTCCATCGCACACCTGAATCGGAGCGCCGTGACGTACTGGACTGGAGGGCGCCGCGAGTCCCAAGGCGGAATAAGCGAGACCGGGGCGCAATCTCGGATCTGTACACCGGATGTCTGACCACACAGTTTACAATCATGTTTTCCATTTGCTAACTGCTGAGCTTTGAGCCAGTTAGCGTAGACACTCCGGACCAGGGCCATTTGGCGGCGCGAGTGCGATGTACCGGGGCATGGACTCGAATCAAGAAGCCAGCCGGAACGAAACAACGTTAGTGAAGCTCCGTTACCCGGAGCCAGCCATGCTGTCCTTTCTCGAGAACGAAGCCGAACCCATGGCCGCCCGCGTGGAGACCATAAACGGCAACGTGGCGTGGCTGGAGATGAATCTACCTGTTCAATACAGGAGTCTGGTGAAGATCGAGTTGTCCCACTACCTCTTGTTGGGAGAGGTGTTTTGCTGCCGGAAGCACTCCGGACCCTATTGCGTCGGGGTCGAGTTGCAGCATTCCGTCAGCACGGGAGATGCGGCGCGTATCGCAAGCGAACTCCGGAGCGGCCGGCATGTGACGAGCAGTGCGGCCGGCCACTATGCTCCGGGGTTTGCGATTGCCTGAGCGAAGGGAGAATTCAGGATGTTCGCGAATCGAAGACAAGCTGTTAAAACCATCCAGGTCTTTTTCCTTGCCCTCTTTGTGGGCGCGCTTCCCGGGTTGTTCCGTACGAGCAACCCGTGCGTGCTGATGGCCGCGGCGGCGGAGTGGCTGCTGCCGGCCGGCCTGGAGGCGCCGGCGCGTGAAATCACGTTCCAGGGCCAGCCGTGGGCGGTAAAGGCATCGAGGGAGCGGGTAGGTCCGGGTCCAAATTACTTCTCCGCTTCGCGGGAGAACGTTTTCGTGGATCCGGAAGGCAGGTTGCACCTTAAGATTGTTTGGCGTGCGGGGCGGTGGACCAGCGCGGAAGTGATCTCGCGCCAAACGGTGGGTTACGGGACGTACCGGTTCGAGGTCGAGCAGGCGAATCCGCTGGATGCGAACGCGGTGCTCGGCGCGTTCACCTGGGGAGACGAATCCGGCCCGCATTATAACGAAATTGACGCGCTCGAAGTAGGGCATTTCGGAGACGACAGCGGGTACGCGAACGCGCAGGTTGTGGTTCAACCGGCGGAAGCGAAAGGAAACCTGCAGCGGTTTCTCCTGCCGCACGGCGGTTCGACCACGCACATCATGCACTGGCGGCCGGAAGGGTTGCAGTTTCAAGCGGTGGAAGGCGATGGGCCCGTAATCCACGAGTGGTCCTACCCACGCACGGTTCCGAACCTTTCCGGCGACAATCTTCACTTTCGATTCAATTTGTGGCTGTACCAGGGGAGACCTCCTTCCGGAAAGAAGGAAGTGGAGGTGATCATCAAATCGTTTTCCTTCGAACCGGTCGAGAGTGTTCCCCGGATCACCAGTTAACCCCGCGGCGGGCCATGCGCTTCGCCGCAAGACGGATTGGAATCGCTGACCATGATTCTGATCCGTGAAGAATATGAGAACAAATGTAAAAAGGAGATAGGAAAGATGGTATTCACGACGATTCTGGCAAACTTGCTGGCCACCGGATGCGCGCTTCTGCTGGTGCATCGAGGTCCGAGCAGACGCCTCAAGCTGTTGGCGTTCACCGTCGGACTGATGTCGTTGTCGCAGACGGCGGCGCTGTTGCATTCGGTGGGCATCTGGTCCCCGCCCGCGGCTCATGTGGCGCAATTGCACGAGTTACTGGTGGCGGCTCTCGCGCTCCAGGCCATCTACCTGTTGGGGCAAGAGGTGTACGAACAGAACTACAAGGACCGTAAGCTGCGGCTGCTCGAATTCGATTTCATGCGCCCGCTGGGCGGCATGATTGCGAAGAAGACTGCCCGGACCGGAAAAGCCGCCGGAGAGGCGGGTGTTCTCAGCGCGCCGGCGGTTTGGTCACAGGAAGCATGCAAATGATCCGGGCAGGTTGGGAGTGGCTGGCCACGCTGATTGAAGGGTGCCGGTTTGTCGCACGATGGAATGCTCCGGCTTACGCCGAATCCAGGACAGGGGGCGTGGCGCGGACCGAGCGGGCGCCGGCCTGGTTCCGCGTATCCGCGCTGCAAGTGAAGATGAAGACCTTCGACCTGCTCACTCTACAGGCGGACGATGCCGCCGTGCGGATGAGGCGTCACCTGCTGGTGGAGTTTGAAATCGCGTGCCGCGAGGGTGGCTCCCGTGTGTACCTCGCCATGAACACCATCATCTCGTCCTCATGCTGAGCAGATGCGGCGGTGGAAATGACCGGGCGCCATTCTCCACCGCCGAAATTCACCGGTTGGTATTGGCTGGACACGGGCGGAATATGCGGCCGCATCGCGGAGGCCAGGGCAGGCATTGCGGTGGGCGGAAAACGGACTTCGGTTCAGACCTTCAAATACGGCCGGAGGCCATCGAAGCAGAACTCGATTTCCTCGACGGCTTTCGCGGAGAGTGTGATGTTCTGGCGGCGGGAGAAGGTGGTCTTGAACACGCCGCGGCGTTTCATGATGTATTGGCGCGTACCGGGGATGACGGAATCGAGATTGATCATCAGCAGGAGGCGGGAGAAGATTTCCCGCGCCTGCTCGTGGCCGCCGGTGCGCCAGGCATCCCAAATACGGACGTAGGCATCGGAAAACGGGGCTCCGGGCATGGTTCCGTCCATGCCGAGCCTCCATTCGTAGAGCATGCCCTTTCCGGCGTTTCCGCTGAAGACGCTTTTTACGGCCGGCCGCCCGGCGGCGAGGGCCAGCATCCGTTCGGTGACGGGGGCGGCCTCTTCCTTGACGTAGCCGAGGTGGGGAAATTCGCGGGCGAGGGCGGTGAGCATTTCGACCGGGGGAATAATGGCTTTGGCTCCGCCGGTGGTCTGAATGAAGAGGGGCCGGTTCGCGGACTCGGCGAGGGTGGCGTAGTAGCGGCGATAGTCATCGACGGAGGAAGCGGAGGTTGGCGGGATGGCGATGAGGGCATCGGGGCCGAGTTCCTCGGCGAGTTTGAGGTATTCGAGAGCAGATTGAACGTTGGCCCCTTGCACGCCGAGGACAAGAGCGGGAGACTGACCGGCGGCGGCCTTGGCGAGGACCTTCATACCCCGCCGGCGTTCCTCGGGGGTGAGGGTTGTATACTCGCTCGCCATTTGCGGCCAGACCATTCCATGGACGCCGCAGCCGGAGAGAAAAGCAACTTCCCGCCGCAAGTCTTCATAATCCACCATGCCGGTTTCCGTGAACGGAGTGGCCATGATGATGAAAATGCCGCGCATCGGCTTGGCGGGCGTGGCGGCGGCCAAGGGGAGCGCGGCCACGGCGGACATCCAAGCACGCCGGGTAAGGTGGTTTGCCATAGGGAATACACTACCACCGTCGAGAGGCAGCGAGGATCAGCACGGCTACCTGCCGCCGCGCGCGCCGCCACCGCCACCGCCGGTCTGGGCCGGGGCACTGGCGGGAGCAGAGGACCGAACGGGCGCTCCGCCTCCGAATCCGCCGGAGGACATGCCGCCGCGCGAGACGCCGGAGTTGAGGCCGGACCAGGAACCACGGCCGCCGCCACCGCCGTATTCGCCCTGGTTGTAGCGGGGAGCGTAGACCTGCCAGACGGCTCCAGGGCTGTAATAGCCCCAGCCGAACGGGCTGAGGAGGTATCCGCTTGAGGGGATGAAGGCCAGCATACCGAGTTGCGGATACCAGGCCCAGAGACTGCCGCTCGAGCGGTAGCCGCTCAAACTGAGCGCGTGGGCGGCGGAGATGTTCGCCTCGGAAACCAGCAAGGCGCGCTGGGCGCTCCAAACATACAGCGGATCAGTCTTACTGTTCTTGAACTTGGAGGCTTGCAGACCGTCTCCGACACTGATCATGCGATTCTTCGTAAGGGTGAGCGAACTGCCGCCCATGGCGACCTGGGCCTTTCCCTCCACCACGCGGACCTGTCCCATATCCGCGTCGAAGCGGTAGAGTCCCATTTTCAGGAGGGAAGTTTCCGATTGCGCCTGACGGATGGTGATGCGGTTGGATTTGCCGAGTTCCGCCACCTCGACGAGAGCCGTGCCGGAAAGGACATCCAGGCGCGTATCGGTCAACGCATTGGAGACCATGCGGAAGGAGGAATTCGGGCTCATCCGGAAGAAAACGCCCGGAGTGAGACCGAGTTCCGCGCGGCCGTCCGTGGTGGTGAGCGTCTGCCCCTCGCCGACCATCACCAACTGCCCCATTTTGGGCTGGACCTTCTGTCCATCGAGGTTGACATTGCCTTCCACGTGGTGGATGAGGCCTGAGCGGACGGAAATAGCCACCTGCGCCGGGGCGGTGAGCGCGAAAGTGGTGAATAGAGCGGCGATCATCCTCGTCATTCGATTGTGCTCCTTACGGGTATCATCCGCCTTTCCTCGGGCAGGGTCAAGCAGATCATTGAGTCAGCCTCCTACGGGAGGGTGCGGGTTGAGAACCAGGAGCGGGGCGGCGGAGCAGACTGCGTCCGCGCCTGCCGCTGGTAGAAACGGCTGTTTTTTCGAAGGACGCGGCAGCGCCCGCCGCGCCTCCGGAGATGGGAATGACCGCCTGGGAGTTGTAGGAATCGGGGCCGGCGATGTCGAGGTAGCGGTCTCCGGAGCGGACGGCGGCAGGCACCTGAATGTTCATCTGGTAAAGGCCGACCAGGGTTGGAGCCAAGCCGGAGAAACTGACGTTCGCGGTCTTGCCGTCGAGGTAGGCGGCCATGGAGGCGACGGCGCTGCTGGTGGGATTGGCGGGTCCCGGCGAGCCATCGGCGACGGCGGGCGAGACGCTCCCGAGGCCGGTGAGGAACACGGCCAGCGTTTCGCCGGGTTTGGCTGGGTTGAGCGGTGTGACGACGGAGAAATCCGTCGTATGGAGCGCCGCCGCATAGCCGATTCCGCCCGGGGGATTGGTGAATACGCCGGGTGTGGTTGTGGTTCGGAAGACCGTTACGGTATTGGATTTCTGCCCGCCGCTGGTGACCTGGATGGCGGCCACGGTTTCGGTGGTTCCGAAGGGCGCCACGGCGGTGATGAGGCCTGGGCTGACGGAGTAGATGGGAGCGGGGCGGTTATTGATCATCACCTGGACACCGCCGAGCGAGGTGGGGAACGTGCCGTCCACCAGGCTTGTCTGGGCCAGGTTGGAACCGTAGAGCGAGAGGAAGAGGCCGGGGGAAACGCCCACCGTGAACGGGGCCGAACTGGCGGCGTTGACGACTCCCGCGGGGTTCAGGAAGACTCCGCTGCCCGTGAAGCCGGGGGCCTTGAGCGCGATGTTGATGCCCTGAAGAGTTTCCGTGCCGAAGCCGATGCGGATGGCGCCGCCGGCTCCGATGATGTAGTGGAGACCGAGAAAATCATCGTAGCTCGCGTCGGCCTGGAGGGTGAACGGGTCGGAGTAGGTGTAATCGTAAGCGGAGGATTCAAATCCGGAGAGCAGGCGCTGGTGAGCGATGGTGGAGTCGGCGGTGGCGTTGAGAGATCCAAAGTAGGAATGGAGGGTGGCGACCTTGGGCTGGGACTGGTCGAGGTCCACGCCGGCCTGATAGTAGAGATTGCTGAAGATGCCCGGTGTAGGTGGTCCGGAGAGAGCGCGCACGCCGACGAACATATCGGCTCCCGCGGGCGAGCCTCCGAAGATGAGGTTGCCGTCGGGGGAGATATAGAGGTTGCGGTTGCCGGCGATGAGGGTTTGGTTGGTGAGGTTGCCGCCATAGGATACGGTGGCGAATCCGTTCTGAAAAGCGTAGAGGGCTCCATTGACGGTTTGGGTGATTTTGGCGCCGCTGTTTCCGATGTAGCCGATGGCGTTGATGGCGCCGAGGCTACCCTGGCCGTCGGGGTTGATGCGGAACAGGGCATCGCGCGCCTGCGCGGTGGTGGTGGGAAAATTGAACTCGGCTACCCAGTAGCTGCCGCGGAAACTCGAGGTGGTGGGCGGAGTGGCTCCCGCGGGGGCGGCTATGAACATATCGTTGATGCCGTCCTCGGTGCTGCTGCCCACAAAGACGCCCTGGGCTACCAGTCCGAAGACCGTCCCCTTGTCGAGCGCCGGGTTGTCCATGTAGCCGAGGCCTGCCGCGGAGATGGTGTAGGAGCCGGAGAGGTTGTGGGATTGCAATCCGGAGGCGGTGGAATCGGAGACGGTGGCGTTGAGGCTGTAGTTGCCGTTGCCGTCGAAGTTGATCGTGCCATAAAGCGCGACGGAACGGCTGAGATTGCCGGCGTTATCGCCGACGATCCACACGACCTGGCGGAAGTTGTAAAGGCCGTTGAGCTGGCTGTTGCCGCTGTTATCCCAGGGAATCGTGTTCTGGGATTGGGCTTGCGCCGTGTAGCAGGGCAGGAGCAAGAGGAGCAAACAAGGGAGGATGTAATGGAGCCGCATGTGTCCCCTCAGGAAGGACGTAAGGGAAAGAAATGGGTTAACGAGAAAAATGGATGATGGCATGACCTACTTGGAGTATGACATCTGGCGGCCGGCGGCGTGTGCAGGTCACTGCACGACGGGGAGGGCGGGGTGGCCGGCGGGAACGAAGAGGCTGCCTTCGGTGGTTCCCTGGGGGCAGGCGCGCTGGAGAAGAGCGGCCAGTTCCCTGGGGGTGAGTTCCGAGGCGAAGTATTGCCGGAAGGCGGTAGTGACGCGGTGGGCCTGGTCCTTCGATTCGTGCGCGAATTCGATGCGGAAATGGACGATGCCGGCGTCGCGCCAGGAATCGAGGTGGAGGGCTGCCTGCTGCGCCTCGGCTCCGAAGACCGTGTTGCGGCAGCCGATATCGGCCATGACGGGGTGGGCGCGGCCGGAAGGGTCGCGCAAGGCGATGCGGTGCTGCTCGCAAGGACGGCCGCAATCGAGGTAGCTTGTGCCTGAAGAGAGGAACCGGCAGAATACGCAATGTTCGGTATGGAAGACGGGCAGGTGCTGGTAGGCGATGACCTCGACCAGATCGGGGCCGGCGTTTTGAGCGAGGGCGGTGATTTGGGCGGCATTGAGATCGTGAGTGGGGGTGAGGCGTGAGAGGCCCATCGATTGAAGAATGCCTGCCGAGAGGTGATTGGCGGCGTTGAGGCTGAAATCGCCGATGAGGGGCGGATGGGGCATCCCCTGGAGGGCTTGGAGAAGGCCGGCGGAGCGGACGAGGATGGGGCAATCGAGCTTCAACAGGAAGTGGACGATGCGCTGTTCATCCGGCTTGAGGATGCGCGGGCCGGCGACGCGGGCTTCGATGCCGTGCTGCCTGACGAGATCGACGGAAGGGCGCAAGCCGTAGAGTTCGAGGTAGTCGAGGGTAATGGAGGCCGGGCGGGATTCGAGGGCGGCTTCGAGTTGTTCGGGGGTGCGGACGAGGATGTGAGTTGCGGGGGGAGAGGATGTGACTGCCTGGGTTTTGGATGCGGGGAGTGGGTTGGGACTGGGGAGACGGGAGTTGGGGTGCGGGATTGAAGAGACTGCAACTGTTCGACGGCATCGCGGCGCATCTGGTTGAGCACGGATGCCTGAACGAAGGGGTTGCCGTTGACTTCGAGTTCGACGGCGGCAAGCTGATAGGGCACGCTGCCGAGGCGGCCGAATTGGTCTTCGAGTTGCGGGACGCTGATGGCTTGCTGCCGGGCCGGGCCGAGGATATCCGGGGAGACGGTGGTGACGCGAATGTCCGGCTGGCCGACGAGGGACCATTCGGCGACCAGCGGCGCGCCTTCACTGGCCCTCACCTGGACTTGAACGGGCTGCCTGCGGAGAGGGGTTGGGGGAAGGAGGAACGGGCGGGCGGCTTTGGCGGTATCGGGGTCGCTGGAGCGCCAGACGAGGTCGCCGGGGCGGATGCGGGAGAAGCCGATGGCGCGATTGGCGAAACGGAGCTCCCATTTGCCGTCGCGGCGGGGTTCGGCTTGAAAGACGCGGCCGCCCTCTTCGGGCTCTTCGGGGCTGCGCCGGGCGGCGGCATCGAAGACAAGTCCGTCACCGGGTTTGAGCGGGGAGAGATGGTTGGCAGCCGTGGGTTCGATGAGGACACTGTTATCCTGCACGCGCGTGACGCGGCCCATGAGGACGCCGCAATGACGGGGGGTGCGGCCCGCGACGACGGCTTGGTGGTCCGTTCCATTGAGGAAGAAGGGGCCGAGGCCGCGGGAGAAGACCTGCTCGAGTTGGAGTTCCTCGCGGGGTGTGATGGTGGGAGGCCGACGGGCCCAGGCTTCATCGACGGCCTTGCGGTAGGCCTGTGTGACCAGGGCGACATATTCGGCGTCCTTGTAGCGGCCTTCGATCTTGAGCGAGTCGATGCCGATATCGAGGATCTCCGGGATCTGGTGGAGCGCGTAGAGATCGCCGGGGGAGAGGAGGTAGCGGGCTTCGGCGAGTGGCTTGAGGACGCCGTCCACGAGGAGTTCGTAGGGGAGGCGGCAGGCCTGGGCGCACTGGCCGCGGTTGGCGCTGCGGCCGCCCCATGCTTCCGAGGAGAAGCACTGGCCGGAGTAGGAAACGCAGAGCGCGCCGTGGACGAAGATTTCGAGTTCGCAGCGGGTGGCGGCGCGGATCTTGCGGATGTCGTCGAGAGACAACTCGCGCGCGAGCACGACACGGCAGACACCGAGGCTTTGGGCGAGTTGGACGCCTTCGGCGCTGGTGATGGACATCTGGGTGCTGCCGTGGATGGGGAGGCGGGGGGCGATCCGGCGGGCGAGGGCGGCGATACCGAGATCCTGGACGATGATGGCGTCCGCTCCGGCATTGGCGATGGAGGCCAACGCGGAGGCGGCGTCAGGGAGTTCGTGATCGAAGACAAGCGTGTTGAAGGTGACGAAGCCTTTCACGCCGCGCTGATGGAGGGTTCGCATGACCCGCGGGAGTTCGGAGAGGGAGAAGCCAACCTTGGCGCGGGCGGTGAAGTGCTTCAAGCCGAAGTAGACGGAATCGGCCCCGGCCTCGATGGCGGCCTGAAGTTGCGGCCAATAGCCGGCCGGGCTCATGATTTCCGGCTTGGGGCGGGCGATGGGAACGGACTGAGGCACCAATAGTCAGGGTAGCGCGCCCGGTTCGGCGTCCGCGCGGATGAGGGCTTTAGGGAGTCTGGCTCCGCGCGGCGTAGTAGTTGTTGTCGAGGCGGGCTTTCAACGAGTCAGGGATCGTGGTGCATTTCCCGTTAAAACAGTGGGGGAGGGGCGGCTCACGTGCATGAGAGAACAGTCTATTATCTCAAGAACTTGGAAAGAATTCCCGGTTAGTCCTTCCTCAACATCTCGCGATTCGAGCCGATAAGGCTGTTGTGGACCCGCCAAGCATTTTCTAATCCAAGAATGATCCTGAAAGCTGGTCCTGTTTCCAATGCAAGATGATCCTGAAGAGTGAACGAGGGGAGGCCGCCAGGCGGCCGACTCCTTTCTTGGGTTTTGGGTGGGGAGAGGGAATCGTCGTCATCGTCGCGAGCGGCGGTGGGAAAGTGGAAAACCTGGTTTTGGTTTTCCACTTTTCCAGGGCCGCGAAGCCGGACTGTGGGAATGTGGGAATCTCGCGCTATTTGCGAGATTCCCAAGGGGCGGTGGAAAGAGTGGGAAAGCTGCTTTTGCTTTTCCACTCTTTCCACGGGCCCGGCATTTCCACAGCCCTTTCCTGAGCCTGAGGCGCTACTTGCTCTCAACTGCCGGGCGGCCGTGGCGATTCGATCTTGACCCGTCTCAACAGTTGCTGCTTGGCCGCCGTCATCTTGCGTGCGCACTCGGTATCGCTCATCTTTTGGGCAATCCGGTCCAAGCCTGCCCAGTTCTGCTCCGGCTTCAAGTATTGTTCGGCCTTTTCCAAGCTCTTCAGCTTCTCGTAGGGTGTGGCGTAATCCTCCCCTGGGTATTGCCGCCGGCGCTTGCCTCGCGCATCCAGACTCACCGTCGCGAATCCGCATGGTCGATGAAAGTTCAAGTACGGATTGAAATGCGCGGTGTAGAACTTCTGCACCGCTTCGGCATGTTCGGCAGGAATGTGACCGTAACCGATGTGCTTGCGGATGATCGCTCCGTTCTTGCCTTCCACCAAGGCATTGTCCTGGGTCCGATTGGCGCGGCTCTTGGTGAATTCGATCAGCAGATGCTTCAGCAGCTTGGCCACTTTGTAGTTCACATACTCCGAGCCGTTGTCGGAATGAAAACCCAGAATGGAAAACGGAAACTGATGCAGCATGGCTTCCAGCACCGGCAGCAGGAAATGCTCGTTGATCCGTTCCACGCAGCCCACCACTTGCCACTGCGTGATCGCATCCACCGCGTTGATGTGGTACACCCCCTTGACGCCTTGCCAATCGCCCTGATGCACCGTGTCGATGCGCAGGAATCCCGGCCGCCCTTGCGGATCGGGTTTGCGCCGCTCTCCGATCTGGATCGCGCTGGGCTGCGTCGGCTTCCACTCGGCGGCCACTTTCCGGTAGCCCGCACTGCGCCGCAGATTGTACAGATGCGCGACCGAGATCCCCGCCAGGCACGCATACTCGGCTTTGCCGAACTGCTCGTACTCCCGCTTTACTATGCACACCGTGGCCGGCCCGCTGAGCCAGCCGTGAGCACGATCCACCTCGGCCAGCAGTTCCACATCCCGGCGCTTGTATTTGGCCCCAAAGCGATGCCGCCGGTACGGCTTGGCCTGCACCACTCCCTGTTGCCGGTACTGGCGGATCAGCCGCGTCACCTGCGGCAAACTCAGTCCAGTGACTTTGCTCAAATAGGCGCGAATCGCCCCGCGTCCCTTCTTGCTCTTCTGCGACGCGTACTCCTGTGCCACCAGCACGCGCTGTACAAACTCGTATCGCTCGGCCCGGCTCTGGCCCTCGAATTCGATGCCCTCGCTGCCTTTGAGAAACTCCTGGATCTGTTCCGGCGTGAGCCCTTCTGCGTTCTGCATGCGTACTCGCATCCGACCGCAGACCGCCTCGCCTCCTCACATTTTCAGGATCATCTTGTAGTGGAAGCAACCCCCGTTTCAGGATCATCTTGTATTGGACAATTCTACCGGTTGACTCGTTCCAGAGGATAAGGGAGAATCAAGGTTTGTCCACCAAACGTGCGGATGTGGCGGAACTGGCAGACGCGCTAGATTCAGGTTCTAGTTCTCGCAAGGGAGTGGAGGTTCAAGTCCTCTCATCCGCACCAAAGAATCAATGGGCTACAAGTAAAAAGCCACCCTTTCGGGTGGCCTTCGTTTTCCTGTAGCTTGTTGTGTAGCTTATCCGTTGGCCTCCCCCGGTCCCGCAGATTGGCGGCTTTCCCTCTGTCCTTTGGCCCAGACGTCCATCTCGACCCCCACCTGCTGGATGTCGCTAAGGTGGATGATGTTGTACCGATGCAGCATCGAATGTGTCTTATGGCCTGTGACCTTCATCGTTCTCGCCTCCGAGATGCCAGCCTTCTGAAGCATGTTCCTGACGGCACTCCGTCTCAAGTCATGGAATAGAAGCCCCTTGAAGCCAGCCTTTTCCACGGCGCTATTCCAAGTGGCGTAGAACGATTTGATCCGGTCTCCCGGCTTGACCCGTCTGCCGCCATGACCGATTGCGAATTCAGGGCCAATTTCAGTGTCCTGCGAATACCAGAAAAAAACGTGATCGGCCCAGGGGAAGTTCTCATCCCTGTGGTTCTTCTGCCGCCTTAGCCAGTCCTCCATGTCACCGTAGATCGGGAGGTTCACGGCTTCACCGTTCTTTGTCACATCCACCCTGATGAACTTGTCGGCCAACTCCACGTCCGACCACTTCATGTTCAATAGGGACCCCTTCCGAGTTCCAACATGGTAGCCGCAGACGAACAGCGCTTTCAGGCTCATTGGCAGTTCCTGGAGAATGCGCTCGTACCCATCCCACTCAATGAAGCCCCTCCGCACGTTGGTTTCCGGCAGTTTGGGTATGTACGGCACGTTGCCTTTCTTTAGCCTCGACGGAGTCCGCTTGGATTCGTGGATGAATGCAGCCCGAAGGCAAGCAAGTTCACGGTTGACCGTTGCGTTCGTTACGCCTTGATTGAGCCGATGCTCCTGATATCGTTCGCAGTCCGCCGTCTCGATTGTTGAGACCTTTCGGAGATCGAACCACGGACGCAGGTTGGCGTTGATCGTATACTCCATGACCTTCACCGACTTCGGCCGATTTTTGTGGAGCCACTTCAGGTACTGGTCTAGAAGCTCTTTTGCCGTGACATTGCTCGCCGTGGACGTCTCCAACTCGCCCCGTTGGATTCGGGCGGAGAAGTCGAGTCGTACCTTCCTGAATTTCTTCTCGGCTTCCGCCCTGTCCTTGGTGCCAAGGGACTTCGACAACATCTTGCCGTTGTGCCGCATTTGATAATACCAGCGGCCATCGGCTCTCTGGTAGAGGGAGCCATCCCCCTTGGCATGACGGCTCCGGTCTTCGGCTTGAGGTGGAGTTGGCATCTCCACCAC
>JAIXKK010000218.1 GCA_026954325.1 Bryobacterales bacterium | reverse complement strand
GAGCCGGACGATACCTTCGTTGGTCTTCAGAGCTTCACGAAGCAACTCGGTTTTCGAGGACGCAGTTGTGGAGGGCATGGATTCGCTATTGTATCGCTTATGGTGGGCCCCCCGGGCCTGGATGGCGCTGAACTATCGCCCTCAGCCGGCGGCAAGAAACTCGATGCACACGCAGGACGGCACTTCCAGCACCTGTCCCGTGGGCGTCAGCTTGCCGCTCTTGCGGTCCACCTTGAACGTCACCAGGTTGTTCGAGTCCTGATTGGCCGCCAGCAGGTAATTGCCCGTGGGGTCCAGCGAAACATTCCTCGGGGTCTTCCCCTGCGTGGAGACGCGCTCCACATGGGTCAGCGTCCCCTGCTTGGGATGAATGGAAAACACGGCAATGCTGTCGTCACCACGATTGGAAGCATAGACGAACTTCCCGGCGCGATCCACCTGAATCTCGGCGCAGTTGTTCTCTCCGGAGAATCCCGCCGGCAGCGTCGTGATGTTCTGCACCTCACGCAGGCTGCCCCTGGCGGCGTCGTAGGCGAAAGCAGTGACGCTCGATCCCATTTCGTTCAGATCATAGGCAAACGGCGCTTTCGGAGCGAACGCGAAGTGGCGCGGCCCCGATCCGGGTTTCACGCCCGCCGACGGCGGATCATTGGGAGTGATGGCCCCGGTAGCCGCATCGAAGCGGTAGATCATGATCTTGTCCAAGCCGAGATCGGGAACAAAGAGAAACCGGTTGTCAGGCGACAGCACCACGGCGTGCGCGTGCGGTCCGCGCTGGCGGCGCGGGTTCGTGCTCGATCCCTCATGCTGCCGCAAAGACACCTGTTGCCCCAGTTTCCCGTCCGCCTCCAGGTGGAACGTGGCCACGCTGCCGCTTCCGTAATTCGCCACGGCGATCGTCCTCCCGGTCTTGTCCACCACCAGGTGGCAGGAGCCGCCGCCGCCTGAGCTGACCCGGTTGAGAAACTTCAACTCGCCGCTCTTGTTGTCCACGGCGAAACTCGAGATCGCGCCCTGTTCGCGCCCGTTGTTCCCCAGTTCGCTCACGGCGTACAGGTAGCGCCCGCCCGGGTGGAGGGTGACCCACGATGGCCGCTCCACTTCACCGGCCAGTTTGATGGGATTGAGTTTTCCGGAGCCGGGATCGAACCGGCTTACATAGATTCCCTTGCTTTTCGGCCCTGTGTACGTGCCCAGATAGACGAGGTAAGAAGGCGGCTTCGCCGCCAGGGCCGCCGCCGTAACCGCGCCCAGTGACGTGCGCGCGAATTGCCGGCGGGAGATGCCATTGATTGAAAGAGAAGATGAGGTGTGCATAGGCGACCATGTAGATATTCTCAAATTGACGCCCGCAATGGAATGCCCGCCTGTAGACTGGAGAATCATGCACCGTATGAAATTGTGGATCCTCTTCGCCGCGCTCGCCTGCGCGCTGCCGGGCCAGGAGACCCGCTATGAAAAAGTGAACCCCGCGCCCACCCCCGCCGAGGACGCCAAACCCAACAGCGACAGGGCGCCCGGCGTTTACGCCATCGAGGGCCGCTTCGACCGCGTCCTCGTGCTGCGGTTCAAGTACAACACTGACCTGCTCGCCGGATTGCAACAGATGGTCAAGCAGGAAAAGATCCGCAACGGCGTGATCCTTTCCGGGGCAGGATCCGTGACGGGCTATCAGATCCACCAGGTGAGCAATCGCACCTTCCCCTCGAAGAACATGTTCGTGAAGAACCCCACGGCGCCCGCCGACATCATCAGCATGAACGGCTACGTCATCAACGGCAAGCTCCATCCCCACATCACCCTGGCGAATCCCGAAAAAGCCTTCGGCGGCCACCTCGAGCCGGGAACCACGGTCTTCACCTTCGCCATCGTGACCATCGGCGTGTTGAATGACGGAGCGGACTTGAGCCGCGCCGATGACAAGACTTACCGCTAGCGCGCTCTACGGCAGCAGGTGGATGAACAGGCCGACGCTCATGGAAAGAGAAGGAACGACACCATGGAACTGCAACTGACGGAGGATCAAAAAGCCTTTATCCGGCAGGGGATAGAAAGCGGAAGGTATGGCCGCGAGGAAGACGCCGTGAGGGATGCGATGGCGCTGTGGGAGCGCCGGGAGCGCCGCCGTGTGGAAATTCTCGCCGCCGTCGATCAGTCCGAGGCTTCTTTTGTCCGTGGAGAAGGTCGCAGGATTACGACGCCGGAGGAAGCAACGCAGTTCGCGGAAGGAATTAAACAACGCGGACGCGCCCGCCTCGATGCCCTGGAAGACAGCCGTTAGAGGGGTTTCCATGTTCTCCCGGAGGCCGAAGCGGACCTGGACGCTATCTGGTTTTACGCCGCCCGCGAAAGCGGCAGCATTGTTGCCGCCAACCGGCTGATCGACGGCATCACGGACCGTACCTGGTTACTCGGGCAGTATCCGCAAATCGGCAGGCGGCGGGATCACGATTTGCGGCCTCGATTGCGCAGCTTTGGGCTGGAGAATACATCCTCATTCATCGCGCTGAAGGCCCGGACGCGCTCATTCTTCACGTCATCCACGGCAGCCGCGACATACAAAACCTGATGGAATAGACCGGATTTCGCCCTTGTACCGCGGTGCATGTCGAGGACATCGAGCGCCGGTCAGGAGCGCAGACCACCGGCCCGCCTGGCCCGGCACGTGGAACAAGAACCTCACCAGCGGGAAACGATCGCGGCGGCGCGCCCTTCACTCAAAGCGATCGAGACAACACAACCGATGAGCCGCACCAGCACCTGGAAGCCGGCCGCACCCGTCAAAGCGTAGAAGCTCGCGTATACAGGTTTGCCGTCGATGTGCAGTGTAGGCTTGTTGTTTCAGGCAGCCACCCACGCCTGGCGCGGCGTGGACGCCCCATCGAGCGGCAGAGCCGCAGCCGCGCCCGTTTGAAGAAATTGCCTCCGGCGCATGATTCCTCTCAGTTTTGCAGATCGGAAACCCCGGCAAGCACGTGCTCCGCGGGCATAAGATAGGTACCACATGCGATTTGCCACGCTCCTTGTTTTCACCGCCCTTCTCTCCGCCCAGCCGCGTTATGAACTGCTGCTCAAAGGCGGCACGCTCATTGATCCGAAGAACCACATCAATGCCGTACGCGATGTCGCCATTCAGGATGGAAAGATCGCCGCCGTGGCGCCCTCCATCGCCGCCGCCGAGGCGCGCAAAGTAGTGGATGTCCGCGGCCTTTACGTCACTCCCGGCCTCATCGACATTCATGCGCACGTCTTCACCGGAACCCACGGCGGCATGCTCGCGGGCGGCGATTGGAGCATCTTCCCCGACACGTTCGCCTTTCGCACGGGCGTCACCACGGTGGTGGACGCAGGCACCTCCGGGCGGCGCAATTTCGCCGAGTTCCGGCAAAACGTCATCAACCGCGCCCGCACACGGGTTCTTGTGTTTCTCAATATCCTCGGCGCCGGTATGCCCGGCGACAACGCCGAGCAGGACGTAAACGACATGGACGCGAAAGCCGCGGCCGATCTCGCCATCGCCAACCGCGACACCATCGTCGGCATCAAAGTGGCCCACTACCAGGGCCCTGATTGGCGGCCCGTCGAGCGCGGCGTCGAAGCCGGAAATATGGCGAACATTCCCGTGATGGTGGACTTCGGCGCCTTCCGCCCCGAACGTCCCTTCCAGGACCTGGTGCTGCACAAACTCCGTCCCGGCGATATCTACACGCACGCTTTCTACGGTCCCGTTCCCATGCTCGACGATCAGGGCCGCCTGCTACCCTACCTCTTCGAGGCGCGCAAGCGCGGCATCATTTTCGACGTGGGTCATGGCGGCGCCGCGTTCGCTTTCCGCCAGGCCGTCCCGGCCTTCCGCCAGGGCTTTCCTCCGGACTCCATCTCCACCGATATTCACGCCGGCAGCATCTCGGCGGGCATGAAAGACATGCTCAACGTGATGTCGAAGTTTCTCGGCATGGGGATGAGCATCGAGGATGCCGTCCTGCGCTCCACCTGGAATCCGGCGCGTGAAATCAAGCGCGAGGAGTTGGGCCATCTTTCCGTGGGCGCCCTCGCCGACATCGCCGTGCTGCGCCTCGAACAAGGAAACTTCGGATTCGTCGATTCCTGGGGCGCCAGAATGAAAGGTACGCGCCGCCTGCTGTGCGAACTGACGGTTCACGACGGGCTGGTGGTCTGGGACCTGAACGGAATCACACGCGAAGATTGGGATAAGCTAGGCAAGTACAAAGCCCAAGGCGAGCCGTGGTGGGATGGCTCCCGGTCCACCGGCCGCCGCAAGCGATAAACCAGGAAGAAGGAGACCAACCCATGGCGAACCGCCGGACATTCTTGAAGACAGCAGCAAGCGCGGGAGCGGCGGGCAGCATGCTGGCCGCGCCGGCCCCCACCTCGCCCGCAACCAACATTTACGCTCGGCTGGGCGTCCGGCCGTGTATTAACGGCGTCGGCGTGGTCACCCATCTCGGCGGCTCCCTCATGCCTCCCGAAGTCGTCAGCGCCATGGAAGAGGCCTCGAAATACTTTGTGCCGCTGACGGACTTGCAGAGGAAGGTGGGCGCGCGCATTGCCGAACTGCTCGGCGCGGAAGCCGCCATGGTCACCTGCGGGTGCGCCTCCGCCATCACCATGGGAACCGCCGCCTGCGTGGCCAGGGGCATCCCGGAAAACCTCAAACGGCTTCCCGACACCACCGGTATGAAGAACGAAATCGTGCAGCAGAAAACTCATCGCGGCGGTTATGAGCAGCAGATGTGGCTGGTGGGCACGAAGACCGTCTGGGTGGAGACGCGCGAAGAACTCGACAAGGCCATTAACGAACGCACCGCGATGATGTTCTTCTACAACGAAATGGAGCCTGAGGGGAAAATCGGCAGGCATGAGTGGATCCGCGTGGGCAAGGAGCGCGGCGTGCCGACGTTCAATGATGCCGCCTCGGATACGCCGCCCCCGGAGAGGCTTTCGCAGTACATTCGCGAAGGCTTCGACCTGGTGGCCTTTTCCGGCGGCAAGGCGCTCCGCGGACCGCAGTGCTCCGGCCTGCTCATGGGCCGCAAGGAACTCATCGAAGCCGCGCTGCCTGCCTTCAACCCATACGCCAGCATTGGCAGAGGGATGAAGGTGGGCAAGGAGGAGATGGTGGGCCTGCTGGCGGCCATTGAACGCTACCTCAAGGTGGATCATGCCCAGGAGTTGAAGGAACTCGAAGGGCGCGTTGCGGACATGATGGGTGTTCTGAAGGACGTCAAGGGCGTTCAATTGGAGCGCCACATGCCGCCCATCGCCAACCACGTTCCCCATCTGCGCATCACCTGGAACGAAGACGCCTACCGCTTCCGCGCCGGCGAGGTCACGCGCCAGTTGATGGAGGGTGAGCCCTCCATCGCCATCTCCGCGCGCGGGGAGAGGCTGCTCCAGGTCTCCGTGTGGATGATGCGTCCCGGCGAAAACATGATCGTGGCCCGGCGCCTTAAGGAAGTTTTCCAGGGCGCAGCCTAGAACGTTAGCCGCGGCGTCCGCAGCGTCCCGGCCTGGTTCCGGAATTCGATCTCCACGCCCGTAATGACGTTCGTCAATCCGGTGGCGGGAAAGTTGGCCTGCATGGCGAACATTCCCCCCAGCGGGGCGGTCTGAAAGTAGGCTTGAAACCGGTCCGCCACACTCGACCGGATGACGCCCGGATCAATCATCTTCCCCGTATTGTCGAAGAACATGAACGACACTTCGCCGGCCGATCGTGTATTGTCGAAACCCTTCACCGACATCTGGAGCAAATCCAGTCCGCGCGTCACCGTGATGGTGTCCACCAGGACAGGAGCCGGCGCGACCGTCACCGTGGTCTCCGCCGTGTATCCGCCCATCTCCGCCACAAGGCGCAGCGTCCCCGCCGTCGTTCCCGTCTGGAACAGCGTCTCCTTCTGATTCGCAAACAAAGCTTGTGACTGCCCGGGCGAGACCACGAACGGAATGGCGCGCTTGCTGTTGGAAAGAAAAACCACGGCCGGATCATCCGGACCCGCCATCGCGGGCGTGAATTCCATGCGCAGTTGCCCCGCTCCATCGGCGCGCGAGGGCGTATCAAAATTCACCGATACCTTCACCTGCTTCGCGCTCTGCCGCGCCTCGGGTCCGATCGCGATGGAGGGCTTCGGAAACGCGGGCTCTTTGCCCACACCCTCCAGCGGAAAAGTGCGGTCATCGAGCGCCAGTGCTCCGGTCTTGAGCCCGCTCGCGGCAGGTTGGAACGCGATCTCGATGGTGTTGCTCGATCCGGACGCAAGCTGCCACGGCACGGGAATGGCGGTCACCAGTTGAAACGAATCTCCGCTCACTTGCACGCGGTTCACCGTGATGGGAACGGAATGCGGATTCTCCACCACGAACCGCCGCGCCGATCGCTGACCGCGCTCGACGGGGAGAAACACCGTCGATTGGCCCGCCACACGCGGTGTCTTCGTGCCGTCCTCTTCCACAGCGTACACATTCACCCCCGCCACCGCGCTGGCCAGGAACGTAACCGTGGCGTTGTTGATGCGCAGGTTCGCCCTGCCCTCCGCAAGAGGCTGATCGGATACGAACCGCACGTAAAAATCCAAAGAGAACCCCGCCACCAGCGAGATGGGCGGCGTGGGAGCCTGGTACAGGCGGAAACCCGTCCCCTGCACGCTCAGCGTCTGGATGGTGGCCATCGTAGTTCCGGCATTCCTCACACGCACCAGCACATCCAATGGCTGCCCCGCTGGCGTGCTGCCCATATCCACCAGTCCCGTCACCGGCGTTTCCGCCGTCCCCCGCACCGTAAACAACTGAAACTCCCCGCGCAGGCACACGGCGGATAGAAGCAGCATTGTAAGAAGCCGTGGTCTCATGGCATCGGAATCGGGAGGTGGTACAGTTCCGGCTCGCCGCATCGCGCTACTCTTGCCGCCGATTCCGTCCGCAGCACCACCCAGCCATCGGCGAGCGGCGAAAACTCCGTGAGCGGCTCAGAGAGCGTCCAACGCTGTGCGCCACAGGAAACATCCGCGCCGTCGCCACGCCAAACATTGCCGTTCGAATCGAGCGTTGCCTGCTGCCCTTGTACGTCTTCCCGCGAGACGATGCGCTCCGCATCGAGTGAAAAGTTCACTACCTGCAACCCATCCTCCACCCTCCACACCATGCGCAGTAGCCCAGGAGCGGGGAACATCATCCCGGTGACATCTTCCACCGGCGCCGGCAGAGCCAGAAACGAACCCTCGCCTCCCGCCCATCGCATCATCTGGCGGCTCTCTTTCATCCACGCCACAAGCATGCCCGAAGGCCCGTTCCAGGCAAACACCGCGCGCCCCTCGGGGGCCGCGATCGTCTTCTCTTCCCAAATGCGGATGGCGTCCGGCAATTTCCACACGCTCAGCCTCCCGAAGGTGGCCGCGGAACGGACCGTTTCCGGCAGAGGGTCCCCCAGTAGAAAATTCCCCCGCATTCCATACACCGGGTAGAGACAATCGCTGGTTCCATGTAAGAACCCCAGAGGCGGCAGCGCCATCGTGGCTTGGGCGGCCAATAACAAGGTCCACAGCATCACGGTTTCCCCACGGAGATGGACGGCTGCCCCAGGCTCAGCGGACGGATGATGTCGCCCGGAATCTGCACCGCCTCTTGGGGATTGCGCGTCAACCGGTAGGCTAACCCGCCTCCCACCGCCCCCGCGATTCCCAATGTCCACCAGACCCATTTCATTCGTGGATTCGGGATGTGCTCGGCGGCGCCCTGAGTGCGCGAAAACAGAACACCCGGCCGCTTGTCAGCCTGTGCTGCTTCCGCCGGCTCGGTGGGACGAGCTGCCTCGGGCGGGTTCGGCGGCGTTTCAACCTTCGACGGAGCCGGCGAAACCTCGAATGACGGCTCGTACGGCTTGGACGCGGGCTTCACCCGAGGAGAGAGCGTAGGAGCGGGTTCGGGAGCGTGTTCCTTAGCCTGGAGCGCGGTCCCTCGCGTCTCAGGCGGCGCAGGCTGTTCCACTACCTTTTCCGCCGGTTTCGCTTTCAACTCCGGCGTTGCTCCCGGAGCCAGTAAATGGACCCGCGCGATGACGCCGGCCGACGCCTGTCCCAACAATGCGGTGATCGGCACCTGGCATATCCCCGGCGCGGCGCCCCACCGGATTCCCCACACCACGGCGCGCCCCGCCTTGTCTGTCAGCGCTTCCTCCGTGGCCGCGCCTGTCAGAAAGACCCCGCCCGGCCCCTTCGCCGGCAGCCGGAACGTCACCTTTGCATTGGCCGCCGGATGCCCTTCTCCATCGGTGACCACCACGGCAAACCCCTTGTATGGCGCCGATCCAGCCGCGTATGAGGCGTCGTTTCCTTCCGTGATGAGGATTCGTAACGGCTGGGGCGGCGCTGTCTGCGCCCGTGCCAGACACACGCACACCAGCCAGATAACTAGCGAATGATAGACGAAAATGCCGGGACGGCTCCCTCTACGAGAGGGCTTCTTCCATCTTCTTGGTCCGGATAAGCACCACCGTGATGTTGTCCGGGCCGCCTGCCTTACGAGCCGCATCAATGAGAGAGTGGCATTTGTCCTCGAAAGATTGCCCGGTATTTAGCAGGGAAACAATTGTTTCCACCCCCAGCACTCCGTGCAGTCCGTCGCTCGACAGCAGCAGATAGGCGTCGGGATTGGGCCGGATCTTGTAACTGTGGATACGCAGCGGCGAACTCACCCCGATCGCCATTGTCAGCACGTGGCGAAGAGGATGATTCTTCAACGTATCTTCGTCGATCCCCAACCGCCGCCCAACCTCGTTTACCCAAGTCTGGTCCTCGGTAACGGGGAGCAGATGCCCGTCCTGATAGAGGTAAGCCCGGCTGTCTCCCACGCTGGCAATCAGCAGATCGTCGGCATTTTCTTCTTCCAGTACCGCTACCAGCGTGGTGCCCATGCCTTCCATTCCGGAATCCTGGGCGGCCGCTTCCTTCACCGCGCGATTCGCTTCCTCGAACGCCTTCACGAGGGTCTCGGCGTCCCGCCGGCCCGATTTCCAGATGTAGTTCGCAACAGTTTCCGCGGCCAGTTGCGAAGCGTGCTCGCCCGCGCGCGCTCCCCCCATTCCGTCCGCGACGAGGTATAACCCGAGTTCAGGCGCCAGAAGACAGTAGTCTTCGTTGTTCTTTCTGATGCATCCGAGGTCGGACAGGCCGTAAGCTTCCAGCATGGAACTTCCTGATTATAGCCACTTCTTCATGCGGATTTGACGGCCGGGAACCTTTCATCCGCGGAAGATCATTTTTTCCCTCCCTCCAGGATAGAACGCAATTGCAGGAACGCCGATTCCTCGAACTCGTGCTTCAACCTCTCGAGCCCCTCTGTCTTGGCGTCTCCCGGGCGCGGTCCGGATTTCCGCAGGCACATCCCCAACAGCGTCGTGGCTTGCTGATCATCCGGGTCGCGCTGCAGCACCGCGCGGAAGCGTTCCGCCGCCGGTGCGAATTCCCCCCGCTTCCACAGGGCGTAGCCCAGATTAAACAGGTACACCGCGTCATTCGGATCTCCCTCCAGGGCTTTCTTGAAATTCTCCAGCGCCTCCGGAAGATTGCGCCGGGATTGCGCCGCCGCCAGGTTGTTGATCACCTCGTTCATCGGCACATCCTTCGCCACCAGTTCGAATGCCGCCTGCGCCGCTCCATAATCGCCCAGGTAATAGCGGCATGCCCCGCCGAAAAATGCCGCCGCCCGGTAGTTGTTGTCTGTTGGGCGCACCCGGCCGAACCACTCCGCCGCGGTGCGGTAGTTCTTTCTCAGCCAGTTGAGTCTGCCCAGTTGGAAGCAGGGCTGCGAGAAACCGGGATCGATCCGCGCGGCCTGCGTGAAAAAATGATGCTTCTGCTCTTCGCTCGCCGCCAGCAATCCTCGTATGTAATACTCCATCGCATCCACGCGTACCGGAGGCCTTCGCTTATGAAACTCATCCTCGTCCGGCGCCGCTTTCGGCATCGTGATCTGAAGCGTCTGCCACGCCAGGTGCGTCTGCAACGCCGCCAGGTCTTCCATTGCCCCGATGGCGACAAACTCCGGCCCTTCGTGAATGCGCCGCAAATCCAGAATCTGCGCCGTGATGCGTAACGTACCCCGCGATCCCTGCCCTGCCGTGGGATCCTGCTGCAACTCGAACCTGCCGAATATCACCTCCCCGGCGTCAAGCACTTCGGCCAACTTGATGACGGAAGCTTTCGTCAACAGGGAATACGGCTTCAGCGTCAGCCGGCGGTAGGCTTCCTGCCGGTCTTCCCGCGACACCGTGAGTCCCCCTTCCGCCGCCAGCGTGTCCCTGATATTCTCTCCAATGCTTTCCCCAATCCAGTCGAGACTGCTCTGCGAGGTCTGGTTGAAAAACGGAAGTACCAGGAACGTTTCCGCGCGCAGCGAAACGGCAAGGACAGGCAAAAAAAATAGCGCCGGAACACGCTTCATGCCTACCAGTGTAAACTCGCACGGCATGTCGCGCTTCCGGCGTTGCTTGCTCCGGTGTCCGCCTTACAGCCCGGACTGGCTCTGAGTCTCGAACACGATCTTCGTCTTGCTGTTTCCTACGCGGATCTCCCGCACCGTGTACTTGCCTTGGCTATTGGAATAGCGAACGGTCGTGGAACCGAATTTGTTCTCCGATGTTTCCACCTTCACCGGAGCCTCCACGGACTCCGTGCCCTGGGAGATTACCGCCTTGTTGTCCTTAACGGTCACCTTATATTCGCCGGCCTTCAGTTCCTTGCCGTTCACAATGGAAGGTTGATACAACGTGACACGATAGGAACTCGCCGCGCTCGCCGCCGCCAAGGCCATCACTGCAAAACTGAACACAAACTTTTTCATCCTGCTTCTCCTCTGTTGAATATGTTTCGCAACGTCCGTTGCTCACCATCTATATACGGACGCGAGAACGATTTGTTCCGGAGATCAAGGAAAAATCAAGCTTCGCGAAAGAGTCTTGCGGTGACTATATCCAATGCCGTTTGTTGCACTTGTAAAGAGTGTCCGAATCCGGGAATCGTGGACACGCGAGTGTCCTTTTTGAACCACGTCCATTGCCGTTTTGCGTAACGCCGCGTCTCTTTCCGGGTTTCTTCCACCGCCTCCGGGTAGCTGCAATTTCCTCTTACTAACGCGAGTGCCTGTTTGTAACCCAACGATTCGAACGGCTTGGCGCTCTCCGGATATCCCATTTCGAGAATGCGCCGCGCTTCTTCCACCAGTCCGCCCTCGAACATTTTCACCACCCGTTGATTTAACACCTGATACAATTCCGCGCGCGGCGGATCGAGCCCGATCCACACAGCCTCGAAACCTTCCAGCGGTTCACTGCCCTCCGCATGCAGTTCCGTCAGCGGGCGCCGTGTCAGCAGACACACCTCCAGCGCGCGAATCAGTTTGTTCCTGTCGTTTGCGTGAATCCGTCCGGCTGCCCTCGCATCCAGCCGCCGCAGAATCCGGTGCAGCGACCCGGGCCTCCTCTTTTCCCGCCCGGCAAGCCGCGCCCGAAGCGATTCATTCCGCGCCGGACCGGCAAACAACCCGTCCATCAGCGCCCGCGCATAAAAACCGGTGCCGCCCACCACCACCGGCGCTTTGCCGCGTCCGGCAATCTCGCGCAGCGCCTCCCGCCCCACGCGCGCATACTCTCCGGCCGAGAAGACCTCTTGCGGGTCCAGAATGTCAATCAGGTGATGCCGGATCCCCATCCGTTCCGCGGCCGGTACTTTTGCCGACCCGATATCAAAGTGCCGGTACAACTGCACAGAATCGCAATTCACTACCTCGCCGTCAACTTGCGATGCCAGCCACAACGCAAGCGCGCTCTTGCCGCTCCCCGTGGGGCCTATCACGACAATCAATGGATGTAAGTGCGGACGCATATAATAAAGGAATTATGGCCTCTTCCCCCACTGTGCCACGTCTCGTCACCGGCCCGCGCATGGAGCGGGATGAGTTTCTTCGCCAGTGGAGGCGGATTCCCAGTCTGAAGAACGCAGGGAAGAGTTAACCCTTCACTCCCTGGAGCTATACTTGAAACTGAGGTATTGTCCCACCCGTCCAAGCCAACGTTGGACTCCCGGGAATGAAATCAGGCGAATGAAACACCCAGCCCTCCGTTCGATCTTGGCGCTTTGCTGCGTCTCCCTGGCCTACCCGCAGACGAAAGCCGCCGCCGATGCCGCCAAAAAACCGGATAAGGCCGCGGCCTATTACAACTTCTCGATGGGCCATCTCTATGCCGAACTTGCCGGAGCCTATGGGAACAGGGGGGAATACGTCGCCAAGGCTATCGACTACTACCGGGCCGCCATCAAGGCCGACCCTACCGCCAGCTTTCTTTCCGAGGAACTCGCCGAGCTCTACATTCAGTCCGGAAAAATTCGCGATGCGGTCCTCGAGACCGAAGAAGCCCTGAAGCAGAATCCCGACGATTTGAACCTGCGCCGCGTTCTCGGCCGCATCTACACCCGCCTCATCGGTGACACCCAAAACAACCGCGTAAATGAGGAGATGCTTAAGAAGGCCATCGAACAGTACGCCAAAATCGCCGAAAAGGCGCCCAACGATTCATCCACCTACCTCATGCTTGGGCGCCTGTACAAGGTGGCTCAGAACTCCCCGGAATCCGAGAAGGCCTACAAACGCGCCCTGGAACTGGACCCCAATAACGAAGAAGCCCTCACCGGCCTGGCCATGGTCTACGCTGATGTGGGCGATACCAAGAGCGCCGCGGACTTGCTCAAGAAAGCCACGGAAAAGAATCCCTCGGTTCGCACCTTGGCCGCCCTCGCCGCCGCCTATGAGCAACTGCGCGATTACACCAATGCCGCCGCCACCCTCCGCAAGGCCCTCGAGATGTCGCCCGGCAATGCCGAAGTCAAGCGCGGACTCGCCCAGAACCTCCTCCTCTCCGACAAACTGGATGAATCTCTCGAACTCTTTCAGCAGCTTGCTTCGGAAGACCCCAAGGACGCGCAGGCGCAGTTACGCATCTCCCAGATCTACCGGCAGCAGCGAAACTTCGACAAGGCGCGCGAAGCCGCGAAAAAAGCCCAGGAACTGGACCCCAACAGCCTCGAAATCAAGTACAACCAGGTGAACCTGCTCGAGGCCGAAGGGAAGACTCCGGAAGCTATCGAAGCCCTGCAGGGTATCCTCGTGGCCACCGCCAAGAAAAGTTATCACGCGGGCGAAAAGGCGAATCGCGCCATTCTCATGGAGCGCCTCGGATTTCTTTACCGCTCCTCGGAGCAGTATCCACAGGCCGTCGACGCTTTCAAGCAGATGCAGGAACTCGATGACGAATCCGCGCCACGCGCCGCCATCCAGATTGTCGAAACCTACCGCCAGGCTCGCGATACCCCCAAGGCTTACGAAGCGGCCCGGACCGCTCGCGAAAAATACCCCAAGGACCGTTCCGTCCAGGCCATGTATGCTTTCGCCGCCGCCGATGCAGGCAAGCCCGCCGAAGCCGAAAAAGTCGCCCGTGACCTGGCGAAGGAAAAGAAGGACCGCGACTCGTATGTCACTCTCGCCCAGGTCTTCGACCGGACTAAGAACTATCCGGAAATGGCCAAGGCTCTCGATGAGGCCGAGAAGCTCTCCGCAAATCAGGAGGAGAAGGAAAACATCTACTTCATGCGCGGCGCCATGCTCGAAAAAAACAAGAAATTTGACGCCGCCGAGGCCGAATTTCGCAGAGTTCTCACTCTCAACCCCGCCAATGCCTCCGCGCTCAACTATCTCGGCTATATGCTCGCCGATCGCGGCGTTCGCCTCCCGGAAGCCCACGAAATGATCAGGAAAGCAGTGGACCAGGAACCGAACAACGGCGCCTACCTCGACAGCCTCGGTTGGGTCCTCTACCGCCTGGACCGCCTCGATGAAGCGGAAGAGTATCTCAAGAAGGCCGTCGAGCGGACGGGTAATGACCCTACCGTTCATGAGCACCTTGGCGACCTCTACTCCAAACAAGGTAAGTGGAAAGAAGCCGTCAACGAATGGCAAAGATCCCTCAAGGAGTGGGAAGGCACTCCGAAAAACGAATACGAGCCGCAATCGGTCGCCAAGATCCAGAAGAAACTGGATAGCGCCAAAGTCCGCATGGCGAAAGAAGGAAAGTAGACCGGCGTGGTGTGCCACCGGCGTCACCTTCTCGCCGCGGCCCTCGCCTCGCGCCTGCTCCGCGCCTCCGCCCTTGACCGCTCGCGCCTCGCCATCATTGCCGACGAAGCCGGCGACACGCTCGAAGAGTGGATTTCCTTCGCGCGCCGGTATCATTTGAGTCATCTCGAAATGCGGGCCATCATCCAAGCGGGCCACCCCGTCATGCTCGATGACCTGCCGCCTGCTGAACTGAAGTCCATTGCCGCCAGGCTGGCGTCGGAAGGTATCAAGGTTTCTTTTTTCAACAGCGCGTTGCTCAAGTACACTCTCCCCGGAACGGTTCCGGTGGAAAAGGAGGATTGGTACGAAAACCTCTATGCCCGCTTGCGCCTTACGCCGGAAATCCTTTACCGTACACGTAATGAGCGTCTGCGGCGCGCTCTGGACGCCGCTCATATCCTGGGAACGAACCAACTGCGCACGTTCACCTTCTGGCGCGTCAAAGACCCTCGCGCGCTATATCCCCGCTTGGTGGACCTGATCGGCGAGATGGGTGAGGCCGCGAAATCCGCGAACATGAAGCTGCTGGTCGAAACCGAATTCGCCACGAATGTCGCCACCAGCACCGAAATGCGCGACCTGCTCGCCCTCCTTCCCTCCCCCGCCATCGGCATCAACTGGGATCCGCAGAACTCGCTCGTCCTCGAGCCCGATGTCTTTCCCGCCGGATACCGGAAACTTCCTAAAGACCGCATCTGGAACGTTCAGATCAAAGCCGAAGGCCTCTTCGGCCGCAACGGAAAGAACAAGCTGCCTTGGGGCGAGATCCTCCAAACCATGCGCAACGACGGCTATCAGGGCCTGTTCGGGCTCGAGACTCACTTCGGCCATGGACCGGCGAACTTCGCCATGTCCCGCCGCGCCATGGAGGAGATCATCCGCCTGGCCGGCGCCCCCTAATCACTCATCTCTCCGCATGACTCTCGCTGATGGATCCTCCGCAGGTCCTCCACGCTCAGAAGCCTTTCAGCCGGAATCTCCAGGTCCGCAATGATGTGGTCCGCCAGTTCCAGCGACATCGTGCGTGTCCCCTTGAGGATGTTATGAATATGCGGCTGGGAAACGCCCAGGCGGTGCGCGAGGCCGCGCTCGGTGAACTCACCGCCGTGGATGCGCCGGAGCAGATCCTCGAGCAGCCGCCGCCGCAGGCAAGTCAGAATCATGGTTCCAGGACTAAACCTATTCCACGCAGAAATAGGTTCATCTCATGTCTATATTGCCAGAGAAAGAGAGCAAGGGAAAGAGTTTTTCTTCATGAGAATTTTCTTTGTGGAAGAACACTCCCATTTTGTACATCTTAGAGCTTTCTGGATCCCTTTTCCAGGGGATATTCTCCCCCTCTCTTGCCCTATCCCTATTGACTTATTTCCCCCAGTACATAGCATGGAAATACATTCAGCCGCCGCCGGACCCGTTCCGGCGGCTCGAGACTGAAGGAGGTTGCACCCATGAAACGTTGGACCCGGTCAGATACGCTGGCCTTGGCCCTTGTTGATTGCTCTTCATGCCATGGTTCTGGCATGAGGGTCGGCCGAAGAGGCGGCATTCAACCTTGCAATTGCGTGCTGCGCGCCATATTCCGGATTTGTTATAACCGGTTTCGTAACTGTACTCAAAAGGAGAAACACATCCCCAGAGCCACCCTCGACCTGGGTACGGGCGGCAAGAATAGCCGCTACATCTGGAGCCGGAAGGACGAGGAATTCATTGCCGATTTCTATCTCGTCAGCAAACGCACCCTGAATGACGCGGATTGGCAGATCTTCCGGTTCCATTTCCTCCTCGGAGCGGATTGGAAGCTCTGTTGCCGCCGCCTGGACCTGGATCGCGGGAATTTCTTCCACTCCGTTTACCGCATCGAGCAAACTCTCGGCCGTACCTTCCGCGAATTGAAGCCCTACGCCTTGTTCCCGCTCGATGAATACTTCGGTTGCACGCCGCGAAATGAGGACCCGGACGAATGGCGCGCCATCGCCAAAGCCGGCGACGAGGAACGGCGGTTTGCTTCCGAGGGACTCAATGCCGAAGTGGAATCGCCGCCGCTGAAAACCCGCAAGGTGATCCCTATCCGTCCGCCGCTTCGCCGGATGGAACAGGCGCCTCCCGAGGAAGAGGCTGCTTAAGCTCCGCCGCTTTCCCGAGCTGCAAAAAAGGGCGTGGGATGCTCACCGCGCCCTTCTTGTTGGTACAATCGCACGCGTGAAACTTGCAATCCCGCTCCTGCTTGCCGCCTCGACGGCCGCCTCCGCCGCCGTCTGGACCAATCTCGCCAACTCCCGGAATCTCGATGGATGGGAAGTCATCGGTGACGGCCTCTGGAGCATGATGCGCGATGGCGCCATCCTCGGCCAGCGCGCCCCCAACAGCGTTCACCAGTCCTGGCTCTATACCCGCAAGAATTTCCACGAATTCGACCTCCACCTTGAATATTGGACCCGCGACCGCGGCAACAGCGGCGTGTCCATTCGCGACACCTCCCGCGCCGCCTTCGCCTGCGGCGGCAAGTGGGTGGCCGACAAAACCCCGGCTCACGTCGGCTACGAGATTCAAATCTGGATGGGACCCGATACCGCCAAGTACCTCAGCGGCAGTGTTTACCTCTTCGATGAAGCCAGGCCCGGCGCGCAGATTCCCAACGACTGGAACGAAATGGAGATCGAATCCCGTGACACCGGCATCCGCGTGAAAATTAACGGTAAGCTGGTATCCCGGCATGCCGGAGACCCGAACCGCGCCAAGACCGGCCCCATCGGTCTCCAACTCCACGACTCGTCAAGCATCGTCATGTTCCGCAATATCCGCATCCGCGAGATCACTCCTTGACGCCGCCGCCCCCCGCCGTTCTTCGAAAAAGTCCCGCAGGATGCTCAGACAGTCCGCCGCCAGCACCCCTTCCACCACTTCCACCCGGTGGTTCAGCAGTTCGTTGTCCGCCAGCCGGAACTTCGATCGCGCGCCGCCAAAACGCAGATCCCTCGAGCCAAACACGAGCCGCGCCACTCGCGCCTGTACCAGCGCGCCCGCGCACATTACGCAAGGTTCCAGTGTTACGTATAGCGTCGTGCCCTCCAGCCGGTAGTTGCCCGCCCGTTGAGCCGCTTCCCGCAACGCGAGAATCTCCGCGTGCGCCGTCGGGTCCACGCGGGAAATCGGCGAGTTGAACCCCCGCCCCACCACCGCTCCATCTTTCACCAGCACCGCGCCCACCGGCACCTCCTTCGCCTGCCGCGCCTCCCGCGCCAGCGCTATTGCGATTTCCATGAATTTTTCGTCTTCGTTATTCGTCTGCATATCCGATGGTTCGTCCACCCCCGCGAGTGTTCTACATGGGCGTAACTCCGGCCAACCGTGTTTCCATCACCATTCCCATACCCGCCCGCCTATTATCTACAGCGTATCCTCAAAGTTGATGGCGTGAAGGATGCACTGCCGTTCCAGTGGTTCGGCGGAACCGATAAGACGCCCGCGATCCGAAGCATTTCTTCGCCCGCTTCGGCATCGACGCCAAGAAGCTGTTCGAACTCAACGGAAATGCAGATCTCCGAAGAGCAGAAAAGCGCCTCATCGCCGGCCGCCGGGGCTGCATCGCCGCCGAACCATCCCGGCGCGCTCCTCTTCACGAGGAGCGGTGAATGCCGGAAATGACGCGAATCGCGGGCCGTCGAATTACGGCCATGTAACAGGACTTCATCCACTCGAGGTGGCGATAGACGGCATCGGGTTCCTCACCCGTATCGGCAAAGATCGCGCACTCGATATTCGGCTGGATCTCACCCGCCACATGCGCTCTTCCATTGTGGTCTGGACCTCAAAAGATCCAACCCTTGGCGCAGTGTGGCGGCGGTCATGCCGTTTATGGTCGTTGAGGTCCACGCACCTGGACCACAAGGCGCTCCGCGCACGGTCGCACTCGCCTTGCGAATTCCTCGTCCAGGAGGAAAAGGGTTCCCTTATATAGCAGACGTCCCTTAATCGCCGGGCTGGCCCATCCGACGAACCCGAATCCGATCACGCGTGTCGGCGCAGAAAGTCCCGGCAAGATCCGGTTGGGAGTCGACCAACGCCAATGCGACCTCGGCGGCATCCCGCGGCGATTCGGGAGTGATCCGGAGAGGGCAATCACCTCATCATCGGAAATGCCGGGGCATTTTTCGGCGATCGAGAACACGTCCCAACCCGCCTTTCGCAGCGCCTCCAAAGCCGGCCGCGGAAAATTCTCGCCGGCCAGGAATCTCATGCGGTCTTGAGCGGGTAGACCTTCTCTTCGCGCAGGAGTTCACTGGCATAGGCGAGGCAGACCCGGATGTCCTTTTCGGACAAGTGCGGGTAGCTCGCCAGAATCTGCTCGTGGCTCCACCCCGGGGCGGGCAACTCCACCACCAGTTCGACCGAGATGCGCGTGCCGCGCACGACCGGCTTCCCGGTCAGGATCTTCGGATCAATCAACGATGATGTGGCCGGTCAACGCCATACGAGCAGTCTCCAAGGGGACACCTTTCATGCTGACGGACCAGGGGGCCCCAAATGCAAGTTTACGCGAACGAGGGTGCGCTCTTGCATGATGGTATTGTGATTGGACCTCAAGGTAGCGCTGCAAGTGTCGGTTGCCGGAGAGCGGTCAGTGCACCGGGCGGTCCGAAGCTGGCGCTATTACCCCGGGGTCTAGCGTGTGGTCTGCGCCAGCAACGATAGCTTCTTGTGTACCGCTTGGAGATCCTCGGTTTGCAGGTTTACGTAGCGCCGGGTCCTGTCGAGCTTGGCGTGATCAAGGATGCGCTGTAGTCGGTAGACGTCGCCGCCATTACGCAAGCCTTCCTCACGGAGTTCAGCGACACGCAGAAGCACGTCAGGTTTACTCACCGTGGCCTTGCCTTTCGGCGCAGGTTCAAACGCCTCCCAGGCCCAGTGATAGGCCCTGCACCGTTTTCGCAGAGACGTTCAGAAGATACTGTCGTTCCCGGATGAACTGCTCATAGAGAACTTTCATGGAAGAGATCAAACTCCAATCCCAAGGTTGTCGTTGATCAAGTTAAGTTCTTTATTGTTAGTTGTCTGGTGGACCTGGACGGGTTCGAACCGTCGACCTCTTCCATGCCATCCAGGACATTTCAATCACATACAAGCATCGTTTACTGAAAACAAAAGACTTAGTGCGTTGTGATTTAGTCCCAGTTTGGTCCCAGTTGGCGAATCTTTTCGGGTTTCGACACAGATTGGACCCGGTTTTCGGGCGATATTCACATTGAACCGGGCTGGCATCTCACGTGCTTTTACGCGCACGCGCGCGGTCGTATCCGCCATTGTGATGTCCTCTCCGTTTTGCGATACGCGAGACGAAGACAAGAGTTTTCCCTATGCATGCGAATCGGCCCCCTATCACCGGCACATCCCCGAGCCCCTGGTTAACGAAACGAAAATGGCATATCCTTTCGTTAGGCAAACGGTAACGAAAAGATTTTATGTCCGCGACGACGAACCCGAGACTAGGCCGGTACATCCAGAAGAGCTACGGCGATGAAACTGTTAAGGCGTTTGTGCCGCCTCCACTGCCCCCAAAGCCAGCCGTAAGTCTGGAGCCGCTGCAGCATCTGCTCGAACAAGCCAATCAATCTCTCGGCCGGCTCGACGGCCTTGCCTCGGTCCTGCCTGACCTCCATCTGCTCCTCTACACCTACGTGCGCAAAGAGGCCGTGCTGTCGTCTCAGATCGAGGGTACCCAGTCGTCGCTTTCAGACCTGCTCCTGTTCGAGAACGACGAGGCGCCGGGTGTTCCGCTGGCCGATGTCCAGGAAGTCTCGAACTATGTTGCTGCGTTGAACCACGGTCTCGATCGGCTCCGCGGCGGGTTCCCACTCTCCCTTCGTCTGATTCGTGAGATTCATCAGGTCCTTTTGTCGAAGGGCCGGGGCTGTGAGAAACAGCCGGGCGAATTCCGAACAAGCCAAAACTGGATTGGCGGCACTCGCCCGGGGACCGCCACATTCGTTCCGCCCCCACCAGAGTTGGTTCTCGATTGCATGGACGATTTTGAGAAGTTCCTGCACCAGGATTATCCTGGCATCCCGCTGCTGGTCAAGGCGGGTCTGGCGCATGTTCAGTTTGAGACGATCCACCCGTTCCTCGACGGCAACGGCCGGCTCGGCCGGCTTCTAATCACCTTTCTGTTGTGCGCTGCCGACGTTTTGCGGGAACCGATTCTCTATCTCAGCCTGTACTTCAAACAGAACCGAACGGCGTACTACGAGCTCCTGAACCGCGTGCGGACCAAGGGTGAGTGGGAGGCCTGGCTCGATTTCTTTCTTACCGGCGTGCGGGACACTTCGGAGCAGGCGGCCGCCGCCGCGCGCCGGATCCTGGCCGTGTTTGAAGACCACCGTCGCAAGATCGAGGCGTTGGGGCGGCCCGCTGCTTCAGTACTGCGTGTGTTCGAGCACATGCGGCGAAATCCCATCGTATCGATTCCTGCCGCGGCGAAAGAGATTGGCATCTCCACACCCACCGTCGCAAAATCGCTCGAGCATATGCAGAAACTGGGCATGTTGCGGGAGGCTACCGGCCGGCAGCGCCACAGAATTTTCGTGTACGACGCCTACCTGGCGATCTTGGCAGAGGGAACAGAGCCGATTCGATGACCGCCCTCCGGATGGCAGTGGCGACTTTGAGTATTCGATAGCGGGAACTGAAGCCGGCGACGGCGCTATTGAATGACCTGAGTGACCGGATTGGTATCGGCCAGGATTGGTGGGGCTTCCGGCGCGGGCGGCACGGAGGGCGGAACTTCGGACGCCGGCTGTTCCTCCAGCCTGGCGGCTGCTGCCAGCTTCTGTTGGATACGCCGAGTGAGTTCGCTCTGGCGTTCCGGCGCGACGAAGGTGTAGTGGCTCGTCATCTCTAGGCTGCAATGCCCGGCGATTTTTGACGCTTCGATCGCGCTGCCGCCGACCTCCTGGCGCCACGTGATGTTGGCCCGGCGGAAGGTGTGGGCGCCCAGGCCGCGGAAGTCGCAACCTTCGGCTCTGGCCGCTTCGTGCAACGCTTCGCGCACGGTCGAGTCCCACATCGGCCGCCACGAAGCATGCTTTTGCGAAAACACCCAGTCCTCCGGCGTCACGCCTCTGCGCGTTGCCTCTTCGCGGAGACGGCCGGCAAGATCGCCGAGCCCGAGGACGCGGCGGCTCGCCTCCGTCTTCGGTGGCCCAACCTCCTGGTGCCATACGCGCTGTTCAATGCGGATGGTGGCGGCGTCCAGATTCACGTGTTTCCATTGCAGGCCGAGCGCCTCCGAGATCCGAACACCGGTGGCGATGCACAACTCGATCACCAGGCGCTCCTCGGGGTTCATACGCGCGAGCACACGGGCGGTCTCTTGGAAGCTCAGGATTCGCCGCTCGTTCGAATACCGCTTGCGGCCGAGCTTTGCCTTGCTTGCCGGGCTGCGGCGGCCCTCCTCCCAAAGCCCGTGGCCTTCGGCATAGTAGTAAAGCTGGCTCAACGTGGCGCGAACCGAGTACATGGTCCACCAGGAATCGAACGACGAGTGGAGCCAGTCTTCGACGGCCTGCGGCCGGAGTTGGTTGAGACGGAACGCGCCCCACTTGGGAACGATGTAGTTGTTGAGAAGATGCCGGTACTTGTCGCGCGTGGCCCTGGCCGGCTGCCGCTCCCGGCTGAGGTAGCCTTCCTCAAACATGCGCGCCACCTCGCGGATCAGCGCAACGCCAGCCTCGGCGGCCTTCTCGACGGTGCCCTCGACGGTTGGTGCGTTCAGCTTCGCGAGGAACTTGTCGCGTTCGACCTCGGCTTCTTTTTTCGTGATCTTGTCGTCGCCGCGGCTGAAGCCAACTGCCTGCTTCTTGCGAACGGTCTTGACGGAGCCGTCTGCCTGGACACAATCGGCGTAGTAGCGAAAGAACCATTTCCAGCCCTCGCGGAACTTCGCCTCCAGGATTTTCGGGTGCTGCACGCGCACTTTCGCCTTCAAACCTCCCGTCAGGGAATGAAGGGTACCTTCCTCGTGCATATCGTTCAAGTCCAATCGTGTCAATGGGTTCCGCGACCAGATGGGCCACCATGGTGCTGGCGCGGCCAGCGATGTAAAGCGCCTCGCGGGCGCGCGTCATGCCGACGTAGAACTGGCGAATCACCGAGTCTCTCGGTGAGTCATAGCGCTGGTAGGAGGCATCGCCGGCCTGGCTCAGATCCGGGACAGAATGACGACATCGGCCTCGCCGCCCTTGACCGAGTGGATCGTGCCGACGATGACCTGTGGACGTTCCATCAAGGCTCGCGGCCCGTGCACGTGCGCGATGTCGGCCGGGAATTGAATGCGATTCTGCATCGCGCACTTCACGCGCATGCGCCACCACCGGAGCAGCGCGCGGTGATCGCCGTCGAAGCAGGCCAGCAGCGATTCGAGCGCCGCCGTTTCGAAGATGGCGTCGAGATCGGCGATGGAAAGCGGCTGCGATGCATCCCTGTTGCGAAGGTGGGTTTTCGATCCGTGCTTCATGATTCCTTTCGCGGTCAACCATTCGGCCCACAGCACGAAGTCTCCGGCAGTCCACTTCCGGTGGCCTTCGCCGAAATCCGGATGCGCCACGAGCAGCGCCAGGACGCGGTTGGCGGTAGAGTCGCGCCGCCCCAGGCGCAGTGGATTCCAAAAGCCGTTGTTGCGCCGGTACGGGTTGTGAAACGGGATCGCGTTCTTTCGAAGCACCTGAATGATGGGCCGAAGCATGTAGGAACAGGCCGCGAGGAACATCACGCTACGGCCTCGCACGAGATGTTCTACCGCCGTCTTGAGCAGGCCGTACTCCGGCGTCTCCCACGTGCCCGATCCGGCAGCGCACAATCCGTCGGCGGCGCGCGGCAGGTACTCCTTTTCCTGGCGTTTGCCCACCTGGCGGATCAGCGCGTCCCCCGCGCCATGAACGGCGCGGGGGACGCGATAGCTTTGTTTCAGAATGATCTTGTGGTCTTCGGGGATCTCCGGATTCAGAATGGCTTCCGGAGACGCGCCAGTGAAGGAGTAGATGGTCTGATCGTCGTCACCGGCCACAATAAAATCAAGGATGCGCTGTAGTCGGTAGACGTCGCCGCCATTACGCAAGCCTTCCTCACGGAGTTCAGCGACACGCAGAAGCACGTCAGGTTTACTCACCGTGGCCTTGCCTTTCGGCGCAGGTTCAAACGCCTCCCAGGCCCAGTGATAGGCCCTGCACCGTTTTCGCAGAGACGTTCAGAAGATACTGTCGTTCCCGGATGAACTGCTCATAGAGAACTTTCATGGAAGAGATCAAACTCCAATCCTAAGGTTGTCGTTGATCAAGTTAAGTTCTTTATTTTTAGTTGTCTGGTGGACCTGGACGGGTTCGAACCGTCGACCTCTTCCATGCCATGGAAGCGCGCTCCCAACTGCGCCACAGGCCCACTCGTGAGGGCGGACAGTTTCAATATACCACAGGCCGCAAGTCCCACCTACCTCTTTGCGCCGGGAGAAGCCACCGCGCCGGCCGCTTGCGGAGCCCCTCCTGCCGCCATCGCCGTCCGCGGCGCGAACTTGCGCTGCACAAGGAATCCATAAGCCGCCACCCCAAGCACCAGCCAGAACCCGATGGTCTTGATAGGCGCGTCAAAACTGCCGGTCTGCTTGATCAGCCATCCGCTGAGCCACGGCGCCACCACGCCCGCCAGGTTCGCCGCCGTGTTCTGAATAGCCACCGGAAGCGCTCCCGGCAGCAATGTCTGCGTGAGCGCCCAGTAGTTCGCCGTCGCCAGCCCCAGTCCGCACAGGGAGGCAACCGTAAAGAAGATCATCAGCGTTTCCGAGTGCGTATAGACGCTGATGGTTTGCGTCGAGGCAATCACGAATCCGGCGATCGTGAATGCCTTGCGCACACGCACCGGATCCCCGCCCCTGGCGATCAGCTTGTCCGCCCACCACCCCGAAACCGCCGCCACCAGCGCCATGCCCCCAAAAGACATGCCGCTGAACCAACTGGTCTTTTCCAGCGACATGCCGTGCTGCTCCTGGAAGTACCGCGGCATCCAGGTCATGCAGTAATACACGAAATACATATAGCAGTAGGTGCCGATGATCACTCCCCACATCAACGGGCTCCTCAGCGCATCCAGCAAGCCCGTCCGCTCATTGGGGTCCGCCTTCGCGGCAACCACCATGCCCTTCGCTGCCGGATCGCTTCGGCGCACCCACAGCAGCCAGGGGATCAGCCACAGCAGGCTCCCCAGGCCGAGCAGACCGAACATCGCCTGCCAGCCCACATGATGGATCAGCAGCGCGGCCATCGGCAAACCGACCGCCGGCCCGAGTTTCGTCCCGGTCATGTACAGCCCCACGGCGAACCCGCGCTCCTTTTCCTGAAAGTGCTTGCGGATGTAGTACAAGCTGGACGACGTCACCACCGATTCACCCGTCCCCACCAGCAGCCGCAAGGCCACCAGATCCACCAACCCGCGCGTGAACATTGTGGCCGCCGATGCCGCGCTCCACAGTAGAAAACCGGCGGTGTATAACAACCGCACGCCGAAACGGTCTACCAGCATCCCCGCCGGGATCTGGAAAATCGTGTATGTCCAGAAAAAGGCCGACAACGCAAGGCCTTGTTCGGCCTTGTCCATCTGGATGCCCTGCACCATTTCGGGCAGCGCGATGGTGAGGTTTACGCGATCGGAATAGGCAATCACCATTCCCAGGCTCAACAGACACACCACCCACCATCGTTTGGAACTCATCTGGACTTTTCGTCCTCCTTTCCGAAGACTGACTTTATCATGATGCGCCCGCGGACCCAAACCTTCATCAGGCGAGCCGCAGACGGAAGTGGAAGGACTTCGGACGTACAAAAGACTCGAAGCCGAGCCGCGAGAGCGTGCAGCCGCGTCCGGAATCCTTCACCCCCGTCCAGGCGAGCGCCGGATCCAGGTAGTCGCAGCGGTTCAGGAAACAGGTTCCGGTCTCCACCTCGTTCCCGATCGCCAGCGCGGCATCCGCGTCCTCTGTCCAGATCGAAGCAGTGAGACCGTAGGCGCTGTCGTTCATCAGCCGGATGGCTTCCGCGTCGTCCTTCACCTTCATCAGCCCGGCAACGGGGCCGAACGTCTCCTCGCGCATCACCAGCATCGAATGGTCGACGTTCACCAGCACCTGGGGCGCGAGGTAGGGCGTGCCGGGGCGATGGGCGCCGAATTCCTTCGCGTCAATCAGCGCCCTGGCGCCGCGGGCTACCGCGTCCTCGATGTGGCTGCGTACCTTGTCCGCCGCTTGCGTGGAAACCATGGGGCCTAACGTCGTTTCGCGATCGAGCGGATTCCCCAGGCGGTATCCGCGGGCGAGTGCCACGAATCCCTCGACAAACGGCTCGTAAACCGCCTCGTGCACATAGATCCGCTCCACCGCGCAGCAGGATTGCCCGGAATTGAAGAATGCCCCATCCACAAGGTTGTCGATGGCGGCTTCGAGCGGAGCATCCGCGCGGACATAAGCAGGATCCTTGCCTCCAAGTTCGAGGCCGGCGGCAAGAAAGCGTCCTGAAGCCGCTTGCTGAACGGCATGGCCGCCCGCCACCGAACCGGTGAACGCAACGAAGGCGATGCGCGGGTCCCGGATGACATCTGCTACCTGGTCGTGATTGATGTGCAGGAACTGAAACACGCCGGCGGGCAGATCGGCCGCCGCAAATGCCTGCGCCCACCGCTCGGCAACCAGCGCCGTTTGCGGAGCCATCTTCAATACCACGGAATTGCCCGCCAGCAGTGCGGGAACAATCGCGTTCACCGAGGTCAGATAGGGGTAGTTCCAGGGCGAAAGCGCCAGCACCACGCCAAGCGGCTCGCGCCGGATGAACCGCCGGAAATTCTCCTTGGGTTCCGTTTCGATATCGGCAAGCGCGGCGGCGGCGATGTCCGTCATGTAGGCGGCCCGCTCGGCAAAGCCGCGCCGGATCTCCATCGGCGAATAAGCAATGGGGCGGCCCATCTGCCAGGTGAGTTCTTCGCCGATCTCCTCGCTGTGCTCCACCATATAAGCCGTCATGCGGCGGCAGATGCCGGCGCGGACGTCCATCGGGACGCGCCTCCACTTCCGCTGCGCCTCCACGGCCCGGCCGAGGGCGGCGTCAATTTCCCCGGACGAGGCGAGCGCTCTCTCCGCGTACACGGAGCCGTCAACGGGACTGATGGTCTGTTGAAAATTCTGCGGCATTCGAAAACCATTGGAGCACACGGCGGCACATGAGCAATGAAGGCCGGAAAGGCTGGTAAGCTGTAAAGTCTGGGTATGGACCGTCAACAGGCTTGGGAGATTCTCTGCGAATTCGTGCGGACGGACGGACTGCGCCGCCACGCGCTCGCCGTGGAAGCCTGCGTGGCGGCCTACGCGCGCAAGTACGGCGGCGACGAGCAGCAATGGAGCATCACCGCCCTGTTGCACGATTTTGACTGGGAGATCCACCCGCAACTTCCGGATCACCCCACCAAGGGAGAGCCCATTCTGGCCGGACGCGGAGTGCCGGAAGACATCCGCCGCGCGATTCTCTCTCACGCCGATTTCACGGGAGTGCCCCGGGTCTCTCTCCTCGAGAAGACGCTCTTTGCCTGCGATGAGCTGGCCGGGTTTCTCACCGCTGTGTCGTATGTGAAACCTGGAAGGAGTATCCACGAAGTGGATGTTCCCAGCGTGCGAAAAAAGATGAAGGACAAGGCGTTCGCCCGCGCCGTGAATCGCGCCGACATTACCGCCGGCGCGCGGGAACTCGGCGTTGACCTCGACGAACACATCGCCTTTTGCATTGACGCCATGCGCGCGCGGGCGGCGGAATTGGGCCTCGAAGGGACGCCGAAAACCCAATAATCATGCTGTTTGCGGGACTCATCTGGTTGACGGCCGCCGTGGTGGCTGCCTCGTTCGCGGTGAAGCGCTGGTGGTTCCCTCCGCCCATTAACACCTATGCCGCGAACTTCGATTCCTACTTTTCGCTGAACATTGTCGTGGCAGGGGCCATTTTCCTTCTTGCGCAGGTAGCCCTCGGGTGGTTCATCTGGCGGTTTCGCAATCAGGGCCGGCGGGTGCGGTACACGGAAGGCAGCAACCGGCTCGAGGTGATTTGGACCGTGGTCACGCTGGCGTTGTTCGCGGGCGCTTCCGTACCGAGCGCCGCCCTCTGGTCGCGCGTCCACCTCGAATTGCTCTCTCCCACTGCGATGACGGTCGAACTCCTGGGGCAGCAGTTCGCCTGGAACGTACGCTACCCCGGCCCGGACGGCCGCTACGGAAAAACCAACGTCCGCTTTGTCAATGACGCGGCCGGAAACCCGTTCGGCATTGATGACCGCGATCCCGCGGGCAAGGATGATGTGGTGAGCAGCGCGCTCCGCATCCCCGCCGGCAAGCCCGTGCTCTTGCGGCTCCATTCGCGCGACGTCATCCACAGCTTTTTCGTGCGCGAACTGCGCCTCAAACAGGACCTCGTGCCGGGCATGGAAATCCCTCTCAAGATTGAAGCGGACAAGCCGGGCGAATATGAGATCGCCTGCTCCGAATTGTGCGGCCTGGGGCACCACCAGATGCGCGGCGTGTTGATCGTGATGCCGCCCGATCAGTTCGATGCCTGGCTGCGGCGGCAGGAGGCGCGGAAATAGCGTATGACGAATCCCACCGAAGCCAAGGTCCACGCGCCGCCCGGCGGATTCCTGCGGCGCTATGTCTTCAGCACGGACCACAAGGTCATCGGCATCCAATATTACCTGCTCGCGCTGTTCAGCGTGCTCCTGGGCATGGCGCTCTCGGCGCTCATGCGCTATCACCTCGTCTATCCCGGCGCAAAGCAGCATCTCTTCCAACTCTTGTGGCCCAACGGCGCTCCGGACGGCATCATGACGCCGGAACTGTATCTCTCGCTCATGACCATGCACGGCACCATCATGGTGTTCTTCGTGTTGACCACGGCGCCGCAGAGCGGCTTCGGAAACTATTTTCTGCCGCTCCAGATCGGCGCGCCGGACATGGCGTTCCCGGTGCTCAACCTGCTGTCCTTCTGGACCACGCTTCTCTCCTTCGTGGTCCTCTGTTCGGCATTCTTCGTCGACGGCGGCGCGCCGCTCGGAGGATGGACCGCTTACCCTCCCCTCAGCGCCACCGGAGCCATTGCCGGCCCCGGCATGGGGACCGGGATGGATCTCTGGATCATCAGTATCGCGCTGTTCTGTGTCGCCTCGCTCATGGGCGCCATCAACTTCCTCACCACCATCCTCGAAATGCGCGCCAAGGGAATGTCGCTGATGCGTATGCCGCTCACTTGCTGGGGGTGGTTCGTCACGGCGGTCATCAGCCTGTTCGCTTTCGCCGTGCTGCTGACGGCGGGCGTTCTTCTGCTTCTCGACCGCCTCGGCGGAACCAGTTTTTTCCTGCCCGCCGGTCTCGTCATCAATGACCGCGTCCTGAACAACTCGGGCGGATCCCCGCTCCTCTGGCAGCATCTGTTCTGGTTCTTCGGGCATCCCGAGGTGTATATCGCCATCCTTCCGGGGATGGGCCTGGTCTCGACCGTCCTTTCCGTGTTCTCCCGCAAGCCCGTGTTCGGCTACAAGGCAATGGCGTATGCCATGATGGCCATCGCGCTGCTTGGTTTCCTCGTATGGGGACACCACATGTTCATCAGCGGCATGAGTCCTTACTCGGCCATCGCGTTTTCCGTTCTCACGCTCGCCATCGGCGTCCCTTCGGCCATCAAGACCTTTAACTGGCTGGCCACCATCTGGGGCGGACAACTCCGTTTGACCACCGCCATGCTGTTCGCGCTCGGCTTCGTATCGGTATTCGTTTCCGGCGGATTGACCGGACTCTTCCTCGGCCAACCCGCCCTCGATCTCTACTTCCACGACACCTATTTCGTGGTGGGTCATTTCCACATGATCATGGGTGTCGCCAGCATCTTCGGCATCTTCGCCGCCACCTTCTACTGGTTCCCCAAGGTAACCGGCCGCATGATGAGCGAATCACTCGGGAAGATCCATTTCTACTGCACCTTTCTTGGGGTCTACGCCATCTTCATACCTACGCACTTCGCCGGCATCGCGGGCAATCCGAGGCGCTATGCCGATTTCACCCAATT
>JAIXKK010000011.1 GCA_026954325.1 Bryobacterales bacterium | reverse complement strand
CTTCAAGGACGTAGCGGTAGAGTTCGCCGATGGGGGTGGAAAGGGGTCCGAGGGATGGGGTCACGCCGGCGGGCAGATCGGCGTCACGGAGTTTTTCGAGCACCACCTGGCGGGCGAAGTAGTCGTCGGTGCCGAAGGAAAAGGTTAACTCGACCACGGAGAGCCCGAAGATTGTGCGGGAGCGGCGGGCGATGACGTTGGGAACGGCGTTGAGGGCGCGTTCGATGGGGACGGTGACCTGCTGTTCCACCTCTTCGGAGGCGCGGCCTGGAAAGAGCGTGACCACCACCGCCTGTGTGTCGGAAATGTCGGGGTAGGCCTCGATTTTAAGTTGGAGAAAGGCCCAGATTCCCAATCCGATCAAGGAAAGCGCGAGCAGAATCGTGATGAAGCGCTGGCGCAGAGCGAAGCGCAGAAGTAACGCAGTCAAACCGTCAGAGCCCTTTCAGCAGCATCACGCCATCGACCACCACGAACTGGCCGGCCCGCAGCCCATCGAGAACAGGAAGATTGCCGTCAACGGGGTTTCCGACACGAACCGGGGTCATGCGGAAAACGCCCGGGCTGAGCCGCACATAGACCACGTTCTGCCCGTCTCCCTGGATAACGGCCCCAGAGGGCACTACAGGCCTCTGGACCACGCTCTCGACGTGGCGGATGCGGCCAAACATCTCCGGGCGGAGCCTGCCGCTCGAGTTGTCCACCTCGGCGCGGACTTTGACCGTCCGCGTTTGCGGATCCATCACATCGGCGATCTGTTTGACGCGCGCGATGAACTTTTCGTTGGGGTAGGCGGCCAATTCGATCTCGAGCCGCTCGCCGACCTGGATGAAGCGAATGGAGGTTTCGGGCACGTCGGAGGCGACCCAGACGGTGCGGAGGTCGGCGATGGTCATGAGCGCCTGGCTGGTGTCGTTGCGAAATTCACCGGGAGCGACGTTGACTTCGAGGATCTTGCCGGCGATGGGGGCGCGGACAATGACGTGCTGGCCGAAGTTGCCGGGTTTCAGCCCGAGAATCTCGAGGCGGCGCAGGGCCTGCTGGGTGGCGGCTTCGGCCTGATCGAGGGCGGTGACCGTCTGGGTGCGGGCGTTTTCCGCGTTGAGGACTTCTTTTTGGGCAACGGCCTGGTGGGCGTAGAGGTCACGGATACGGTCGAGATCGGCCTGGGATTTGAGCAGATTGGCCTTGGCCTGGGTGACGGCGGCGGAGGCCTGGAGGTGCGCCGACATTGCTGCGTCGGCATCGGGGCTCTCCACTTCGAGCAGCGGTTGATCTTCTGTGACAGCGTCGCCGAGACGCGCGAGGACTTTCGTGACGCGTCCCGGCACGGGCAGGACGACTCGTGAAACGCGGTTCGGATTGACTTCGATCTTACCGGGGGCCACCACTTCGTCGGTGGGGACCTCGGCGAGTTTGACCTCGGCTACACGAATCTCCTGAAGCTTCGGAGAGTCAGCGGGCAGGGTGACTTCGCCGGGTTTTGCGGCGGGGGGTTTGGGCTGGGGACTACTGTGCGCCTCAGTTTGTTCATTGCAGCCAATAGCAGATAAGAATAGAATTGCCACACAGAGTGCGCAGAAGCCGCGGATCATCACTTTGATCATCATATTTCCGGAGCCCGCGAGCGGATAGCCCGCAAAGGCTAAGCCTCACTCCCGTTTTTTAGGACCCCTTTTTCCGCGTTCCGCTCCCGGCTAAATTTCTGATATGCCGAGCGCAAATTGGAAAGAGCGTGGTGGCGCAAGGGGGCCGGTTTTTCTTCTTCTTTGAGGTCCTTGCACAACTCCATGGTTTTCCGCAGGCTTTCGACAAACTGCACGCAAGGGGGACAGGCGCCGATGTGAGCGTCAATCTGATCGCACATATCCGGGGGCAACTGGCGGTCGAGATATTCCGACAGCTTTTCAAAGATCTCCTTGCATTCCAGCTTTGTCATGGCCTTACCCCGGCGAGCAGTTGCGCATCCAGCCTCTGGCGGAGCATGAGGCGCGCGCGGTGGAGCCGGGTTTTCACCACGTCCGCGCTTACACCGAGAACCTCCGCGGTTTCCTCCGTGGACAGTTCTTCGACGTCCCGCAGCAGCAGGGTATTCCTGTAGAGATCCGGAAGATCGCCAATCGCCTCACGCAGCATGTCGCGCAATTCGCCTTTCATTGCCAGAGTATCCGGCAAACCTTTCCAGTCGGCGATTTCGATGCGCCTGCCTCCGCCGTCATCTTTGAAGGACGGCATCAACTGGTCGAGCGAAATCTCCTCCTCAGGCGCATAGATGCTTTTGCGGCGTTTCATGTAACAGACATTGCGGGCGATGCGGAAGACCCACGGGCGGACTTTCTCGGGCTCGCGGAGTTGGGCGAGGTTTTCAAAGACCTTGAGGAGAGTCTCCTGGGCCACTTCTTCGGCATCCTCACGCTGACCGCAGGTGAGGTAGGTATACTGAAACAGCTTTGTCTGGAAGGCGGAGACAAAGGGCTCGAAGGCGGACTCGTCGCCGGCGATGAGGCGGCGGGCGAGTTCGACCTCCTTATTAGGAGCAGGCCGCGGGGCCGCGGACTCCACCGCGCCATCCTGGCTTTGCGGACGGAGCGGCCCGATGGGCGCTTCCAGGTTTCCAGCCATAGTATTCTCTTTGATCGTAGCAAGCGGCTGTCACCTGCCGCGCAGAAGGTGCATCTTGCCTCATGAAAGGAGATCCGCAATGAACGTTGACCGATACCTGCGAATGATCGCGGGCGCCTTCGTCATGGCCAGCCTCGCTCTAGGTTACTGGGTTCATCCCGGGTGGTACCTGTTTACGGCATTCGTGGGACTGAACATGTTTCAGTCCGCGTTTACGAACTGGTGCCCGATGATGACCATCCTCCGCAAGCTGGGTGTCCACTCATGATGTGGCGCATCGTGCTCATTCTGCCTGCCCTGTGTCTGGGAGAGGACGGGCTGTCTCTGAAGGAGGCGGCCCGGCTGGCCCAAACGCAGCATCCTTCCGTGAAAGCGGAAAATGCGCGCATGGCGGCGGCGGGAATGCGCATCGAGGCGGCTCGCGGGGGCTATATGCCGAAGGTGAACTACAGCGAGTCGTACCAGCGAAGCAACAACCCGGTCTTCGTGTTCAGCGGACTCCTCATGCAACGGCGGTTCACGGAGGCCAATTTCAACCTTCCTACGTTGAACAACCCGGACTCGATCAACAATTTTCAATCGGTGCTTTCCGTCGACCAGACGGTGTTTGACGGAGGGCAGACGCGACGGCAAGTGGAGTCGGCGCAACTCCAGAGGAAGCTGACAGGTGAAGAGCAGCGGCTGGTGCGGATGAACCTGGCGGCAGGCGCCGCGCGCGCCTATTTCGGCGTCCTGCTGGCGGAAGAGAGCCTGAAGGTGGCCACGGAGGCAGTGGCGTCGGCCGAGGCGGATCTGCACCGGGCCGAGTCAGTGAGGGCGGCGGGAATGTCCACCGATGCGGACGTGCTTTCGATCAAGGTGCACCTGGCGGCGATGAAGGAGCAGCAGATTCGCGGGCGGTCTGAACTGGACGTGGCGCGGGCGGCGCTCAACGAGGTGTTGGGGGCTCCGCTCGATACGCCACGCCGGCTCATGACTCCGCTGGCGCCGTTGAAGACGGCTCCCACGGGGCGGGAGAGCTATGAGAAGCAGGCGGCCCAGGAGCGGCCGGATGCGAAGCAGGCCGACCTGGCGGTGGAGTTATCGCATACGCAATCGACGCTGGCGCGGGCCGCGTATCTGCCGCAGGTTTCCATCCGTGGAGCCCTGGAAGCCGACCGCGGGAAGTTCGCCACGCAAGGCGGAGGCAACTGGTTTGCGGGGGTGACTCTGCGGTGGAACCTGTTCAATGGGTTTACGGACCGGTTGCGGATTCGGGAATCCGAGCAGGCGATTGCGATTTCGCAATCGCAGAAACAGCAGGTAAGCGCGGCGCTGCAGTTGCAGGTGCGTAAGGCGTATGCGGATGTGACATCGGCGACGGAACGAATGCAGGTGGCCGAGGCGGCGGTGGCGCAGGCCGATGAGAGCCTGCGGATTGTCCGCAACCGGTACGAGAGCGGGCTGAGCACGGTTACCGACCTGTTGCGGAACCAGGTAGCCAAGCTCGAAGCCAGCTTCCGGCGGCTGGCGGCAATCCATGACCAGCGTGTAGCGGCGGCGATGCTGGAACTTGCCGCAGGCTCCCTGACGCCCGATTCGGAGGTCCTTCAATGAAATTTTCTGCGTTTCTCCTCATTTCTTTGACACTTGTTGGATGCGGCCGTGAAGAGCCGGCGAAGAAACAAACGGCGGCGGCAACGCCGATGGCCGTGACCACGGTGACCGCGGAGGGAAGCGAATGGCCCACGGTGAGGGAAGCGGTGGGCACGGTGCACGCCCGTGTGAGCGGCAGCGTATCCTCGCGGATCATGGCCTACGTGCGCGAGGTACGCGTGAACCAGGGAGACTCGGTGCGCGCGGGCCAGTTGCTGATTACCCTCGATTCGAAGGACCTTGACACGACTGTACGGCAGGCCGAGGAGGCGCAGCGGGAGGCGCGTAGCGCGGAAGCGGAAGTGGAGAGCGCGATCCGCGCGGCCAAAGCGCAGCTCGATCTGGCCGAGGTCACCTTCAAGCGGATGAAGGACCTGTTTGATAAAAAATCCATCTCTCATCAGGAGTTCGATGAGGCGCAGGCGCGGCTGCAACTGGCGCGGGCGAATCACGATATGGCGGTTTCCAGGCGTAAGCAACTCGAGGCGAAGATCGAGCAGGCGGCGGCGGGGGTTCGGAACGCGTCGATCATGCGGGGATATTCGGAGATCACCGCGCCCTTTTCGGGCGTTGTCACCGAAAAGCGCGTGGAGCCGGGCAATCTTGCCACGCCGGGCGCGCCGCTGCTGATTATTGAGCAGGCGGGGTCGTACCGGCTGGAGGTTCCGGTGGATGAATCGATGCTGCCGTCGCTGCGGCGCGGGCAGCGGGTGGACGTGGAACTGGAGGCTCTGGACCGCGCGCTGCAGGCGCCGATCGCGGAAATTGTGCCGTCCGTGGACCCGGCGACGCGCTCGGTGACGGTGAAGCTGGATCTACCGGGCCAGGGAAATTTGCGGTCCGGCATGTCGGGACGGGCACGATTTCCAGGGGCCGTTTCGAAGGTGCTGGCGGTACCCGCCTCCGCGGTGAGGCAGCAGGGATCGTTGCAGTTCGTGTTCGTGGCGGATCAGCGCCATGCGCGGGGACGGCTGGTCACGACCGGGGAGCATCGCGGCGGCCTGGTGCAGATACTTTCCGGGCTTTCCGAGGGTGACGCCTATATTCATCCTCTTCCGCCCACGCTGGCGGACGGCGCGCCGGTGGAGGTGAGCCGATGAAACAGCTCGGCGTATCCGGGCGGCTGGCGCACTCCTTTATTAATTCGCGTCTGACGCCGCTGTTCATTCTCTCCTCGGTGCTGCTCGGCGTGTTCTCCGTGATCCGGTTGCCGCGCGAGGAGGAGCCGCAGATCATTGTGCCGATGGTGGACGTGTTCGTGGGAATGCCGGGAGCTTCGGCGCGCGAAGTGGAGGAGCGCGTGACCAAGCCGATGGAGAAGCTGCTGTGGGAGATTCCGGGAGTGGAATACATTTACTCGACGTCGAGTCCCGGCGGCGCGCTTGCCATCGTGCGCTTCAAGGTGGGCGAGGACGAGGAAAAGAGCATCGTCAAGCTGAACCAGAAGATGTTTGCGAACTTCGACCTGATTCCGCCCGGGGCGACACAGCCGCTGATCAAGCCGCGCTCGATCGACGATGTTCCAATCCTCGCGCTGACGCTGCATAGCACGCGTTACAACGATCACCAACTGCGTCTGGTGGCCGCGCAGGTGCATGACGCCATCAAACAGACGCCGGATGTTTCCGTGGTCCAGATCCTTGGCGGGCAGCGGCGGCAGATCCGGGTGCAGCTTGATCCGGCGAAGCTATCCACTTATTCCCTGACGGCGCTTCAGGTGCACCAGGCGCTCGGCGGGGCGAACCAGCGGCTGCCGGCGGGCAAGTATGACAATGCGAACCGCGAGGTGATTCTCGAAGCCGGCGCTTACCTGCGGACCGCGGGGCAGGTGCGGGACGTGGTGGCGGGAGTGGCGAACGGCAAGCCGGTGTTCGTGCGCGATGTGGCGGACGTGGTGGATGGCGGCGAGGAGCCGGTGCAGTATGTGCAGTACGCGGGAGGAGGTAGAGGATTCGAGCCCGCCGTGACGCTGGCGATCGCCAAGCGCAAGGGCACAAATGCGATCGACGTTGCCGAGAGCGTGCTGCATCGCATCGAAGGTCTGAAGGGCTCTGTGATTCCCGAGGGTGTCGAGGCCACCGTCACGCGCAATTACGGGGAGACGGCGGCGGAGAAATCGAACGAACTGCTGCTTCACATGGGGATCGCCGTGATCTCGGTGAGCCTTCTCATTGCGGTGACGCTGGGGCTGCGGGAATCGCTGATCGTGTTCGCGGCCATTCCGGTGACGCTGGCGCTGACGCTGACGACTTTTTATCTGTACGGCTATACGCTGAACCGCATTACGCTATTTGCTCTTATCTTTTCCATCGGTATTCTGGTGGACGACGCCATCGTGATTGTGGAAAATATCGTGCGGCATTTGCGGATGCCGCACCAGGCGGAGCGCCCCATGCTCGATATCGCGTCGGAGGCGGTGGATGAAGTGGGCAATCCGACCATCCTGGCCACGCTGACGGTGATTGCGGCGATCCTGCCGATGGCGTTTGTAAGCGGGCTGATGGGACCCTACATGCGCCCGATTCCCGTCGGCGCCTCCGCGGCCATGGTGTTTTCACTGCTGGTGGCGCTGATCGTGACGCCGTATGTCGCGGTGCGGATCCTGAAGCGGAACAGCGGGCATCACCACGAAGGCGAGGAGGACCTGCCGACACGGATGTATCGCAAGTTCATGGGCGCCCTTCTGCATAACGGCGTTTACAGATATGGGTTTCTGGGCGGCGTAGTGTTCCTGCTGCTGGGGTCGATGTCTCTGATCTACTTCCAGTTCGTGAAGGTGAAGATGCTGCCGTTCGACAACAAGAGCGAATTTCAGGTGATCATCGACATGCCGGAGGGGACAACGCTCGAGGAGACGGCGCAGGTGGCGCGGCGCCTGGCGGAGGTGGCGCTGAAGGAACCGGAAGTCATCAACGTACAGACGTATGCGGGAACGGCTTCGCCGTTCAACTTCAACGGGCTGGTGCGGCACTATTATCTGCGCGCGGGCTCGAACGTGGCGGATATTCAGGTGAACCTGCTCGGCAAATCGGAGCGCAAACGGCAGAGCCACGAGATCGCCAAGACGATGCGAGTGGCGCTGCTGCCGGTGGCGAAGCAATATCACGCCAACATCAAGGTGGCGGAGGTGCCGCCGGGTCCGCCGGTGCTCGAAACCCTTGTCGCCGAAGTGTACGGCCCGGCGGAAGAAGGCCGCATCCGCATCGCGCGGGACATCAGGAACATCATGGAGTCGATTGATGGGGTGGTGGACGTGGACTGGTATGTCGAGGACGACCAACCCAAGGAACGCATCATGGTAGACCGGCAGAAGGCGGCGCTGAACGGGATTACGGAGGCAGACGTGGCGCGGATGCTGCGCATCGCCTCGGCGGGCGAACCGGCGGGGTTGCTGCATGATGCCAGTTCGAAGGAGGACGTGCCGATCGAGGTGCGGTTGAACAGAGCCTCGCGGTCAGACCTCAACCGTCTGAAGGAACTGCGGGTGCGGGGCGTGGCTTTGCGCGAGTTAATTCACACCGAGCGCGTGATTGAAGACAAGAGCATATATCACAAGAACCTGATGCCGGTGACCTACGTTACGGCGGACGTGGCGGGGGCGATCGAGAGCCCGGTATACGCGATTCTCGCGATGGGTCCGAAGATCGACGCGCTGAAGATCCCGGAAGGATATCAGATCGAGCAGTGGACCGCGCGGCAGCCAGTAGACGAAAAACGCTATGCGATGAAGTGGGACGGCGAATGGCACATTACGTACGAAGTATTCCGGGACCTGGGGTTGGCGTTCGCGGCGGTGCTGGTGTTGATCTACGTGCTGGTGGTGGGGTGGTTTGAAAGCTTCCTGACGCCAGTGCTCATCATGACGGCCATACCGTTTTCGCTGGTGGGCATTCTGCCGGCCCATGGGATGCTGAATGCGTTTTTCACGGCGACATCGATGATCGGCTTCATTGCCGGGGCGGGCATCGTGGTGCGCAACTCGATCATTCTCGTGGATTTCATCGAACTGCGGCGGAAGGAGGGAATGCCGCTCGACGAGGCGGTGATCGACGCCGGGGCGGTGCGGTTCCGGCCGATGATGCTGACGGCGGCCGCCGTGGTGGTGGGCTCGAGCGTGATCCTGTTCGACCCGATTTTCCAGGGGTTGGCGATTTCGCTGATGGCGGGCGAGATTGCGAGCCTGCTGCTGTCGCGGATGACGGTGCCGGTGATCTATTTCGTAATGAACCGGCGCAACCAGCCCATTGTGCACGGCTAAATGCGTGTGTTAGGGTGAGTATTCGCACACTTTCGGGTAGAAACAGGGGATACGGCATGGAAGCACTCGGCATGGTCGAAACAAGAGGTCTGGTGGGGGCAATTGAAGCGGCCGACGCCATGGTGAAGACGGCCAACGTGGTGCTCTCGGGGAAAGAGTTCATTGGAGCAGGCTACGTGACGGTGACGGTTCGAGGCGACGTTGGGGCGGTGAAGGCCGCCACGGATGCCGGGGCCGCGGCGGCGCGCCGCGTGGGGGAGCTGGTTGCCGTTCACGTCATCCCCAATCCGCACGAGGAAGTTGAGAAGATTCTGCCGGGCGCCAGAAAAAACGAGAAGGCCGCCGGATAACCGCTCGCGGGCTTAGCGCATGTTGCACGATCCGGACCTGGTATCGGTACAGGAGGTCCGCACGAAGGTCGAACGGGCCTACGCTGCGTTCCAGCAGTACCGCAAGTTCACGCAGGAACAGGTGGACGCCGTGGTGGAATCGATGGCGGCGGCGGCGCGCGGGGAAGCGCGGCGCCTGGCCGAACTGGCCGTCGAGGAGACGGGCTACGGCAACGTCGAGGGCAAAGTCGCCAAGAACCTGCTGTGCGCCGATCTGCTGCCGCGCCGCATCCGCGGCATGAAGACCATCGGGATACTGCGCGAGATCACGGAGGAGCGGGTGATTGAGATTGCCGAGCCAGTGGGAGTGGTGGCGGCGATCCTCCCCACAACTAATCCCACGTCGACGGCGATTTACAAATCCATCGTTGCGCTGAAGGCGGGGAACGCCGTTGTGCTCAGCCCGCATCCGCGGGCCAAGGGGTCCACCTGCGCGACCATTGACGTCCTGCACCGCGCCTCGGTTGCCGCCGGCGCGCCGCCGGAACTGATTCAGTGCATCAACAACGCAACGATCGAGGGAACCAATGCGCTGATGCGGCATCCGCGGACGGGCGTGATTCTGTCCACGGGGGGAAGCGGGATCGTGCGCGCCGCCTATTCGAGCGGCAAGCCCGCGTTCGGCGTGGGGCCGGGCAACGTCCCTGTGTGCGTGGAGGAATCGGCGGACATCGCCGAATCGATCCGGAAGATCGTCGAAGGCAAGTCGTTTGACTACGGCACGGTATGCTCGAGCGAACAGACAGTAGTGGCCGTGAAACCGCTGCGGGAGCGAATACTGAGCGAGTTGAAGGCCCGCAAAGCCTACGTTTGCACGGAGGAGCAGGGCCGCGCCCTGGCGCGCGTTCTGCTCAACGAGAAACTGGTGGTGAATGCGGAATGCGTGGGGCAATCGCCGCGGCGGATCGCGCAAATGGCGGGATTCTCCGTTCCGGAGGACTGCGCCATTCTGGCGGTGGAGATTCGCGGAGTGGGAAAGCAGCATCCGCTATCGGCCGAGAAGCTGTCGCCTGTTCTGGCGCTGTATTTCGTGGACGATTTCGCGGCGTGCCTGGACGCCTGTGAAGCGATCCTGCGGTTTGGCGGACTCGGCCACACTTGTGTCATCCATTCGAACGACGATGCGCGGGTGCTCGAATATGGACTCCGCATGCCGGCCTTCCGGGTGTTGGTGAACACGTCTTCGCCGCAAGGCTCCACCGGGATCACGACCAACGTGATGCCGTCGATGACCTTGGGGTGCGGCGCTATTGCGGGCAATATCACGTCCGACAACGTGGGACCGCAGCATTTATACAATATCAAGCGGGTGGCTTACGCGGTTCGTACGCCGGAGGAAGCTTTTCCACAGCGGGCCGCCGAGGCGATGCCGGACCGGGCGGCGGTGGTTTCGGCGGTGGAGCGCTATCTGGCCCGGAAACTGGGGCAAACGCCGGTTGGAGCCCAGGCTCCCGCGACGGCGGCGCCGCCGCCGACAGCGCCACGCACCGATTCGCGGGCGATTGCGGCAAGCGTTGTCGGCCGTTTCCTTGGAACACGCGGTCAGCCGGCCGCCCCGGCGCCGTCCACCTGCTCCTGCGCGCTTCCGAAACCCGCCGCCATGGAAGCCGGGACCGCGGCGGTTGCTGTCGCTGCTCCTCCCGCGGCTCCGCAGCCTCCCGCCGCGCCTCCATCATTGCCGATTGTTGACTTCGTGTGCGAAAGCGACGTCCGCGCGGCGATGAAGGAGTCCCGCAAAATCTACACCGGCCCCAAGACTATCGTGACCCCCGCGGCTCGCGAACTGGCGGCCCAATATGACATCCTGGTGCAGGCGAAGCGCTGATGAAACCGAATCTCGACACACTCAAAACGGAAATTCCGGAATACCTCCACTCCAAGGGACTTGCAATCTTTCAAGGATTCGTGAACGAGTTGCACGAACAGAAACTGGTCTTCTGGGATATTGACCTTGAACCAGACTACCGGATGTTTGTCGAGTGCGCCGTACGCGCCGAGGTGCATCTGATCGTCTTCAACCACCGTAAGTTTCAGCGGCAGATGGTGGATGACGCCATGGAACGCCTGGAGGACACAGACCTGCCCCGGGAAGAACTGCGCGCCATGGAGCGCCGGCTGAAGGAACTGCGGTCGTTCGACGGGTTCACTTGCGCCATTGAACTGGCATTTGAGATACAGGACCGCTTCTACATTTATGACCAGCGAACCGAGTGGTATGAAGAACTTCTCGATTTGATGGACCAGATCGATTCCGCCACGGCCTTGGGAGACCTCGACGATGACGAAGAGGACGAGGATACGGAGGGCGGCTACTTCTCGCGGAATTGATGCGCAAACCGGCCCGCTGGCTTGTTCCGGAGATTGATGAAGAACAGGTCCGGCGCCTGGCGCTAGATCTACGGATCCAGGCTCCGGCGGCACGAGTTCTGGTGCGAAGGGGATTCCACTCGCCGGAATCCGCCCGCCGCTTCCTGCGGCCCACGCTCGATGACCTCCAGGACCCCTATCAACTCGCGGGGATGCATGCCGCGGCGGAACGTCTGAAGCTCGCCATACTCCGTCAGGAAATGGTTCTCCTTTATGGCGATTACGATGTCGACGGGACCTGCTCGGTGGTGACGCTGACCAAGGCGATAGAGTTGGCGGGGGGCAAGGCGCGGTTCCACATTCCGCACCGTCTGCGCGACGGGTACGGGATGAGAACGGAAGTGATGGACCAGGCAGCGCGCGAGGGTGTCTCGCTGGTGATCAGCGTGGATACGGGCATTCGGGCGGCGGAGGTGGTGCGCCATGCCGCCTCGCTGGGGTTGGACGTGATTATCACGGATCATCACCTTCCGGAAGAGGAACTGCCGCCGGCGCTGGCTGTTCTCAATCCAAACCGCCCGGATTGCCCGTACCCGGACAAGAACCTGTGCGGGGCCGGGGTGACGTTCAAGCTGGTGCAGGCGTTATTGACGTCGCTCGATTGGCCGCGGGCGAGGATACGGCGGATCGAAGAGTCGTTCCTCAAGATCGTGGCGCTGGCCACGGTTGCCGATGTTGTGCCGTTGCAGGGAGAGAACCGGATTATCGTAAAACACGGTCTGGAGGGATTCCGGAATCTGCGCAATCCGGGATTGCGGGCATTGATGAGTGTCTCGGGCTTTCCCGAGGGCGAGGCGCCGTCCGCCGGGCAGGTGGCGTTCCGGATTGCGCCGCGCATCAACGCCGCCGGACGCATGGCCCACGCCGAAGAGATCATCAACCTGTTCCTGACATCGGATGAGGGACAGGCGCGCGCCATTGCGGAAAAGCTGCACGGCCTCAATGCGGAGCGGCAGCAGACCGAGCAGGAGATTGTGGCGGCCATTCTGGAGGAGTGCGAGCAGACCCCGGTCACCGATGACCAGGCGGCGCTCGTATTCTGCGGCCGGGGCTGGCATCGCGGGGTATTGGGAATTGTCGCGAGCCGGCTGGTGGAGCGTTTCTGCCGTCCGGTGTTCGTCCTTGGGGAGGAAGAAGGAGAGGCGCAGGGATCCGGGCGGAGCATTCCGCCATTTCATCTGCTGGACTCGCTCGATGCGATCAAGGATCTGTTCCGGCGTTTTGGGGGGCACAGCATGGCGGCCGGGCTCGCCATGGACGCGGCAAGGCTGAAGGAATTCCGCGAGCGGCTGAATCGCTACGCCGCCGCAAGGCTGACGCCGGAGGATTTCCGTCCGCATCTCGAGGCGGACGCCCTGTTAAGGCTTTCCGAGGTGAGTGACGACAGCATCGCCGAAGTTCTTTCGCTGGCCCCCTTCGGCGCGGGGAATCCACAGCCTACGTTCGTTATCCGAAACCTGGAAGTGATTCACTCCGAGGTGTGGAAGGAGAAGCACGTCCGGTTGAAACTCAAAGGGGAGGGAAGGTGGCTATTCCCGAAGGCGTGGAATTTCGCCGGGCGGATGGAGGAACTCCGTCCGGGCGCGCGAATCGACGCCGTTGTGAGTTTCGAGGAAGACTCGTATTCGGCGGCGCGCGGATACGCGCCCTGGAGCGCGCAGTTGCGGGATGTGCGGGCGGCGGCTGACGCGGCATCGGGCGCTGTGGTAGGCTAGGCAAAGAAAAAGCGAATTGGCTTGTGGCTGACCTCGATTCCCAACTCGACTTGCTTCGCCAGCGCGTCGCCCGCATCAACGCCAAGTACGCATCGGTTCCGGCAACTCCTGAAATGCGCGAGCCCCATCACGTGGCGGAGTGGCTACCGGGAGGAGAGGTGGAGACAGCGGCCGGCCGGCACTACGAAACAACGCGGTTCTGGGAGCGGCACCGGCGGCATGGCTCCATCGACATCTCCACGCTCGCCGAACTGCCGAATGACCTGCTCGAGGCCGTTTCCGAGGGCACGGTGCCGGCTTCCCCGCCCCACCGCTGGGCCTACCTCGACACGGAAACCACGGGGCTCGCCGGGGGCACCGGCACCTATGCATTTCTGATCGGACTCGGCTACGTGACGGAACGGGGTTTCCGGCTGAAGCAGTATTTCCTGCGGGAACCGGGCGAAGAGGCAAGCGCGCTGCATGCCCTGGAAGAGGACCTGAAGTCTTTCGACGTGCTGGTTACCTACAATGGCAAGGCCTACGACCAGCCGCTGCTCGAGACCCGTTTCCGTCTCTCGCGGCTGAAGCCTCCGTTCACGCGCATGGCGCATATGGACCTGCTGCACGGAGCGCGCCGGCTGTGGAAACTAAGGTTCGATTCGTGCCGCCTCATGGAACTCGAAACCCAGATTCTCGGGGTGGAGCGCGAGGGGGACGTGCCCGGGGAACTGATCCCTTACCTCTACTTCGAGTACCTGAGAAAACGCGAGATCGCGCGGCTGGTCCCCGTCTTCCACCACAATGCCATCGACATACTAACTCTCGCTTGTCTGACCGCGATTGTTCCCTACGCGTTTCGCGACCCTTCGGAGGCGCGGTTGGCGCACGGGGCGGAAATGGTGGGGGTGGCGCGGTGGATGCGCAAGGCGGAACGGCACGAGGAGGCGCTCGCATGGATGCGGCAGGCGCTAACACGGCGCATTTCCGACGGCCTCCTGTTCCGCACGCTGTGGGACATTGCCCAAATGGAACGTAAACTGGGGCGGGAAGACGCGGCTCTGGCGGTGTATGCGGACCTGGCGCAGACGCGGAATCCGCACCGGGTTCAAGCGCTGGAGGAGATGGCGAAGTACTACGAGCACCGGGAGCGGAACTATGTGACGGCGCTCGAATTCGCGCGGGAGGCTTTGCGGCTGTCGAAGACGCCCGAACTGGAGCACCGTGCGGCGCGGTTGGAGCGCAAGGCAGCGGCCCGCCGGGCTCCGCGGTTGTTGTAGCTGGAGCGCCCGTTCACCGCCTATTGAGGACCGCTTACGGGGAAACCGGGCCCGGATAGGGTTTTTTGCTCGGGTGCTTTTCCTCGCGGGCCCATACTGCTAGTGTGAATGGTTTTTGCGCTCTGACGCTGCTGGTGTTTCTTGCCGCGGGCTCACCGCTTTCGTGGGCTCAATCCCTGGGCAGCGCGGGCACGATCCATGGGACGGTGACCGACCCGAGCGGCGCGGTGGTCGCGGGCGCGTCGGTGGAGATTCACAACCCGATCACCAGCTACACGCGCCAGACCAAGACGGGGATGGATGGCAGGTTTCAGTTCGGCAACGTGCCTCCGAATCCATACCATCTTCAAGTTTCCATGAGTGGGTTCCGTACGGTAGAGAAGGATGTCGTCACCCGGGGCAACGTACCCATTTCCCTGCAGATCAAGCTTCCCCTGGCCGGCGAGAGCACTTCCGTGACCGTGGAAGCAAGTTCGGCGGACATGGTGGAGAATGTCCCTTACGCTCACAATGACCTGGACCAGTCGGTCTATTCAAAGCTGCCCACGACATCACCGGGGTCCGGACTGACGGATGCGGTGACGCTCGGCACGCCCGGAGTAGTGGCGGACTCCAATGGCCTGTTTCACCCACTGGGGGATCACGCGCAAACCACCTTCTCGATTGACGGCCAGCCTATCAGCGACCAGCAGAGCAAGCAGTTTTCCACTCAGATACCGCTGAACGCCATCCAGTCGATGGAATTGATCACGGGTTCGCCGAACGCGGAATTCGGGGACAAGACCAGCCTGGTGGTAAACGCCACCACCCGTTCGGGATTGGGGCTCGCCAAGCCGACAGGCAGTTTCCGGGCGCAATACGGCTCTTTCGGCACGGTGGGGGAAGAAGCTACTTTCGGAATCGGAGGTCCGAAAATCGGCAATTTTCTAGTGGCCAATGCTTTGCGTTCCGGGCGGTTCCTCGACACGCCGGAATTCAGACCCATCCATGCCGCGGGTAACAGCGGCACGGTTTTTGACCGCCTGGACTGGCAACCCCGCGACCGTGACACGTTCCACCTGGACCTGCTCGCCGCCCGGAACTGGTTTCAGACTCCCAACACGTATGATCAGCCGCTGCAGGATCAGCGCCAGAAGGTATTCACCTTCAATGTAGCGCCGGCGTACCTACACACTTTCAACGCCACCACGCTGCTCTCGATCAACGCATTCATCCGGCAGGACCGGGTGAATTACTATCCGAGCAATGACATCTACGACGATACGCCGGTCACTATCGGGCAGCAGCGGCGCCTGACCAACTATGGCCTGAAAGCGGATGTGGCCATGGTGCGCGGACGGCACGATTTCAAGACTGGCATCCAACTCATGCAGACCCGCCTTGATGAGGCTATGCGGTTGGGTATCACTGCCTCCGGTTTCAACGCGGTGTGCGTGAATGGTTCCGGAGGCCCGCTGGATCTGCCGTCGGTCACCAACCCGGGAGCGTGCGCGGCGCTCGGTTTCGCGGCCAATCCGGACCTGCACCCCGGTCTCATCCCGTATGACCTGACCCGAGGCGGTTCCCTGTTCCGCTTCGCTGGGAGGGCGAACGTCAACCAGTTCGCCTGGTTCGCGCAGGATGCCATTACGCTGGGGCACTTGAGCCTCACCGCCGGATTGCGCGTGGACCGGTACAACGGCCTCAGTTCGGCGGCCTCCACCCAGCCTCGAGTCGGAGCAGCGTATCTGATCAAGCGTACGGGGACCGTGCTGCGCGGCGCATATTCGCGAACATTGGAGACGCCCTACAACGAGAACCTGATCCTTTCGAGTTCGACCGGTTCGGGGGGCCTGGCTCAGAACGTATTCGGAGGGTATGGAGCGGAGCCGATTCAGGCCGGGCGGCGGAATCAGTTCAATACAGGCATCCAGCAGGCGTTCGACAAAGTGCTGACGGTGGATGCGGATTATTTCTGGAAATTTACAGACAACGCATTTGATTTCGGCACGCTTCTGAACACGCCGATCGTGTTCCCGATCTCGTGGCGAAAATCGAAAATCGACGGGGTGGCGGTGCGCTTCAGCACTCCCGACCTCCACGGCTTCCAGGGCTTCACGACACTCGGGCACACCCGCGCACGTTATTTCGGCCCTTCCAACGGCGGTCTGTTATTCAATTCGCCGCTCGATACCGGGGTCTTCCGGATCGATCACGATCAAGCGTTCCAGCAGACTACTCATCTGCGCTACCAGCGGAAAAAGAACGGGTGGTGGGTGGCCTGGACGTGGCGGTACGATAGCGGCATGGTTGCCGGAGCGGTGAACAGCCTGGGGGACGCGCTTGCACTGACCGGGGCGCAGCAGGCAGCCATCGGATTTTACTGCGGAAGCCGGCTTGCGGCCCCTGGGCAGCCCATCACGGCATGCGATTCGTCAAATTACGGCGCAACGAGACTGAACATTCCCGCGCCCGGCTCCGCTGATGACGACCATAACCCGCCGCGCATTGCTCCCCGCCATCTATTCGACATCGGGTTTGGGACTGATAGTCTTTACCAGCGGGAACGGTTCCGGGTGACGTTGAACTTTACCGTAGCCAACCTGACAAACAGCGTGTCACTGTATAACTTCCTGTCGACGTTTTCCGGGACACACTTCGCCGGCCCCCGGACATACCAAGCGGAACTCGGGTTCGCATTTTAGCCGCGCCTTGCGCGAGGCCCGCGGCTAAGCAGGCCTCACAGCGGGAAAATGAAGACGGGCACTAGGCGCCGGCTTCGCCTTCCTCTGTCTTCCTGGCGGTTTCCCATCTCCGGCGCTGGGCTTCCGCCATGCGCTTGCGGGCTTCGGCGCTAACCGCGCGCTTTCTCTTTCGTTCTCTCTTCACCGGTACTTCCGCGTTGACCTCGGACAGCCACTTGGGGGGCCGCCCTCTGCGCTTTCCGGCGCCTCGAATCATCCGCTCAAGGGCTAAGATAGCCTCGTCTAATTGATCTCGTTGTGAGCGCAACTCAGCGATCATTTTTGTAACATCCATGGATACCACCAGTTTGACATTTCATGAGGCGGAGCGCATCAGTGTGATGAAAAAAAAACAAACAAAGGTCACTTCGAAATCCTTAGCATCATATCATCCACTTTGCCGGTGATGATTTCTTCCACCTGGGGGGCAAATCGCCCCGGCAGGGCAAAAGGGATCATGGCGTCCGCGGCCTCGTAGCCTCCCTCTTTCCAGACGCGAAGGGAGGGAATGTAAGCGAAGACATCATTGGAATAGGAAGCGATCCAGGTGTTGTCCCAGCCGTAGGCGGCGCGCAGGCGTAGTGAATAATCCACCACGGCCTCCCCTCCCAGCGCCACCAAGGTAAAAACGCCGCCCAGCCGCAACAACTGGATTGGGTAGGGGTAACTTGTCCTCAGCTTTCCGGTCCGGCCGAGTTCGGCCAACATAAGTTTGGCATGGGCGGCAATTGCGTAGTCAGCGCTTCGGGCCCGTTCCCGCCACTCGTCCCTGGAGGGCGGCGTATCGAAGGGAACATCCACTGTTTGAAAAGCTGTTTTCAATTCCGCGCCAATGGGCTTCATTTTCCCGGACAAGACCTGGGAAACGGCAATCGACATGATTCGCCCATACATTTCCGCGAGTTCCACGCTGCGGCGTGGCAGCGGGTTCTGATCGGCTCCGCAGCCCGCCACGAACAGCGCCACCGCGCCGGGATGCGTCTTTTCGAGATCCGCCTGAGCATAGCCGGGCCAATCGCCGTTGATCAGATAATCGTTCAACACCGTGGCGTGGCAGGCGTAGCCAAAGACGACTCCGCGCAGTTTACCCGCCGGGTCGCGCACGCTGAGGACGAGTACATCGTGGTCGACGGGTTGAGGGAGATTGCGGCGCCCCACGCGGCGGCGGTTGACGGCAAACCCGGCATAGCCCATTTCAAAAGAGAGGTTTGCCGGGGCGAGGTCTTTGAGCGCTGCGCCGATGACGCCCACCACTTGGCCAATAAGGTGGTCCGAGTAGCGCTTGACCACGGCTTCCTGCGCGGCCGTCAAGCGGTAGGAAGTTCGTTCCCGGTAGCCCGCCAGTGGTCCGCTGTGCGTGTGCGAGGTGTTGAGCATCAGTTGATCACGCCGCAAGCCATAGGCACTGCCGGCCCGCTCGACAATCGGGTCCGCCAGATTCTTGGGAATCCCGGCGAGATCGAGGGTCACGATCACGACCCTGCGCCCCGATTCGTCATCGAGGGCGAGCGCCTTGGCATAAAGGTCCTGACGGACGCCTTCGCTCGGATGATCGCGCGCCCCGTAGCCGCCCATCATGATGGCCTCGCGCGGGGTGATGGCCACCTTGCCGAGCCCTGCCTTCCAGGCTGCCCCCGCCGGGGCCGCTACCAGGAGAAGAGTGAGAATTCCGATTACATGTGACATGGTTGGAATGCGATTCGCTACGGAGTATCATATAGCGCAAAGGAGTGGTTCCGTGCGAAATCTCGTCTGCGGCGTACTCTTTTCGGCATGCCTGCTTGCTCAGGCATCCCCCGCCTTCCACAAAAGGCTCCTGGAGAAAGATGCGGACCGGTTTTGGGAGGCGGTGAAAAGCAATCGGAATGGGAAACCGGGCGTGGTAATGGTCGCGCCACCGGACCACGGGGGCGCCTGCTCGGTCCCGCTCACTCCCGTTCAGCCTCCGGCGAAAGGGAAGATCGTGGTGATTCCGCCAAAGGGCAAGACCGCCCCGATGACTGTCGTGCCTGCCCCGGCGCCTCCGTGTGAAAGCAGCGTCCGGCGATAGTGAAGCGCGCTGCCCTACTCGAGTTGCCGCGGGCTCACCAGCCTTGTACGGCGGAGGAAGTGGAGATGCGTGCCCGTCTCGCGCGGTTCGTCGAGGAGTATGAGGAATGCTTCGAACGGTCGCTTGCCGTAGGGCATGTGACCGGGTCGGCATGGATTCTCGATCTCGAACGGACTCATGTCCTGCTCACTCACCACGGGAAGCTGGACAAATGGCTACAACTGGGAGGGCACGCCGATGGCGACGCGGACGTTCTCCGCGTCGCGATACGGGAAGCGGAGGAAGAATCCGGGCTCGATCGGGTGTATCCCGTTTCCCGATCCATTTTTGATGTGGATATCCACCTCATCCCCGCCCGAAAATCCGAGGCGGAGCACTACCACTACGACGTGCGCTTTCTGCTGGAGGCCGATCGAGGCTCGCCGCTCCGTATTTCGAGTGAGTCGAAGGACCTCGCCTGGGCGCCTCTCGCGCAGGTGGAGGGGCTGACGCGGGAGGAGTCGATGCCGCGGATGGCAAGGAAGACGCGCGCCCTGTTTTCGCTATAATCAACGCCGGCATGGACAAATTGAGACATTTATTTCCATTTATCGTTTTGTTTATCCCTTTTGCCGCCCTGGTGAGATAGCGGCGTTTCTCGTGCGGGCGTTTTATTCCGGCTTCTAAGAAACCCTCGGAGCAGGCACAGGCGTCCCGATGAGCCGGGACGCGGCAGGCAAGGGTGCCCGCGCCACCGCTCAGTAGCGCGGCGCAAAGGCGGTGTGCCACCATTTTTAAGTGTTCCACGTTCTTGAAAACCGAATCCGGTCCGCGTTTGCCACATTCATCCAGGCGCGTTACGGCGCCGGCACACCGGTGCTGCTCGATCAGCCCAAGCAGGCTTCGTTCGGCGAACTCGCCCTTCCCATCGCGTTCCAACTCGCCAAACAGTTGAAGAAAGCTCCGAAGGCCATTGCCCAGGAGATTGTCGCGGGCGCCGGCTCCATCGCCGGAGTGAGCGGGTTCGAAATCGCGGGCAACGGATACATCAATGTCCGCCTCGACCGCGGCGTCTACGGGAGAGCGCTTCTGGAAGGGTCCACCGAGCCCGCGGCCTCGCGTCCGGGAAAGATGATTGTCGAGCACACTAACATCAATCCCAACAAAGCGGCCCACATCGGGCACCTGCGCAACGCCGTGCTCGGCGATACGTTCGTGCGGCTGCTGCGCGCATCGGGCAACCGGGTGGAGGTGCAGAACTACATCGACAATACGGGAGTCCAGGTGGCGGATGTCGTCGCCGGCTTCCACTTCCTGGAGCACAAAACCGTTGCCGAGGTGCGGCAGCTTGTCTCCTCGACGCGGTTCGACTACGTGTGCTGGGATCTCTATGCCCGCGTCTCCGCTTACTACAAGGAGCACGGGGAAGCGATTGCGTGGCGGCAGGAGACTTTGCACGCGATTGAGGCGGGCGTGGGGGAACTGAGCGAACTGGGGCACATTGTCGCCGACGCCATCGTCGAGCGCCACCTCGCCACGATGCGGCGCCTCGATATCACCTACGACGTGCTGCCGAGGGAAAGCGAGATCCTGCATCTGAAATTCTGGGCCACGGCCTTCGAGCAGTTGAAGGAACGAAAGGCGATCTATTTCGAGACGGAGGGGAAGAACAAGGGCTGCTGGGTGATGCCCGGCGCTGCGTTCTCTTCCGATGCCGGTGAGGACGACAGCAAGGTGATAGTCCGATCGAACGGCACGGTCACCTACGTCGGCAAGGACATCGCCTACCAGATGTGGAAGTTCGGCGTCCTCGGGAGGGATTTCTATTACAGGGTATTGAGAACCTACCCGGACGGGCATACAATCTGGGTCTCGACCACGGAACCCTCAAGCGATTCTCCCGCGTTCGGCAAGGGCGACCAGGTGTTCAATGTCATCGACTCGCGCCAATCCTATCTCCAGGATGTCGTCGAAGCCGGATTGCGGCAGTTGGGGTACGTGGAGCAGGCGGAAAAATCGGTGCATTTCTCTTATGAAATGGTCGCCCTGAGCCCGCGCACGTGTGTCGAACTCGGCATCGAACTGAGCGAAGAGGACCAGAAGCGGCCATACGTCGAGGTCTCCGGGCGCAAGGGTTTGGGAGTGAAGGCTGACGATCTTATCGACAAGCTGATCGAGACCGCCCAGAAGGAGGTGGATTCCCGCCACCCCGAAGCCGCCGCCGAAGAGCGCCGCCGCGTGGCGGAAGCCATCGCCACCGGAGCCCTGCGGTATTTCCTGCTGAAGTTCACCAGGAACACCGTCATCGCCTTCGATTTCCAGGAGGCGCTGAGCTTCGAAGGAGATACCGGTCCGTACGTACAGTACGCGGCTGTCCGGGCGCGAAACATTCTGCGCAAGTTGGAGGAGCGCGGGATGCGGATGCCGGATTTCGCCGCCGCGCTGCCCGAAGAAGCCATGTCGCGTCAACTTGCGGGCGAGGATTTCTGGCAACTGCTGTTGGCCGCTTCGAAGGCCGGCTCGGCCATCGAGCGCGCCGTGCGGGGCGGAGAACCCTCGCACGTGGCGCGCTACGCGTTCCAACTGGCCCAGGCGTTCAACAATTTCTATCACGCCTATCCGGTTCTTTCGGAAGAAGACCCTGAAAAGCGCGCCCTGTTGTTGTGGATGACGCAATATTTCCAGCGGCAGCTACGGGATGTGCTGGGGGAGTTAGGCATCCACGTGCCGCCCTACATGTAGGGGCTACACGCCGAGCCACTCGCGGACAAGGCCCGGCATCGCGGCGCACTCGGGCACCATCAGGACATCAAAGCCGGCCGCCTGGCCGCTTCGCCGCCCGGCTTCGGAATCTTCCACGACGAGGGCAGTGGCCACGGCAAGGTGTCCGGCCGCGCGCAGGTAGGGTTCCGGCGCGGGCTTGATCTCGGCGACGTCCTCCTGGCAAATCACCACGCCAAAGCGTTCCAGCACGCCCGCCCGTTCAAGGAGAGGGAACACATGGCGCTTGCGGCCCGAACTGACAACACCCAGCCTGTAGCCGCTCAAGTCTCTGATGAGTTGCTTCACATCCGCGGACATCAAGTCATCCATCGCCAGCACACGCCGGCGAAACATCTCGATTTTGACGGGATAGATAGCGCGGACAGCATCGATGCCGAGCGGAGGATCGGCAAGATGCCGTAAAGCCCGCAAGAGACCTTCGGCGGAAAGCCCGCGGATGCGAGTATCGTAGGTTGGCCAGTCGAGATCCACGCCGAACGGCCCCATCACCTCGCGCCAGCAGGCGAAATGCAGCGGTTCCGTATCGAGCAGCACGCCGTCGAAATCAAACAGGATCGCCTCATATTGGTTTTTCACTCGTACCAGTCTCCCGTATTTCCGGCGGGCGCGCGGCCGGGACGCGAGAGGATGGCGGGGCTCTCCTTCGCGCTCCGGATGTCCGGATGCTTCATTGAAGCCCGTTGAGGCGACCCGCCTCTGTTTACCGCGGCTTTCGCGGTTCCGGTGGCTCGAATTCCAGAATCTCCTGCCCATAGACCGGCAGTTCCAGGCGGATTCCCGCATCCTGCAACGCGGCCCCGTCCAGAACACCGTACAACTTGCCGCTAAGCAATCCAGTAACGCGATACGACTGGCCGCGCCGGACCCATGGCACATTGACGGCTCTCCTCGCGGCGCCTCCGGACCCGCGAAGGACAATTACGGCGCCGTGGCCCCGTGGGTTGAGTTTGCCCCACCAGTGCCAGTCCACATCGGTCGGCTCCGGCACGCCGCTGAACTGAAATCGTTTGTAGATGCCGTAGGTCTTCTCGAGCCGGCGCACCGTTTCGAACCGCTTCCTGTAATGCGCAATCTGCTCCTCGCTCAGCGTGCGCAGGTCGCCGGAAAAGCACACGGGTTGGCCCATCAGCCAGCTTGCCACCTGCCGGTCCTGAATGGACGCAGCCAGGCTGCCCTGAATGTCGGTGGTGGCGGCGGCGTAGAATTCGAGCGGATAGAGCGGCAATCCCCGATGCGAGTAGAAGCGCCGGCGCGCCATCCAGCATCCCTGGCGCAGCGCGGCGGCATGTTCAGCGGCGACGTTACCCACGCGCTCGCGCCAGCCACGCTCGGCTCCGAGAGCCTCGTTGAGGGGAATGTGGAAGCGCGCGGCGGTCTTGAGCGCGGCCAGGTCCGCGGGCACTCCCGGCGTACCCCAGTAGATCTCATGCGTAATTTCGTTGATCACGCCTGGGGCGGCGCGGCGCAGTTCCGCCTGTGCCGCCAGAAGACCGCGCAACCCGCGTAGAAGCGATTCCCGCCGCGTGCGGCTCTCATGGCCTTCCGCCAGGTCTCCAAAGAGAATCGCGCTGAAATCCTGTTTAAAGTACGTTACGCCATAGCGCCGGGCCAGGGCCACCACGTCCTTCACGTAGAAGTCGCGCCAGTGTGAGGCAAAGCTCATAGCCAGCCCGCGAAGCGACGCTGTACGGATCATTGGCGGCAGCATTCGCGCATCAGGCAATTGGGCGAGGTCCGGCGAATCCGTGTCGCGATAGCAGGAGAGCCACAGTCCGAGTTCCATGCCTTGCTTACGGACGAACTCGGCGGTTCCGGCAAGGTCGGGAAACTTGACGGTATCCGCCTCGGTTCCCAGCCGGCCCTTCTGCCAGCCATCATCGAGCAGCATCTCGGCGAAGCCGGCGCGGCCGGCGATCCGGGCCAACTGCCGCACCAGTTTATCGTCGATGTTATCGGCGAAGTAAGCCCAGGTCATCCATTGCGGGCCGTGGATGGGCGCGGTTTCGGCGGCGATTCCCACGTAGCGCTTCAGAAATTCGAGGTAGGGTCCTTCCAGCGTGCGGTCGAGCGGGGTGGAGACCGATGAGATCGTGGGCGTGACCGCGCCGCTGTAGACATAATAGAACACGGGTTCGGAGACGAACTCTTCACCGGGGCCCAACACCCATTCGAACAGCCCCTTCGTGTAACCCATGCCGCCTTGATCGGTGATCGTGCGCAGCGCGGAAGGAATCTCGCTGGCGGCAACCGCCCCGAAGCGGCCTCCGGGGCCATCAAAGGCGACGACGCTCGGCTGCGCCCCGGACATGGCGGCGGCGAGCGTCTTGCGCGCCAGGGGAACCAGTTGGATGTCGTCAATCACCATATTGTCGAGACGCAGCCACCACGAACCACCATTGCGGACCACCGCCCACTTACGCACGGCCGGGTGGCCGTCGTAGATCTCGTAGATCAACTCCACCGAGACGCCCGCGAGCACCGCATCGCTCTTGAGCGGCGTGCGCAGGGTGAGGCGCGTAACGCCCGGGGCGGGCGCCGTCACCGCGGCTGACGTCGCGCCGGCCATGGCGGTCCAGGAGGTGGCTACCACTGGCTTCGGATTCACCCACTTGGGCGCGTCCGGCCGCGTGTCGTCGTAGCGGGAAGTGTCAATTCCCTGTCCGCCGAAGACTTTGGATGAAACCGTGGGCGCGCCTGCCTCTTCCGGGGTCAAACCGCGCGGCTTGCGATTGGATTGCTCGTGCGTGATCACCATGGAGAATTCCCCGGCCGGCGCGGCTAACAGCTCGTGCCCGCCAGTGGTGGAACTCGTAGTGCGGATGGCGCCCTCGCCGAAACTGATAACGCGCTCCAACGATGCGGATTTCATGACGGCCCTTCCGCTTGAGATCGAGACGCCGGCGGCCGAAACCGCGCCTGGCAGAATGAGGAAAACCACCCATGCCGCCAATCGATTCAGCGGGGGCTCGCGCCGTGTCGCCTTCCGAAAAACGGTGGAATGCCCAGGGCGGTTCCGGATGTCGAGGGTTTCGAACATAATATCGTGAACATCATACTATGCCGTTCTATGCTGGCCTTCCGTGGATTGGGGTTGGGAGCATGGGCTTGCCACTCCGCGCGTAGGAGCGGAACCGGATACCTTGATTCCGGTTGACCCGCCGCTTCCGCCGCGCTACCAATAGAAAGATGAGACTTGTCCCCTTCGCCCTCCTTGCCTGTGCCGCCGCGGCCTTCAGCGCCGACCCCGGCTTCGTTACGCTCTTCGACGGAAAGACCCTGAAAGGGTGGAAACTCGTGGGAGGGCATGGCCCGGGCTACGTGGTCAAGGACGGCATCCTGGTATGCCCCGCCGATGGCGGCGGCAACCTGTACACCGAAAAGGAATACGCGAACTTCGTATTCCGCTACGAATACCGCCTGTCGCCGGGTGGGAACAACGGCGTCGGCATCCGCGCTCCCTTGGAAGGGGACGCTGCTTACAAGGGGATGGAAATCCAGATCCTGGACGACACGGATGAGCGGTACAAGGGCAAGATCAAGTCGGAACAGCATACCGGATCAATTTATGACGTTTTTCCGGCCCGCACCGGCTACCAGAAGCCTGCCGGGGAGTGGAACGAAGGGGAAATTACGGCCAAGGGCAGCAACATTCAGGTGAAGCTGAACGGCGTCATCATCACGCACTCCGACCTCAACGACGTGCATGAAGAGAAGGTTCTCGCGCGCCACCCGGGTCTGCGGCGATCGAGCGGACACATCGGGTTCCTCGGCCACGGCACGTTAGTGGAATTCCGCAATATTCGCGTGAAGCAACTTCCTTAGAGGGCTATTCCAGTTCGAGCGCGACGTAGATCAGTTTGCTGTCCCGCTCCACTTGGAGCACTGCGGCGTCGCCGTTTTTCATCTGGTCGAGTGATTTGTTCAGGTCTTTCACTGTCGTCATCGGTGTCCCGTTCAACGAGTAGATTACGTCACCCGGAGAGAGCCCGGCGCCTTCATAAGGGACCTCACCGGAGCGGGCCGCCACGACGATGCCGAATTGATGGCGGAGTTCGGGAAGCATGGGCGCGATGCTGTCGTCGATAGCGATGCCGAGTATGCCGAGGCGCGGCACGAGGTTTTTTTCCAGGCTCACCATGTCGGCGAACCGTTCCGGAGAATCCTGGCGCTCCACCACCGGAACATCGAGGGTCAATGTCTGCTTCTTCCGAATCACCTGCAACTTGACGGAGGAACCCGACATACGGCGGTAGACGCTCACTTCCAACTGCCGGGCGTTCTGGATTGGCCGGCCATCAATGGCGACGATAATATCATCCGGCTGCATACCGGCCTTGTCCGCTGGTCCCTTCGGCTCGACGTCCGTAATAATGACCCCCTCCGGCTGTGGAAGATTCAATCCCCTCGCCAATACCGGAGTAATGGATTGCGCTACGACGCCGATCTGTTTGCGGTGTACGTGCCCATCCTTGCGGATCTGGCGGTAGACGCTGCGCACGGTTTCCGAGGGGATGGCGAAGCCGAGCCCCTCGCTTCCGCCGGACTGGCTGAGGATAAAGGTGTTGATTCCGACAACGTGCCCATCGATATCCACCAAAGGCCCGCCGCTGTTGCCGGGGTTGATAGGGGCGTCGGTTTGGAGGTAGATCATGAAATCATCGGGCTTTAACTGCCGTGATGTGGAACTGATAATGCCCATGGATACAGACCCTTCCAACCCGAGGGGATTTCCAAACGCCAGCACGAGTTGCCCCTGTTTCACGAGGAGGGAGTCGCCCAGAGCGAGGAAGGGCAGATTCCGCTGGTCGACCTTGATGACCGCCAAATCGGTTTCAGCATCGGCGCCAATCAGCTTTGCGTCATGAATGGAAGACATGGCCTGGGGTCCGTTCGGAAGCAGTCTGACGCGGATATGCCGGGCTCCTCGTACGACATGCGCATTTGTGATGATGTACCCGTCAGGCGTAAGAATGACTCCTGTACCCGTACTCCGCTGCCGGGAAAGGACCTCATTTCCGCCGGAAGTATCTTCCTCGGAGGGGAGCGAGTAACCGATCACATTGATTTGGACGACGGCTGGGCGAACTCGCTGGGCCAAATTCTCGAGCGATGCGCTGAACTGCTTGAGCGAGGTCTGTGCATAAGCGCAGGCGGCGCCGAGGAGCAGGGTGCAACAGAGTGCGTACATACCTTCATTTTGAATCACATTGAGAGTCCTGTCTGGAGAGGTCTGGAGAGAGGCAGAGGAGAGCATTCCACCTTGCTCTCCGTGCTACGATGAAATCTGGTTCATCCGCGGGATGAACCATGCGGGAGACTACTTTGCGTAAATGGATTTTTTGGGAGTTCAAGCGGGGATCGAGGCCATACGACCTGGTGGTTGCGCTCATCCTGGCCTTTATTTTCATCACTCCCCGCGAATGGTTCCGTGATCAGCCGCGCGCTTCCAGCGTGATCATGCTCCCTTCGGAAAAAGGAGTGGCGCGGCTGTGGATTGAGCCGGACCTGCTCGCCGGATTGAAGGAAGATCAACGGCTGGAACAGGCGCGCCAGTTGTTGAATTCACGCACAGGCAAGCATGGAAAGCTGACGCGGCTGGAAACTATTTACGATTCCGAGCAGGACATCCGAGGTTACCTCGCATACGCAACCGAGTAGCCCGTTCGGGCATCCCACATTCAGGATGACGCTTTCGATTCTTCGAGTTATGGTTTGTTTGTGGAGCGTGACCGCGCTGCCGCTCAGCGCCGAGTCGCTTTCCGATCTGCTGGCCCGCGTCGACAAGTCCGCGGCCGCTTTTCGGGGGATGACCGCGAAACTGCGCCGGATCAATTACACGGCGGTGATCAAGGATACCAGCGAGGACAAGGGCGTTATCGCCATCAAGCTGAATAAATCACGCGAGATGCAGTTGCGCATCGACTTCACCATCCCGGACGAGAAGACCTGGGCCTTCCGCGGCCGCAAGGCAGAGCTTTTTATCCCGAAAATCAATACGGTGCAGGAATATGACCTCGGCAAGCACGGGCATCTGGTGGACCAGTTTCTCCTGCTGGGTTTCGGATCCGACAGCAAGGCGCTTTCCAAGAGCTATACGCTTTCCCTAGGCGGCGAAGAAACAGTCGAGAACCAGCAAACGTCGAAACTCGTTCTGGTTCCGAAATCGGCCGAAGCGCTGGAACACCTGAAGAAGGTGGAAATCTGGTTTCCGCTGACGAGCGGCTATCCCGTGCAACAGAAGTTCTATCTAGGGTCGGGCGATTACGTTGAGGTGCACTATACTGACGCGAAGCTGGATCCTAACCTTTCGGACGCCGCCGTTCGCTTGACTTTGCCACCCGGAGTAAAACGGGAATACCCTCAGAAGTAGGTTGTCATTTCAGGAATGGATTCATCCTCCCAACCATCAGTTCCTATCGTTCCTAAGCCAGTTGCCGCGAAACCCGCGTCTGGCCGTCTTGCGTTTCTCGATTGGACCCGCGGCCTGGCAGCGGTGATCATGCTTCAGGGGCATGTGTTCCACTCATTTACACGCACCGATCTCCGCGGCCAGGATGCCTTCGTTCTCTCCCAATTCGTGGGCGGAATGCCGCCTGCAATCTTCCTGTTTCTTACGGGAGTGACATTGGCGTTCCTGATGCATAGCCGGGAACGCCAGGGGGTGAGCGCCTGGGGCAGGGTTACCGCGGCTCTACGCCGCGCGGGGTATCTTGCCGCTCTTGCGGCCGCCTTCCGGCTCCAACTCTGGATCTTCGGGTTCCCACAAACGGAGTACGCGTCGCTTTTCCGCGTAGACATTCTCAACTGCATGGGCTTCGGCATCGCGGCGATGAGTATCATGGCCGTCTTCACGACGCTCGAACGGGTGCGGTTGTGTGCGATTCTTGGGCTGGCGATTGCCGCGGCGTCGCCATTTATCTCCCTGTTGGACACTACTTTTCTTCATCCTTTCCTACGGTCTTATTTCGTCCCCAGCTATGACAGCTTCGGGTTCTTCCCCTGGGCGGCGTTTCTTGCCTTCGGCCTGAGCGCCGGGAGCATTCTGCGGCTTGCGCCTTCGGTGGAATTGCACCGTGTCATGCAATGGGGTGGCTGGCTGGGGCTAATCCTCGTCGTTGGCGGGCAGTATTTTTCCAATATCCCTTACTCGCTGTACCCGAAATCCGAGTTCTGGCTCAACGGCCCGACGCTGGTGTTCATCAAGACCGGCGTCATCCTGATGATGACGTCCTTCGCGTTCCTGTGGAACGGTTACCTGGTGACGGGCTGGAGTTGGGTGAGGCAGTTGGGCACCACTTCGCTGCTCATCTACTGGGTCCATACGGAACTGGTCTACGGGCGGTGGCTGGGGGTGTTGAAAGAGAATCTGAATGTGGGCCAGACCGTGGTTATGGCGGTGGCTGTCATTTCTCTGATGCTTGCGCTCTCGGTGGCGCGTACACGGTGGCCGCAGATTCGCGAATTCCTCTCCAAACGGGCAGCGGCTCAACTTCCTCAACCGGACTAGCGCTACTGTGTTATAAGCGATTGAAGCGAATGGAGATAGCGAAGCGGGCCGTATCGTGAAGGTGGGATGAGTATCGTTCACGCAAAGATCCCGACCGTGGAGGACGGGTGTTACGTACCGTTTTGTGTTCAGCCATCCTGCCTCCGAGCAGCCAATGGCGTTCTTCGGCAGGTATATTGAAGTGACGCCCCACTCGCGCATCGTCTGGACGAATGAGGAAAGGGCCGATGGCGCCGTTTCCACGGTGACCTTCGAGGAAAAGGGTGACACGACCCTACTGGTCCCGCGCGAACTCTATCCCTCGAAGCACGCCCTTCTAAGGAACAACTTTTCAACCACTCGCGCCTATCGCGCGCTCTCTGCCACTC
>JAIXKK010000096.1 GCA_026954325.1 Bryobacterales bacterium | reverse complement strand
GTGTAGGTGACGCCATCCACCTGGAACATCAACCCGGGCGGTGACGTCTGCACGGTCACCGGGATATCGGTGGGCGTGTAGGAGACGCGGTAAACCGCCCCCCGCGTCAGATAGTAAAGGGAGCCATCCGGCCCTATCTTGAGATCCACGGGATAGGGAATCCCCGTCGCGAAGCCGGCTGCCTGGTTGTTGCCCGGATCAAGAACCCTAATCCAGCCGGCGCAAAAATCGGCGAAGAAATATTTCCCAATGTGGGACGCTGGAAACGTTGCGGCAGCGGGATTGTAGAAGGCGCCGCCGCTGATCGCGCACGCGCCGCCCGAATGATCGTAGGCGTAGAGCGGAGCCGTATTCGCATTGCTGTATCCCGATTGTTTTGTATTCGCTTCCCATGCCGGCCATCCGTAGTTCCATCCGGCAATCCCGTCGTTGATCTCCTCCCATGTGTTCTCACCCACATCATTGATGAACATCCGGTTTGTGCCGGGCTGAAAAGCGAACGTGAACGGATTGCGCAGCCCGATCGCCCAGATGGACTGGTTCAATCCACTCGTCTGACCCGCGTACGGATTCCCGGAAGGAATGGTCCCATCGGAGTTGATCCGCAGAATCTTTCCCAGCATGTTCGTGAGATTCTGCGAATTCGACCGGTTGGCGTTCTCCCCCACCGCCACGTACAGCTTCCCGTCCGGTCCGAAATGGATTGCGCCGCCATTGTGGTTCGTGGCGCTGCTCAGATCGTTCAACGTGAGAATCACGACCTCGCTGCCTCCAACCGCCACATCGCCGTTCGCCGTAAACCGGCTCACCTGGTTATGCCGTGGCGTCGTCATGGCGGTGTAATACACGTACACGTAGTTGTTGCTCGCAAAATCAGGATCGAAAGCCACTCCCAGCAACCCCCGCTCCCCATTCGGATCCACCGCAACCGTCAGAAACGGAGCCGTCAGAAGCTGGCCATTCTTGATCACCCTCAAATTCCCGCCCTGCTCGCACACGAACAGCCGCCCATCCGGAGCGAAAGCCATCGCCGTTGCCGAGGAGAGGCTCGGGGACCCGGCGGACACAAGCACCTCGGAGAATCCCGCGGGCAGACTCGCCGCGGGCGCGAACCCGGTGATGAGATGAATCGCGACAACGAAGAAGTGGAAAAAAGACATGACACCCCCGTTTCACCCCGCAAGCCCCAAGGCTCCGGTGGTACTGGTCACAAAGTTAGCACACGCAACAATCGAATAGCCAACCATGCCCGTAAGTACCGGATATTTTAGTACTCACGATGGTTCCATAGGTCCAGGCGCCATGCCGATACTGTCTGTATAATTGAATAAAGAATCCGCAATTCTGGAGGAACACACTACATGCGACCAATTGGGATGGCTCTGGCTCTGGCTTCTATCGGCTGGAATGCCTTCGCTGATGTGGTCCCACCGCAGCCAGTCCCCATGCCCGAACCCGGATTCTACCCCGAATTCGCCCTGGCTCTCGTGTGTCTTGTGCTCCTCGTCCGAAAACTGCGTCCGGCCCATGCTCCGGCCGAGTAACTACGCCAACGCCCCGTCCCAATAGCGGCGCGCTTCCGCCTGCTTCTGCGTATCCCGCTTCCAATTCTCCAGCCGCGGCCCAGCCATGCGCGACGCCTTCCGCCGTAATTCCGCCATCTGCTGCTCCGTCAGCGGCTTGAATTCCTTCGCAATCCGCGCGTCATCTTCAATCTGCCCCACCGTCGTGCACCCCAGCGCCAGGCAGTGGATCGGCAAACTCAGCACGTAGCCGAGGCAATCTTTGACGTGAATGCCCGAAAGCAGTCCCGCATTTCCCGTGCTCTTCATCCCCTGAATCCCCATCCCGCGCTCCACCGCCACCGGCAGCACCATCTTCTCGAAACTCAAATACGACGGATCGGCCGGATTCAGCGGCATCAGAATCGTGTCGTACTTTGCATAATTCTTCAGCATCGCCAGGTGCGTTTCCGGATCGTGATGGCCCGTGAACCCCATGAACCGGCATTTGCCCGCTTTCTTCGCCGCCTCGAATGCCTCGATGGCTCCGCCCGGCGCGAAGATCTGCTTCACCTCGTCCAGCGTATTCACCTGGTGGATCTGCCACAGGTCCACGTAATCCGTCTTCAACGCCCGCAGCGATTTCTCCAGATCCGCCTCCGCCCCCTTACGATCCCGCACCGGCGACTTGGTTGTCAGAAAGATGTGCTTCCGGAACGGGGGAAGCACCGCGCCGTACACCTCCTCTGACCGGCCGCCCCAATAGATCCGCGCCGTGTCGAAATAGTTGATGCCCAGTTCGTAGGCGCGGAGGGTAATGGCCTTGGCCTCCTCAAAGCTGCACAACGGAAACCGTCCGCCGGCCTGCCCGATGATAGTCAGCTTCTCGCCCGTCTTGCCAAAGACCCGCTTGGGGATGCCACCCCCGCTCGTCTTGGCGGCATTGCCGCTTTGGGCCGATAAGCTCAAACCGGCCGCTGTCGAGGAAGAAAGAAACGCTCTGCGTCGCATAGGCTCTCCTTATCCGACAGTATGCTCCTTTTTCCCCTTCCCGTACCACTCCCCTTGCATTCTGATAGTTTGGAGAGGCCAGGAAAACCGCCATGCTTTCCACACGCCGAAGCTTTCTTAAGACCGCTGCCCTCGGAGCGCCTTCCCTGCTGCCGGCCGCCGCCGGCAGTCCCAACATCGTCATCATCTTCCTCGACGATTCCGGCTGGGCGGACTTCCGCCCCTTCGGGAAGACCAACTACCCCACGCCGAACGTCGAAAAACTCGCAGGCGAGGGCTGCTGTTTCCAGAATTTCTACGTCCCTCAGGCCATCTGCTCTGCCTCCCGCTCCGCCCTGCTCAGCGGTTGCTATCCCGGCCGCACCAAAGTGGTCGGAGCCCATCCGCCCGGAGCCCGCGGCCTCGACCCCAGGTACGCCACGCTCGGCCAGGTGATGCAATCGCGCGGCTATCGCACCGCCTGCTTCGGCAAATGGCATATCGGCGACCAGCCCGATACGCGGCCCCCCGCCCGCGGCTTCGATGAGTCCTGCGGCCTGATGTATTCCAACGACATGTGGGAGTATCACCCCGAAAACCCCGCCCGTTGGGCCAAGTATCCTCTCCACTTCTGGGAAAACGGCAGGATCAAGATCGAGCGCGTCACCCCGAAAGATCAACCCATGCTCACCACCTGGTACACCGAACATGCCGTCGATTTCATCCGCCGCAACAGCAGCAACCCCTTCCTGCTCTATGTCCCCCACAACATGCCGCATGTTCCGCTATTCGTGAGCGAAAAGTTCAAGGGTAAGTCCGGAGCCGGCATGTACGGCGACGTCATGATGGAGATCGACTGGTCCGTCTCCGAAATCACCAAGGCCTTGCACGCCAACGGCCTCGATGACAATACGCTGGTCGTGTTCACTTCCGATAACGGCCCCTGGATCTCCTACGGTAACTGGGCCGGAAAGACGCCCTTCCGCGAAGCCAAGGGTACCAGTTTCGACGGCGGAACCCGCAGCGCCTGCATCATGCGCTACCCCGGCAAAATCAAAGCCGGCGCCGTTTCCCACAAAATGTTCTCCACCGTCGATCTGCTCCCTACCATCGCCCACATCACGGGAGCCAAACTGCCCTCCAATCCCATCGACGGCAGGAACGTTTGGGACCTCATCACCGGCGCGCCCGGAGCCCTCAATCCCCATGAATACTACCCCTTCTCCACGGGGAACAACTTCGAGGG
>JAIXKK010000056.1 GCA_026954325.1 Bryobacterales bacterium | reverse complement strand
GGTGCGCCCGGCAGGGCGCACGTACTTGGAGGTGAAAGTCCTCTCCACACCCGGCAAGGGGAAGTGGTAGCCGAACGGCAAGGGTGTCGCGGGTGACTGCGAATCTGGAGGAAGCTGAAGGCAAAGCGCTGGCCTGACGAACAGGAAGCGGATAGAGGCGGTGTAGTGGGGTGAGCAGGCCAATATCTGCAAAGCCCGAAACTTGCACGGGACGCTACGACGTATATCCGACAGGCATAAGCGTGAAGGTGCGTGCGCAATACCCGGGGAGATCTGGCGATCTGCCTTGTGCTACTGACATCGAGAGGTGTTGGGATGGGTTGCCAGAAGTCAGCCGAGGCCATAGTAGGCGTCAGTGCGAGCCGAAGGGCCGAACGTGAAGTGCCGCGAGTAGGCGGCGGGAATCTCAGGGAAGCCGATGAAGGCGGAAGCTGATCGAGTGGATCAGGCGGGGACAGAGGACACCGGACGGAATCGGGTGGAGGCTGCGCTACGCGCCGAGGCGGACCTGGCGACCCGAACGCGGACGAAAGCGGAGGTGACGACAACGGGTCTGATGGAAGCCGTGGTGGAACGCGGCAACCTGAGGCTCGCGTATCAGCGGGTGGTCGAGAACCAGGGAGCGGCGGGCGTGGATGCGCTCACGGTAACCGAACTCAAAGACCATCTGAAACGGCACTGGCCGACGATACGAGCCAGACTGCTGGCGGGGACGTATCAACCGCAGCCGGTGCGCCGGGTGGATATTCCGAAGCCGCAAGGCGGGGTTCGGACACTGGGCATACCGACGGTGGTGGATCGACTCATCCAGCAGGCGCTGCATCAAGTGCTGCAACCGATTTTCGAGCCAAGCTTCTCGGCGGGGAGCTACGGCTTCCGGCCGGGGCGCAATGCGCACCAGGCGCTACGCCAAGCGCGCCAGTATGTGGCGCAAGGTAAGCGCTGGGTGGTGGATATGGACCTGGAGAAGTTCTTCGACCGGGTCAACCACGATCTGCTGATGAGCAAGCTGGCGGCCAGGATCGGCGACGCGCGGGTATTGACCCTGACGCGCAGGTATCTGCAAGCGGGCATGATGGCGGATGGCTTGTTGCAGCCGCGCACGGAGGGCACGCCGCAAGGCGGGCCGCTGTCGCCGCTGCTGTCCAACATCCTGCTCACGGACCTTGACCGGGAACTGGAACGACGCGGGCACGCGTTCTGCCGTTATGCGGACGACTGCAACATCTACGTCGGCAGCGAACGGGCAGGCGTGGGGTTGCTGCAGCGTTTGACTGTGTTTCTGGCCGAGCGGCTCAAGCTCAAGGTGAACGAGGCCAAGAGTGCGGTGGCGCGGCCGTGGCGGCGGAAGTTTCTGGGCTATAGCCTCACGGCCCACCGCAAGCCGAAGCTGCGCATTGCCGCGCCGAGTCTGCAGAAGCTGACGGTGAAGATCAACGACCTGTTGCGCGGCGCGCGCGGTCGCAGCGTTGGCGCCACGATTCAGACGCTGAATCCGGTGTTGCGCGGATGGGCGGCGTATTTCAAGCTGACCGAAACCAAGCGGGCATTGGAGGAGCGGGACGGATGGCTACGGCGCAAGCTGCGCTGTATCCTGTGGCGGCAATGGAAACGGCCTTACGCGCGAGCGCGCAATCTGATGCAACGAGGACTGACGGAGGAGCGGGCATGGCGCTCGGCGTGCAACCAGCGTGGACCGTGGTGGAACGCCGGTGCGTCGCACATGAACGCTGCCTATCCGAAGTCCTGGTTCGACCATCTGGGGCTGGTGTCGCTGCTCGATACGGTGCAGCGCCTTCAGCGCACTTCATGAACCGCCGTATGCGGAACCGCACGTACGGTGGTGTGGGAGGGCGGCGGGCGTGAGCCCGCCCCCTACCCGATGTGCGCCCGGCAGGGCGCACGTACTTGGAGGTGAAAGTCCTCTCCACACCCGGCAAGGGGAAGTGGTAGCCGAACGGCAAGGGTGTCGCGGGTGACTGCGAATCTGGAGGAAGCTGAAGGCAAAGCGCTGGCCTGACGAACAGGAAGCGGATAGAGGCGGTGTAGTGGGGTGAGCAGGCCAATATCTGCAAAGCCCGAAACTTGCACGGGACGCTACGACGTATATCCGACAGGCATAAGCGTGAAGGTGCGTGCGCAATACCCGGGGAGATCTGGCGATCTGCCTTGTGCTACTGACATCGAGAGGTGTTGGGATGGGTTGCCAGAAGTCAGCCGAGGCCATAGTAGGCGTCAGTGCGAGCCGAAGGGCCGAACGTGAAGTGCCGCGAGTAGGCGGCGGGAATCTCAGGGAAGCCGATGAAGGCGGAAGCTGATCGAGTGGATCAGGCGGGGACAGAGGACACCGGACGGAATCGGGTGGAGGCTGCGCTACGCGCCGAGGCGGACCTGGCGACCCGAACGCGGACGAAAGCGGAGGTGACGACAACGGGTCTGATGGAAGCCGTGGTGGAACGCGGCAACCTGAGGCTCGCGTATCAGCGGGTGGTCGAGAACCAGGGAGCGGCGGGCGTGGATGCGCTCACGGTAACCGAACTCAAAGACCATCTGAAACGGCACTGGCCGACGATACGAGCCAGACTGCTGGCGGGGACGTATCAACCGCAGCCGGTGCGCCGGGTGGATATTCCGAAGCCGCAAGGCGGGGTTCGGACACTGGGCATACCGACGGTGGTGGATCGACTCATCCAGCAGGCGCTGCATCAAGTGCTGCAACCGATTTTCGAGCCAAGCTTCTCGGCGGGGAGCTACGGCTTCCGGCCGGGGCGCAATGCGCACCAGGCGCTACGCCAAGCGCGCCAGTATGTGGCGCAAGGTAAGCGCTGGGTGGTGGATATGGACCTGGAGAAGTTCTTCGACCGGGTCAACCACGATCTGCTGATGAGCAAGCTGGCGGCCAGGATCGGCGACGCGCGGGTATTGACCCTGACGCGCAGGTATCTGCAAGCGGGCATGATGGCGGATGGCTTGTTGCAGCCGCGCACGGAGGGCACGCCGCAAGGCGGGCCGCTGTCGCCGCTGCTGTCCAACATCCTGCTCACGGACCTTGACCGGGAACTGGAACGACGCGGGCACGCGTTCTGCCGTTATGCGGACGACTGCAACATCTACGTCGGCAGCGAACGGGCAGGCGTGGGGTTGCTGCAGCGTTTGACTGTGTTTCTGGCCGAGCGGCTCAAGCTCAAGGTGAACGAGGCCAAGAGTGCGGTGGCGCGGCCGTGGCGGCGGAAGTTTCTGGGCTATAGCCTCACGGCCCACCGCAAGCCGAAGCTGCGCATTGCCGCGCCGAGTCTGCAGAAGCTGACGGTGAAGATCAACGACCTGTTGCGCGGCGCGCGCGGTCGCAGCGTTGGCGCCACGATTCAGACGCTGAATCCGGTGTTGCGCGGATGGGCGGCGTATTTCAAGCTGACCGAAACCAAGCGGGCATTGGAGGAGCGGGACGGATGGCTACGGCGCAAGCTGCGCTGTATCCTGTGGCGGCAATGGAAACGGCCTTACGCGCGAGCGCGCAATCTGATGCAACGAGGACTGACGGAGGAGCGGGCATGGCGCTCGGCGTGCAACCAGCGTGGACCGTGGTGGAACGCCGGTGCGTCGCACATGAACGCTGCCTATCCGAAGTCCTGGTTCGACCATCTGGGGCTGGTGTCGCTGCTCGATACGGTGCAGCGCCTTCAGCGCACTTCATGAACCGCCGTATGCGGAACCGCACGTACGGTGGTGTGGGAGGGCGGCGGGCGTGAGCCCGCCCCCTACCCGATGG
>JAIXKK010000064.1 GCA_026954325.1 Bryobacterales bacterium | reverse complement strand
TTGTAAGTTAGGACACGTCCCCATGTTCCCGCCGTCCCCCAGAGGCCTGACCGCAGGCACTCGAGTTGGACAATCTGGCTATGATCGACGAACAAATTCACTTCCGGGCCATAGTTCTGAACGTACCAGGAAAACACATCCGGATCGGCCGCCTCGAACATGATCTTCTCGAGCCCGAGCGAATCGGCGAACTGCGCGGGAACTTCCGTCCGCCAGGTCCGTACGCTTTCCGTGATTCCTTCGGATTCGATCATTATCTGGTAGGCTCCGGCGTCGATAAATTTCTGAGCCAACTGGATGGACCATCGCGGATCGCGGGTCCCCTCCGCTTCCAATGCCTCGGCCTGCGTGGCGCCGCCCGCCCCAAACTGAATTCCCACTTCGGGCTTGGCCTTCAAACCGCACTTCCGCACTTTCTCGACCAGCCGCAGCCAATCGCCGGCCGGGATGGTGATGAACCCGCAAGAGATTTCAATGATATCGAAACCTACTTCCCGGCATTCCTTGATGTAGCGGTCCACGGCGTCCGCGCCCTGTGTGAGCACATGTTCGATGAAGCCGCCGGTAGACACCATCACATTGTGGCGATGGCAGAGATCGAGCAGTTCCGTCAGCGCGGGACGGGGAAGGAGCGTAAAGGAGCCTCCGGCAAACTTGAGGGTGTCGATATACTCCCCCATTGTTTCCAGAACGTCCTCCAGATAGCGCTTGCCCATGGGCGTGTAATACGGCCCGCGGATCTCGGTGATGCCGGCGGATCGGGGCTTCCCCTGACGGTGGTTCCGGTTTAAGAATGAAAAGGCGCGGTCAGCCATGAATTACCTCACTGCTTTCAGGCGGCACATGGACGGCGCCCAGCAACCGGGCCAGATCCGAAGCGCTCGTGTTTTCCATATCGAAGACCGCGGCGGAGATGGCCTGGCGCTCCTCAGCCGTCGTATAGGGTTCCGCCAGGCGCTCGAATTTCGAGTACGCCATTTCCCATGTCATGGGGTGAGTGAAGAACCCGGGATAATCCCGCATTTCCTTAGTCAGCGCGCGGCCGCCGCGCAAATGAATCGTGATGCGGCACGGCATTTCATTTGGAAAGCGCTCCGAATAGCTTGCGTTTGCGCTTACCTTGACGCGGCGCAGCATCTCCTGCGCATCGGGGCGGCGAATGCGTTCGGCCCGGTACTGCCCCGGCATAACCGCTCCGTCGAGAACCGCTACCGCGAGGATGTAGGGCAGACTATGGTCGGCCTGCTCCTTCGTCTCGATGCCGGAGGTCTTGTCGCCTTCCTCTCCGCCGCCGATGATGTGGTAGGCCACGTCGAAAATTTCCAGGCCGACGTGTTCCACATCGGCCGGCTTGAATTGATGCCGCTGCTTCAGTTCGAGCACGCCTTCAATGGCCGTTTGGGAATGAATCTCGGCGTTGTATTTCTTCACAATGGTGCGCTTCACACGATCGAGATCTTCGCGCGACCAATCGATTTCGAACAATCCCGTGATCGCGTCCATCAATCCCTTTTCCCCTTCGATTACCTCCAGCGGCCCGGTAATGCCCATCCGAGCCAGGAAGACGATCTCCGTGGAACAACCGGCCATATAGGGATAGGCCAAGCCCTTCCAGTGCGAAAGTTTGCCGGTTCTTGTGACGCGCAACGCATTTAACGCCGTGCCGCTGATAGCAATCGCGTGGGCCGCCCTGGAAGCATCCAGTTGCAGGGCGCGAGCGGCTCCGGACGCCACCGCATACGCTCCCTGAACAGTATGATCGAAACCAGCCGCGCGGACGGGAGCCACATCGCTTAACCGGCACTGCACCTGGTAGGCAACCGCTAAAGCCGTCATGAGATCGCGGCCGCTAGCGCCCGCGTATTCGGCGGCCGCCAGCACCGGCGACAGGTTGTCGCTGGGATGACAGGTTTCACCTTTCGCCAGGTAGCTGTCATTGAAATCAAGATAACGAACCGTCGCGCCATTGTGGAAAGCAGCCTTTCCGGGCGCCGCCCGTCCGCCACCGATCAGAGTACACTGGCCCCCTGTATCAAATTCCGCAAGATTCCGCCGGATGATTCTCGCCGGTTCGCTATCCAGCGCCCCGATGGCGCAGCCCAGGCTGTCCAGAACCCTGATTTTCAGTTGCCGGCGCGCCATTTCAGAAAGCTCTTCATACGATGCACTGGCGGCAAATTGAGCAAGTTGTTCCACTGCGGTCATCACGGCGCTCCGGAGTTCTTGATTCCACTGTTGCGGAGAACCGGCAAGTTGAAAATAGTTTTTTTGTCATACCTCTATAGACGGATATCACCCGGTGTGCATTTGTCACACTCTCCAGGACAAAAATCATACAGACCCGAGCCTCACCGGGCTGTAGAATTGGGTGAATGCGAACCGCCGCAATGTCAGCGATACGGCAGGAAGCCGCATTTTCAGAGATCGAGATCGCACACTGGGGCGCGTCCAGCCTGCACGCGCTGATTGAACACATTATCAGCCGCCACCATACATACCTTCGAAGCGAGTTGCCGTGGATGGAGAGCGCCATAGCCCGGGCAACTGAAGACCGAGGCCGCGCGGGCGAGAGCACCCTGGCGCCGCTCTCCAGGACATTCCGCTTCTTCAAGCGTGAATTGGAACTCCACTTGAGAAAAGAAGAAGAGGTCCTGTTCCCGCTCATCCGGCAGATGGAAACCGCCGTCCATTCGGGCGCCAGCCGGCCGCGCTTTTCATTTGGATCAATTGCCAATCCGATCGGCATCCTGCGGGACGACCACGAAGGCGAGAGCCGCCAGATCGGACGAATGCTGGATTGGATCGGAAATTCCAGCGGCCCACCGCCAACTGCGCGGATCCTTCATCTCCTCCTCGACCGCCTGCAAGCGCTCGATGCCGACATGCGCGTGCACGTGCATCTCGAAGACCAGATCCTGTTTCCGCGTGTCCGGTTACTGGAGGGCGAATCGTGGCCGTCCTGATGTGGCTGCTTTGGGCAATGCCGGTTGCCGCGCAGACGGGCGCGCCTGCTTCGGTGGAAACAGGCAAAGCGCTGTTTACCGGCACGGTGCGTTTCGCCAATGGCGGTCCCGCGTGCGCTTCCTGCCACAACGCAGCGGGGATAAGATTTCCAGGAGGAGGCAGCATGGGGCCGGATCTCACGGGAGTCTACGCCAGATTTGGCCCGGACGGGCTGAATTCGTCGCTGGAAACGCTCTACTTCCCGGCCATGACGCCTATCTATGGCTACCGCCCGCTTACACAGGATGAACGTCAGAACCTTTTCGCCTTTTTCCAAAGCATTAGCCGGAAACAGGAGGAATCCTCCACCCCGGCGGTCGGCGGGCTTGCGCTGGCCGGCCTGGCGATCCTTCTCGCCGCCACCGCCGTTGCGGGGCGGCGTCGTTTGAAGCCGGTGCGCCAGAGACTGGTCGAACGGGCGCGGTTGGAAGCCGGGAGGCGCGCATGAGCTGGATCAGGGATCTCGTGGACCCCAAGGCGCGCACCTGGGAGGCGTTCTACCGCAACCGCTGGCAGCACGATCGCGTCGTGCGCAGCACACACGGCGTCAATTGTACGGGCAGTTGTTCCTGGATGATCCATGTCAAGGACGGAATTGTCACCTGGGAGATGCAGGCCACCGATTATCCACGGCTCGAAGCGGGCCTCCCGCCCTACGAGCCGCGCGGGTGCCCGCGAGGAATCACATTCTCCTGGTACGTGTACAGTCCGCTGCGGATCAAACATCCCCTGATTCGTGGAGTGCTGCTCGACACGTGGCGGGAGGCGCGCGCGCGAAACGCTGATCCTGTGGATGCATGGGCTGAAATCATGGACAACGCGGAATCTCGCCACCGTTACCAGGTTGCGCGCGGCAAAGGCGGGTTCCGTAGAACCGGTTGGGACGAAGCGCTCGAGATCATCGCGGCGTCACTCCTTTACACCGCCCGGAAATATGGGCCTGACCGCGTGGCCGGCTTTTCGCCGATTCCCGCCATGTCCATGGTGAGCTATGCGGCCGGATCCCGATTCCTGCAGTTGTTCGGCGCCGCGATATTGAGCTTTTACGACCTTTACGCGGATTTCCCGCCCGCCTCGCCGGAAACCTGGGGCGAAAAGACCGATGTCGCGGAAAGCGCCGACTGGTTCAACAGCAAGTACATCGTCTCGACGGGCAGCAATCTGAACATGACGCGCACGCCGGACGCCCACTTCGCCATTGAAGCGAAGCACCACGGGACAAAACTGGTGGTGCTCTCCCCGGATTTCAGCGAGGTATCGCGGCACGCCGATTGGTGGATTCCCGTGCATTCCGGCATGGATGCGGCGTTTTGGATGGCCGTCGATCACGTGATTCTCAAGGAATTCCACGTGGTCCGGCAGACGCCCTACTTCATGAATTATCTGAAGCAGTATTCCGACAGCCCGTTTCTCGTGGTGGTGGAAGAGGCCGGTGAGGAATGCAGGGCGGGCCGGTTTCTGCGCGCCGGCCAGTTGTCGCGTTACGCGGCGGTGGAGAACGGGGAGTGGAAGTTCCTGGTGTTCGATGCGAAGAGCGGTGAGCCGCGTATGCCTCGAGGCGCCATCGGCAGCCGCTGGCAATCGAGCAAGGGGCGATGGAATCTGGAACTGAAGGACGAACTGGACGATGCGGAAATCGATCCCGTGCTCAGCCTGTTCGAAACCCGTGACGCCGAACTCGCCGTGACCTTCCCGGACTTCGGCTCGAACGCGGCTGTCCGGCGCGGGGTTCCGGTGAAGTACATCGGCACCGCCGCGGGCCGGCTGGCAGTGACCACCGTCTATGACCTGCTGATGGCCCAGTACGGGGTTCCGCGCGGCCCGGCGGGCGGGTATCCGCGGGATTACGACGACGCCGATGCGCCCTACACGCCGGCATGGCAGGAGAAGTTCACCGGCATCGGCCGCAATACGGTGATCCAATTCGCGCGTGAATTCGCGGGGACCGCGGAGAAGACCGGAGGCAAATGCACGGTGCTCGTCGGGTCAGGCGTGAACCACTGGTATCACGCCAACCTGCACTACCGCGCCTCGATCGCCGCCCTCATGCTTTGCGGGTGCATCGGCGTGAACGGCGGCGGATTGAATCATTACACGGGGCAGGAGAAACTGGTGCCCGGCGCTTCGTGGTCGGCGCTGGCCATGGCGCTCGACTGGAGCGCTCCGCCGAGGCTTCAGAACGGCCCTTCGTTTCATTACGTTCACAGTGACCAGTGGAGGTATTAGAAAACCACGGCCGAGCCTCAGCCCGGTGAGGGCTTATATGCCCGCCATGTAATGGATCAGCAGATAGACGCGGTGCGAATGGGCTGGCTGCCCTTCTACCCGCAGTTCAACGAGAACCCGATTGAGGTGATCCGCCGCGCGGAGCAGGAGGGCGCGAAAACAGAAGCGGAAATCAAAGACTGGGTAGTGACGCAGATCAAGAACAGGCGGCTGCGGTTCGCCGTGGAAGACCCCGACGCCTCGGAGAACTGGCCGCGCGTGTGGATTATCTGGCGGGCCAACGCGATCCTCTCGAGCGCCAAAGGGCACGAATTTTTCCTCAAACACTACCTTGGCACGCATGACAACTCCATCGCCGAAGAAGTGGCGAAGGGATCGGTGCAAGAGGCGCTCTGGCGGGAACCCGCGCGAAAGGGAAAGATGGACCTGGTGGTGGACCTGAATTTTCGCATGGACACCTCGGCGCTGTACTCGGACATCGTGCTGCCCTCCGCCACGTGGTACGAAAAGGACGACCTGAACACAACAGACCTGCACTCCTACATCCATCCGCTCAGTGCGGCGGTCCCGCCCTGCTGGGAGTCGAAGACCGATTGGGAGATCTTCAAGGCGCTGGCGGCGAAGGTCAGCGCGCTGAGTCCAAGGCAGTTTCCTGTTCCCTTCCGCGATATCGTGGCGACGCCTCTGCTCCACGATACCGTAGACGACCTGGCCCAGCCGGGCGTGAAAGGCTGGTACCGGGGAGAATGCGAGCCCGTTCCCGGCAAGACCATGCCCCACCTCTCGGTGGTCGAGCGGGATTATGCAAGTCTGTATCACAAGTTTTGCTCGTTGGGGCCGCGGTTCAAGGAGGAAGGAGTGGAAGAACGCGGCATACACATCCCCATCGGAGATCTGTACGACCGCTTTGCGGCCTCGGCGCCGAAATACGAGTGGGACGGACGCGAGTATCCATCGCTTGTCGAAGCCATCGATGCCGCGAACACCATCCTGCGCTTCGGGCCGGAAACCAACGGCGAGATGGCCTATCGCAGCTTCGAGGCCCGCGAGCGCGAAACAGGCCTGAAACTCACCGATCTCGCGCGGGACAATCGCGGCATACATTACGATTTCGAGACACTCAAAGCCCAGCCTCGCAGGATTCTGACCAACGCCTGCTGGTCAGGCATCACTAATGGCGGACGGCCCTACAGTTCATACTGCCAGAACATCGAACGGCTGGTGCCGTGGCGCACGCTCACCGGACGCCAACACTTGTATCTGGACCATGAAGCGTACCTCGCATTCGGCGAAAACCTGCCAACCTTCAAGCCGCGGATCACGGCCGAAGCCTCTCTGAATTTGGCGGACAGCCGGGCGGAAGGCGAGTGCCTGATGTTGAACTGCCTGACGCCGCACGGGAAATGGCACATCCACAGCACCTACTCCGACGACCTGCGCATGCTGACCCTGTCGCGCGGCATCGAGCCGTTCTGGCTGAACGACAAGGACGCCGCCCGCATCGGGGTGCGGGACAACGATTGGGTGGAAGCCTATAACGACAACGGCGTAATCGTCACGCGAGCGGTGGTGAGCGCCCGCATTCCCGCTGGTGTCAGCCTTTTCTATCACGCGCCGGAGCGGAGCATCGCGTTTCCCAAGTCGCCGTTGCGCCGGAACCGGCGCGGCGGCGGAACCAACAGCGTCACGCGTCTGCGCCTGAAACCCGTGCTGATGGCGGGAGGCTACGGGCAGCACTGCTATCGCTTCAATGATTACGGGCCGGCCGCCTCCGATCGCGATACTTATGTGCTGGTCCGGAAGCTGCCGGGGAAGCCCCAATGGTGATCCCGGGCGAAGGAGGGAAATGAACGTACGCGTACAAGTCTCCATGGTCTTCCACCTGGACAAGTGCATCGGATGCCACACCTGCAGCCTCGCCTGCAAGAATCTATGGACCAGCCGTCCCGGCGCCGAATACATGTGGTGGAACAACGTGGAGACCAAGCCGGGCACAGGCTATCCCACACTCTATGAAGATCAGGAGGAATATCGCGGCGGCTGGGAAGTCAAGGACGGCGAACTGCGGCTGAAGCTGAACACGCGAGCCGGCGAACTGCTGAATATCGCCTACAACCCGCGCCTGCCCGCGCTCGACGATTACTACGAGCCTTGGACCTACACTTACGGCGACCTGATTGACGGGCCCCAGCAAGAGGATCAACCGGTGTTCAAACCGGTCTCTCTGGTTACCGGCAAGGAGATGGAGATCGAAGCCGGTCCGAATTGGGATGACGATCTGGGCGGCTCCGGAATCTATGCGGCCAACGATCCGAACCTGAGTTCGCTCAGCGGCGAGCAGCGGCAGCAACTGCTGAACGTCGAGCGGGTCGTATTCTTCTACCTGCCGCGTATTTGCAACCACTGCGTCAATCCAAGCTGCGTGGCCGCGTGCCCGGCGGGCGCCATCTACAAACGCGGCGAGGACGGAATCGTCCTGGTCAGCCAGGAAAAGTGCATGGGTTGGAGGATGTGCGTCTCGGGATGCCCTTACAAAAAAGTCTATTACAACTGGGAGACGGGCAAATCCGAAAAGTGCATCCTGTGCTATCCACGGCTCGAAACCGGGCAGGCGCCGGCGTGCATGCATTCCTGCGTGGGGCGCATCCGCTACCTGGGCGTCCTGCTCTACGACGCCGATCGCATTCACGACACCGCCGCGCGCCCGGATCACGAATTGGTGGATGCGCAGCGCGAGATGATTCTCGATCCATTCGACCCCGAGGTGGTACGCCAGGCGAGGGCGGACGGCGTTGCCGAACACGTGATTGAATCGGCGCGGAAATCGCCCGTGTTCAGGTTCGTTAAGAAATGGAAGATCGCTCTTCCGCTGCACCCCGAATTCCGCACCCTGCCGATGCTGTTCTACGTGCCGCCGTTGTTGCCGGTGACGGGATCGATGAGCGAGGAGGGGCTGTATGAGACCTCTTCGGATTTCTTCAGTTCGCTTGAAAGCGCGCGTCTGCCGATTCGCTACATGGCGAACCTGTTTTCCGCCGGGGACGACGAGCAGGTGACCAAGATTTACAGGAAGCTCATGGCAGGGCGGTATTACAAGCGCGCGCAAACCGTGGGCGACGTCGATAGCGGGAAGATTGCGCAAATGCTCGCCGAAGCCCAAACCACGGCCGGCGAACTCGAGGAGATTTACGAGTTGACCTCGCTTGCCGGCTTCGACGAGCGCTTCGTCATTCCGCCCTTCTCTCGCGAAGCGGCCATTGAACTGGTGCAGATCACGCAGTCTCGCCAGGAGGGCGGAGGCATGGGATTCGTGCACGAACCGCGCCGGGGATTATAGCCGTGTACCGATATTTCGCCACGCTCGTAAGCTATCCGGGCCGGGACATCTGGCCGTCACTCGACGAGTCGATTCAATCGCTTGCCGCCGGGTTTCCGGAATCGGCCGCGATGCTCGGGAAGTTTCGTGAGTCCGCTGTCTCATTAGGGCAGGACGCGCTCGAGGAAATGTACCTCCAGACATTTGAAATGCGGGCGGAGAGCGCCCTTTACATCGGCCACCAGATCTTCAGCGAAGACTGGCGCCGCGGCCTCTTCATGGCGGGACTTAAGGAACAATATCGCGTCCGCGCGATTTCGGAGGGGTTGGAACTGCCAGATCACTTGAGCGTGGTGCTGCGATATCTGGAGTCGCTCGAACCCGGCCAGGAAATGGATGAGTTGGCCGGAGACTGCATCATCCCGGCGGTTCGGAAGGTGCTTCAGGCAATCGAAGGTAGAAGCCCCTACAGCCACGTCTTGGACGCGCTGCTGCACTGTCTTCCTCCGCCGCATGGCAACGAATCGGAACTTGAGGAGATTTCATGCAGGACTTCTTCTTTATCGCTTTTCCCTATATTGCGTTGACACTCGCGGTGTGCGTGGGCCTTTACCGCTATTTCTCCCACCGCTTCACCTATTCGAGCCTCTCCTCGCAGCTTCTCGAAAAGAGGCAGCTTTTCTGGGGCTCGGTGCCATGGCACTACGGGATCACGTTGATTCTCATCGCGCATCTGCTGCCCTGGATCTTTCCAGGCGCCGCCCGGACCGTGTTGGGAAACCAAACCCGGCTCGCCGTTCTGGAGTTGACGGGCATCGCGCTGGGTTTATATTGCGTGTTCGGGATCGCGGCGCTGATTACGCGCCGGCTACCCAATGACTCGCGCGCGCGCGCCGTCACCTCGCCGATGGATTGGATTCTCCTTCTTGTCCTTGCCTACCAGGTTCTCAGCGGTGTGGGCATCGCCCTGTTTGAGCGCTGGGGCGCGGCCTGGTATCTGTCCACCGCCGTGCCCTGGCTGCGGTCATTGGCGAGTCTGCGCCCGGACGCCGCCACCGTAACCGGACTCCCGGTTTTCATCCAATCGCATTTCATCAGCGGCTTCGTGGTGATTCTATTGTTTCCGTTCACCAGGCTGGTGCACGTCTTCGCCATTCCGCTCGAATATCTCTGGCGGCCTTACCAGGTGGTGATCTGGAACCGCGACCCACAGTTGCCGCAATTGCCTGTTCTGCACCAAATCGCGGCGTCCCCGCGTCCTATTCCCCTCAATCCATCCGAGGTGCAGCGCCGCCAACTGCTCACCCGCCTCGGCGTTCTCGTGGGCGGGATCAGCGCGGCGATCGTGGGCATTCCAAGCCTCGCGTTCCTGCTCGGCTTGCGAAAGGTCCCGGAGGTGTGGCGAAGCCTCGGGGCGGCCGATAGTTTCCAGATTGGACAGACCGTCGAGGTTTCCTTCCTCGATTCCACTCCGCTACCCTGGTCCGGCGTAACCGCCAAGACGGCGGCATGGCTGCGCAGAGAAGGCCCGGAGCAATTCGTCGCATTCTCGATTAATTGCACGCATCTCGGCTGCCCGGTCCGCTGGCTGCCGAATGCGAACCTGTTCATGTGCCCGTGCCACGGCGGGGTGTTCTATAAGGATGGCACGGTGGCCTCCGGGCCGCCGCCGAAGCCCCTGGCCACCTATCCCGTGCGGCTCAGAGACGGGATGGTTGAAATCCTCACCACTCCGCTACCGATTACGACGGTCTAGGAGAGAGACTTCTTGCGCGCACTGAAGCAAATCTGGCGCTGGTTTGACGAGATCACCGGTTTTTCGAAATCGCTCGGTCCCGTCCTGACTCACCCCGTGCCGCGGGCTCGCAAGAGCCGGTGGTTTTACGTGTTCGGCAGCGCGACGCTGACTGCTTTCCTTATTCAGGTGGTGACCGGGATTGCGCTCTCCAGCGCCTATGTCACCGGTTCCGGGCAAGCTTACGATAGCCTGCGGTTCATTAACAGCTTTCCGATCGGCAGAATCGTTCGCGGGATTCACTACTTCGGCGCCTCCGCCATGATCATTCTGATCGGCCTGCACACCATCCGCGTGTACCTGATGGGAGCCTACAAGTACCCGCGCCAAATGAATTGGTTCACCGGCGCCGGCCTGCTGCTGTTTACGCTGTTGATGGCCTTTACCGGCCAACTCCTGCGCTGGGATCAGATCGGTTTCTGGACAGCGGTGGTGGCCGCCGAACAGGCCGGCCGCGCCCCGCTGATCGGAAACTGGCTGGGACATTTCATTCTCGCCGGCAACACGGCCGGCGGCGCGACTTTGAGCCGCTTCTTTGCCGCGCACGTATTCTTTATTCCGGCCATGATCTTCCTGTTCCTTGCCGTGCATCTCTACCTGGTGGTATTCAACGGCATCTCGGAACCACCGAAGGCCGGCAGACCCGTCGATCCGCGAACTTACCGAGGTTGGTACCACGCGCTATTAGAGCGCGAGGGCATACCCTTCTGGCCGCAAGCCGCCTGGCGCGATCTGTTGTTCGGAACCATTGTGGTGCTGTCCGTGTTTCTGCTCGCGCTGGTGGTTGGCCCGCCCGAACTCGGCAAGCCGCCGGACCCCACCATCGTTTCCGCCTCGCCCCGGCCCGATTGGTATTTCATGTGGTACTTCGCCCTCCTGTCCCTCATTCCCAAGTGGTCGGAACGTTGGGTGATCATCCTGGGGCCGCTGCTGTTCGGCCTGTTCCTGATTCTGGTGCCGATCCTGGGCGGCCGCGGGGAGCGCAGTCCGCTGCGGCGGCCATGGTCGATTGTGATCATTGCTTCCGTGATCGTCATGGTTGCTCACTACTGGGCCGTGGGAATCCGTGCGCCCTGGTCGCCGCGGCTGGATGCCCCGCCTTTACCCGTCGCGGTGGTTGGCGTTACCATCGGTCCCATTGCCGACGGCGCGCGCGTCTTTTATGACAAAGGTTGTGAGTATTGCCACACCGTTTCCGGTTACGGCGGTATTCGTGGCCCTGATCTTTCCGGTGCGGGAGACCGGATGAGCCCCGCGCAAATGGCCACGCGGATTTTCAGCGGAGCGGAGAATATGCCCTCCTACCGCGGAGAACTGACAGCCGGGGAATTGAATTCACTGCTCGCGTTCCTGGCCTCGCGCCACCGCGTACAACCGCCAAAGCCCCCGGTGCTCCATACCCCGGAGTAAACGGCCGGTGTGATCGCCGTTGTTGGCGTCACCCGCCACCAACTCGGCTGCCTTTAACCCATCGAATGTTGTCCCACCGCTCCGCGGGTGCAAGCTACCCGTGGTGATCCGAAGGGGCTGATTGATGGGAGATCCCCTCCGGATTACTTAGGATTATCTTCCCGCTTCCCGGCGCTCGGGAGCCTTCTTGTCCCAGTCGTCGCTGGTAAGTCCGTTCAGGTCCCACATGGGGCGTCCACCCTTCAGGGTAAGTTCACAGATCAGTTTCTGCGTTCCACGAAGGCGGCGGTGCGCCGAGTCGACAAAACCAAAATCGCCTTGAACGAGACGGAGAACGGCGACATCGGCCGCCGCGCCTACCGACAGGTGTCCGTACTGCTCGCGATGGATTTCGCGCGCCGGATGCCAGGTGGCGCGCGCCACCACATCCTGAACGGAAACCCCCATGGCGAGAAATTTCGACATCAGATTGAGCATGTCCTTCATGCCCGCGTTCATGCTGCTGACATGCAGGTCAGTCGAGATGGAATCCGCCAGGAAGCCCTGCCGGATCGCTGGCACGGCCTGGCGGAACGAAAAACTTCCGCCGCCGTGGCCGACATCAAAGATGATGCCCCGTTTGCGCGCCTCGAACAGGTACGGCAGTAGTTGGCCCTGGGCGTCCAGCATGGGAACAGCGGTCAGGTAGGCATGCGTATAGATGTCACCGGGGCGGAGTTTCTTCAACACCAGATCCTGGAACGGCCGTTCGGGGCGGAAGGTGGCGAAATCCACCATCACGGGTATGTTGGCGAGCGTGCCGGCCTTGACGGCCTTTTCCACCGGCCCCCAATCGGGTCCCGCATAGTGGGCGATCTTGACCCCCACCACTACATCCGAATGACGCTTGGCCATATCGGCGGTACGTTCCGGGTCCATGTCCGTCACGTCCTGCTCGATGTCGGCGCGTCCCGCCATTCCTTTGCCGACGATATTGAGCATCGCGAGAACCCGCGTTTGCACGCGGTCGATCACGAGACGCTTGAACTCCTCGAAGTTCCGCCAACCGGAACATCCGGCGTCGACGACGGTAGTCACGCCACTGCGGAAAGTGAAGCCGTCAGGGCGCACCGCCCACTCGCCGGTATATTCCCGGTCCATGGTCGCCGCAAACACGTGGACATGCATATCAACCAGGCCCGGGGTGACATAAAGAGAGTGCACATCCACGGCGCGCCGGGCCTGGGACGCCGGAATGTCCGGCGCCACCGCGGCGATGCGTCCGTTGGCGATGGCGACATCGCGAACGGCGTCGATCCCATTCCTGGCGTCGATGACGTGTCCGCCCTTCAGCAGAAGATCGTAACGTGGCTGGGCCCACACGGTAGTACACGTAAGAAAGATGATGAGCAATCGAAGTTGGGGCATTTGCTCTTGAGCATACTGCCGGACAGGGAGGAAACTCAAGAGCAGCCGCATGCCCCAAAGCTCCTGTTCAGAACACCGGCCACGTCCGGCTTAGAAGAATTCCGCTAGAATCGGAATCGAATGTCCGCGACTCGACCCGGCCGCATCGGCACTTTCGGGATTGGCCTGGCGGCGTATTGGCCGCAGTTCCCAGGCTTGAAAGAGCGTCTCGAAGGATATCAGCGCGAAGTGGAATCGAGGCTTGCCGCGATGGGGGCGGATGTCGTATCGAGCGGCCTGGTGGATTCGGCGCCGGCGGCGGCGCGCGCCGGTGAGCGAATGGCCGCCGCGGGACTGGACCTCATTGTTTGTTACGCCGGTACGTACGCCACGTCTTCGCAGGTGCTTCCCGTGGTCCGGCATGCGCACGTCCCGGTGCTCGTGCTCAACCTGCAGCCCGCCGCGGCGCTCGATTATGAAAACACGGATACCGGCGAATGGCTTGCGAACTGCTCCACCTGCTGCGTTCCCGAAATCTCCAATGCTTTCGCGCGCGCGCGGGTGAAGTTCCGCGTCGTTTCGGGCGCCCTGCGCGACGACGCCATCGCGTGGGATGAGATCGAGGGGTGGGTCAAGGCGGCCGCGGTCACCCGCTCACTGCGCGCGAGCCGCATCGGATTCCTCGGCCACACCTACCCCGGCATGCTTGATCTGTATTCCGACTTCACCATGATCAGCGGACAAACAGGCGCGCATATCGAAATTCTCGAAATGTGCGATCTCGAGGCATGTGTCAGCCGCGCGGGCCCAGCCGAAGTTCAGTCGAAGATTGATCTGGCGCGCGCTACGTTCACGTTCGAGAATGTAGCGGAGGACGCTCTCGATTGGGCCGCGCGCGTGGCCGCCGGATTAGATCGCATGGTGGAACAGTTCGATTTGACCGGGCTCGCCTATTATTACCGCGGGCTGGATGGCAACCGCTACGAGCAACTCGGCGCTGGAATGATTCTTGGCAATTCGCTCCTCACCGCGCGGGGCATCCCGGCGAGCGGCGAAGGCGATTTGAAAACCTGCCTCGCGATGTTGATTCTCGACCGCTTCGGCGCCGGCGGATCATTCACCGAGTTCTACGCCATGGACCTGCGCGAGGATTTCCTCCTCATGGGACACGACGGCCCCGGGCACCTCGCCATCAGCAACCACCGGCCCGTGCTGCGCGGGTTGGGGCTCTATCACGGCAAGCGCGGCAGCGGGGTGAGCATCCAGTTTTCCGTCAAGCACGGCCCGGTATCGATCCTCGGCATGACACAGACCGCCGAAGGGACGCTGAAGATGATCGCCGCCGAAGGCGAGTCCATTCCCGGCCCAACCTTGCGAATCGGCAACACCAACTCGCGGCTCAAGTTCAAGAGCGGTCCGCGCGAGTTCGTTAATAAGTGGTGCGAACAGGGGCCAACGCACCACTGCGCGCTGGGCATCGGACACCTGCATTCTTCTCTGGGGAAATTCAGTGAACTGGTTGGCATTCCTCTAGTGGAGGTGACATGATGCGCCTGCTTCTTTTCCTTCTTGCTTTCTGCGCGATGGCCTCTCCCCCGGATAACGGCGAGCGCATGAAACAATTGTTTGCCGACCCGCCAGTGGAGTATTCGAGCGCACCGTTGCTTGTGTGGAACGGTACGGTAACCGATGCCGCCATCGATCGCATGCTCGACGATCTCAACTCCCAGCACGTCCGGGGCTTCTTTATTCACCCTCGTCCGGGCCTCATCACCCCCTACCTGACCACGGAGTGGTTCCGCCTTGTCCGCCATGCCGTGGACGCGGCCGCGCGGCGCGGGATGCAGGCGTGGCTCTACGATGAGAATTCCTATCCCAGCGGCTTCGCCGGCGGCAACGTTCCGTTCGCCCACCCGGATTCCTACAACCAGGGCCAGGGCCTCGTCCGCCGACGGCTCACTCCGGGAGAAAGCGCGGCGAATTGCGTTGTGCATACCGGCGAGAACTGCTTCGAGCGCGTCTCCTATCCCGCGCGATCGTGGAACGCGGGATTCCCGTACGTGGATCTGATCAAGCCCGGCGTCACCGAGACTTTCATTGAAACCACCATGAGCGGTTATGAGCGCGCAATCGGAGGCGAGTTCGGCAGCCGAGTGCCGGGCATCTTCACCGACGAGCCAAACATTCATCCTCCCGTGGCCCAATCGATGCGCTGGACTCCCGACCTCTTCCTTCAGTTCGAGAAGCGATGGGGCTACGATCTGCGGCCGCATCTGCTTTCATTGTTTGAGCCCGCGGGAGACTGGCGCAAGATCCGTCATGACTATTATTCGCTGCTGCTCGATCTCTTCATCAACCGCTGGTCCAAACCCTGGCATGCCTACACGGAAAAGAAACACCTGAAATGGACCGGTCACTACTGGGAGCACGGCTGGCCGAGTCCGCAGGACGGTCCTGACAACATGGCCATGTACGCATGGCACCAGATACCCGGCATCGACATGCTCTTTAACCAGTTCGCCGAAGGCGTTCATGCGCAGTTCGGCAATGTGCGCTCCGTGAAGGAACTGGCAAGCGTGGCCAACCAACTCGGCCGCCGGAGAGCGCTGAGCGAAACCTACGGAGGCGGTGGATGGAGCCTCCGCTTCGAGGACATGAAGCGCCTGGGAGACTGGGAGTTCGCGCTGGGAGTCAACTTTCTCAATCAGCATCTTTCCTTCCAGACCATGCTGGGCGCGCGCAAGTACGACTATCCGCAGTCGTTCTCCTCTCACGCTTCCTGGTGGCCGCAATACCACGTTCTGGCGCGTTACTTTGAACGGCTCTCGCTGGCCCTGAGCACGGGGCGCGAGGTGAATTCGGTGCTCGTGCTGGAGCCCACGACATCGGCCTGGCTCTACGCCGCCGTCACTTCGCCGGACCCGCGAATGGAGCAGATCGGCGAGAGCTTCCAACAGTTCGTCACGGCGATGTCCAAGCAGCACATCGGCTACGATCTTGCGAGCGAGAACATCCTGAAAACGCATGCCCTGGCAAGGGGATCGGGTTTCGTGGTGGGTGAGAGAACGTACAAGTTGTTCGTCCTGCCGCCCGGCACGGAAAACCTCGACACGCCCACGGTGAAACTGCTCGAAGCCTACCTGCGCGGCGGCGGCCGGGTGTTGTCGTTCGCCGGCCCGCCCTCGCGGGTTGATGGCGCGGAATCGAAGACGGTGAGCGCGCTGGCGGCGCGATGGCCCAGGCAGTGGCGGCGCGTGGGGGCCTTCGATGCCGGCGTGTTCCCGCCTGCTCCCGTGGAAACCACCAGCGGCGAATTCTATCTCATGCGGCGCGTCACGGATGACGGCGAAATCTTCTTCGTGGCTAACCCGAGTCTTGAATCTCCGGCGTCGGGACGAATCCGCTCCACAGCCGTGCTCGAACGGCTGGATCCGTTCCGGGGCAATGTCACGCGCCATAAGCCCGAATTCAGCCTCGCCCCCGGCGGCAGCCTGTTGCTGTTCGCCGGCAAGAGTTCCCAGGCTCCAGTCGAGACCGCGCCCGGGCAGGACACGCCCGTTCCGCCGGCGGACCCGCTGACGGTGCGCCGCGTCTTTCCCAATACCCTGAAACTCGATTACTGCGATGCCTCCTTCGCCGTGAAAGAAATGAAAGGAGTGTATTTCTTCAAGGCAAGCGACGCGATCTTCCAACACTACGGATTCTCTGAAGGCAACCCCTGGCACACCGCCGTTCAATTCCGGTCGGCAATCCTGGACCATGACCACTTCCCCGCCGGTTCGGGTTTCTCGGCGTCGTTCCCCTTCGATGTACGGCCGGGTGTCGATACCAGTTCCATGCAGGCCGTGGTGGAGCGGCCCGGCATCTTCAAGGTACGAATCAATGACGCGCCGGTGGAACCGCTGCCCGGCGCCTGGTGGATTGACCGCGACTTTGCTGTCTACCCCATCGGCGCGCACGTCCGGGACGGAAGAAACACCATTGCGGTGAGCGCGCGGCCGATGTCCGTATTCGCTGAACTCGAACCGGTAATCGTCAGGGGCGATTTCAACGTCCATCCGGAAGCGGCCGGCTGGAGTCTCACTCCCGCGCAACCTCTCTCAACCGGCAGTTGGAAGCAGCAGGGAATGCCGTTGTATGGCGAACAGGCAGCCTACCTCCATGGATTCACGATCGAGGATACGTCCGATCACTACACGGTGCGGTTGGGCCGCTGGTTCGGAACATTGGCCGAGGTTCGCGTCAACGGCGCGGATGCCGGAGTGATCGCCTGGCAACCCTATGAACTCGATGTTTCGAAATTCCTGCGCAAGGGGAAGAATGAAATCGAAGTGCGCGTTCACGGATCGCTCAAGAACGTTTACGGACCGCATCATGGCAAGGTCCCCAAAGGCTTTGCCGGACCGCACATGATACGCTCCGCGCCCGAAGCGCAACCTCCCGGTGACAAGTACGATCTCGACGATTTTGGATTGTTCGAGGATTTCCAACTGTTGCGCCAGCGAACGCAATAATCCTGCCGGGCGCCCCGCGGCTGTACTATTTCGGCTTGGTCTGGCGCGCTTCTTTGACGATTGGGCCGTAGACTTCCTTGTCGTAGGGCGGACAGCCGGTGGGGAACTGGCCGATGGGGTTGTGCTTTTGGCGCATGAGGTAGGTGCAGAAGGTGACGGTGCGGCAGACCTGGCGGCCGTCGAGGACGCCGTTTTGGAGGGCGTCGCGGGCGAAGTTCGGATAGGCGAGGGCATTGCGGCCGGCGCCGTAGAAAGTGATGGCTCCGTTGGCGATGTTGTGGGCAGCGGCGTTGATGGCGAAGACCTGGAGCCAGCTATAACCGGTGCCGGCGATGGGGAGGTCGGGAAAAGCGCGCTGCAATTCACCCGCGATGCGGAAGTGGCGGTCAACCCCGAGCAGAGGGTGTTCGGGGGACTCGTAGTTGCCATCGTCCGGTTTCTCGAACGGGCGGCCGACGTGGGGGTTAAAGTACGGGCTTCCGAGGGAGATGTTGAGAAGTTCGACTCCCCATTCACGGAGCCAGGCGATCACCTGCTTAACTTCGGTCAAGTCCTCGGCCAGGGGGTTGTCGCGGTTGTTGCCCAAGCCGTAAGGATAGGGAGTCGGGTAAGGGATGGGGACGCCGGTGCCGGTGGCGGGGTCGCGCTGATAGGGGATGCCTTCGTAGGCGTCGAGGCGCATGCAGAGCATGAGCCGGCTGCCGAAGGCGGCGCGCATTTTGCCGAGCGTGTTGCGGAGAAAGCGCGTGCGGTTTTCAAGAGAGCCGCCGTAAGGACCGGGGCGGGTGGTGGCGCCGAGAAGTTCGTGGAGGAGGTAGCCGTGGGTGGCCTTGAGGTCGATGGCGCGGAAGCCGGCTTTGAGGGCGAGCCCGGCGGCGCGGACGTAGTCATCCTCGAGGCGCTCGAGGTCGCTGTCGGAGATGATGGGGTAGTCCGCGGCGACTTCGGTTTTCTCATCGACGCAGGGATTGTGGAAGGCAATGATGCGGCGGGGAAAGGAGTAGCGGCCGGAGTGGGTGAGTTGAAGGGGAGCGAGGAGATCGTCCGTGGAGCCGAAGTTGGCGCGATGGATGTCGAGAGCGGCGTCGAGAAGCCGCGCGAGTTCGGGGACGGACCCTTCGTGGATCCACAACTGGCGGGGGTTGGCGCGGCCTTCCTCGCGGACGGCGGTGGCTTCAAACCAGATGAGTTTGGCGCCTCCTCCTCCAAAGCGGCGGTAGCGGCGGAAGGTCAGTTCGTCGGGGCTGCCGTCGAGTTTGCCATCGCAGCCTTCCATGGGATGGATAGCGATGGAATTGCCCGCGCGGAATGCGCCGACGTGTACGGGGCGGGCAAGGATCGATTTGACCTTTTCGGGGTCTTCCTCGAAATGAACGTGGCGTGTGCCGAGGTTCTCAGTCTCCTGTTGTAACTCGCTGAGCGTCCGGTAAGTGAAGTGTCTCATCCATTTTGCCGTGTTTCGGAAGGAGGGCAACGGCGATCGCGCCAATGAAGGCCAAGCCGAAGACCGCTATCAAAGCTTCATTATAACTTCCCATGATCTGGCGGAGTTGCGCGACGAAATAGGGGAACCAGGTCTGGGCAATGGTGTCGGTGGGGAGAATGATGGCCATGGCGCGGGCGAGGGTATTGACGCCGAAGACATCCGCGGCCATGAGAGGAATCAACATGTAGTCGGCGCCCATGCCGAAGCCGAAAAGAATGGCGAACATGTAGATGCTGGTTTCATTGCCGGGACGGACCAGCAGGAGAAGGGGGATGGTGGCGGCGACGAGACCGTAGGTTGCGGCCATGACGTACTTTTTGGGATAGCGGTCGGCGAGCCACCCGATGAGGAGGCGGCCGGCGATGGAAGACCACAGGATCATGGCGTTGGCTTGCGCCCAAACGGCGTCACGGATGGCCTGGTCAGTGAAGCCCTGATCCTGGAAAACAAACTTCATGTGCTGATTGATGGAGCCGATGGAGCCGATGGAACAGGCTGAGCCGACGACAAGCAGCCAGAAGGCCACCGTGCCGGTGAGCGCGCTGAACGGAAGAGGGTTGGCTTTGGTTTCCGCTGCGGCTACGGCGGCGCCGTCGGGATTCTGGCCAATATCCTGTGGACGGTTCTTGAGGAAAAGGATCGTAATGGGCCAGACGAGCAGGACGATGAAACCGACAATGATGAGGCAGGTGCGAAAACCGCTGGCTGAGGTGACGCCTTTGACAATGAACGAGCCCGCCGAGCCGACGAAGCCGACGCCGACATAGGTGATACCCATGGCGAGGCTGCGGTTCTTGCGGAACCATTGCGAGATGAGGACCTGGTGAGGAATGGGGCCGGAGAAAATATAGCCGACGGTGTAGAGGAACCACAGGGCGTAATAGAGGGTGAGGTTGCCCCGCATGGAGGAAAATCCGATGAAAGCGAGGGCGGTGAAGCATGAGCCGATGAGCAGGAGGCGCTTCGGTGGGAAGCGGTGGACGAGGACAGGTCCAACCCAGAGCGTGAAGAGGGCGGCCAGGGGGAAGCCAAGTGTGATATCGGGCTTCGACCAGCCGAAGGCCTGGGTGTAGTAGTCGTAGAAGAACGGCATGTTGTAGTACGGCAGTCCCGTGGAGAGACCGAACGTACAGACGGCCGCGGCAACGATCCACCAACCGTAGAATTTCCTGGGCATCCGCTGTTTCCCTTCGAGGGTTTGGATTGAAACGAACCTCTCTATCATAGTCGGTCGAAGGCGCATGTGCCGGGGCCCGCGAGACGATACGCGGGGGTGGCGTAGACTGGACACATGACGAAGTACATCCTGGTTGCCGTATTCGCCGCCGCCGCGCAGGCCGGCGTTGTGTTTCAAGACAACTTCAGCACACCGGGGACGACGCTCGATTTAAACAAATGGACGACGGAGACAGGGGCGGCATCGTATTTCGGGCGGACGCAGTTGGAGCCTTGGACCACGGGAGGGGGCCGGTTTGTTGTGGGCGCGGAAGGCGCGGAACTGGCGCTGAACACGTACAATCCCAAAGGATTCTCGTTCCATGGAACGCATGGTAAGACGGTGAACGCGTTTCAGCCGGCGGCGAATACGGCGATCCGGTTCACGACGCGGCTGCGGCTGACTTCGCTCGAGCCGGGCATCGTGTATGGGATCTATCTGTATGGGTGCGCGCCGGGGCTTTGCGCGACGCGGCATGATGAGATCGACATCGAACTGGTGACGAATGCGCTGCAGCCGGGTGGAGGGGGGCCGAGGGTGCAATTGAACCGGTACGCGAATGAAGGACTTGGGGCGGGCCATGGCAGCATGGTGGCGCTGCCGGCGGGCTTCGATCCGCTGGCGATGCACGACTGGACGATCGTGTGGTCATTGACGCGGATCGACTACCTGGTGGATGGCGTTCTGCTGGCCTCGGTGTTCGACTATGTTCCACAGGGTCCGATGCAGGCGAACGAGAACGCGTGGGCGCCGGATGCGGGTTGGGCGGCGGCTTACAGCGCGGCGCTACAGCCGGTGACGAGCGCGGCGGAGAACCAGCGGTTTGTGGCGCTGCTCCGGGGAGTGACGGTGGAAGAGATCGCGTTTCCGGCTACGGCGTGCGGCTTTCAGTTGGGCGGTGTTTCGACGACGGTGGCGGCGGCGGGAGACATCCGAAAGGTGAATGTTTCGACCGGCAGCGGGTGCGGATGGCAGGCAAGTTCGAACACGGCGTGGGTGGGGATCATCTCAGGCGCGGGGACCGGGAGCGGGGCGGTGCGGTTTCGAGTGGATGCGAATGGAGGGGGGGTGAGAACGGCGAAGTTGACGGTGGGCGGGGTGGACTATGCGATCACGCAGGCGGCGGAGGGATGCTCATTCAACGTGTCGGGACCGGAGGTGGCGCTGCCGGCTTCGGGAGGGACGTTTCCGGTTGCGGTGACAGCTTCGAATTCCGCTTGCCAATGGATGGCGGCGGGGGCTCCGTCATCGTTGGTAATGGTGAACGGCGGGCCGGGTAATGGCGGGGGCACGGTGAGCTATTCACTTCCGGCGAATTCGTCAGGCAGCCCGCGGCTTGGCTACGTCACGGTGGGCGGGCAGTATTGGCAGGTGGTGCAAAAGGGGCAGCCTCCGCAGGTTTTCAGCGACGTTCCGCCGGGGTATCTGTTTTTCGATGCAATTACGCTGTTGCGGCAGAACGGCATCAGCGCGGGTTGCGGAGGAGGGCAGTATTGCCCGGATGCGCCGATGACGCGGCGGGAGATGGCGGCGTTTCTGATCCGCGCCTTGATCGGGGACGGTTTCAGCTATCCGGACGAGCCTTATTTCACGGATGTGGGCGCGGCGGATGGGTATTTCCGGTATATCCAGAAGCTGCGGGAGATAGGGGTGACCAACGGATGCGCGGTGGCCAGGTATTGCCCGGATGACACCGTAACGCGCGGACAGATGGCGGCGTTCGTGGTGCGGGCGAGGTTGGGTGTGACCTATGCGGAGCCATTTCCTTATCAGGGCTCGCCTCTGTTTGACGATGCGGCGGCGGGCAACGTGTTCTTCTCCCATGTGCAGAAGCTGAAGGAACTGGGGATTACGAACGGATGTACGGCCGTCACGTATTGTGTGAACGATCCGACGACGAGGGGGCAGATGGCGGTGTTTGTAACCCGGAGCCTGCTTGCTCCATGAGGCGGGCGCCGCTTTCGATACCAGCCGTCAAGACGCGGCGCTGAAGCGGCGCCAGTCGGCGAGGCAGAGATGATCGAGCTGGTAGGCAAGGCCGAGGATCACGCAGGACATGGGATCGGGGGCGGCTTTGACGGGAAGTCCGCAATCGAGGGTGATCAGGCGATCGAGGTTGCGCAGGAGGGCGGAGCCGCCGGTGAGAACGATGCCGGTATCGACGAGGTCCGCGCTGAGTTCGGGCGGCGCCTGCTCCAGGACTTCGCGAATGGTGTGCACGATGCGGGCAAGGGGAGCGGAGAGGGCCTCGCGGACCTCATGGCCGCGAATCACCGCTTCGCGGGGAACGCCCTTTTCGGCGCATCGTCCCTTGACCCGCAAGCTCAGTTCCGCGTGGTGTGGAGTAGCTGATCCGATCATGATCTTGAGCCGCTGGGCGGTGGGTTCACCGATCAGAAGCTGGTGGACGGCGCGGACGTGGGAGGCGATGGCGGAGTCCATCTCGTCGCCGGCCACGCGTGTGGAGCGGGCGCAGACCGTGTTTCCAAGCGAGATGATGGCGACATCGGTGACGCCGGCGCCGATGTTGACCACCATGCGGCCGCGGGATTCTTCGATCGCCAGGCCGGCGCCCCGGGCGGCCGCGAGAACCTGTTCGACCAGGAGGACGTCGGTGGAACCGGCCTTGCGGATGGATTCGACAAGAGCGAGGCGCTCGACCTCGGTCATGCTGCTGGGGATGGCGATGGCGGCCTTTAGGCGGCGCAGGAGTCCGGAGATGTGAGCCTTTCGCAGGAAGCGGTGGAGCATGCCATCGAAGAGATCGAGGTCGCTGATGGTGCCTCCGCGAATCGGCCGGGCAGTTTGGAATTTTTGAGGCGTCCGCCCAAGGCCTGCCTCGGCCTCTTCCCCGACAGTCACGATTTCGCGCGTGCTCGTGCGGATGGTAACCAGAGAAGGCTCACTGACGGCGACTCCGCGGCCTTTGACATAGAGAAGCGTGTTCGCGGTTCCCGGATCGAGTGCGACGCTGGAAGGGAAGCCGATCACGGTTCAGGCTCCCGGACGCGGATGGACGGCCGTGAGGTCAATCGCGGCTGACACCGGCTGCCTCCGGTTGATAAAGGACTTCGAGGACCTCGAGGCGGCGGATGCCCTTGGGTACGCGCCACTCGATGATGTCGCCGGCGCGATAGCCGAGCATGGCGGTGCCGACCGGAGCCAGCACGGAGATGGAATTGCCCGTGCGCGCCTGCGTAGGGAAGACGAGCCGGTAGGTGTGCGCCTCACCGCTATCGAGGTCCTTCACGCGGACTTCGGAGTTCATCGTAACGACATCGCGGGGAACGGCGTCCGGTTCGACGATTTCGGCGCGATCGAGTTCCTGCTCGAGCATATCGAGGTATTCGCGGTCGGCCGGAGTGGCTGCGGCGCGCCGGGCATCGATGAGCCGCTGGAGCTTTTCAAAATCATGGGCGGTGATGTAAATACGGTCTCGCATGTTTCAAGCCTCCTCGTGAAGTTGCACGGATGTGTGCTGGAAAGGAAATACTAACTGCAAGCCAGGGGCCAAATGCGTTCCGTCCCAAATTTATGACAGCAGGGGCAAAAGGGGGAACGAAGCTGCCTGAAAACGCACAGCATTGCGCGCTAGCGTCCACGCATGAATGCCGCAAGCATGCTCGGGAGTCTCCGGCACGGTGTTTGCCCCCGGAGAAGCGGCGCACGGCGGATGGTTCCAGGATTGCTCTCAGCGGTTTGGTGCGAGATAGAATAATGACGAGTGACGGGCTTCCTCTGCGGACATTCACGATTCCCGAGCCTTACGATGCGGCATTGCGGAAGGTGCGGATGGCGCTGGCGAGGCAGGGACTGCGCTCGCCCGCGGAACTGGACGTGGCAGCCAGGCTCCGGCAGGACCTGGGAGCAGGCGTAGCGCCTTGCATGGTGCTTTACGTGGACACGCCGGCCATCCTGCTGGAGGCCGTTGTGTTCAACCGGGGCGCGGCTTTGCTGATTCCACAACCGCTGGTGGTGACGGGAGACCAGCGGCAGAGCGAGGTGCTCATGAGGGGTCCGGAACTGGCGGCGGGCGAAATACCCGAGAGCGTGCGGGAGCCGTTGCAGGAGCTTCACGCGCGGATAGGGCGGGCGCTGGAAAGTATCGCCGAGCGGCAGGGAGCGCGGTTGGCGGCCATTTGCTGAGCAACCAAGCAGACGAATCCCATCGTTGCCGGAGTCCGGTTTTGCACGGATCATAAAGAAGAGGGCAGATCAACACGGGACGCTTCCGCAAGTTCATTGAAGAGATTCCGGAGGAACCGGCGCCGAGACGGCTGGCAATTGCGGTTACCCTGGCTGTTGCCTGGCTGCTCGACAGGCAGGCCGGAGGAGCCGCGGGAGTAGCCTACGCGATTCCGGTGGCGCTGGCGGCCGTGCTGGAGGGGTGGGCCGAAGGCCTTGTCACGGCGGCCGTGTCCTCGGCCTGCGTATTGGCCCATGCGGGCGGCCACGGGTTCATGCCGGGGGTTCTGGAATCGCTCGCCCTGTTCCTGCTGGCGGGTGCAACCGCGGCGGCGGCCGCCCGGGAGCGCCGTCTGCGGCGGCGCTTCGAAGAGGTGGCCGGACAGTTGAGCAGCGTTTATGAAAAGGTGCAGGCGAACTTCGAGGGCATGAAGCGCGTCGAGCGGCTCTCGGCGATCGGACAGCTTTCGGCCGGGTTGGCGCATGAGATCCGGAATCCGTTGGCGAGCATTTCCGGCGCCGCGGCTATCCTTTCTAGAAACGCGGATCTCGGGGCGAAGGACGCCAAGTGCGTGGAGATTATCACCAGTGAATGCCGGCGTCTTGATGGCTTGCTGACGAATTTTCTGAATTTCGCCCGGCCGCGGCCGCCGCGCATGCAACACACTCCGTTGGAGCCGTTGCTGGAAAACGTGCTTGCGCTGGCCGGCCACGGCGTGCGTGGTAAGACCGTACGGTTCGAAAAGATGGTGGAATCCGGACTCCGCCCGGTGGAGTGTGATCCCGAGCAACTGGAGCAGGTGCTGCTGAACCTGATGATCAACGCGATCGAAGCCAGTCCGGACGGAGGAGTGGTGACGCTGTCGGCCAAGTCCGATGATAGTAAAATCACCATCGGAGTCATGGATCGTGGACATGGGGTGGCGCCCGCGCACATTGACCGGCTTTTCGATCCTTTCTTCACCACGAAGGAGCACGGGACCGGACTGGGACTGCCCGTGGCGCACCAGATCATGCGGCAGATGGGCGGATCGCTGCTGGCGGAGACAAATGCGGGGGAAGGAATGACATTTTCGGTAGTTCTACCGGCCAAGGCGCCAATCTGATGAGTCCTCCTCGAATATTGATAGTCGACGACGATGAGAACCTGCGATGGGTGCTCCAGACGCAGCTTCAAGAGATGGGATATACAGCGGCGGCGGCGGGGGATGGTGAATCGGCCCTCGAGGCAATCGACAAGGAACTGCCGGCGCTGGTGGTGACGGACCTGAAGATGCCCGGCATGTCGGGGATGGAGTTGCTCGAGCGCCTGCACCGGGAATATCCGGAAATTCCGGTCCTGATCATCACCGCCTTCGGAACCATCCAGAGCGCGGTTCAGGCGATGAGAGCGGGTGCCTATGACTACCTGACGAAACCGATCGACTACGATGAACTGGCAATCGTCGTGAGCCGCGTGCTGGAGCACTCTCGCCTGGAGCGGGAGGTTCGGGAACTGCGGGCGAGCCTGGACCGGAAGTATGGCTTCGAGAATATCATCGGGCATTCGGAAGCGCTTCTGTCGGTTCTCGACATGGCGGCGCGGGCGGCGCAGAGCAATTCGACGATCCTGATTCACGCCGAGACCGGGACCGGCAAGGAACTGCTGGCGCGGGCGATCCATCACAACAGCCGGCGGCGGGACAAGCCGTTCGTCACGATCAACTGCGGGGCGATTCCGCGGGACCTGCTGGAATCAGAGTTGTTCGGTCATGTCAAGGGAGCCTTCACGGGCGCCATGACGCACAAGGCTGGCAAGGTGGAGATGGCGGACCGGGGGACGCTCTTTCTCGACGAAATCGGCGAGATGCCCGGCAATCTTCAGGTGAAGCTGCTGCGGTTGCTGCAGCAGGGGGAACTGGAGAAGGTGGGGGCGACGGCTCCGGCCAAGGTGGATGTCCGGTTTGTGGCGGCGACGCACCGGAACCTTCGGGCGATGATCGAGGATGGAACGTTTCGCGAAGATCTCTATTACCGGCTGGCGGTGATTCCACTGGAATTGCCGCCTCTGCGGGACCGCGCGGAGGACATTCCGGAGCTGGTGGAGCACTTTTTTGTCAGGGCGAAGGAGGAACAGGGGCGGCCGGACCTGGTGCTGCCCTCCGGGCTGCTGCCGCGGTTTCAGGACTACCGCTGGCCGGGAAACATCCGGGAACTGGAAAACGTGATCGAGCGGATAGCCGTGCTCTCGCGGGGCGAAGAGATCACCTTGCGCGACTTGCCGGATTTCCTCCGCCGGGAGAGGCCCTCCATCGACATGCTGCAACTCGAGCTTCCCGCCGGGGGCATCAGTATGGAAGCGGTGGAACGGGAGTTGATCGTGAGGGCGCTCGGAAAGTTTCACGGTAACCAGACACATGCCGCGAAGTACCTGGATATCAGCCGCAAGGCCCTGATATACCGCATGGAAAAGCACGGTATCCGGAAGAAGGCGGGCGAGGGGGAAGAGGAGATGGAGCCCGCGGGCGATGGAGAGGTGGGGTAGGCCTTGGAGGGCCTGAACCAGGCGCCCGAAAACAGCCATCACTGCGCCGTATGAGGCAGGCGTAGGCGGGCATGGCCGGAAACATCTGTTGTTTTCTGCATTTAAGGGAACAATCAGGCGGGTGGGCAGATTGGACCGCCGCATGCATTCTTCTTGTGTAGACCGCTACGTGACGATTGCATGGAGGAACGATGGCGAACCTGGAAAAGCATCCGAAAAAGGCGATGGAGGAGTTCGAGCAGGCGGAGAGCAGCATGGTTCCCGCATGCGCGCGGGCCCCGCGCCTGATTGGCCAATACACTAAGAACCGGCGGAACTACAGCGGCGCAAGGTGGGGGAGAGAAGGACGGACGGGGGAAGTGATCCTCCGCATGGAGAATCTCCCGGCAACGCCACACAACCGCGAGGTGATGCGGGAGCGCGTGCGGGCCATGAACCAGCAGTTGGAGGAAGCTGGCGTGCCGTTCCGATTGCGGATGATCTAAGCGAGTCCCCGCGCGAAACCAATCGGCTTGTGGTCTTTGCGGAACCCTCACGATGGCGGTCCGTGAGGGTTCCCTCAGCGGCGAGTGTGTGGCAATGGAAACAAGGGAGAGTGGCCTAAAGGTGAGGCAAAGCATCATTCGGAGAATCCTCGTCGCGGTGGATGGCAGGCGCGATTCCCGGCAAGTGATCCATTACGGGGCCAGGATCGCCGCGGCTACGCACGCGGAGTTGTCCTTGTTGCATGTAGCCAAGCTGGGGATGGACGGTGACCAAAGGGAATGGGCGACGGAGTGGGGGACGGCACGCAGCGGAGAGGTGTTCCGGACTCACCGATTGGTGATGCCGGGGAAGCGAGCGGAGACGATTGTCAAGCACGCGAATGACATGGATGCGGACCTGATCCTGATGCCGGCCTGCAAGCGAGGGCTGCTTGGACAACTGCTGTTCGGCTCCACGCCGATGGACGTGATCCGCGGAACGAACCGGCCGGTTTGGATCGTGAAACCGCCGCTGGACGCGGAATGGCCGTTCCACGGCAGACGGATTCTTTGCTGCGTCAAACTGGGGGCGGAAGGGCGGAGCCTGCTCCGCTACGCCGCCCGCTGGGCGTCGGCTTTGCAGGGGAAGTTGCTGCTGGTGCATGCCGTGCCGTTGATCAGCGAGGCGATGCTGGCGTCCTACGGCTTCGAGGACTGGGGAGAACTCGAGCTGATGCCGAAAGCGGCCGAACGCAGGATTACCTGTATGGCGGAAGGAATCGGCGCGCCCTACGAGGTGGAGGTGGTGACGGGCGGCGTCGCGGCGAATCTGCGGAAACTGGCCAACCGCTGGCGGGCGGATGTGGTGATTGCGGGCCGCGGCCGGAAAGGTCTCGGGGGAAATGCCGGGGAGATCATTGCGCGCTCCCCTTGCTCGGTGATCAGCTACCGCGAGGAGCACCGGGGAGCGGCTCCGGTGCGGGAGGCGGCGCGCCGCCAGGTGCTGCAATTTCCACGGCGCGGGTGACCGTCGGCGGCCGGCGGGATGAGGCGGCGGAAGCGCCGCGCGGGGTGGCGCCGGCGCCCGGCAACGGCCGTATTGAAGACGAGCCCGGGCTCGTCGTGAGCGCGCGGCGGGGAGAGGTGGCCAACAAGCAGAAGCAGGTGGTGCGCCGGTATGAACGTGGAGAGGAACGGATCCGTTACACGCCGAAGCAAGAACTCGCGAGAGGTTCACGGCTTGGGTTCCTGAAAGAACCGCTTGCCGCCGCTGGTTTGGAGGGCCGCTCCGGCGCGGAGGGTTCGGAGCTTCGAATCCTGGGAGCCGGACCAGTTGCCGGGTCCCCAACGGGCGACGAGCGGGCCGGGAATGCCGCGGCGGGCGGTGTTGTCGAACTCGGCCAGGAGAACGCCATACTGAAGGGCATAGCGGATGCGAGGCAGCAGTTGGTTGTCCGCGCCCATCCATGTCTTCATGGCTACGGCCCCGTTGTCGCGCATGAAGACCGTGGAGAGGCCGGGCTGGAGTTTGCTGAAGACCACCCCGTTTTCGAGAGAGCCGTAGTGGGAGCCGCGGTTGCGGAGCGCGAGTTCGCCGTACTTGAACGCCCCAGGGGCGCGCTTGAATCGGGCGGTGAAGGCGGCCACTGTCCTTCGAGTAGGCGAAGTCGGAGCGGTCAAGATCGAAAGCGATGAGGTAGCAGAGGGCGGAGGCTTCGACACTGTCCCAGGAATTGATTGCGGGGTTGAGGTTGACGAGGGTTGCCAGGCCGTCCCTGCCGGCGGAACGGATGGGAATGGGGTTGGATTGGCGCAAGGGGCTGCAAATCGATGATGGTGTTCGGCGGGGACGCGAAGGTCAGGAGGGGAAAGAGAGCGGCGGAAGGATTCGCGCAACCGTCCGCGTTGGAGAGGCGGCTCGCATGCTAACTGCTCCACGAGGATGAAGAGCAGTTTTGACGCCATCAGCGAGACCGCGCGGGATGGAGGGAAAGGAACCGTGCAGGATTGCCGGATTGCGAAATTGCGCGCCGGGTGAGCGCCAAATGCCTCGGGGTTTCCTGATGCGCGGACGCGGGAGGGATAGACTGGTGGTATGAAACGAACTGCGAGCGCTAGATGGGCCGGCGATCTGAAAGCCGGCGCTGGGACCATTTCGACGGCCAGCGGAACGCTGTCGGCAACGCCCTATTCCTTCCACACGCGATTCGAGAATGGGAAGGGAACGAATCCGGAGGAACTGCTGGCGGCAGCGCACGCCGGATGCTTTACCATGGCGCTTTCGCTGCAGCTTTCCCAAGCGGGGCTCACGGCGGAGAGTCTGGAAACCACGTGCACCGTCACTTTGGAGCAGAAGGACGGAGCCTTCGTGATTACGGAAAGTCACCTGCGGTTGAAGGCGAAAGTGCCCGGGGCTTCGAGCGAGGCATTCGAGAAGGCCGCGCATGCGGCGAAGACGGGGTGCCCGGTTTCGAAGCTGTTTAACACGAATATCACGCTGCGCGCCGTGTTGGAGTGAGGCGGGAGGAGTGCAGATCCGGCCCGCCTCATCACTTCGACTAACGCGAGACCGCTACAATGACGCGCCGCAGTTCTCCGCGAACCAGTTTGCGAGTAGTCCGGCCGCGTTCCGACATCGCGGCAAGGTTCTTTTCGGGGTCCGCCTTCCTGGCGAGTTCGCCGTAGCGAGGCGGGGCCAGAGCGCCGGCCAGATTCGAAAAGACCTGCGTTGTGTAGGCATCGTACGTCCTGTTCTCCCCGGTGGGGAGGCGGACGGCGTACAGGGACCAGCGCTTCATTCCACCATCCTTGATGCGCTGGGCGTGCAACGGGCGGTAATCGTTTCGTTCCATGTTGTAGTAATCGGCGGCGCGGCCCTCGGCGATCTTCATGTAGT
>JAIXKK010000161.1 GCA_026954325.1 Bryobacterales bacterium | reverse complement strand
GTCACTGTATTATGCGAAACTCAATAACTCAGGTTAACTGCTCTTTTTAGGTTCAATCCGAGAGCCGGCAAAGCCTGCTCTACGATTGTGCAACCGGCGCGGTGATCCCCAGTACCGATTATCAGAACCCGCGAACCGTGACGACGATTCATTCGTACGATCTGCTGGGAAGGCGGACCACCAGCAACGAGGCGTCCCTCCGAACTTCCTCCATGCAGTACGATGACGGAAAGCGGTGGTCCGTTTAGAAGATCCGTTCCTGGCGCTTGAGGGTGCCGAAGGTGCCGATGTTGGCGATGGCGAAGGCGACGCGGAACTGGTTTTCGTTTCGCGTGCCGAAGTTGAAGCGGCGGAACTGGAACGACAGGCCGCAGCAATCGGAGTTGTAAGTGACCTGCGTGGTGGCGAAGTTCATCACGCCGCGGCTGAAGTCATAGTAGGCGCTGAAGGCCGCGTTCCAGCCGCGCCGGCTCTCGTTTCCAATGCCGAACAGCCCGCGAAACTGGTTGAACGAGGGCGAGAGCTTTTCATCGTTCTTCACCAGAGCATGCCCGATGGAGAGGAAATAACGCGAGATGCGGGCGTCGGCGGTAATGGAGGAATTGGTGAAGCGCTTGAACAGCGGGTCATAGTCGGTGCGCCACTCGACGCCGGCGTTGCCGGTGGGAGAGACGCGCATGGCGGAAACGATGGGCGAATAGTTGCGCGGCCCGTTGAAGTAGGCGTATCCGGAAAGTTCGGCGGAGGAAAGAATGACGTTGCGCTGATCGGAATTAAGCGCGCCTCCAAAGGTGGGGTCGAAGTAGCGCTTGTGCCAGACCTGCCAACTGAAGGCCTCGATGACTTCGCCGCTTTCTTTCTTGACATAGAAGCGGTTGGCGACCGATACCTCGGCCTCCTTGGTGTTGGTCATCAGTTCGGTTTCATCGAAGTGGATGAGGTCTTTGAAGTTGCCGATGCCGCTGACGTAGTGGAAACTTGCGCGCGGTTCGATGACGTGCTTCATTTTCTTTCCCATCCATTTGGGGGCGTCGAAGGTCTTAGAGAATGAAGGCGGCACGATGTCGATGCCCAGTTCGCGGGCGCTGCGGGTGATGTTCTGGCCGGAGACCGTCTGGGTGGAAGGATCGAAGGATGATCCGGTGTACGTTTCGCGGATGGCGTACGAGGGGAGGATGCTGAAGTCCTTCCAGCGGATGGCAGTCATAATGCGCGGTTCGGCGTCCATCCGCTGCACAAAGGCGCGAGACTGGAATTGAGGCTGTGTGCGGCGCAGGAGCCCGGCGGTGGAATCGAAGGAAACCCACACGGGAAAGACTTTGCGGTTGATGAGGCGGTCGCGCGAGTTGAACTCCACTTGGGGAAGCCGCCGGATGGTGATCTTGTCGCCTTCGGCGGGACTCTGGAAATTCTCCTTGCGGGAGAAGACGAAGTTCAGGCCGAAACTGGACCAGTGTTTGTTGATGAACCCCACGGACTGGACTTCGGAGAAGATAGCCTCATTAAAGCTTTCGGTGAAGGCTTGCCGGAATGTGAATGAAGAAAGGTAATTCAACACGCCTCGCGCGTAAAATCCGTGCCCCAGGTCAGCCCGTCCGTCCATGGTGATGAGGAAGCCGCCCTGCTTGATCAACTGCCCGTTTCCGGGGTCGTAGCCACGGTCGTTCACCCCGTATAAGTAGAAGTTGAAGTCGGAGCGCTGGCTCGGCTTGCCGCGGAAATCGATGGTGTGGGCAAATCCGCGCTGAGTGAACAATTGGGAACGGTAGGTGACGTCGTAACTGCGGTTGATCGCCCAGTAGTAGCCCGCACCGATCATTTTCCCTCGGCGCGAGGAGTTTCCGATGTTCGGGGTGAGCAGACCACTGCGGCGGGGGCGCTTTTGGAGACTCTTATAAAACATCGGCGTGTAGAACAGGGGTAGCCACCGGACCTTGAACCAGGCTTTGTAGGCAAGCGCCCGGTCGTTGGGGATAATGTCGAACTTGGGGGCGCGCAGGGTCCAGATGGGAGCGGGGAGCTTGCAGTTTGTGATGAAGCCGTCATAGAGGATGTAGCGATCCTTGAGACGTTCCGCCCAGGTTCCTTGAAAAATAAAAGGGTTTGTCGTTTGGAGAATGCCCGGGCGGGGGTCGATCTTGGCCGGTGATGTTCCCCGTACGTTGTAGAACTTTCCAGTCTCCTCGTTCAGGTTGTAGATGGCACGGTCGCACCAGAGTTCTTCGTTCCCGGCGAAGTGCTTGAAGTGGACGCTGCCGCGGGCCTCCGAGTCGCCAGTGTCCTCATCATAGTCCACCTCGTCAGCCTCGAGGAGCGCTTCCCGGGTTTCCAACCGGACTTTGCCCCGGAGTTTGTAGACGGAACCTTCACGCTCCTGTGTAACGGCGGAGACGAAGATCTCGTCCGGTTCCGGCGCCCCCGGGCGAAGCGCGCGGGAGGAGGGGTTTTGAGTAGCGGAGACTGAAGTGCGGAAGGCCGGGCGTTGGAAGGGAGGGGCTCCGGGACCGGGTGCTTGGGCGCGGGCGGAGTTAGTACAGAAATAAAACAACAAGTTACAGAAAAAAATGAAGTGACAAATTGAGCGAACTGTGTTACTACAAAATGAGGGGTACTGGAGAGGTCGGCGAGCGCGCTTCAACCCGCAACCCTAGCATGGTGATTGCGCGCAAAGCAAGCCAGCTTTCTCGCGACGGGACGCACTATGAATTGCCGCTATTGCGGAGCAGGAAACACGGAGCACGACCACCGTTGTGTGAGGTGCGGCCGGAGGCTTTATCTGGCTTCGCCGCCGGTGAGCACGCCGCCCGCCAGTAGATTATCGGTTGCGCCGGTGCTTCAGCCTGAGTACCGGCAGGCGGTTCGCAGTGAGATGGAACCAGCGGCCGTCCCGCGGCAGGAGCCCCTGTTTCCTCCTTCTGGCGGGCCCTCCCGAGAACGGCTGCGCGTGGTGGAACTGCCGGCTGGTTCCGGCCGCCGGGAAGCAGTCCGCAAAGAGACGGGAGGCCGGGGGATGTTGCAGGGAGCGCGCGAGGTTACCGCGCGCGGCCAGAGCCAGCAGCGCCTGGCATTTCCGCCGGCCCAACCGGATCATGTACCCGCCGACTCATCGATCTATTGTGACGCTCCGGTGGCGCTGCCGGTTCACCGGATGATGGGGGCGATGCTCGATGGAAGCATGATGCTGATCAGCCTGGGCATCTTCCTCATTATTTTCCATCTGGCGGGGGCGAAGGTGGTGCTGAACAAGACCACGCTTCCGCTCTATGGCTTCATGGCCTTTGCAACCCTGGTGCTCTACCGGCTGCTGTGGTGCCTGGCGGGGACGGACAGCGTGGGGATGCGGTGGTCCGGGCTGCGCTTGATTTCCTTTGATGGGGTGATTCCGCATCGGGGGCAGCGATTGCAGCGGCTTTTGGGTTCTTTCATCAGTCTGGTCGCCGGGGGGCTGGGCTTGCTTTGGGGACTGGTGGACGAAGAGCACCTCACCTGGCATGACCACATGTCGAAGACATTCCCCACACCGCGGGCGAGGCTGCTTCGTTACCCGAAGAGATAGACGATTTCCGGCCGCGATCACATTTCCAGCACTTGCAGAGTGAAGCGCTCCGGGGGAAGAGAACTGACCGGCGCGGGGTTCTTGCTGGCCCAGGCCTGATAGGCGGAATTGCCGACGGAGTCCTTCAAATAGAACAGGAACTGGTTGGAGAAGCAGGATATGGGCGGTGGCTGGCGAAAGGTGAGGCGGAGCCCGACTGCGCTTTCCATATGGATGCCATCCGTGGGCACATCCTTATCTTCGAGTAGCTGTACAAAGCTGCTGCGGCCGGCATGAGGCCACACGTCGCCGTGGAGCAGATGACGCAGATCCTGGCGTGATTCGAAGGTGATCTCGCATTGGCGGATCCATTCGAGGATATCCTCGCCCCAACGCCAATGCAGAACCAGGCCCTGATAGTTCTCGACGAGGTGGATGGCGAGGTCCATCTTGCCTGGTCGAGGGCAAGCCTGTCTTCCGGGAGCGGGGAAGGAGCAAGCATATCCTCGCTTTCGACAATGCCGGCAGCCATGTCCATCAGTTTGTCGAGTCTCCGGAAGTGGAGAGAACGGTGAATGAGGAGCGGAGGAAGCTCATGCTGCTTTCCGCCCGGGATCTCCACGAATTTGCGATCGCCGATGATATCCATCAGATCACCTCGACCCTTCTACTCTTCCCATCGACTGCATGAGAGGGAAACGTTAACCGCGTCTAACGGCTAATTATAGGGACGCCGCGGTTAGCAGACAAGTTCCACAACCGCCAGTTCCACGACTGCCGGGGTTGGAAGGCGGAGCCGAAGAGGCGAATGGCCCTAAAGAGATCTCTTCCTGCCGATAAGGGCAGACGATGGCAGGGGCGGCAGTGATTCATGGCGGGTTTTGTGAACTGGCGGCGGTGGTGCGTGATGAGGTTTCTCGCACGAACGTGGCCCGGGAACTTCTGTCCATCTTCGACGCGGCCCTCAGTGTGAGTTTGCCGGCATCTGCGGCGCCGTCCGGGATATGGAGCAGGTTGTAGTGGCCGGGCAGCGGCCCGGCCAAGCCGGTTTGGCCGAAAGGCAATCGCTGATGGTTGGCGAGGCTTCTCAGCGGTTCAGTTCCGCCAGGCGCTTCTTCACGTAGGCGTCGTATTCCTTCTGGAGTTCGGGAGAAAGCCCTGGACCGCCATACAATTCGCTCGCTTTGTACTTGCCGGTGAGGAATTTCTGCTTGGTCCATTCGTCATGGATGTGCGTGCGGTCGGCGGTGTCCACAATCTCTTTCACCAGATGTGGCGGGATGAAGATCACCCCTTCCCGGTCGCCGAGCACGACGTCGCCGGGCATCACCACGGCCTCGCCTACCTTGATGGGAATGTTGATGCCCACCACGTTGACCTCGGCCACCGCGGCCGGATGCGCCTTCTTGAAGTAGATCTGGGTGGGGAGTTCGTGGATCCCCTCGAGGTCGCGGATGGTTCCGTCAACGACGGCTCCGGTGCGCGTAAGGCCGGCGATGGCGGCCTGAAGATTATCGCCGCCGAAGTTGTGTCCGGCGGCGGCCCCCATCAGATCGATGACGGGGACATCGTTCAACTGGAGCAGGTCGATCACCTTCTGGTTTTCCCCGCGAGGGCGGCCCTCGGCCTTGGCGTCGGCGGCCAGCACGCCGGCCAGGTCGGGGCGCACGGGAAGGTATTGGGCGGTCACGGCGCGGCCCACGAGTTTCCTGCCGGGGTGGAGCACCTGGAAATCCCAGCCGGCGAACTGGTGTTTGTAGCCCTTGTTCAGCAGGATGCCCCAGGCCTCTTCAAGAGAAAGTCCCTTGACGCGCTCGAGGATTTTGTCGTCCACCTTCGGGCGCCCATCGGGGAAACGGTCAAACGGATTGTCTGCCGTGTAATGAATCATCTGCTCACGAGTGAGATGGAAGACCTGCGCGGGAGCAGCAAGGCAGCCACCCACCAGGAGTGCAAGCAGGAAACGCATGATGTCACCTCCGTTAAGCCGTTGATCTTATCAAAAAGCGGAGGGGGGCTCATCAGGGTCTGTCGCACAAGGGCCTATCGCAGTGTTGAGTGAGATCTTCCATCGCCGGTGAATTGCGCACATTGCTTCCGCGACGGGGAAGCGGAAGGGAAGTGCGCACCGGAATGCGAATGCCGCCCCGGGCTACCCCGCGGGCGGCATTCGCAATATTCACTCAAGCCGTGCCCGAAGGAGTTCTCCTTCAGGCGTTTCCGAACAAAGCGCTTGCGCCTTCCTCATTCCACCATGCGAATTACGGTCAGCAAGCCGCCAACCACGACAACGGCGATGATGAGCGTCAAGATGTACTTCATCCACCGCTCCCGCGGCGTGCTCTGCTCTTCCTCATCGTGCTTCATGGTTTCGTCGAGACTATCGAACATGGAAACACCTCCTGCAAGCTGGACGACTGATGCCTACAACCCAAAGAGCGGCCGAAGACTCACCTCCCGCCTCCGGAAATAACCTGATAAAGGTATCGGGCAAAAACGCAACCAGGGGTTCGTGAAAGAGCTGTAGAGAGCCTCTATGACTATCCGCCCTCATTGTAGTCCTGTCTTTGATGAAAAGCACGCAAAAAAGCACGGCAAGGAGGCCGGGTTCGGTCTGTCTTTGCCTGGATCGATAAGCGTGTGCTATGCTTACCCGTAATATTTCAAGCGTGATAGCCTGGCCTTAAGCCTAGGGCTTCTCCCCCTCCGTTCTCCCCAATAGTACCGTAAGGCGAAACCGTGAGTCCCACGGTAGGGTAAATTTTACCTTTGCCGACGGGTAATGTTTAGAACTACTCACCCGATAGTAATGGGACAACCTTGGAGGCCTTTGATAATCGACATGCGAACCGCTCTTGCCCGTTCCTACGTGCTGCGATTCACCCTGCTGATGGCGCTGCCAGCCGCCATCGCTTCCGTCGCGCCACCCGCCGTCTCGGTGGCTGTCAGCCCGCCCACCTATACCATAGTCGCCGGAGCCTCGAAAACATTCTCGGCTTCGGTTACCAATGTAAGTCCGAAAACGGTCACATGGTCGGTGAATGGAATCATCGGCGGAAACACCACGGTTGGAAAGATCTCCGATAGCGGCCAGTACGCCGCTCCCGCTCTTCCACCCGTGCCGAACGTGGTGAAGATACGCGCCACCAGCACCGCCGCCCCCACCGTCCACGGCGAGGCCGCGGTGACGGTGAACAACCCCGTGCCCAGCCTGAGTTCCGTCACGCCGAATCTGGTAAACGTGGGAACCTTCACCATCCGGTTGTCGGGAAAGAATTTCGTTCCGGGATCGAAGGTTCTCATTGACGACAAGCCCGTGGCCACCTTCTTCGTTTCGGCCACGGAGTTGAAAGCCACGGCCACGGACACGAACCCGCGCGATACCGTGGTAGGCATAGCCAATCCGGACCCCGGCGGGACGGTTTCGAACAAGCGCGGCTTTCGTATCGCGCCTCCCGCGACCGTCAGCGTCACGCCGGAGAAGGTGACTCTGCGCCTGGGCGTCCCCAGACAGTTCCGCGCATCCGTCGGCAACTCCCTGGACAGGACCGTCACCTGGTTTGTGAACGGCATCAAGGGAGGCAATGCACTCTACGGAACCATTAATGAAACAGGGCTTTATACGCCGCCGGCCATTTTGCCGCCGTCCCCCATCGCAACCTCATCCACGGCTTCGGTGAACATCTCCACCGCCGCTGGCCCCTCAGTGGATATCAAGGCTGTCAGTAATGCTGATCCGAAGGCCTCGGACGCATCCGTGGTGACGCTGCAGAATGCCATACCCCTTATCACGTCGGCCAACCCCGGGAAACTCGTCGTGGGAAGCCAGGTTCAACTGGTGCTGGCCGGGACAGGATTCGCCCCGGGTGCGCAGGTTCTGCTTGGCTCCACGCCGTTGACCGTCAACTCGCTTTCTCCAACGACGATCGTGGCGTCGGGCAAGGCGGGAGCGGGATTCGGCGGGATGCTCAGCGTGTCGTTGAGAAATCCGGACCCCGGAGCGGCCAACTCGAACGCCATGGTCCTCACCGTAGGCCCGGCCCGGCAGTTGATGACCGCCCAGACGGCTGCCCGTTTCCTCGAGCGAACCACATGGGGGCCGACTCCGGAGAGCATCCAGCATCTCCAGCAGGTGGGCATTCCGGCCTTTCTCCAGGAGCAGTTCTCGGCGCCCGTCTCGGACCTGCCGGAGCCCATTGCCGAATCGACGTCCATCACCCCGGCCCAGCGCGCGTTTTACCTCAATGCCATGACGGGCCAGGATCAGTTGCGCCAGCGGGTGACTTTTGCTCTCAGTCAGATCCTTGTGGTGTCCGGTGTGAAGACGCCGCAGTCGCAGCAGTTGGTTCCCTACATGGAAATGTTGAGCCGGAATGCGTTCGGCAACTACTTTACGCTCCTGCGGCAGGTGACTCTCAGCCCGGCCATGGGCCGGTTCCTGGACATGGTGAATAACCGCAAGGAAACCAGGGGCGTGGAACCAAACGAAAACTACGCCCGGGAACTGATGCAACTGTTCACGCTCGGTTTGGAGCAGTTGCACATGGACGGCACGCCGAAACTCGATCCGGCCACGGGCAAGCCGCTTCCCACCTATAGCGAAGCAGACGTGAAACAGTTCGCCAGGGCGTTTACCGGCTGGACGTATCCCACCCGCCCCGGCGAAACGCCGCGCTTCCCCAACCCCACCTATTATGCCGTTCCGATGATCGCCTTCGAGGAACAGCACGACACCACGCAGAAGACGCTCCTGTTGGGAGACGTGATCCCGCCGGGACGCACGGCGAGCGAGGAGATCGATCTGGTCCTCAACAATCTCCGCAAGAATCCGAATGTTGCTCCGTTCATCGCCATCCGCCTCATCCAACGGCTGGTGATGGGGAACCCGTCGGGCGCCTACATCGGCAGAGTCGCCTCGGTCTTCGAAGCTACCGGAGGTGATTTGTGGCAGACCACAAAGGCCATAGTCACCGATGCGGAAGCGGACTCGCCGCAAGCCTACCAGGGCAAACTCAGGGAACCCGTGCTGTTCATCCTAAGCTTTCTGCGCAACATGAACGCCACCGTGACCACCGACAACAACCTCAACGGTTATGCGCGGAACATGGGAGAGGATCTCTGGTTTGCTCCCAGCGTGTTCAACTACTTCTCGCCCTTCTACCGTGTGAACGGGCAGGTGGCTCCCGAATTCCAGGTGAGCACGCCCTCCGTCGCGCTCAACCGCGTGAACTTCATTTATCGCGCCAGCCGCAACGGCCTCGGCGCTACGGTTCAGATCGACCTGGCCGAACTGGAGAGGCTGGCCTTTGATCCAGCCTCGCTGGTGGAGGCGCTTAACCAGGCTCTGATGCATGGGTCCATGAGCGCCGCCATGAAGTCCAGCGTCCTCACGGCGCTGGGCGCCACATCGGATGTGCGAGTCCGCGCCCGGAACGCAGCCTACCTCGTGGGCAGCGCCAGCCAGTTCCAGGTGGAACCCTAACGAAAGATCAGGAGACGAACACATGACATCCCGTAGAAAATTCCTGCGGCTCGGCTGCTGCTCTCTCAGCACTCTCACCGTCGCCAGCCAGTTCAGCCGCCTTGGCCTGCTCAGCGCCAATGCGCAAACCACGGGCGATTACAAGGCCCTGGTGTGCATCTTTCTGTTCGGCGGGAACGACTCGAACAACATGGTGGTCCCCATCAGCACGCAGTATGCGCAGTATGCGCAAGTGCGTGGCCCGCTGGCCATTCCGCAGGCCCAACTGCTCCAGGTTCCCACTCCCGGCGGGGCGGTCTATGGGCTCCATCCAAGCCTCGCCGCCATGCATCCTCTTTGGGCGCAGAACAAACTGGCTATCGCCGCCAACGTCGGCATGATTGTCAAACCCACCACCCGCGCCCAATATCTTGCCGGAAGCGTCCCCGTGCCCTCGAACCTGTTCTCGCACTCGGATCAGACTTCGGAGTGGCAGACGGCCATGCCGCTGGGCGGGACCACCGGTTGGGGCGGCCGGATCGCCGACCGTCTTGGTCTGTTGGGCGTCAATGCTCCCTCGAATTATCCGCTGGGCACCTCGGTCGCGGGCGGCGCCCAGTTGCTCAATGGCGTGAATACCAAGCCCGCCACGGTCATTCCCGGCCAGACCACCACCGGGCTCGAAGGCAGCAACCCGGACAACGCGGCCATGATGGCGCGCGACAAAGCCTTGGGCGAATTGCTCGAAATGGATGCCGGCTATGCCCTCATCCAGGCGGCGAGCGCCAACACGAAAGAAGGGATTCGCATTGCGGCGCTTATTAACAGCGCGACGCAGGCCAATCCCCTTCAAACTCAGTTTCCAAACACGGGATTAGGCACGGAACTTGCCCAAATCGCGCGTCTCATTCAAGTGCGGAATGAACTTGGCATGCGGCGGCAGATCTTTTTTGCCGGCCTCGGCGGCTTCGATACCCACAGCAACCAGCTCCCCGATCAGCAGAACCTGTATACGCAACTCAGCCAGGCGATGGCGGCCTTTTACAACGCCACGGCCGAACTGGGCGTGGCCGCGCAGGTGACGACGTTCACCGAATCCGAGTTCGGGCGCACCTTCCAGCCCTCGGCCGGAAACGGATCCGATCATGCCTGGGGCTCCCATCACTTCGTCATGGGCGGAGCGGTGAAAGGCGGCAATCTCTACGGGACCTTTCCAACGCTGGCGCTGCAGGGGCCGGATGATTCCGGCAACCGCGGCAATTGGATACCGACGACTTCGCTCGACCAATACGGCGCGACGCTGGCGGCGTGGTTCGGAGTCCCGGGAACGGAGATGCCCATCGTGTTCCCGAATTTAGCGAATTTCACCACGCAGAACGTGGGATTCCTGGAATAGAGACTGGCGGTCAGGATGGCCGGCGGCGCTTCCAACAGGCCCCGGCCAGAATTCCCATTGCCAGGAAAGCCGCCGTGGAGGGCTCCGGCACAGGATTCTCCGTCAAGTCATAGCCGAGAATATCGAGCGCCGTCAACTCCACGCCGAGATTCGGGGTGGATCCGGGTGTGCCGAAGGCGTCCTGTACCTGCGGCGCCGGTCCCCCGGGGCTGTAGAAATCCGAGAAATCGCCGCCCGCGGTCTGATTGAACCGCGCGAGTCTGGTAGTGCCGCCATTGATGGAGAAGTAGGCCTCGGCGCTCGAGGCAGTGCTGAAGCTACGATTGCCGTTCTGGTCATAGCGGAACAGGTCAAATGTGGAAACGGCTCCCGACGGAGTGGGGCCGCCGTTGCTGGCGCCGTTCAGCGCCGATTGAATCCCCAGCACTTCGTCAATCTCATGCTGCGCCACGGCATGCAGGTCATACTTCGACGGATCAATGCTCTGACGCGTCAGATTCATGATCGAAGTGTTCAGGGTGATGGTGCCGTCGAAGCCGTCCGGCGTCCCCACGTTGAAGCCCAACGCCTTGAAGTTAGCAGTCGTTAGAAAGACATTGGCGTTTCCGTTCACGGGATTGAAGGCCTGAGATGGCAGAGAGGCTACGGCGGTGTTGTCATTGGCGGTCGTCCTGTCAGCCGTGAGCGCGGTCAGGAATTGACTGTAAGAGAAGCTCCCAATCCAGGTCGAACTGGAACCAAGCCCGCCGCCCAACTGAAACTTGATGTTCACCGTGATGGGGTCGGTGAAAGCAGCGGCGTAGTCGGAAATGGCGGAGTTGATGGTCGCCATGATGGTGGAAGCATTCGGGTCGCTGGTGATGGTGGTGTCGAAAGTGGGGTTGATGATGAGTGCGGCATTGGCGGGCGCAAGGCAGATAAAGGCCAGGGCCGCCGAAGAAGGGAAGAAGTGACTGGCGCGCATCCGGATTCGGCTCCTCGTTTCAGGTTTCGCGAAGACCCAGAGCCTGATGATCGGGATAAGCAACGTGACTGACGGCCCCGCCTGCGATCCAGCGAATGTAAAACAAGTGTGCGCTGTCTTGTCGCGGAATGCAAGAGCTCATCGCATATTCGGAACGATTTGCGACTCCCTACGTTAGCTCGGAAGAGGACTTGAGGGATTTCCCTTAACGCGTGCCCAGCCGCCGTATCTCCTCCACCACTCGCTCCACCCCCTCCGCCACCGCCGCGCTCACCCGTGCTCCCGTTTCGAACGAGGAGCCTTCTATGCCGTAGATGAGGAGCTTCGAAGGCAGCGCGTCGAGTTCGCGCGCCAGTTCCACCGCCTCGCCTACTCCGAACGAATGGCTGCTCGCACATCGAAGCTGCCCATGCCGCAACGGCGCCGTACTCGCATCCAGCACGACACAGGCCCCCGGTTCGCGTCCCGACACCATGCAGTCCACCAGGACCACTTCCTCATGCCCGCTCCAGGCGTTGAGCAAAGACAGGCAATCGCCCTCGTGGCGCCGCGCGGGAAAACCCAGAGCCCGCAGCCGGTCAGCCACCATCCAGCCGGCGGCGTCGTCCCCACGACCGGCATTGCCGCAGCCGAGAATGAGCATCAGCCGCGCTCCAGGCGCAGTTTCAGGAAATGAGTGGCGCAGGAGATGCACGGATCGTAGTTCCGGACGGCCTGTTCGCACTTCCAGGTGATTTCGTGTTCGGGACGGTGGAGCAGGAGTGGGACGAGGTTCCACAGATCCTCTTCGATGCGCTTCTGGTTTTGGGACGTTGGCGGGACAATGCGCGCGCTTTTCACCAGCCCGTCACCGCCAATCTCGTACCGATGGTAGAGAAGCCCGCGCGGCGCTTCGGTAGCGGCGCAACCTGTACCTGCCTGATCAGGAACGGGAACGCGCGGCTGATCGGGCGGCTGGTAGGTTTTGATGATCCGCAGCGCTTCCGCGAATGCGAATACCAGTTCGACGGCGCGCACGACAATGCTCCGGAAGGGGTTGTTGCAGGGCGCGGAAAGCCCGCACTCACGAGCCGCCTGCCGCGCGACGGGCGGGAGCCGGTCGAAGTTGAGAGCGAAACGCGCCATCGGCCCCACGAGATAGGACCCGCGTCCGCGAACCGCCGATTGCAGAGCATTGGAGTGTTCCACGTGGTACTCGTTGAAGTGCTGATCGTACAGGCCGGCGTCGATGTCAATCCCTTTGCTCGACTCCACCCTGCCTTCGTTGAACGGGTATTCGTTGGGATGAGACAGGGAGACGAACTCGTAGTCCTGCACGAAATCCGGAAACTCGAGCGCGGAGGCAAAGCGCGCCGTCTTGACCGACGCATCGAGGCCCCACTCCAGATCATCGGCCAGGGCCCGGAGTTCCTGCCGGGAAGGAACGCGATAGAACCCGCCCACCGCCACCGAAACCGGATGGATCTCCCTTCCGCCAATCAGAGACACGATGCGGTTTCCGATCTTCTTGATGCGCAGGCCCTGCTCCACCAGTTCCCTGTGATCGCGCGCCATACGAATGGCATCGGCGTAGCCGAGAAAATCCGGCGCGTGCAGCATGTAGATGTGAAGCGCGTGGCTCTCGATCCACTCTCCGCAATAAAAGAGCCTGCGCAGAAGGCGGACGGCGGGGTCGATGGTAATGCCTAGCGCGCTCTCAATGGCGTGGACGGCGCTCATCTGGTAGGCGACGGGACAGATTCCACAGATCCGCGCCACCAGGTCCGGCAGTTCCGAAAAGTGACGTCCGCAAACGAACGCCTCGAACAACCGAGGGGGCTCAAAGATCTTGAGTTGTACGTCCACCACCTTGTCTCCGCTGAGCTTCACCGCCAGCGCGCCCTCGCCCTCCACCCGCGCAAGATAGTCCACTTTGATGGTGCGTGTCTTCATCTCATTCGCACTCCTCGCCCGCCTTGCGAAACTCCCACGCCCAGGCATTGAAGCCCCGGTAGGCGCGCCGGATCTGGCTCCCGTCATTGCCGAGAATGCGGAATTGGTCCGTGAGGGCGGCCGTGTTGGGGGTTTCCATGGGCCCGTAACAGCCATAGCAGCCGCGGCCATAGGCCGGACAAATGGCTCCGCAGCCCGCCTGCGTAACCGGTCCGAGGCAGGCAACGCCCTGAGCCACTGCGATGCAGACGTTCCCCCGCCGTTTGCATTCCACACACACGCTGTAGGTGGGAATATTCGGTTTGCGCCCGATGAGCGCCGCGGAGATCACCTCGAGCAGATGATTCTTATTGATGGGGCAGCCGCGCAGTTCGAAATCCACCGGCACATGCTCGGCGATCGGCGTGGACAGGCTCAGCGTCCGGATGTACTTCGGCGTCGCGTAAACCGCGCGCACATATTCGGCGGTGTCCACCCAATTGCGCAGCGCCTGAATGCCCCCCGCGGTGGCGCAGGCGCCGATGGTGATCAGCGTGCGGCATTGCTTGCGCACTTTCTGGATGCGCCCGGCGTCATGGTGGGTGGTGATGGAGCCTTCCACCAGGCCGATGTCGTACGGCCCTTTGAGCATGGCCCTGCTGGCTTCGGGAAAATACGCAATGTCCACCGCCGCGGCGACGTCCAGCAGTTCGTCCTCGGCGTCGAGGAGGCTCAACTGGCATCCATCGCAGGAAGCGAACTTAAAGACCCCGATTCGAGGTTTGCGGCGTTTAGAGTTCATAGATCCCCAGCAGCGGCTTCATCCTTTCATAGGAGAAGACCGGGCCGTCCTTGCAGATGAAATACGGGCCGAACTGGCAGTGGCCGCAGAAGCCGGCGGCGCACTTCATGTTGCGCTCCATGGTGAGGTGGATTTGCGAGGCCGGCAACTGGTGGTTCTTCTCGATTTCCGCGCACACGTAACGCATCATGATTTCCGGTCCGCAAAGCATGGCGATGGTCCGCTCCGGCACGAGGCGCACATAGCGGAAGAGGGTGGTCACGACGCCGACGCGCCCGCGCCATCGCAAATCACCGTGGTCCACCGTCGTCAGCGCGTGTGTGTCCATCTGGCGGCTCCAACTTCGAAAATCGACGCGGTAGAGGAGGTCCTTTGGGCTCCGCGCGCCGTAGAGGATGGTGAGGCGTCCATAAGCATCGCGATTGTTGAGAACGTGGTAGATCACGGAGCGCAAGGGTGCAAGTCCGATGCCGCCGGCCACAATCAGCACATCTTTGCCGCGCGCCGCTTCGACCGGCCACGCCGAGCCGAATGGACCACGCACGCCCACCCAGTCCCCGGCCCGCAGTTTCACAAGGGACCCGGTGGCCTTCCCCACTGCCCGGACCGTATACACCAACTGCCCCGGCACACCCGGATCGCCGCTGATGGAGATGGGAAGTTCGCCCACGCCGAAAACATAGAGCATGCTGAACTGGCCCGGCGCGAACTCTCCGCCCGCCTCTTCGGGAACCTCCAGCGTGAGCGTGAAGGTGTCATGGGTTTCACGCTTGACACGCAGGATGCGGTGCGGCGCCGGCGCCATCGGATCGCCTCCGCGGACCCCGGGGTCACGAACGAGCGGCAGCATAGACATCCAGAAGTTGCAGACGCGTGGCCTGCAGGCGATTATCCACGACGTAGGCAAAGCGCTTCAGCAATTCGTAGCCGAGATCATGATTCTCATTGCACTTCCTGCGCAGGCAGCGGCCGTCGAGAGCCAGGGCGCGTACCGGCTCCACGGCGCGCATGTCAAACCGCCAGAGGTGCGGCGGCACGAGCCAGGAGAAGCCGAGGATGTCTCCGTCCTCGAGCGTGAGAATCACCAGGGGCGGGCGTTGCGGCGTACGAATCTCGAGCGCCACCTTGCCCTTGCGTATGAGAAAAAAGCTGGTGGCGTCCTCCCCCTCGCGGCCAAGGTAGGCTCCGGCTTCGAAGCGAACGTTGGAAGCGCAGCCGGCCAGAATGTCCAGGTAGGCTTTCTCTATCCCCTCGAAGAAGGGGTGTTCGGAAAGTATCTTCTCAAGATTCTCCATTGCGGTTCTCTCGACGCTTCGGCGCCCGTGTGGGTGTGTCCCGAATGGCGCGGACCTCCGCGGTGAGATCGATTCCCACCGGGCACCAGGTAATGCACCGCCCGCAGCCGACGCAGCCGGAGGTGCCGAACTGGTCGATCCACGAAGCGAGCTTGTGGGTGAGCCACTGGCGGTAGCGCGACCTGACGCTTCTTCTCACGCTGCCGCCATGGATATAGGAAAAGGATAGCGTGTAGCAGGAATCCCAGCGCCGCCACCGCTCCGCATGCTCGCCCCTCACATCGCTTACATCCTCCACATTCGTGCAAAAGCACGTGGGGCAGACCATCGTGCAATTGCCGCAGCTCAGGCACCGCCCGGCGGCATCGTCCCAGCGCGGATGCTCCCAGTTGGCATACAGCAGGTCATGCAAGCCTTCCGTCTCGATGCGCCGGTGGATCTGGCTTGCCGCATGCTCCGCCATTTTCTCCGCGATTTCGGAATCGGCCGGTCCGGCCTGCCGCGCGCGCAACTGCCCGAGAACAGAGGCGCCTTGCTCGCTCCCCGCCTCGAGCAGGAACTCGTGACGCTCGCCTTCGAGTATCTCCGTGATTGCCAGATCATAGCCCTGCCGCGCGCGAGGGCCCGTTCCCATGGACGTGCAAAAACACGTGGGGGCCGCCTGCGCGCAGTTGACGGCGATCAGGAACAGATTCTTCCTCCGCGCTTCGTAGATGGGATCGGCAAAGCGGTCTCCCACAAGCACACGATCCTGCACGGCAATCGCCGCCAGTTCGCAGGCGCGGACTCCGAGAAACGCATAGCGCGGCGGGGGATCGGACTGCTTCAGAATCTTCAATAACCCGTTCTCGCGCCGCGCCTCGAGCAAGCGCACTTCCGGCGGATGCAGATACTTCTTCCAACTCTGCGGGCCGAGGTTGTACCCGAACAGGGCATCGTCGCCGCGGCGCTTAAGGCGGTAGCGTCCGGCTTCCTGTTCCTCCGTCCAGCCGCGCGGAAGATCGTCGATGGATTCCACGCGCTCATAAACGATGGCGCCGTCACGCACGGTGGGGCCGATCACCCGCCACCCCTGCCGTTCCAGCAGGGAGATCAATTGCCCTATTGACGGCAGATCCACCAATCCCGATAAGCCTTCCTCCCGGGAACTCATTCCGTGCTCCTCCGAACATTCCAGGCTAGCGAATCCCGCCCGCGGACGCCAGCGTGGCGATATACTTGTCCGTTACAACTCGCAACAGGAGTGAGACCGCCGTGTTCACCAAACGTCTTTGGCCCGCCGCGCTGCTGGTTGCCGCCATCGTTGCCGGATTCGCCGCGTATGCCGCTTTCCAGGGCCGGCAGCCCTCCGCCCCCGGCCAATACGCCCATCCCGAAGCGGTGCTGCTATGGTTCGGCGCGAACGCCTCCGCCGAGGAGCGCTACGACGGCAGCGCGGCGGTGACGGGAGGAACGCTGCTCTCCGTGGCGGGCCGCCACTTTTCCCAAGGCGACTCGGTGTCGGGAAATCGATGGCGCGCGGTGACGCGCCGGGACGCGGTGGCGCCCTACGCCGACGTTCACTATACCGAGTTGCGGCCCGGCGCCGTGCCGGAAGTCCGGCATCAGCCCGTGGGCGTGTTTCTTTACCTGGATGCTCCGCCCACGGCCGGCGTCAAGGTGGACACGGCGCAAGGAGCCTTCGAATTCGGACTGTCCGATTTAGGACAAGAGCCGCGCGCCTTCCTGCAAGGGAAAGCGCTGGTAAGCCGCGTCCCGTTTCCCGAAAAGCTCACTACGGACACGTATGAAGATGACGAGCCGGCCATCGCTTCTTTCGCCGGTTCGGTAGCCGTTGCGTGGGTGGCCTATAAGGATCGCGCCGACCGGGTTCTGGTGCGCACCCGCGGCGCCTCGGGCTGGCCGGCTCCCGAAGAGGTGACGCCGCGGCCCGCCGACATTTTCCGCAGTTCCCTCACCGCCACTCCCAATGGGACGTTGTGGGTCTTCTGGAGCCAGCGCGAGGGAGACCGCTGGTTCCTTTGGGGCCGCGCGAAATCAAACGGCGCATGGGCCGCGCCGGAGCGCATCAGCGATGCCGGCTCGGCAACATTCCATGGCGCGGCGTCTTCTCCGGATGGAACGGTCTACGTGGTGTGGCAGAGCTTTCGCGACGGGCAATCGGACATCTATCTGCGCGCCTGGCGCAATGGCGCCTGGCAACCGGAGGTGCGCGTGAGTGAATCGAAGGCGAACGACTGGGAGCCGGCGGTGGCCGCTTCTTCCAATGGAACGGCGTTCGTCGCCTGGGATTCCTACGACAAGGGGAATTACGACATTCATTTCCGCTCCTACGCCGATGGAAAGCTTTCCGAACTGAAGCGCGTCACCGCAGGGCCGCGCTTCCAGGCCCACGCCACCGTCGCCGTCGATCCGCAAGGCCGGCCCTGGCTCGCCTGGGATGAAGGCGGCGTCAATTGGGGAAAGGACCAGGGATTTCTCATTCCGACGCCGCTGGCCGCTCCCCTGCACCAGCAGCGCTGGATCAAGGTCGCCTTCCTCGAGGGCAACCAGTGGCAGGAGCCGTGGCCTTTGCTCGAGGACAGCCTTTCCCCCGAAATGAAGAAGAACGCCGAGCACCCGCGGTTGCTGATTTCCAAAGCCGGCGCCGTGACGCTGGCCTTCCGTCATTGGACGCGGCGCAACTCCCGCACCATCGGCTCCCCCATCGTATGGGAGGATTATCTTACCACGTACAACGGCCGGAAATGGTCCTATCCGGCTGCCGTGCCGGAGAGCGGGAGTTGGATTGAGAAACTGCCGGCTCTGACCGCGGATGCAAATGGAGAATTGTGGGCCGCGTGGATGACCGACAACCGGCCGTTCGCCACCATGATCCCCGCCAACGCGGATGTATACGCCGCGAAGATCGGCCCGGCAGGGAACCTTGACGGCGGACAGGTCACCAAGCGCCCCCACGTGGAGCCGTTCGAGGAAGCGATTCCGGTGCACAACAACGATGCCGGCGACGTAAGAACAATTCGCGCGGCAGCCATCACTTCGGAGGGCAAGACCTACCATATCTACCGCGGCGACATGCACCGGCACACCGATATTTCTCAGGATTTCAAGTACGACGGGTCGCTGTTCGAGGTGTACCGCTACGCGCTTGACGCGGCGGGTTTCGACTACATTGCGCCCACGGACCATCAAGCGGGATACGATCAGGAGTACTCCTGGTGGCAGGGACAAAAGTACGTCGATTTGTTTTATGTCCGCGATCATTTTGTCCCCCTGTTCGCCTATGAACGGAGTTTGAAGTATCCGAATGGCCATCGGAACGTGGTATGGGCCAAGCGCGGCTTCCGGACGCTGCCGGTCCCGCCCGAGGAGGCATCGGGGCAGGCGGGGGCCGGGAAACTTTACGATGTGCTCCGCCAGACCGGCGGCATCTCGATGCCGCACTCCTCCGCCACCGGTCAGGGCACCGACTGGCGGGACAACGATCCGCGGGTGGAGCCGCTGATGGAGATCTTCCAGGGCTACCGTAACAGCTATGAGTATGAAGGAGCCCCGCGCTCCGCCACCACCCTCAACACGCAGGCGCAGAAGAGCGGATGGCAGCCGGCAGGCTTCTATTGGAACGCGCTGGCGAAAGGCTACAAACTGGGCGTGCAGGCTTCGAGCGACCACTGGTCCACTCACATCAGCTATGCGTGCCTGTTGGTGGAGGGCTCGACGCGCGAGAACCTGCTCGATGCCATACGCAAGCGCCATTCCTACGCCGCCACCGACAACATCGTTCTCGATTTCCGCGCGCGCGCCGGCGGCAAGGAATACCTTATGGGCGACATCTTCACGACGGACGCCGCCCCGCAACTGGCGGTGAACATCACCGGAACCAGCCCCATCAAGCAAATTGACATCATTCGCGACAGGCAGTTCATCTATACTTCAAGGCAGGAGACGAAGTCCGCAAACTTCAGCTTCACTGATGCCAACAAGGGAAAGGGAGAGAGTTGGTATTATGTCCGGGTGTTGCAGGATGACGGCCAGTTGGCTTGGAGTTCGCCGATCTGGATCACGCGGCGGTAACCGCGTGCCAGTACACTAGAACCGGAGTGTTGCATGCAGGACCCGGAGGGCGCTTCCGCCGACAACCTGTTCCAGCCGAATCCGCATCTGAGCGATTCCATCAACCGGAACATCGTCCGCTCCGAGGTGGAGGGCGGCGTCTATCTCAAGGATCTTCCGGAGGAAAGCGCGCTCGAGATCGAGACGCAGAACCGCTTTTATACGCTGGAGAACCGCGGCGGGGGCAAGTTCCTCATTTCCGGCCATCCGAAGTTCTGTTCCGAGCCGACGCTGGTCACGGTTTGCGGGTCGAATTGGGGGGGCTCGATGCTCAAGAAAGCCTATGTCGGGCGCGGCATGCATCTCGAATTTCTCCACCCCAACTACGAGCGCCCCATCATCACCAGCCGTATCATCGAGATCCGGCTGCTGCGCTACGCCTGAACCGGGCGGCAGGCTTCAAATTCCGGTTTCAAAAACATGGCATTGCGTTAAAATTAAGATGCGTATGCGGGACCCGGTCGAAGCCGCTGCCGGCAATCTGTTCCAACCGAATCCCCACCTCTGCGATTCGATCAACCACAATATTGTTCGCTCCGAGGTCGAGGGCGGTGTCTATCTGAAAGATCTGCCGGAAGAAAGCACGCTAGAGGTCGAGACACAGAACCGCTTCTACACCCTCCGCAGCCGCGGCGGCTCGAACTTCCTTATCTCCGGCCACCCGAGATTCTGCCCCGAACCGGTCCTGGTCACCATCGCCGGCTCGAATTGGGGTGGCTCCATGCTGAAGCGGTTTTTTGTCGGCCGCGGCATGCATCTCGAGTTCCACCACCCGGACTATGAACGTCCCATCATCACCAGCCGGATTATTGAGATTCGGTATTTGAGATTCGGCTGACGGTTGCACACCCCGGCGCCCTCTGCTAAACTCAATGATTGCGCCTTACCACGGGCGCGATCTCATTGGGAGGTCAAGCCGGTCCCGCGACCGGTGCTTGGCCGCTAGGACCAGTCACATTATGGCAAAAGCAGGCAAGAAGTATTTTGCCGCGGCTCAGAAAATCGAGCGGCGGGAGTACAATCTCGAAGAAGCGATTCCTCTCATCCAGAAGATCAAGTTCGCCAGGTTTGATGAGACCGTCGAGGTTCACATGCGCCTTGGCGTCGATCCCAAGCACGCCGACCAGATGGTTCGCGGCACCGTCGTCCTCCCCAACGGCCTTGGCAAGTCGAAAAAAGTCCTCGTCATCGCCTCCGGCGATAAAATCAAGGAAGCGGAAGCGGCCGGAGCCGACTACTTCGGCGGCGAAGAAATGGTCAACAAGATCCAACAGGAAAGCTGGATGGATTACGACGCTGTCGTTGCAACCCCGGATATGATGCGCTCCGTCGGCAGGTTGGGCAAGATTCTCGGTCCTCGCGGCCTGATGCCGAATCCCAAGACCGGTACCGTCACCACCGATGTCGCCAAGGCCGTTCAGGAAGTGAAAGCCGGCAAAGTCGAATTTCGTGTCGACAAGACTGGCGTCATTCACGCCCCCGTCGGCAAAGTCGGCTTCGATACCGGTAAGCTCCTCGAGAACGCCTCCACTCTCATCCAGGCCGTGGTCCGCGCCAAACCGGCGGCGGCGAAGGGCAAGTACGTCAGGAGCGCTACTGTGTGCTCCACCATGGGTCCGGGCGTTCATCTGGACGTCACCACCTATAACGTGAAACAGGTCTGAAGAATTTTCGTCTGCGCGGAGTCGATTCATGAAAAAGAAGGCTGACAAGAAAAAAGACGGTGAAAAACTGCGCGAGGATGTCCTTAGCGCGCCCCACATGTTCGTTACGGGGTTTGAGAAACTTACCGTCGCACAGGATTACGAACTGCGCAAAGCCATCCGCGGCGTGGGTGGTGATTACACCGTAATCAAAAATACCGTGGCCGGCAAGGCCGCGCAGGGAACCCCCGCCGAGCGTCTGCTCGACGGTCTCCGCGGCATGACCTCCGTCGCCTTTACCACCGGCGACCCGGTCGGTCTCGCCAAGGCGCTCACGACCTACGCCAAGACGAACCCGAACTTCACCTTCAAGGCGGGCCTGGTCGAAGGACGCGCCATCGATGTGCAGTCCATCCAGGAATTGGCCAGCATGCCGCCGCGTGAGGAAGTGCTCGCCAAACTGCTATACCTCATCAACGCCCCGGCCCAGCGCCTGGTTTCGGCGATGAGCGGCGTGGCCCGCAACCTTGCCGTGGTCGTCGATCAGGGCGTCAAAGAGAACAAGTTTTCATCGTAGTGACCGCGGTTGACGGGCCTCTTGGGAGACTCTTCCCGCTTGCAAAAAAGTTTAAGGATTCAATCTTAGGGAGTAAAAGGAACAATGGCGGACATCAACGCAATTGCCGATCAGATTCAAGGGCTGACCCTGCTCGAAGCATCGCAGCTCGTTAAGTTGCTCGAAGAAAAGCTCGGAGTTTCGGCGGCCGCCGCGGCCGTTGCCGCGGCTCCCGCTGCCGGCGGCCCTGCCGCCGCCGCGGCGCCCGCGGTGGAAGAGAAAACCGAGTTCACCGTAGTCTTGTCCGCCGTCGGCGCCAACAAGATCAATGTCATCAAGGTGGTTCGTGAAGTAACCAGCCTCGGCCTCAAGGAAGCCAAAGACCTCGTTGACGGCGCTCCCAAGCCCATCAAGGAAGGCGTCAACAAGGACGAAGCCGAAGCCATCAAGAAGAAGTTCACCGACGCCGGCGCCACCGTCGAGATTAAGTAACCATTCGGATCTAAGCCTGCATTTGCGCGCCGTCCCGGCATACGCCCGCTCCAGGGCCGGGTGTGTGCCGGTTCGACGATGCCGGCGGCAGGCGTGTCGTTGTAAGCGCCCTTCACGAAGCGTACGAGTAGCTCCTCACTTCTTCAGCCGCTTCACTACCGGGGCTTCATCCGCTATTCCACGCCGCCCATGATCACTTCCTCGTTCGCATCCCCAGCCCCCTCGACTTGCGATCCTCCATCAGCCACTTCACATCCTCCTGAACCACCGAGTTCGGTCAAGTCTCTTGCCCGCGTTTACCACTTCAATCGTGAAGTCCTGGACATCCAGCTTCGCCGGGAAATCACTTCCTTCGCGTGGCCGAACTCATAGGCATGCTCGATGATCTTTGGCGACAGGCTTCGCCCACCGCCCGCTCCACCGTCGATAGCTCGCTCTCCTCACCCCCGCATGCTTACCGATATTGGTGACGAAATTTCGGATTAACGCCAGGTTCTCCGTCGAGGAGGGGACGTGTACGAGAAACCGCCGGACCAGTCCGCGTGCCTCTTCGGTCGACCATCCTTCCCTGACCTGTGTATCAGCAGTCCCACTCTTGCATCTGCGTTGCGGAATCGCCGCCTCAACGGCGACGCCGCCGGCGCGTCCTGGCGTGCATGTCCTCCCCGCCGGCACCGGTGGGGCCAATAAATTATCAGATGAGTGAGTCCTAAATGGCCCAGCGCCTGGAGTTTCTCCTCCCGTGGGATGTCGCTTGAGTCGCGCCTATTCATTGTCAAACAGAGCTGCGCGATCCACGCGCTCACCCTTGAAGAACACGGCGGAGATCCTCTCCGTGGCGTTGATGTCCTCGAGCGGATTGCCGTCCACCAACAGCAGGCTGGCGTCGAAGCCGGGCCGGATCCTGCCTGTGCGTTCGCCGATGCCGAACAACCGGGCTGTGTTTGCCGTGGCGGCCTGAAGCGTGGTTGCGGGGGGAATCCCCGCCTTCACCCAAAGCTGGAGTTCGCGGTGAATGGCGGGCCCGTGAATAAGAAGGAAATTACCCGCATCCGAACCGGTTACAAGAGTGACGCCGGCCTTCCAGGCGCGCCGCAGATTGCCGGCGGCGATATCCATGCCGGGCGTAACCGGGCTCGGCTTGGGGCTCCTGAGGAGCGCCTTGGTCGCCTTGATGAGGCCCTCGGGCGCCACTTGCTGGACCAGCGTGCGGTCGAGCAGTGTGAAGCGCCCCTCGCCGAACTCGAGCGCTGCTTCGATTCCGGAAAGCATCGGATCATAGGCCACGCCTTGTTTGGCCATGGCGGCGAACACTTCATCGGGAATAGCGTCGCGCGCCGAGCCATGCTCGATGACGGTGGCGCCGGCCGCGACGGCGTCGGCCACATCCCGCGCGTCGCCGGTCCGAATGGCCACCGGAAGGTGATCCTCGCGCGCCTGGTCGCAAATGGCTTTCACAAGGTTGAGGTCGAGGCGATTGAAGAGGGCTCCGGATTGGCCGGTTTCGAGGAGGATCTTCACTCCCTCGAGCCCGGCCTGTTTGATCTGGACCACTTGACGCCGGGCCTCTTCGGGTGTTTTGGGCAGGTTGAGGGTCTGCTGCTCCGCCATGGCTCTCGACCCTTCCGGGATGCCTTTCAGATACTCCGTTCCGAAGCCGCCCGCGGCGGTGAACGTCTTGCCCGTGATGAAGAGTTCGGCCCCCAGCTTTTCTCCCTTGGCGGCGAGGGTCTTCGGCCTTTCGAGAAGCGGCGGCGGATCGCCCGCGCTTTTTACGGCGATGACACCGCTATAGAGATACGCGGCAAGTTCGCGCTCCACGGATTCATCCGGCTTGAAGTCCTTGTAAGATGGCGGCACGCCGCCTTGCAGCATGAGGTGGACATGGGCATCCATCAAGCCCGGCAGCAGGGTCTTGCCGGCTGCCTCCACCACGTCCGCCTTGACATCCTTTTCCGCCGGCGGGGTTTCAAAGATACGGTCGATTTTGCCGTTCTTGAGCAGGACCGCTCCATTGGGGATGTCTTTGCCGTCTCCGGTGATGACGCGCGCGCCGCGAATGAGCAGCGCGCGGTTGCGGCGCATTTCGCGGTAGAGAATCTTGGCCTTGCCCAGGTTTTCCCGGCTGTAGGCCTGATAGCCCCCAAGCAGGAGAAACGGCAACAGCACGGCTACTACCCAGAGCTTGGCTGATCCGGGCATTTTTTCATCCTTTTCCCAGCGGAAGAGCTTCACGCCAAGGAAAGTGGAGACAACCATGGTCACCGTCATCGCCGCAATGGCGGCCAGGTTTTGCATCAGCGTGTCGTTCTGCACGAGGATGCCCTGGAGGCCGGTGTAGAGATAGGAAGCTGGAAGGAACTGCGCCACCACCTGGAGCCAGGCCGGCATCACGTTGATGGGGAATGTGGCGCCGCTCAGAAACAGCATCGGCAGGTACAGGATCTGGATGATGATCTGGCTTTCCTGCATCGAATTCACCACCGCTCCGATAATGAGTCCGATGGAGCGGAAGGCGGCCAGCCCCAGGCATAGTAGAGCCACCAGCGCGATCCAGTGCTCAGGCCAGGGCATGCCGTAAAACACGCTGGCGATGGCGAGGATGATAAAGACGCTCGGCAGGTAGCTGAGCAGGCCGGTTACCAGGCTGGCGACAAGGATGGGCAGAGGCGTGATGGGCGCCACCTTGAACCGCCGCAGGATGTTCAGTTCCCGTTCCTGCACGGCGCGCATTCCCGCGCCGAAAAATCCGCTGCCGAGCACGCCGAAGATGAAAACCAGGGTGATGATTTGGCTGAGGGCGCCTCCCTTGGCGGCGCCCAGGCTCTGCGCAAAAACGATGAAGAAGGCGAGCGGAAGAAAGTAATTGAAGAACAGCACGACGCGGTCGCGCATGACGAGTTTCATCGTCGTTCGGATATAGGCGGTATAGGTTCTCATGTCAATCGCGAAGGCGTTTTCCGGTGAGTTCGATAAAGACATCCTCGAGCGTGGGGTGTTTGAGGCGAATGTCCTCGAGTTCGATGCCCATCTGGTCGATCCACTTCACGATCTCCACCAGCGTCCGCGCCGGATGCGCCGAATGCGAGTGGAGGTGGGTCCCGTCCTCGGAGAGGACCGTCTTTTCCGCGTCCGCGAACGCGGGAACTTCGGCCGGCAATGGCGCGACCGTTCGCAGTTCGATCAGGGAATGGCCGAGCGTGCGCTGCTGGATCTCCCGCGGCGTGCCGATTTCAATGATCCGTCCCTGGTCCACGATGGCCACGCGATCGCAAAGCCGCTCGGCCTCCTCGATGTAGTGGGTGGTGAGCAGAATGGTGCGGCGCGCATCGCGCAGTTCCTGGATGAGGGAATGGATCTCCAGGCGCACCTGCGGATCAACCCCCGTGGTGGGTTCGTCGAGAAATACAAGCTGCGGATCGTTGACCATGGCCAGCGCGAGCGCGAGACGCTGCTTCTGTCCGCCGGAAAGGGTGGAATAATATGCGCCGCGTTTCTCCCAGAGTTGGAGCCGCTTCAGCAACTGGTGGGGGTCCGTGTTGCGTGTGTAGAAGGCGGCGAAGAGTTCAATGGCCTCGAGGACAGTAATTTTATCCGGCAGATTCGTCGCCTGGAGGGACACGCCGATCCGGTCCTTGATCTCCATGGATTGGCTTGCGGGGTCCAATCCGAGGACGCGTACCTGGCCTTGCGTGCGGGACCGTAGTCCCTCGAGAATCTCCACCGTGGTTGTCTTTCCCGCTCCATTCGGACCGAGCAGTCCGAATACCTCCCCCGAGTGGACTTCAAAGTCGATGCCGCGGACTGCTTCGAGATCGCCGTAGGATTTGCGCAGCCCGCGGACTTCAATGACCGGTGAATGGTTGTTCGGCACTGGTTAGGCGTGGACCGGAGCGTGTTGGAGAACCTCGATACAGGCGCGTAGGAACGCGGGGAGGTCGTCGGGTTTGCGGGAGGTGACGAGATTGCCGTCCACCACCACTTCGGAATCCTCCCAATGCGCGCCGGCATTGGTAACGTCGTCCCGGATGGCGAAGAAACTGGTGGCGCGGCGGCCTTTCAACAACCCCGGCGCCGAGCACAGGACCCAAGGCGCATGGCAGATGGCCGCGATCAGCTTGCCCTCCTCATTCGCTTTCTTCACGATCTCCAGCGCCTTGGGATGGCGGCGGATGTGGTCCGGGGCATAGCCGCCGGGAATAATGACGCCGTCCAGGCCGGCCGCGGAGATTTCCTCGTAAGACTTTTGGGCCGTGACCGGATAGCCCAGTTTGCTCGTGTAGGTATGTCCGGCTTGCGCGCCCACCGTGATGACTTCGGCCCCTGCTTCCTGTAAGCGGTAGAGCGGATACCAGAGTTCCATCTCCTGGTACATGTTGTCCACAAAAATAGCGATGCGTTTTCCGTGAAGTTCCATACGTTCATTGTACGGCTAGCGGAGGCGGTGTCCGTATTGATTGGCCGCGGCGAGTGACTGGAAGTGCCGGTAGACCATCCGCGCGGCTTCTTCCACCGTTTCGTTCTCATCCGCGGCGAAGGTGGTCATGACGCTCAGGGCGAAAGGGCGGCGGGGAAGGAAGACGACGCCTGTTTCACAGGCGATTCCGGGAAGGCCTCCCGGCTTCGAGGCGATATCGGTTCCCTCGGGCAGCGCCTTGCGGAAGTGCGCCTTCACAAGGCGCATGACGTCCAACATGCTCTTCGAGGCGGCTGGATTCACGGCCATGCCCCGGTACAGTAAATCGGCGATGTCGGCCATCTCGCGGGGAGTGGAAATGTTCTCGCGGTCCGCCGCGGCGGCCGCCGGGTCCATCATGATCCGCTGGAGCCTCGTGTTGGGAAAGCCGTTCCCGCCGAGCCAGCGGTTGACCGAATCCATCCCGGCGCGGCGGATCAGGTAATTCGTGGCGGTGTTGTCGCTCGAGGCGATCATTGCCTTCACGAGGTCCTCGATGGAGAGGGTGAGGGGGCGGCCCTTCTTGAGGTCCCTTTGCAGCTCTCCGCTGCCGCCCACAAGATCTTTTTCCGTCAGGGTGACCCGATCTTCGAGCCGGAATTTTCCCTGTGCCACGTCCTCGTAAACGCGAATGAGGATGGGAATCTTGATGGAACTCGCCTGCGGGAAGACAGTCTCGCCGTGGTAGGAGAAGGTGCGGCGTGAGGTGAGATCGATGGCGGCGAGACCGAGCACGCCCGGCGTGCGGGCATCGAGATCCTGAATGCGCCGGAGCAGCTTTCCCTCGAGTAGATCGATAACGGTAGTTTGCCCGTTCGCCCCAAGCGCGCACAGCAGTAGTCCAGCGAGAGTCCGATACATGGTTTGATTTTGCCATCACAGCTTCCGCACAGGCAGGTTGTGGCTGGTGAACTCCTCGTCCACCGGGGCCACGAAAAACCGGTCCAGGTCGTCCAGCAGCGTCTGTAGGAATATTTTCAACGCCTCGGCGGAGTAGTCGCCGTAGATCAGCCAGACGTTGTCGATAAGGGGTATCGCACCCAGCCTGCTCAATTGGGCATCGCGCAGGGGGCGGTAGAGGGGATTGTAGAGTTGAATTCCGACCAGGTAGGGCCACATGGTGTTCTTGCACGCCGAAAACAAGGCGAGGTAACGGTAGTGGGCACGGTCCCCCGTTCCTCTCACGATTTTTAAATTTTTTTTTTCAGACTGGAAAAAGTGTTTGTGGAAACGCTGTCAGTGCCGCTACAATCCCAAGGTGGCCGCCTCCGCCTCCCTGGAATACCCCGCCTCTGCTCCTGTACTCTCGCCACCAAGGTTGCCATGGGTGGACGCCATCCGTGCCTGCGCCATTCTGATGGTGGTGGCGACTCATGTGGTGACCACCATCCAGCAGCGATCCTTCGCTAACGCCGGCCACTGGTGGACAACGCTCCTGGCCCACGTGCTGGTGCGTCCCTGTGTGCCGTTGTTCGTGATGCTCAGCGGCACGTTGCTGTTGGATCCGTCGAGGAGCGAGCCCATCCCGGTGTTTCTTCGCAAACGCTTTTCCCGGGTATTGATCCCCTACCTGTTTTGGACTAGCGTTTACCTCGCGCTGCACCAGCTTGCCGGAAACCATCCACTCACCGTATCCGGAATGCTCTGGAGCGTGGTGGAAACGCCGGTTTCGGGGCACCTCTGGTTTGTGCAGATGATCCTCGGAGTCTACCTGGCCACACCCGTGCTTCGAATCTTTGTGCGAGGCGCTTCGCGGTCCGACCTGTACTTTTTCTGCCTGATTTGGGGAATCTGGGTGCTGATGAATGCCTGCCAGACGATGGCGGACGTGAACCTTCATATCAAGCCTTACGTGGCCACCAGTTACGTGGGCTACTTCGTTCTCGGCTATCTCCTGCGGGATGTGGCCGTCGATGGCCGGCGGAAATGGCTGCTGGCGGCGTTCGTTGCGGCTTTCGCGTTTACCGCTGTGGCCAGCCACATCGTCATGGCCCGCGCGGGGGGAAAGACGAGTTTGCGGTTCCTCGACAATCTCAATCCGAACCTGATCGTTCTATCAGCGGCAATCTTTCTTCTGTTGCGCGATATTCCGTATGCGCGGTTGTACGGGAGGGTGTCGTGGCTGGACGCCGCGGTTCGCTCGCTGAGCGGCGCCGCATACAGTATCTATCTGGCGCACGTCCTGGTGCTCATCGCGCTGGGGCGGTACCGGTTGGACGGGCTCGTGACGCATCCGGTACTTGGCATTCCTATCGTTGTTGGTGTCACCACTGCGCTCACCTGGGTTCTGGTGATGGTGATGCGCAGAGCGCCCTATCTCCGGATGGCGGTTTCGGGCTGACCCTCACAGCGAAGCGAGACCGCGGAGATTCCAGCCACAGATCCAACTGGCTTCGTACTTATTGTTTCCCGGACCCGGCCAATGAGTTTCGAGGCTGACAAAGCCCTTGTAGCCATCTGCCTTGAGCGCGGCCATCTGGCCCTTCCAATCGATGTCGCGAGTGCCCACGGGCCCCCACACGGGCTTATGGCCATCGAGGCTGCAGTCTTTTATGTGGACATGGGCGATCCGTCCGGCGGGAAGCATGCGGTAGCCATGAGGAAAGGGATTCTCGCCGGAAACATAGCAGTTGGCCGGGTCCCACACCACCTGAAGGTTGGCGTTGGGCAAAGCGTCGAGCACCCGCCGCGTTTCCGAAGCCGTGGCGATGTTGCAGGCGTGCTCGTTCTCGAGGCCGATGAGCAACCCGCCGGGCGCCATCGAACAGAGCATGTCCAGCCCCTTGAGTACGCCGTCAAAACACTTCTCCGGCTCGACGCTCCGCCAATAAGAGAAGACGCGAATAATCTTCGCCCCGAAGAACTCGGCAATGCGGAATGCCTGTTCGGCCAGGCGCGGCTGATCGTCGTAGGTATGCCTGGAGGCGAAGACGTCGTGCTGGAACCGCGTGTCGACGGGCGGCGCGTCCGGAAGCACGCATTTGAGAATGGGGGATGCGATCGAAATCACCTCGATCTTTCGCTCGAGCAGCAGATGGCGGGCGCGCGACAACTCCTCGCCGCCGAGGTCCATGATGTTCTTGCCCCACAACACGCGCAACTCCGCGCCGGTCATGCCGATTTCCACCATGGCGTCGAGCGCGGTGGCAAGGTCGGGAGAGAATTCGTCCGTGATGGACGCGATAGGAATTCGTGGCTGCATCCGTTTGATTATCGCAGCCGCGCCTCTATCGAGGAAAGCGTTTTGGCGATTGTCAAGCAGAACATCTCGCCTTTCCTGAGTCCATTACGGATTCGTTGACACCGCCTTCGGCGCTTTGTTAACTTGCACGTGATTTGAACACCGTGCCTTCCCGTCCCCAAGATCAACTTTCCAAACCAGTACGGATTCTGATGGTGGATGATAATTGCCATGGGCTGTCGGCGCGCAAGAGTATTCTCGAGGAGTTCGGTTACGAGGTCGTCTGTTGCACTGACATCAAAGCGCTGGCGGAGTTCTCAAGTCCGCTTTCGATTTGATTATCACGGATAAGATGCCGGGATGGACGGTAGTTGATCCGCAAAGTCCGCGAGGCGAATGCGGAGGTGCCCGTGATCCTGATTTCAGGATTCGTCGAGGCGCTCGGGCTGACCGAGGAAAACACCGGTTCAAACGCGGTGGTGCAGAAGAGCGCAAACGAAGTGCAGCACCTGGTCAGGGCGGTGACCCGCCTGCTTCGGAAGAAGACTCCGAGGAAGCCGGTATCGAGCGTCCGGCGTTCCGGTTCCCTTAAGGGCAGATCGAGAGGCGTATCCTAGAAGCATCGATGTTTGTTTTGCGGCTTGGATGCGCTCTCATAGGCTTTTCGCTGCTGCTGTTCCCACAGACACGCGCCAGGGAAGCCTCACCCAGGA
>JAIXKK010000081.1 GCA_026954325.1 Bryobacterales bacterium | reverse complement strand
GATCGTCAACAGAACATGACCCAGCCCATCATCACCCTGACCACGGATTTCGGCTTGACGGACCACTTCGTGGGCGCCATGAAGGGAGTGATTCTCTCGATTTCGCCCAAGGCGCGCATCATCGACATCACCCATGGAGTACCGGCTTTCGAGGTGCGGGAAGGGGCCTTCGTATTCGATCAGGCTTACCGCTGCTTCCCGAAAGGGGCCATTCACGTGGTGGTGGTGGACCCCGGCGTCGGCAGCGAGCGAAGGCCGATTCTCGCCGTTGGAGGCGGCTACAGTTTCATCGCCCCGGATAATGGCGTCCTCACCACCGTGCTGCAACGCGAGAAGTGCGTGGTGCGCGAAATCACCGCCGATCGTTACTTCCGCAAGCCGGTGAGCCGAACATTTCACGGCCGCGATGTTTTCGCCCCGGCCGCCGCTCATCTCGCCGCGGGCGTAACCCCGGCGAAATTCGGCAAGCGAATCGACAATGCGTTCCGCCTCGGCATGATCGAGGCCGTGCGAACGGGCAAGCGCGCCTGGGCGGGCTCCATCCTCAAGATTGACGCGTTCGGCAACATCATCACCAACTTCCCCTCGGAAGAGTTCGCCGCCATCCGCGAGCGGCCGTTCGAAATGCAGGTCGGCTTTGAACCGGTATCGTCCCTCCAGACCAGCTACTCCGCCGCGAAGCTTGGCGAGCCGTTCGTGATTGAAGGCAGCGCCGGATTTCTCGAAGTGGCGTTCAAGCAGGCCAATGCCGCGCGGACGCTCGGTGTGGGAGTGGGCGCGCCCGTGGAATTGAAGATTTACTGACATGCCCGAACTGCCGGAAGTGGAAGCGGTGTGCAGCGGATTGCGCGCTCGGGCGCGGGGCGCGCGGATTGTCCGGATGCGCGTGGAACGGCCTGTGACCGGTAATCTTTACGCCGTTCCGGACGCGCGGTTCCTTCCCTCCGGAACCAGGGCATGGTGGCGGATGGAAGACGGGCGCATTCTGGTATTCGAAGATTCCCGCGCGCTCGGCAAGGTTCACCTCTGCTCGGGAGTCGGAAAAGGCGCTCGAGAACGTGGGCGTGGAACCGTTATCGGAGGAGTTCACCGGGGGGTGGTCCATCGCCGCGGCGCGGCGTTCGCGCAAGCCCGGCAAACTCTTTCTCATGAACCAGCGGCATGTCGCCGCGCTGGGCAATATCCACGCCGCCGAGGCGCTGTTCCGGGCGCGTATCCATCCAGGGCGGCCCGTCAATGACGTCTCGAAGCCAGGACTCGCCGCGCTCCATTCCCATCCGCTCCGTACTCGAGGAGGCGCTTGCCTCCGCTGAACTCGCCGATGCCGGACCCGGCCGTCTGGCGGAAGGAGAAAACTTCTTCCGCGCCGTGTACCGCCGTGAAGGTGAACCGTGCATCCGCTGCGGAGGGAAGATCAGGCGCGTCGCGCAAGGCGGGCGCTCGGCGTATTTCCGCCCTGGGCGCCGGCGGTGAGCGCGCGGCCGCGGGGTCTTCTGGTGCACGGCTCGAATCATTTCATCGTGAACGGGCCACGCCCGGCGGTTGCCGAAGCGCGTCTGCTGGCGCGGAAATGGGAAATGCCTGTGCTGGGACCCGCGCCGCCGTGGCCGGCCCATCTGGACGCGTGGTCCATCTGCCGCAAAGCATTTCGCGAGAACCTCGGTTGGGCCATTGTGCTGCGAAGCGGCCAGCCTCACGGCGCGGCAGTCGGGCAATTGCTCACTACAACGTGCGCAGGTGGAACCCGCCGTCGATGTTGAGAATCTGCCCCGCGGCATAGTCCAGGTAACCGTCGGCAATAGCTCGCACGGCGCGAGCCACGTCCGCCGGTTCCCCCATGCGCCGCTGCGGCAACAGACCGCCCGCGATCCGCTCCTCGTACGCCGACTCCACCGTGCTGATCATGTCCGTCCGAATGATGCCCGGGCGAATTTCGAACACCTGGATGTTGTCCGGCGCCAGACGCGCGGCCCACAGCGCCACGCTCATGCTGAGTCCGGCCTTCGAAATGCAGTACTCGGCGCGCTGCACCGTCGCCGCGTAGGCGGAAATCGACGTCACGAACACAATGCGCCCGCTGCCCCGCTCGAGCATCCAGCGCGCGCCAAGCTGGGTGAGGAAATGCGGCCCTTTCAGGTTGACGCCCATCAACTCATCGAAGCTCGCCTCGTCCGATTCGACAATGTCCAGCCGCCGGCGCTGGGTGATGCCCGCGTTGTTCACCAGCAGATCGAGACGGCCGAACTTCTCCTTGCAGAACGCCATGACGGCGAAGCGGTCTTCCTTTGAGGAGACATCGCATTGAAAGATCTCGCAGCCGGTTTCCCCGCGCAGCGAAGCGGCGGCATCGGCGCGTCCGCGGTAGGTGGCCACTACGTTGTGCGTGCGGGCAAGTTCGATAGCGATGCCTCTTCCAATGCCCCGGCTGGCTCCGGTCACCAGCGCGGCGGGCTTCATGCGCATCTCTCCACCCGGTGGCGGATGGCCGCAACCAGTCCCTCGATGTCGATAGACTCGACAAACCTCGCTTCCCCGACCAGCACGGTGGGAGTCCTGGCAATGCCCATTGCCATTCCTGACTGGTAATCGCTCTCCACTGCCCAGGCAAGCGCGGCATCGTCTTGCGCGCGCCCGGCTTCTTCCGTGTCCTGGCCGTGCCGGGCGGCGAACGCCGAAATCCAGGCCGGCAGGGTTTCTCCGGTGATCATCGAAAGATTGCCCAGTACCTCCCGGCGGAAGCCGATCGCCAGTTCCGCGCTTCTCCGCTGGAAATGCTTCGATGCCAATGATGCCCGGCGCGCCCAGGCGTGCTTGGCGAGCGGGAAATCGCGATACTCGAACCCTACACGGTTTCCGAAGGCGGGAAGCAGCCGGTCATCCAACTTGCGCCGCAGCCAGGCGCAGTCGCCACACTGCAAATCTTCATACACAACGACCCTGACGGCACTGCCGGCGTCGCCTTCGATGAGAGGCGGAATGATAACAGGCATGAACCTTCTGTTATCGCATATCCGGGGCTCTATTTCTGAAACAGCTTACCCACCATTCCCATCACGTCGTCGGCGATGCTGCCGTCCTTGTTCGTGTCCGGCAATCCGCCCAACGCGCCCAGAATGCCCTCCGCCGGAGCGGCCTGCGAAGCAGGATTCTGCTGGGAGGAATGCCTGCTCAAGGCGCCCATCGCCATGGTGGCCACCACCGGCAGCATTTGCTTGAGGATATCGGAGCCGATGCCGGTCTGTCCGGCGGCGTTCGCCGCCACCTGCCGGCTTGCGTCCTTGCTGCCTAACAGGTGGCCCAGGATGCCATTGCCTTCGGCAACTGTCGAGTCGTCCGCCAGCGTGGAGGGATTGTCCAGGAACCGCTGGTGGCCGCCTTGCGCCAGGGCGCCCAAAAGGCTCTCCAAGCCTCCCTCCTGAGCAACGTTCTTTTGCAGACCGCCCGCGAGCGCGGGAAGTAAAGCCGAAATGGCTGATGTAGCCTGATTCTCATCAAGACCGAACTGTCCGGCCAGTTGGCGGACGGCGCCGCCGCCTTGCGCCTGAAGCAGCGTCTCCAGCAGGTTCATGGAATTCTCTCCTTAGTCGTGCACTCTCATTATGCATTGAGTTTGATATTTTTTTAACTACTATGTTGCATTTTATAGTCATGATGGGTCACTCTGGACACAGTAAGGAGGAATCATGGACCTGGATCAACTCAAGGCGAAGTATGGATCCGTACTCGGCCTGATCAAGCAGCAGGGAGTCGTCTTGTCCCACTTGCACGTTCAGGACGGCAAGCTCTTCATGCAGGGAGCCGCGCCCAACCAGGCGGTAAAGAATCAGGTATGGGACGAAATTAAGCGCGTGGACGCCTCCTTCGGCGACTTGACCTGCGACCTGTCGGTGGACGAAAGCCTGCCGCAACCGGCCCCCCCAGCCAAGACGTACGTCGTGGTTGCGGGCGACTCGCTGTGGAAAATCGCCGCTAAACACCTCGGCGACGGCGCGCTGTATCCCAAGATTATTGAAGCAAATCCGGGAAAATTGAAAGACGAGCACACGGTAATTCATCCGGGTGATGAATTGCTCATCCCCAATCTGTAATCGGCGAACCGGCGGGACGCGGCCTCTACCCCGCGGGGTTCTCCGGGGCCGCGCCGCGGTGCGGCTTGAAAGCCTGGATCAGTTCCGCCGCTACCCGTTTCCCCTTTTCGAAGGCGCTCTCGTAGGCCAGCTTTCTCTCTTTCCGGCTGAATTCATACCCTTCCCGGTAGAGCCGTTCCAACACTCGCCCGGCCACGTAGGTTCCCGCGTAAGCAATCGCCGCCTTGGGGATGAGTCCACCCCCGAAGGGAATCTTCCCCGCAAGCTCGCGCGCAATCGCCCTCCATCCAAAGGCGCCCGCGAGAATCGAGCCGATTTCCCCGCGCTGCTCCTTGTAGCCGATGACGCGGTCACTGGCCGCGCCCAGCAGGAACGCCATGCGTACCTGGTTGACCGTGAGAAACGCCGTGTCGGAGGCGAACTCCCCAATCGCCCAGGGCAATTCCATGACGTTCGGAATGATGTCGGGAAGGGCGGTCGCGATGGAAAACAGCGCATTCTCCTTGCTGACTGTGTGAATCACTTTCTCGCTCACCTGATTGCGAAACGGGGTCGAGATCCGCGCCAGCGGCAGGGCGAGCCCGTCGCGCGCCGTCAGAATCTCCTCCACCGTCACATCCGGAGCCCCGGCATGGTACACGAATGTCCCGTGCGGACGCCGGACGCCCTCCTCGTAGATCTCTATGTCGAATCGGGCGGGACGGTCCTCGTCGCCGGCCCGGTAGATGTGCTGAAACCCCTGCAGCCGCCGTTCCCGCGACATCGCTTCCGGGCAAAGAAACGTCTCCATCTCGCTGAGCGTCCGGTCGCTGCTCGCGTACAGGCCTATGGAGAGATCCCGCTCCGACATGGCCCTGACGTCATTCGGATTGAGATGGGAGATTGCCGACCAGACCTGCCGGAAGATATGTTGCGACACGTGTTTTCTCACCTCCATTGTAATGTGACCGCCGCTGATTGTTAGGACGCGCGGGAGGCCGCTCAGGTTCATTTGAGCGTCCGCCGGTTTGGAGTATGCTATGGAGACATATCGCCGCCGTCCCGCGAAAGGAGTCACCGCCCCATGTCCGCCATCGCTCTCCGGAGGCTCCGGCTTCAGCCCTTGATGGCTCAGGCCGCTGTCTCTCCTTCGCGGTCCCCTTCCCTTGTCATCACGGCGGTCGAAGCCTGGAACATCCGCCACCCCGTGGGCGGCCGCGCCTGGGGCCTCGTGCGGCTCGCCGCCAGCGATGGGTTCGAGGGCTGGGGCGAATCGAAGCCGTTATCCCGGGAGACCGTGGCCACCCTCCGGGCCGCTCTCAAAGGAGCGAATGCCCACGGCTATGAAGCGCTGCGTGTGAAGCTCAAAGCTCACCCCGCCTGCGCCGCCGTGAATGCGGCCGCCCTCGATATCCTCGGCAAGGCCGCCGATGTTCCGGTCTACCAGTTCCTCGGCGGACCCACCCGCAACAGGGTCCGCGCCTACACCTCCCTTCACGGTCCAAATGATGACGCAATTCTCGAAAACCTGCGCGACGCCAGGTCGGCGGGGCACAGGGCCTTCGCCGTGCCTGTCCCGATACCGCCGTTCCGCAATTCGGGCAAAGCGCTGGTGCTGGCCACGCGGCGGCGCATGGACAGAATGCGGCAGGCCGCCGGAGACGGCGCGGATCTGATCCTCAATGGCTCCGGCCTCCTTACCCCGGGAGACGCCGCGATCCTCGCGGACGCCTTCGAGCGCTACCACGTGCTGTTCTTCGATGAACCCTGCTCGAACGCGAGTCTCGGCGCCCTTCGCAAGATTTCCGCGGAGAACGTCACCCCGCTCGCCTTCGGAGCGGGAGCCACCCAAGCGAGCTACTTTCAAGACCTCCTCCGCGAGGACGCCGTGGATCTGTGCCGCCCGGAACTGGCCATCCACGGCATCAGCGGCATTCGAAAGATTGCCGTCATTGCCGAGGTCAACTATGTGGCCGTGGCCCCGCGCAACAACGAAGGGCCCATTGGCACGGCGGCCTGCTTCCACCTTGCGGCCAGCCTGCCGAACTTCTTCATCCAACATATCCCCTTTCCCTACGCGAAGGAGGACCGCGAGATGCGCGCCGCCATCACCGGCGGCAATGTGGAAGCTGTCCAGGATGGATACGCGCCGTTGAACACGCAACCCGGACTCGGCATCCGCGTCAACCGCGATGCCCTGCAAAAATACGGGGAGGCCTTCGCATGAAACGCCGCCGGTTCTTGCCCAGTCTCGCCGCCGCCGCGCTTGCCGCTCCCGGCGCCCGCGCCGCCGGTCTCTGCGGTTGCGCTCCCATGATGCAGCCCTCCGGACCGCCCGGATCCGATGCCTTCCATGCCGCCGGCTCCAAATTGCGGATCACGGGAGTCAAGGTGTTCGGCGTCTCCCTCACCCCCACTTCCGACCGCCCGTATGTGTTCGTGAAGCTCGAAACCAATCAGGGCCTGGCGGGCTGGGGCGAAGGCACGCTCGAGGGAAAAGCCGCGGCCGTCATGTCATGCATCGAGGACTTCAAGGAATTTCTCATCGGCGCGGACCCCATGCAGGTGGAGCATATCTGGCAGTCCATGTATGTCCACAGCTTCTACCGGGCTGGTCCCGTGATGGGCTCGGCCATTTCCGGAATCGACCAGGCTTTGTGGGACATCCGCGGCAAGGCGCTCGGAATGCCCGTCTACAAACTCCTCGGCGGCCCCTTCGATTCCCGCGGAGTGCGCGGCTACTACCACATGCGTGGCGAGACGCTCGAGGAGTTGCGCGCCCTGCGCGCCTCGGCAGCGGAACTCGGCGTCACCGCGTTCAAAACGGGCATTCCCGGCTACTATGAGTGGATCGAAACCAACGCGGCCATCCGCCGCGCCGTGAAATCGCTCGAAATGCTGCGCGAAGGACTCGGCCCCGGCATCGACATCGCCGTCGATTTCCACGCCAAGACCAGCCCGAGCGTCGCTTCCGTCATCATCAAGGAGGTGGAGCCGCTCCATCTCCTGTTCGTCGAAGAGCCCTGCCCGCCCGAGAACGCAAAGGCCATGGCGAAGATCAGCCGCCGCTCCACCACGCCCATCGCCACCGGCGAGCGCCTCATCGCCGCCTACGGAGTCAGGGAACTGGTCGAAATGGGCATCGTCGACATCCTCCAAACCGACATCAACCATACGGGCGGCATCACCGCATTGTGGAAGATCGGCGCTCTGGCCGAACAGGCCGGCATTTCCATGGCGCCGCACGCCTGTGAAGGCCCCATCGGCGGCCTTGCCACCGTCCATGTGGACGCCGCGGCGCCGAACTTCCTCGTTCAGGAAATCTGCAGCGGAGTCAAACCGGCCAGGCAGGAAAAAGTTTGGGAGGAGTGGCTCGGCTTCCCGGCCATGCGCATGGTCGACGGCCGCTTCCCGCTCCCGCAAAAACCCGGCCTCGGCTTCGAACTGACGGAGGCGGCGCTGAAAAAATACCCCTTCGGAGGAACACGTCCCATGGCGCGCGTCTTCCACAAGGACGGCTCCGTCGCGGAATGGTGATTCTCTCGCTGCTGGCGGCCGCCGCGGCATTCGCGCAAATGCCGCGGAATCCATCGCCGATGGTGGAACACAGGCGGCCTCATCCGCGCCTCGCCGGGCAACACCCGTCCGGGCGCAGGGAGGCGCTGTCGCTGGGCACTCTGAGATTCATCTGAAAGCCAAACCCGTGCTCCGCCATGGACCAATGGGCACACAGCAGTTGAGCGAGGCGAAGAAAGGCAGGTTTCTCCTTCGCGGCTTCGCCGGAAACTCCGCTCCCGATCATGTGGATCAACTGCACTCCCTGCCGGATTACCTGCGCTGGCTGCTTCGCCGCTAAGCTAAACGGAAGCGGGAAACGGTTGGGGCAAGACGCGGGTATCCGCTCGCCCTGCCGCCGTCCCGCGCCAAACGGAAAAACAGCGCCGCTTCTCCGTTGATCCGGACCACCGGCGTCTTCCCACGGCGCCGCGTCCCTTGCCGGCCGGCATCTCTCTCATCGCTCCGCTTGCGGCATCTAGCGCCGCTGTTCCGTTTCGCGTTTTTGTTCGCGGACTATCAGTTTGGCGAGTTCTCCCATCTCCTCGGCCAGAAGTTCCAGCAGATCGTCGACAGCCAGGATGCCGGCGAGCGCGCCGTCGTCGCTCACCACGGGGGCTCGCCGGACTCCCTTTGCGCGCATGTGCTTGATCGCGGGAAGGGTTTCCTCTGACTCGCGAACCGTCACCAGTTCGCCGGCCATGATGTCGCCCACCGAAATGCGGCGCGGGTCGAGTTCTTCGGCAAGCACTTCCAGAACCATGTCCCTGTCGGTGACGATTCCCACCGGCACATGGCGGCCATTTGATTCCTCTGTCACCACAATGTCGCCAACGTGGTGATGACGCATCAGTCTGGCGGCATCCAGTACACTCGTGTCTCGCGATGCAATCACCACTTGCCGGACGCAGAGTTCTCCAATCGGCATTTTGGCCTCCCCCTCCCACCATAGTGCATGTCCGCGGCCCATGGAAATTCCCTGGCGCGCCGATTGCTTCCCTTGAAGCGGCTCTTCCCACCTCCGAACCAGCGTGAGTCGTACGGGTTGGTGGAAGACCCCGCCCCGGCGGCGCGGGAAGCGGAACGGGCCGAACGGCATTCCTGATCCACGCTCCCGGCGGCAACCGTTGCCGGCCGCCCTGGTTCCTAGTAACTCCACCGCCACAGGTTGGCGCCCACCGTAAATCCCGCGCCGACAGCGGCAAACAGGACGATGTCTCCCTTCTTCAGTTTCCCCTCCGCGATCGCGTCCCTGGCCGCCAGGGGAATGGTCGCGGCCGTGGTGTTGCCGTAACGGTTGATGTTGATCAGCACCCGGTCGCAGGGCATCCCCAGACGTTCGGCGGCGGCGGTGATGATCCGCCGGTTGGCCTGATGGGGGATCAGCACGGCCACATCCTCTACTGTCAGATTGTGGCGGTCAAGGAGAGTCTTGCAGACCTCATACATCTTTCTTACGGCGTACTTGAAGACCTGCTGCCCATCCTGGTGTACGTAATGCAGGCCCTGATCCACCGTTTCGCGGCTGGCCGGGATCCGGCTCCCTCCAGCCGGCATTTTCAGATAATCGCCCCCGGACCCGTCGATTTCATTGAGAAACCCGATAAACCCAGGCTCCTCCCCTTCCTCGGACGGCTCCACCAGCATCGCCCCCGCCGCGTCGCCGAAAAGGATGCAGGTGGCGCGGTCCTTGTAGTCGATAATCCGCGACATGGTGTCGGCGCCGACCACCAGCACCCGTTTGTGGGCGCCGCCCCCCACCAGGTGCGCGGCCGTCGTCAGTCCAAAGATGAATCCCGAGCAGGCTGCCACCAGATCGAAACCCCAGGCCCCCCGCGCGCCGATACGATGCTGCACCAGGCACGCCGTGGCGGGAAACAGCATGTCCGGCGTGACCGTACAGACGATAATAGCGTCGAGCGTGCCGGCTTCAATGCCCCGTTCGGCCAGGGCGGCGCGAGCCGCCTCCACGGCCATGTCGGAGGTGGCCACCTCCGTGGACGCGATGTGGCGCTCGGCGATCCCGGTCCGCTCCAGAATCCAATCGTTCGAGGTTTCCACCATCTTTTCCAGATCGTAGTTGGTGAGCACTCCGGTTGGCACATGGCAACCGAGCGCGGTGATTTTGGCTTTCGGCAAGAATGGCTCTCCTGTCTGTAAACCCGTAATCCTATATGGTACATTCGGAGGCAATGCAAGGGGAGAGGTTGGAAAAGGAAACTCCGGAACAAGTTTACCGGCGCGTGTTTCGGGAGTTGAAACCGCGCACCGCCCCGCCGCCGGTCCTGGTCCAATACAGGCGCTTCGCCAACGTCAATAGCTTCATCGAGTTCAAGGAGGGCCGGCTTCTCGTTCGTATTTCCGACCTGTTGCAGCGAGCCCCCGAATCCGTTCAGGAGGCGCTGGCCTGGATCCTCCTGTGCAAGCTGTTCCGCCGGCGGATTCCCGCCCGCCACCGGGACCGCTACCGGCGCTACCTGAATGAAGATGAGGTCACGCGAGCGGTCGAGAGGCTCCGCCACGAGCGCGGCCGGAAATCGATTCTACCCCCCGCTGGCGAACACCACGATCTGCTTCGTGTTTTTGATGAACTGAACTTCCGGTTCTTTCACGGGCTGATGTCGCAGCCCGTAATCGGATGGAGCCAAACCGAGTCCAGGAATATTCTGGGCCATTATGACGCGGCCCACAATGCGATCGTGCTGAGCCGGATACTCGACCGTGAGGAAGCACCCGCGCTCGTGGTGGAATACGTCATGTATCACGAAATGCTGCACTTACGCCACCCCGTCGAGCGCCGGGCCGGACGCCGGTGCATTCACACGGCGGAGTTTCGCAAAGCCGAGGAGGAATTCCCCGGGTTCGAACAGGCCAGAAACTGGATGGAAACAGTGCTTTGGCGGCTGCCGCGGCGAGCGTAGCCCGCGCACCGGCAGTCACGCCCTTCGCGGACCGTCGAACTGGATCTCTCGCCCCGCTATACCCGCGAGGGGAGAGGACTCACGGATGCCGAAAGCTGCTGCACGCTCGCCCGCATCGAATCCACGGTCGCCACCAGCGCTGAAACATCCAGCGGCTTGACGCCGAATCGGAAAAACGCCAGTCGTACATGTACCTGCAGCAACCGGTAGGTGAACAGAATGCGTTGCTCCACCAGAACACGTGACGTCTCGGCACGGTCCGTTTCCGCGTACAACGTCAGCAAACGCAACGCTTTGTGCAGCCGGTTGAACTCGCCGCCGAGAAGCCCCACGTAGCGCCGGTAAACGGCAATGCGGCGCGCGCGTAGACTCGCTGCGATTTCCCGCCGGTAACCAGGTTGTGCGCTAAGGAACGCGAAATCCTCCTCGCGCAGCAGCCGCTCCATGGGACGGAATCGAACCGGCGTGTGCGAGCGTAGACTTGCGGAGCGCCCGCCATGGCTTCCGGCAGGCAGGCGGGCAAGCACTCCCGCAAGAACGGCGAGAAGCAGGGCGCAACCGCCCAGAACAAGAAGTACAGTTTGCGTGGGCATGGCTGTAAATATTTCCTATTGGAGCAAGCATAGCCGAAGAAGAAATCGAATGCAATGGAAATTGTGGCGGATAAATACTCTATTTCCAGCTTGACCGCGGGGTTAGTCCCGGTGCGGCCGCGACAGCGTCGAATTGATGCGCCGCAACTGCCCGATGAGCCGCTCTTCCTCTTCCTGGTCCCAGCGGTAGCCCACCTTCACTTCCGTCTTCTCTCCCTGCCGCCGCAACAGGATCATCCACAACAGCATGCAAATGTTGCCCAGCGTGAAGACGGCGAGGTTTACAGTCCGTATCATCATGATGTGATCCGGCGCCATGTTTTGCAGCAGGAAGACGCCGGCTTTCGTCGTGAAATACACCGCGAACAACAGGCTATGGATAACGATATTCCTTGCAAGAACAACCGGATACCAGGACAGAAACAGGCTCATCATCAGGATCAGGAATACCAGGCCGGACAGGACGCCTCGCTCGATGATCAGGAGATAATCCAGCGGAGTTGGGTTCGGCCGGGACGCGACGTCGGGATAGAGCGTCACCATCGCCAGCACCATGGAAACAGCTAGAAAACCCGATAGCGCCCATCGGCTGAAAGATTCAATCCCGGGAAACTTCTGGAACACCCGCGCGTAGATCTCCAGGGTTACCAGGAAGTAGAAGATCAGCGACGCTATCTCCGTAAACGCATAGAAGTTCCCGTATTGGCTTCGCGTCATGGGGAGGATGGCCGGAATGCACCCTCGCAGGAAGGAAAACAGAAGAAAACACTGGAAGGCCCGATAGATCGCCGACAAGCCGGAGATCCACAGCCGGGCAGCCAATAGCAGCGTGAAACCGATATTCACCGCCCAGAGGACCCCCTCCAGGCTGGAAAGACGTGGCATTTGCGGCTCGCGGCGAGTTCTTGATTCTCGAACAACAGTTTAGCATCCAGACAGAGGAGCCGGTCTGCCTGGATGCTGAAATCGGAAAATTTTACCGGTTCGCGGCCTGGCGGGCGGCGCAGGGCCAGCACTCGGGCATCGGCAGGTCGAGCGCGCTGAGCGCCGAGAAGGTGAGAAGGGCGAGCAAAACGACTTTCTTAAGCATGATCATCTCCTGGGTGGTGGTTACCGGAAGTGCCGGTTCATCAACAGCATAAACACGATTTCACGGCTTGCGGCGACTTTGCGGTAAGTTTTCGAAATTCGGAACAACCCGAATTTTGGCGCGAGAAATAGCCATCAGGAGTACTACATTTGTCTCGCCATTGCTATACTTGTTCCGAAACCCACCTGGAGGTCTGCGTGAGCCACACCGCACCCGATTCCCCTCATCCTTCTTTTCCGCGCACCCCTGCCGCCGACCTCTGGCGCCACACCCTCTCCCAGATCCCTTCCCTCTTCGGCCGCCTCGTCTACCTCCATTCCCTGCGCGATCCCAACACCGGCCGGTATCATCACCATGGCCTCGAAGCGATTTTCGGCCACGCCGAAGCCAATCACGCCATCCAACAAAGCCACGAACTCGTCTTTGCCGAGTGGCTGGAATTTCATTTGGAGCAGCAAAAAGCCGACTTGGAACTCTATGTGGCCGGGCTCGAGCCGGAGCGCAGGACCGTCGTCGAGGCGTGGTCGCGTCTCGAGCCCTACCGGAGCTTACCCCCCGATCCGGCGCGCCCCGTGGAAAAGGAACTCTTTCTCGCCGACCTTGAGACCCTGCTCAGCCTGATGCGGAACGAGCTCGGCGTCGCTTCGCCTGATCCAGACGCATAGCCACTCCCGTAACCTGGCCGATAACGTCGATCTGGTCCGGATACTGGTAAAAAACGGGATTGGCGCGCGAGGCCGGATGCGGCTGCAGCACGATTTGGCCCGTCTCGGTGAGATGGCACCATGCGCAGGCAAACCCGTCCTTGTGCTCGAGGAAGTAGATGGGCCGTTCGAATTCCGAAGACCACCCGGAACCGGCAATCTTCCGCTTCGTTTCATCGATGAGGATGAACGAGCCAGGCTGGAGGATGGGATACATGAACCAATCGTCCGTTCCGATATAGCCATAACGATGGTCTTCCAGTTCCAACCCCTCCAGCAGCATCAGGGGCAGTTTTCCCCAGCGTTGAATCATGCGGCTGAGATAGGTGGTCTTGCGCATGTCCAGGCCCGGGTCCAGCGAGAGAGGCACGGTCACCTGTCCGTAGCCGTTCGTGGAAAAACCGATCGTGTGCGTGCGGTCGATCTCCACCTGCGCCGCGTCGGAAGCGAGCCGCGACACATCGACTTTGTACCATCCCATCACCTCATAGGGGTCGAGCCGGTAAATCGCGCACAGCGAGTAGAGGCGGTAGAGGGTCGGAACCGTTCCCTTGTTCTCGATGTCGGCCAGGCGGCTCAGACCGAGAATGAATTCGTCGTTCTGGTGGCGTTCGGCAATCCTCACGCTGGCTTCCTCGACATCCCGGTAGCGCAGGTTGAGCCGTTCACGCACACGCTTCAGTTTCTGTCCGGCTTCCTCCATGCTATGATTCTCAGCCAACGGGAGTCCTTCGTGGAGATTCCGGTAGCCTTATGTTTCCGTAGGGATTATAGCGATCGGGAGCCGGAAGAGCAAGCATTATCGCGGTGGTTTGTTCTGAATTCAGAACAAAATTTCAAGTGGGAGGCCAATTTTGAGAATCGTGATCGGGATCTCCGGCGCGAGCGGCGCCGTCTACGGAATCCGCCTGCTCGAGAAGCTGAGAACACGCGGCAATGTCGAAACCCACCTCATTCTGACGCGCGCCGGCGAGCGCACGGCCTGGCTCGAGACAGGAAAAAAAGCGGCGGAAATCAGAGACTTGGCGCACCATAGCTATCCGGTCGAGGACATCGGCTGCCGTCTGGCCAGCGGTTCCTTTCTCACCGATGCAATGGTGGTGGCGCCCTGCTCGATTCATAGCATGGCGTCCATTGCTCACGGAATCAGCTCCAACCTCCTCGTGCGCGCCGCCGACGTCGCCCTCAAGGAACGCCGCCGCCTGGTCCTTCTGGTGCGCGAGACCCCCCTGCATCTGGGACACCTCCGCGCCATGACCAGCCTCGCGGAAATGGGAGCAATCATCGCTCCGCCGGTCCCGGCCTTTTACCAGCAACCCAAATCGGTCGAGGACATCGTGGACTTCAGCGTCGGACGCGTACTCGACCTGCTCGGATTACCGGAAGCGGACGCCGGAAGATGGAATGGAGGAAAACAGGAATGAAACGGATTCGCGCCGCCTTCCAAGGCGAACTCGGAGCTTTCAGCCAGATCGCCGTGAAGCAACTGCTCGGGGAGAGCGCCGTCCCGATGCCGTGCGAACGGTTTGAACAGGTGTTTCGCAGTCTCGGCGAGGGAACCGCGGACGCGGCCGTGATCCCCATCGAGAACACGCTCCACGGCTCGATCCACGAAAATTACGACCACTTGCTGAACTTCGATCTGCAAATTCAGGGAGAAACCAGCGTGCGGATCGTTCACAACCTGATCGCCTGTCCTGGAGTGAAATGGAAGCAGATCCGCCGCGTCTTTTCCCATCCCGTCGCCTTGAATCAGTGCCTCGACTTCTTCGCCGCCCATCCGCGGTTGGAAAAGTGTCCGTTCTATGACACCGCCGGCAGCGTGAAGATGATGATGGCGGAAAAGCTGCCGGACGCCGCCGCCATCGCCTCCGCCATGGCGGCCGAGATCTACGGAGGAAAGATCCTCAAACGCTCCATCGAAGATGACCGGCGGAATTTCACCCGTTTCTTCCTCCTCCGCCGCCGTGGAGATTCCGCCGCGGCGCCCGGCGAAGGGGAACGCAAGACTTCACTGGTGTTCACCACGCGGAATACCCCGGGTGCTTTGTTTCGCGCACTCAGTGCGTTCGCCCTCCGTGATCTGAGCCTGACAAAAATCGAATCGCGCCCATTGCGCGGCAAGCCCTGGGAATATCTCTTTTACGTCGATGTCCTCGCCGACACCCGTGACGCCGGGATGCGGAAAGCGCTCGGCCACCTGGAAGAACTCGCCGACTTTCTGAAGGTCTTGGGATGCTATCCTAGAGGGAAATAGGGGCCGGTCTCAAACAGGTAGGAATTACCGTACCCATGGAGCGAAATGCCGTTCCGCTGGTGTTACTGCCCGCCATCAACGTGTTGTTCTGTCAATAATTCCGGGTTTGGAACCTGGTTTGCCCAACTTCCGAACGGAGGGAGCGATCGATATGCATAATAAGATAGGACTGCTCGTCTGCCTGCTCGCCGCCGGACTTCCGGCGCAACAACAACTCGATCCTGTCACCACCATTAAAGTCAACGTCGTCGCGAAGTCAACCAAGGCATTGAACTACCGTCATCGCAGCGGTTCCACCATGATTGATTTCCGCGGCACGGCAGTGAACCCAAAGGCCACGGGCAGGGCAAAAGTGGATAGCAAGCAGGGACGCATCGAAATTGACGCCAATTTCCAGAACCTTGCCCCTGCCTACACGTTGGGTCCTGAGTATCTCACCTATGTGCTGTGGGCGATTACGCCGGAAGGCCGCCCGCAGAATCTGGGGGAGATCCTCCTCAACGGAAGCAAAAGCAAGATCAGCGTAACAACGGAATTGCAGGTGTTCGGACTCATCGTGACGGCCGAACCCTATTACGCCGTAACCCAGCCGAGTGACGTCATCGTGATGGAGAACGAAATCCGCCCGGACACGCTCGGCAAGTGGGAAATCGTCGATGCCAAGTACGAACTGCTCCAGCGTGGACAGTATGCCGGAACGGGCAGCGCGCAACCTCCCACTTGGAGTTCGAAGATCCCCATCGAGTTGATTGAAGCCCGCAACGCGGTGCGTATCGCCAAACTCTACGGAGCGGAGAAGTACGCCGCTGACACCTACGAAAAGGCGGTGAAGGCCCTCGCGCAGGCGCAGGATTATCATGACCGCCGCGCCGGAGCCAAGCCGGTGAGCATGATGAGCCGCGAAGCCGTGCAGCGCTCCGAGGATGCGCGCGTCATCTCCCTGAAGCGCCAGGACGAGGAGCGCCTCGCCGAGGAGCGCAAGGCGGCAGCCGATCGCGAAGCCAAGGCAAAGGCCGAGGCGGAAGCCGAAACCCGCCGCAGGCAGCAGGCCGAGATCGAGCGCACCGCCGCCGAGAAGGCGAAAGCCGAAGCCGATCTCGCCGCCAGGCGCGCCGCCGAGGAACGCGCCGCCGCCGATCGCGCCCGCATGGAAGCCGAAAAGGCCCGCACCGAAGCCGAAGCCGCCCGCCGGCAAGCGGAAGAGGCTCGCCTTCAGGCCGAAGCCGCCAAGGCTTCCGCCATCGAGCAGCAGCGGCAACTGGCCCTCGAAGCCGACAAGGCAAGGCAGGCCGCGCTCGAATCCGACCGTCTGCGCGCCAAGGCGGAGCAGGAGAAAGCCGATCTGCGGCAGCGCCTCCGCGATCAGTTGAACATGGTCCTCGAAACCCGGGACACCGCCCGCGGCCTCATCGTGAACATGTCCGATGTCCTGTTTGACTTCGGCAAATACACCCTGAAGCAGGATGCGCGGGAAAGACTGGCGCGCGTGGCGGGTATCGTGCTCGCTCACCCCAGCCTGCGCCTCGCCGTCGAAGGCCATACCGATGCCATCGGAAGTGACGATTACAATCAGAAACTGTCCGAGGACCGCGCCGGAGCCGTGCGCGAGTTCCTCCTTAGTCAGGGTTTGAAACCGGAGCAAGTGACTGCCCAGGGATTTGGCAAAACCCAGCCGGTGGCGACGAACGACACCGCCGCGGGGCGAAAGCAAAACCGCCGCGTCGAGATTGTCGTATCGGGGGACGAGATCGGCTCGGGCAAACCAGCCGGCGGGTAGACCATCTGGCTCCGGTATTCAAGGCGAAGGCCCCGGTAAACATGCCGGGGCCTTTGTGTTTTACGCCTTCCACGCGATGTTAAGATGGGTTAGTGTCCTACGACGTTTTGGTGATTGGGAGCGGTCCCGGCGGCTACTCCGCCGCGGTCCGCGCCGGCCAATATGGCCTCAAGACTGCCCTCGTGGAAAAAGATCCGAAGTTGGGGGGATGTTGTCTCCTGGTCGGATGCGTCCCCACCAAGGCGCTATTGCATGCCGCCGAAGTCTGGTCGCACTTTCTGCATGGCGCCGATGAGGGAATGCTGTGCGATAACCCGCGCCTCGACTACCCCAAAGTAGTCGGCCGCAAGCAGAAGATCGTCGATAAACACGCTAAGGGCGTGGAATTCCTTGTCAAGCGCCAGAAGGCCGACATCCTCAAAGGCTATGCCAGGCTGCTCGGCAACGGCAAGGTGGAGATCACCGGAGAGAAAGGCAAGCAGGTGGTCGAGGCGAAGAACATCATTCTCGCCACCGGCTCCGAGGCCCGCATGTTGCCCGGCCTCGCTCCGGATGACACAATCCTGACGAATATCGAAATCCTCAACCTGCGCGCCGTACCAAAGTCGCTGATCGTCATCGGGGCGGGCGCCGTCGGCGTCGAGTTCGCCTCCATCTTCCATCGCTTTGGAACCAAGGTCACCGTGCTCGAAATGCTCCCGCGTCTGGTTCCCGTAGAGGATGAAGACGTCTCGAAAGAACTGGAGCGCTATTTCAGAAAAACCGGCATCCGCTGCGAGACGGGAGCCAAAGCCGGCGGCATCGAGAAGACCGCGGGCGGCGTGAAACTCACCGTCACTCTCGCCAACGGCAAGACCGAAGTCATGGAAGCCGAAAAACTCCTCGTCGCCGTGGGCCGCAAGCCGAACACGGACAAACTGGGCCTGGAAAACACCAAGGTGGCTCTCGACCGCGGCTTCGTCACCGTCAACGGCATGCAGCAGACCTCCGAACCCGGCGTCTACGCCATCGGCGATATCGTCGCCGGCACTCCGCAACTGGCGCATGTCGCCACCATGGAAGGCATGGTCGCCGTCGCCCATATCGCGGGCAAGCCGGCAACCCCCATCAATCGCAACCGCATCCCCGGAGCCACCTTCACCGAACCGGGCATCGGCAGCGTGGGGCTCACCGAGGCCCAGGCCAAAGCTCAGGGCTACAAGGTGAAGATAGGCAAATTCCCCTTCGCCGGCAACAGCAAGGCTTCCATCGTGGGTCTGCATGACGGGTTCGTGAAAGTGGTGTCCGGCGAGAAGTTCGGAGAAATTCTCGGAGTGCACATCATCGGCTATCACGCCTACGAACTGATTGCCGAAGCCGTCGCCGCCATGGAAGCCGAAGCCACGGTGGATACGATGCGCAACACCATCCACGCGCACCCCACCCTTTACGAAGCCGTGGGCGAGGCCTTCAACGCCGTGTACGGACTTTCCATCAATGCGTAGCTGCCACATGCGCGACCTCGGCCGGATGGGCTTCGGCGAAGCCTATGCCTTGCAGCGGGAGATCGTCGAACTCCGCAAGCAGGGCAAGTCAGCCGACCGGATCCTCTTCGTCGAACACCCGCACGTGATCACCATGGGCCGCAACGGACACGCGGAAAACGTGCTCGCCGCCCCGGAAATCCTCGCCCGGGCCGGAATCGAGTTTCACCACACCGATCGCGGAGGCGATGTCACCTATCACGGTCCCGGCCAGGTGGTGGCCTATCCCATCCTCGACCTCCGCGAGTGGCGGCGCGATGTCGGAGCGTTTGTCCGCGGCCTCGAGCAGGTGGTCATCGGAACCCTCGACGATTTCGGCATCGCGGGCGGGCGCCTGCCCGGTTGCACCGGAGTCTGGGTGGCGGGAGCCAAGGTCTGCGCCATCGGGGTCCATCTCAGCCGCTGGGTCACTTCTCACGGCCTGGCGCTGAACGTCGGCGCCGACCTCGGCTATTTTCGCTACATTATCCCTTGCGGGCTTACAAGGCCCGTTACTTCAATGAAAGAGTTAGGAGTGAGCGCCGCGCGCGCCGATGTTATCGCGCGCATGGCGGAACATTTCCGGCGCGTCTTCGAATACGCCGCGCCGGTTTCCCCGGACTCCCGTCCCGGCGAGGGGAGTCTTGTGAATCGAATTCCCGTGGAGACCCTTGCATGACTGATGTCGTAATGCCCCAGATGGGCGAAAGTATTGTCGAAGGCACACTGACAAAGTGGCTGAAGAAAGTCGGTGATCGCGTCGAGCGCGACGAACCGCTGTTTGAAATATCCACCGACAAGGTGGACAGCGAAATCCCCGCTCCGGCCACCGGCGTTCTATCGGAGGTGCTGGTGGAAGAGGGAGCCACGGTTTCCATCAATACCGTGGTCGCCCGCATCGGCGAATCCGCCGGCGCGGCTGCCCCCGCGCCCCGGCCCGCCGCCGCGCCGCCGCCCGCGCCCGAGCCCATCCAAACCGCCCCCGCGCCCCCGCCGCCGGCCGCGAAGCCCGCGCCTGCTCCTGCCCCGGTTCCGGTTGCCGCCGAAGAACCGCAAGGGCCGCTCTCCCCGCTGGTGCGCCGCATGGCCCGCGAATACGGCATCGACCTCACACAGGTGCGCGGTACGGGAGCCGGCGGACGTATCACCAAGGCGGACGTCGAAGCCTACATGGCCGCGCAGGGCGCGCGCACCGTCGCCGCCGCGGCCCCGTCCATGCCCGCTCCCGTTGCCCCGCCGGCCCCCGTGGCGGCAGCCGAGGCCGCTCCCGTTGAAAAGCCCGGCCCCGCCAAGACCCGCGTCGAGCCGATGAGCGTCATGCGCTCCAAGATTGCCGACCACATGGTGTTCAGCAAGCAGACCTCCGCCCACGTCACCACCGTGCATCGCGTCGACGTGACGAAAATCGCCAAACTCCGCGAAAAAATCAAGAGCCAGTTTCAGGAGCGCTACGGCTTCCCGCTCACTTTCCTCTCCTTCTTTGCCCGCGCCGCCGCCGAGGCGCTGCACTCCTTCCCCATCATCAATGCGTCCATTGAAGGCAGGAACATCATCTTCCACAACGAAATCAACATCGGCATCGCCGTCGCCCTCGAAGGCGGCGCGGGGCTGATTGTGCCCGTCATCCGCAACGCCGATGAACGCAACATCGTGGGCATGCAGCGCGCCATTGTCGATCTCGCCGGCCGCGCCCGCGCCAAGCAGCTCAAGCCCGACGAAGTGCAGGGCGGCACGTTCTCCATCACCAATTTCGGCAGCTTCGGCAGCATCTTCGCCACACCCGTCATCAACCAGCCGCAGGTCGCCATTCTCGGCGTCGGCGCGGTGGAGAAAATGCCCGTGGTCATCGACGACGCCATCGCCATCCGCTCCATGTCTCACCTGGCGCTGACCTTCGATCACCGCCTCATCGACGGAGCCCTCGCCGATCAGTTCTGCCAAAAAGTGAAGTCAATCCTCGAAAACTGGTCGGATCCGGTGCTGTAGCCCCCCGGAATCGCCTCCCGGAGGCTGCCGGTTCGATCCCGCGGCGGCGCGCCAGACTCTACTCCCGCGCCCCCGCGGACCTCAGCCGCGCCTCCGGCGGCATCCCCTCCCGGTCCCTGCCCTTCACCGGCAGCGGCGCCTTCCGTAACCCCAGCGCCGCAATCGCCGCGCACAAAGCCAGCGCCGCGCTTCCATGGAACGCATAATTCCAGCTCCCGGTTCTCTCAAACAGCGCCGCCGCCAGACCGCCGGCGAGAATCGACGACAGCCCCTTGGTGCTGTACAGAATGCTGTAATTCGACGCCGCGTGGCGCGAGCCGAAGATGTCGGCCAGCACCGCCGGAAACAGCACGTACAACTCGCCCCACGTCAGAAACACCAGCGCCATCGTCACCACGAACCATACATCCCCCCACCGGCCCACGGTCACCACGCTCACCAGAAAAATCGATTGCAGGAAGAACGCCACAAACATCGTCCACTCCCGCCCGATGTGGTCCGAAGCCCACCCCCAGAACACGCGCCCCACTCCGTTTCCGATCGGGTTCAGCGAAAGCGCAATCGCCAGCGCCGTTGCCCCCACCTTGTAGTTCCTCGCCACCGGAGCCACCTGCGCGGTCGCCATCAGCCCTCCGATGCCGATCATCAGCATCATCAGGTACAGCATGTAGAACTGCGGCGTGCGCAGCATTTGCCAGGAGTTGAACTCTTCTCCCCTTCCCCGGCCCTTCTTCCCACTTCCAGGCGCGGCGGCAAGCCCGCCCGCCGGCGGATTTCGCAGCACTTGTCCCGCCGCAACCACCAGCGCTCCCAGCCCGATGCCGGTGCACAGGAACGTCGTCCGGTAATCCGTGGCGCGGATAAGGTGGGAAAATACCGGAATGAACAACGCCGCCCCCGATCCGTAGCAGCCCGCGATCAGCCCCGAAGCGAGTCCTCGCTTGTCCGGAAACCACTTCAAAGCGGCGGCAATCGAACAGCAATACACGAACGCGTTCCCTATCCCGGCGACGGAGTACAGCAGATAGAATTGCGGCAGGCTCCGGGCATGGCCCAGTGAGCCCCACCCGATGGCGCACAGCACACCGGCGGCGCTCATGAACACCCGCGGACCCATGCGGTCAATCAGCCATCCCGAAAGCGGCATCACCCACGTCATGCAGGCAATGAAAAACGTAAATCCCCACTGCACTTCGGACAGCTTCCATCCCGTTCCCGCCATAATGGGATGCACGAACAACGTCCAGGCGTATTGTAGATTGCCGGTCATGGTCATCGCGGCCATCGCCGCGGACAAACGGAGCCAGCGGTTCAATCTGCTCTCCTTTGCGCAAGCGTTGTTTCGAGGAGTTTGGCGCAGGCATAGACGGTGCGTGTATGCGGCATGGGCACGGACAGCCGTTCACCCAGTTCCACCACCGCTCCCGCTACGGCTTCCAACTCCATCGGCCGGCCCGCCTCCAGGTCCTGAAGCATCGAGGTCTTGTGCTCTCCCACCTTCTCCGCCCCGGCGATGCGCTGGTCAATCGAGATGGGAAGTGCAATGCCCAGCTTCGCCGCCACCGCCTCCACTTCGCTCATAATGTTTCGCGCCGCCAGGCATGCCTCCGCGTCGCGCGCCATCGCCGCCAGCGTCGCGCGCGTCAGCGCGCTGATGGGATTGAACGCCACGTTCCCCAACAGCTTCACCCAGATCTCATGGCGAATGCGGGTGGTGACCGGGCAGCGCAGCCCCGCCTGGATCAGCGCCTCCGCCACGGCGCGGCAGCGCGCGGAGCGCGAGCCGTCCGGCTCGCCGAGCGAGATGCGATTCCCTTCCGTGTGGCGGATCACTCCCGGCTCCACAATGCCGGTCCCCAGGTACACGATGGAGGCAACCACCTGCCCGGCGGGAATCGAAGCGTTGACCACGCCCCCGGGATCCACCCGCTCCAGATGAATGCCGGAAAACTCTCCGGCGGCAATGTGAAAATACCACCACGGCACGCCGTTCTGCGTGCTCACGACGGTGGTCTGCTGCCGGATCAACGGCTTCAACCGGGGGGCCAGCGCCGTCAACCCGTGCGCCTTCACCCCGAGGATGATCACGTCCACCTCGCCCGCCTCCTCGAGGCTCCCAATCACCCGCGGACGCGCTTCGAAATCCCCTGCCGCGCTCAGCACCTTCAGCCCGTTCTCTTGCATCGCCCTAAGGTGCGCTCCGCGCGCGAACAGCGTCACATCCTGCCCGGCGAGCGCCATCTTTGCTCCGATGTATCCGCCGATGGCCCCCGCTCCCGCAATCAGGAATCTCATGCGGTCAGCGTCCTGGCTACCTCGCCCCGCTGGATCTTACCCGTGGCCGTGCGCGGAATGGCGCCGATGATGTAAAGCTTCTTCGGACACTTGAAATCGGCCAGGCGCTGTTTGCAGAAGGCGAGAATATCGGCCTCCGCCGCCGGTTCCTTCAACACCACCGCCGCCGCCACCTCTTCTCCCCACGTGGGATGCGGGACTCCGAACGCCACCGCTTCCCCCACCGCGGGATGGCTCAGCAGCACTTCGTCAATTTCACGCGGCCCGATCTTCTCGCCGCCGCGATTGATCAGCTCCTTGATGCGGCCCGTAAGCGCCAGATATCCATCGGCATCGAGAAACCCCTGGTCGCCCGTGCGAAACCATCCGTCGGTGAACGATTTTGCATTCGCCTCCGGGTTGTTCTCATAACCGGAAACCACGTTCGGACCCTGAATCACCACCTCCCCCCGCGCGCCGGCCGGCAGATGGTTCCCCGCCTCGTCCATGATGCTGATTTTGATCCCGGTCCCCGGCCCCACGGACCCGGGCTTCCTCGCCGCCGGCGGCCGCGGATTCGAAGCCATCTGGTGCGAAGCCTCCGTCATCCCGTAGGCCTCGAGCACCGGCGCTCCGAATACGCGCTCCATTCTCTCCATCATTTCCGGCGGCAGCGCCGCGCTGCACGACCGGATGAAACGCAGTCCTTCGGCGCCCGCCGGACGCTCCTCGCCGGCGCGCGAGAGCAGTATGCCGTGGATGGTGGGAACCGCGGAATACCACGTCACGCCCGCGTCGCGAACCGTGCGCCAGAACGACAGCGGATTGAACTTCGCCGGAGCCACCACCGTGCCCCCTGAATAGAGCGTGGAAAGCGTCGATGCCACCAGCCCATGCACATGAAACAGCGGCATCACGCAGAGCGCCGTGTCTTCCCGCGTCAGCGAATAGTGCGCCACGATATTGCTCACCGACGCCGCAATGTTGCGATGCCGGATGGGAACCCGCTTCGGACGCCCCGTGCTGCCGCTGGTGTGCAGCACCAGCGCCACGTCGTCGGGCGAAGGCGCGGATGCGGCCTTCCCGCCCGGCGCGTCTACGATTCGCACCACCCCGGCGGCGTCCATCTCCAGAGAGCGCGCCGGAATCCCCAGCGCCGCGGCCGCCCGCCGCGCTTGCTCCGCTCCCTCCGCCGGGCACAGCACCAGTTTCGCGTTCGTGTCCTCGAAATAGAACCGGAACTCCTCCTCGCGGTAGCCCGGATTCAGCGGCGCCGCTGTCCCGGCCATCGATGCCGCGAGAAAACTCACAATGGCCGGCAATCCGTTCGGCAGCACCGTCGAGATGCGGTCCCCCTTTTGAATGCCGAGCGAAGCGAGCGCATCGGCCATGTCTCTCACCTGGTTGCGCAGCGACTCGTAGGTCACTCGGATTCCCCCTTCGGGAAGAAGAATCGCGGTGCGCCCGGCGGGAGCGGCTTGAATCACATCGAGCAAGGTGTTCGGAGTGGGCATCCCAAACATGATGTCAAAAAACAGACGGGGATGTGGAAGGGCCGGCGGGGAGGCCGGAAGTTAATAAAACGATTGTCGGTAATCGTATTCTCCGCCGTTCCACAATGCGAAACACGCTTGCTCGAATTTCCTTGCTTTCCCCTCCCTTGAATGATACTTTTCGCCTTGTCGCTTCAATTTCATTCCGATAAAAGGGTCCCGGTTATGCCTCCTCTCCTGCTTCTGCTCCTTGCTTGCTCCGCCTCCGCCTTCGCCCAAACCTCCGGCGCGGCCACTGTCGTCGGCGCCGTCACTGATTCCACCGGAGCGCTCGTGCCGAACGCCAAGGTCACCGTTCGCAACCTCGGAACACAGTTCGTCTCCGAGGGTGTCACCAATGCCGCCGGCTCCTATTACATCCCCAACCTCGCTTCGGGAACCTACGAACTTGTCGTCGAGGCGGCGGGCTTCAAGAAATACCAGGAGAGCGGCCTCATTCTCCGCATCAATGAACAACCGCGCGTCAACGTGGTGCTCGAAGTCGGCAATGTCACCGAATCCATTCAAGTGGAAGCCACCACTCCCCTTCTCACCACCGAAACCGCCGGCAACGGCCAGATCCTCGAAAGCGGCCTCGTGCAGAAACTGCCCGTCATGCAGAAGTTCGTCCACCGCGTCCTCCTCTACATGCCCGGCATGACCAACATCAACGGACAGCACGCCAACGGGCAGCGCCAGCGAGCCATCGGCTACTCCATGGACGGCGTCAACGGCAAGGAACCCGCCGTCGGCCAGGTGGGCGACTATCAGCGCACCATGATCACCAGCCTCGACTCCATCCAGGAATTCAAGATGTGGACCTCGGGCACTCCCGCCGAATTCGGACATTCCGGCGGCGGACTGTTGAGCGTCGTCTTCAAGAGCGGCACGAACGAGTTCCACGGCTCCTTTGAAGACCGCTACACAAATGGAAAGCTCATCCACCGCGCCTACCTCGAGCAACTTCCGCGCGAGGGTGACTTCGTCTACCAGGAATGGGGCGGGACTGCTTCCGGCAAAATCAAGCGCGACAAAACTTTCTTCTTCGCCGGTTTCCAGCAGCACTACGAAAAGCTTAATGAAACGTTCATCGGCGCCGTGCCGAGCCCGCAGATGCTCGGCGGCGACTTTTCCTTCAATGGCGTGGGGTTCCCCATCTACAATCCGTTCACCACCAGACAGGAGAACGGCGCATGGGCGCGAGATCCGTTTCCGGGCAATATCGTGCCCCAGGCGATGTTCGATCCCGTGGCGCGGAAACTCATCGGCCTCAAACCCTGGAAAGCGCAGACCGATCCCGGCGTCATCTCCCCCAGCGGGCCGAATAACAACCTCACCATCCCCGCCTTCGGCGGATACGTCTTTTCCCGCTACGACGGCAAGATCGACCACCAGTTCAGCGTCAAACATAAAATCTTCGGCCGCTACTCCCTCATCCGCCACCGCAGCGAAGAACGGCCGGTCCGGGAACTCACTGATATCGTGTACGGCAACGTGTATATCAAGCCCATTGACTACAGCAACATCGCCATCTCCGATTCGTACACGTTCAATCCCACTACCGTCAACGAAATCCGCCTGGGCTTCAACCGCCGCGTCTTCACCGCCACCCCGGAAAGCTATAACCAGGACTGGGCCGGCAAACTCGGCATCCCTAACGTCGGCAAGGAGACCTTCCCCGAGTTCCGCAACTCCGGCGGAGGCATGTACTATGGCCTCGGTCCACAAGGCCGATCAAGCCAGGTCGCGAGGACTTCACCCTTCAGGAAAACTTCACCAGGGTCCACGACCGCCATACCTTCAAAGCCGGCTACGAACTCATCCGCACCCGCTACAACTCCCTGCCCACCGCGCAACCCTCCGGCGAATACCGCATGGGCGGCACCGAATACCCCTTCCGCCCCAATACCGGAAACGCATTTGCCTCCCTCCTGCTCGGAACCGTGGTCCAAGGCATCTATTCGCAGAACACCGCCACCTGGCTCCCCCGCTGGTGGCAGCACTCCCTCTACTTCCAGGACTCCTGGCGGCCGTTGCGTAATCTCTCCATCGAAATGGGCGTGCGGTGGTCGTACGAATCGCCCTTCAGCACCAAGTACGGCCAACAATCCCAGTTTGATCCCAACGCCGCGGATCCCCTCACCGGCCGCAAGGGCGCTATCGTTCATGGCAAGGGTAGCCTCGCCGGCCGCGACATCAATAACTTCCAGCCGCGCCTCGGCCTTGCCTGGACCTTCACCCCCAAGACCGTCTTCCGCGCCAGTTTCGGCGCCTTCGCCATCGACCTGATGACTAACGGCGCCAACCAGAACTTCGAAGAGTATCTGGCGACCGCCAACATCCAGGCCGCTCCCGGAGACCCGCGCCACACTTTCCTTCTTTCCCAGGGACCGCCGGCCTTCAGCTACCCGACCGCTTCGGACGGCAGCGTTCCCTTCCAGGGCTCGAACTACAGCGGCCGGGCCGCTTCCTGGTTTGACCCCAACATGCGCCTGCCGTACGTGTACAACTGGTCCGCGGGCATTCAACGCCAGCTCTCCGGCAGTTGGCTGGTGGAGGTCCTCTACCAGGGTTCCTCGGGCGTCGGCCTGCTCAATAACTGGGACATCAATGCCGTTCCGCTGAATATTTCCACCGACTTGACCACGTTGAACCAGATCGCCAACGCCACCCAGAACTACAAGCCCTACACCCAATTCGGCTCCATCCAGCATTACTCCAACTACGGCCACAACACCTATCACAGCGGAATGCTCCGCTTCGAACGCCGCTTCGCCCAGGGGCTCACACTCAACGCCTTCTATCAACTCGGCAAGACCATCAACAACTCCGATGACGATGGCACGTCTACAGGCATCACCTACTACAATCGCTCGCTCGAAAAGGCCCGCGCCAATTACGACGTCAGTCACCGCTTCGTCAGCGTCATGACCTACGAACTCCCCTTCGGCAAGGGGCGCAAATGGATGAATGGCGGCGGCGTGAGAAACTGGGTCTTCGGCAACTGGGATTTCGCCTGGACCCAGACCTTCCAGTCCGGTCCCCCCACCACCGTCACTTTCGCCCAAAGCCCCTATCGCTACCTCCCCGGCGCCTCCCGGCCCATCCAGATCCTTCCCAATGACCAGGCGCAGCCCAAAGATTGGACCATCGGCCCCAACCGCTTCCCCCTCAGCGCGCAGAACCGCTACTACAGCTTCGACGCCTTCGCCTACCCGGCGGCCTTCACCGCCGGTACGCTCGGACGCAACACCTTCGAATCTCCCGGATTGCGCTGGACCCAGTTCTCCCTGTCCAAGGAGTTCAAATTCACCGAACGGCTCATCTTCAGCATCCGCTGGGACGTGAACAATCCCACCAAGGAGCCGCAATTCCCCGATCCGAACGGCGTGTTTAACCTCGCCAACCGCGCCAACTTCGGCACCTTCGCCGGTGTCGGCCGCGGCAGCTTCTCCGACATCGGCACCTCGCGCATGCACCACATCATCGTCGGCCGCTTCCAGTGGTAAGGCGCCGAATGCGCGGCAAATCCGAACCAATTAAGGTCCTCTCGAAGACCTTCCGGATTCTCGACGTACTGCACGAAAGCAATGGCAAGGGCCTGCGCCTCGCCGGCGTCGTCGAACGGATCGGCTTGCCCAAGGCAACCGTAAACCGCATTCTCCGCAGCCTCGACGGGTTGGGGTTGGTCCGCTTCGAGAGCGCGCAAGGCCGCTATTTCATCTCCGAGCGGCTGGAAAAATTCGGCCAACCCCCTCTCAGCGCCACCCTCGCCCAGCTTGCCCGCCCGGCGATGACACGCCTGGTTTCGCTATTCGAGCAGACCGTAAACCTCGCCCTCGTCGAAGGAGACCATCTCGTCTACCGCCACATGGTGGAAGGCTTACATTCGGTGCGCATGCACGCCATTCTCGGCACGATGCTTTCCTTCCCGAAGACCGCCCTCGGCCGCAGCATTCTGGCGCACCTGCCCGATGAGCACATCGCGCTCCTCGCTGGCCGGACCTACACCTCGGCGGGAATCGAAGAACTTATTACCGAACTGAAACTGGTCCGCCAGACCGGATATGCCATTGACCAGGGGGTGTCCGAGCCAGGGCTCAGTTGCGTTGGTTCGGCGATTCTGGACATGGCCGGCCGCCCCGTCGCCGCATTGAGCATCTCCGGCAGCGCGAGCGTCCTCACCGAAGAAGTGGTCCGCGCCGCGGGCTTGCGGATGAGGCAGGAATGTGACGCCATTTCCATGAAACTCGGCTATTCCTCGCCCCGGCAGAGATCAGCTTGACATTCTCTTAATGTCACTTCTCCTCGCGCCGATAAGCTTCACATGAGCGAGCGTATCGAGCCGTCGTCATTTCTCCCGTCGGAAGTCGCTCCCCCCGAGGTAATCCACGCAATCCATTCGGAGATCATCGCCTGGGCGCCTCTCCCCAACGCCCTCGAGAAGGTCCCCCAGCCCCTGGTCTTGTTCAACGAGCACCGCCAGGTGGTTTACGCCAATCACCCGTTTCTTACCTTGTGCGATGCCGCCGGCTTGCCGGAAATACTGGGCAAGCGCTTCGGCGAGGCCCTGCGCTGTCTGAACGTCCCAAAGACCGATGGCGGCTGCGGAACCGGACTGGCCTGCCGCAACTGCAAAGTTGCCAACTCCATCCTCACCGCCCTCCGTTGGGGCGGCAGCAAGAGTTGCGGCCGGCTGCACGTGCTCACCGCCGACTATGAACAGCATCCTTCCGGAATCGAACTGCTCCACTTCAGTCTCCGGATGGAAAGCGTCACCTTCGGCAATCACCGCCTCCTTCTTTGCCTGCTCGGCGTGTATGGCGCTGCTCCACTCCAGGATGCTGTCGATCCACAATCGGCGCCCGTCCCCTTGCGGGAGTTGTATCAACTGGTGGTCAGCGGCGGTCCGTTCTGCCCCTATTAGACTCCAACCCTCCGATGTTCGCCGATCGGCCGGAACCACGCATAATTTACATCGTTCCCCCGGGGCCCTGGCCTGCCTCGCCATAAGACAGGTTTCGAAGAGACCGGCCGTCTTCCTGATTGAAACCGGATGGAAGTGGCGCGGCAAGCGGGTGCAAGTCACACAGATGGCGCACACCCGTTGAACCCCTACACAACGTCCCGGTTTATCTTCGCCCAGTGCACCCGCGCCTGAATCGTGTTTCCCCTTAAAGTCTCCGGTAGAGTTTCACAAGTCGTCACAATCGACTCCCGCGGGCTGATCGCCGTCGTGTGAAAGTTTCCCAGGTACGGCACTGTTTCCGGATGATTCACCCCGTCTCCGTCGATCCGAAACACCACCCTCTCCGTGCTTCGGATCAGACACAGCCTCTCCACGTCCACTTCCGCCGCGAAGATCGGCGTTCTCCACCGCGCGACATTCACGTTCGAGGCATCCTTCCGCGTGTAGGTGAGATATAGCCCGTCGCTGTGCGGCAGCCACCGCTGCTGCGTCGTCGACATCGTCAGCGGCGCCCCGTCATCCCAACACCATGCCTTCTTCTCTTCCCACTCCAGGCCATCCGCCGATACCGTCACGTACCCGCACTCATCCTCCGCCCGGATGGTCATGTAATACCGCCCCGCAAAGCGCGCCAGCGACGGCTCGAGCAACCCGCGCTTCACCGCGTTCCGCTGCACGTTTCCGCTCTTGCGGATGCGTAGCTCTCTCCCGTCGAACGAGCACCGCGCCGTGCACACACCCCGGTCCCTCCGCCCCAGCGGCCCAAACGACAGCGGAACCAGAATATCCCCGTTCTCCAACGTCACCCGTTGCGAGCAGTTACTCGTATAGATCGCGCTCGCCTCCGGGTTGTCCCACTCGAGTTTCTTCACCGTTCCCCACTGCCCCGCCGCGTCCCGCACGATATATACCGGCCGGCGCTCCGTATCCGGACGTGTCAGCTTCCCCGTCTCGTCGTAGTACACGTTGTGGCCCATCGCCAGCACCGTCTTCGTCCTGGCGTGATACTCCGGCACGACGTCGCAGATCCCCTCCTCCAGCCCGTCCGCCGTCTTCCGCCTGCCCATCCCCGGAATCGGCTTCGGTTCGCTCCAACTCGCCGCCAGATCCCGCGATTCGCTCCAATGCACGTGATGAAACACGTCGGAACCCGTAATCTCCTGCAGCGTCATCAATAGATACGGCTCTTTTCCCGCCCGGCACGCCCGCGGATGAAACCACACCTTGCCCCGCTTTCTTCCCTCCCACAACACACTGTGCCGGATCCCGGCAATCAAATCCGATTGCCCTCGTAATACCC